>NZ_AP019649.1:740970-1481941 GCF_009938165.1 Vibrio taketomensis
CTAGTGCACATTACGTACATTATGTTAAATGTTGTTTTGGGAATTTGGCGGCAGGGAGATGCGTTCTCTGCGTCACTTGCGATGTCAGCCATAATGAATGATAAAGGGTTTTCTTGGTTCCCTGATAGCTCCAGTACCTGCTTAGCATTCCAGTTCTCACGGCTACGGCATCGTAACCAGAACTCCATCGCTCGTACGTCAGGTGGCAATTCTTCTGTATTGAACAATCTCACCCGAACTCAAAACCTTCTCCTTCACTGTAACGCCAGTAGCGCGTTTGAATAGCTGATAAGCAACTTCTGCATCGGCTTGTAACTTGCCACGTTTACGAGCCTCAGCGAACTTGGGATATAAGCTGACCCAATGAAATATCGTATCACGATGAACGTCAAAGAAATGCGCTAAGTCTTGGTCTCTAGCTCCCAATAAGCAGAGCTTGTAGGCTTGCTTTGCGTATTCGATTTGGTACTTGTTGTTATTACAGTTACCTAAAGGTCCAGGCATACACTTCCTTTATTAGATGGTTCTAATATTAATTTTAATGTAATGTAGGAGTTAATTCTTTAATCAGTCAAAATACACATACTCACTAAGCAACATCTCATTGTTACAATATCCCCCTATAGGGGTAATGTAACTGTAATGAGATATATTTGCTTAATGCTCTGGTTGTGCCAAAGCGTTACAGTTACAAGGTGATGCATGTAACTATAATTGTAATGGTAATACGAACAGTAGAATTTAGCTTTGATTAACCAATGAAATCTGCTTTAGTTCTTTATCTACTGAAATCTGCCCGTTTTTTCTAGTTGTTGGATTGCGTGTTAATTGAGTTCGTGAGTTACCATCGCTAACGTCTTTAACTTGCTGTTCTTTAAATGATTTATTTAAATTCTCTCGACTACAGCTTCCCCGGAAGACGTTAAGATAGATAGTTTGACGGTGGTGTTTTTGAGGATTGGGAGATTTTCGATTCCTTTTTCATACCTTCTTTTGTGTTGGACTGGTCGTGCGACATAGTGAAGTACTGCCTTGTGGTCTGACAGGCTTACACGGGATAGACAAATTACTTGCGGAATCATAGGTTCTGAATCTTTTGTTTGGTACAGGTAGTAGGTAGCTTGAAGCGTTATGTTTACGTTCAATCCGAAATTCAGTATCTAATGCAGCTTTGAGTGATGAGTTGCCACGAGCCCCTTGTTGCATCCTTACCTGTATGGTGAACAAGCAAGATAGCTGCTTGGGTGTGCTGTTTCAGGCGGTCACATGCGGCGATAAATGCTCCCATATCTTTGGCACTATTCTCGTCACCATTACCAAAGCATCGTGCTAGAGTATCAATAACTATCATTTTGATATCGCCATGCTTTCGACAAGTAAAATCAATCACTTTAAGTAATTGTTCGAAGTCATTACTTTGCGTGAGTGCTAGCGGTTGCCCAATTCGGAATAGGTTGTGTGTTTCTTGGCCATTGATTAGCTCCCAAGCTTTGATCCGTTTGCTTAGTCCAACATCCCCTTCTGCAGCAATGTATATTACGTTTCCCTGAGTCACACCGCTTGTTCCCCATGGAGTGCCAGTGACTACACACGCAGCTAAATCCGTAGCATGAAAAGATTTGAAAGAGCCGGAAGGCCCATAAACCATGTTCAATGAATTAGCTTGAAATTGATTTTCAACAATCCATTGCACTTCTTCATCCCATCCTTGAGAGCCCGATTTAACAACGAAAGAGTCAAGTTGTTCGCGTTTTGGTTCAAATAAGCCAACCAAAGAACGATTATATTCTGTAACAGTCATTCCGGTTCCATGAACCGCAAGTGTATTAGCAAGACTAAATACGCTCGACTGAAAGATACTGATTCCGATTATTAGCAACTTCGAATTTGCACTGGCCTGAGGTAAGGATGGGTTCCCCGTTGCAATCTAGGTGGTACAGCATATTGTCGTAGATGCGCACAGATGGTTTTAATTCCTCTACATCAGGCAGGCACCAATCAGAGTCATTGACACGATAAAAACCTAGGTAAGTTAGAAGTTTGTCCCAATCGAAAAACTTATTGAAATGATCAAGAGGGTCAATCGTTTTTTGCGCTCGGAGGGGCTAGTGCCATTGTTTTGAATAAGTGATTCGATAACCATCAAAGCAGGAAAAGAAAAGCCAAGTTCTCACTGATAGTGTGGTGTAATCGGCCATTTCCTTCAGTTGGGCATGGTGATAAACAATGCGCACTCCATTTGTTTTGAATCGCTAACTCATCGCAAAGCCAGTCGGTTAATTTACGCCAATGTGTGTATGAGATGCAGTTATCCAGTGGGATGAGTAATACCCATTCTTCAGCATCAGGCTTTAGGTACAGTGCAAATTGGCCGATGTATGGAATACTAAAGAGTTTCGAAACAAATTGATAATAATCGCCATGAGGCATTGAGAATTCAATATTGAGAGTGTTGTATAGGCACTTATGCGGTGTTTCCACCCCATCAAGTTCTTGAAGCATACGGCACGATACACGGTACATCTTTGTAGTCTTGCTTACTAGAAGCCCAAAAGGGCCGCTTGAGCATATCATATAGTAGTCCGATAGGCCCATTAAAGGAGTAAGCTCAGTCAGCATGCACCCTTCACTTGAATCACACACCAGTTTGTGTTCACAGAGATTGCATTTTGTTCATTAACATCAACGCTGTGATCGTAACAGTTTTCACATGGGCAATAACGGTTAGAAAGAACGTTGATATATCCTGATTCATAAGATTTACCTTGCTGTAGCCTAGTGAATGGGTCTTTTCATTTTAATTTCAGTAATGACAAAACCATTGGCATCTAGAGTTATGTGATTTGAATTAAACTTCATTTTACTCGATATGGTGAACAGCCTCCTTAAGTGTCGAGGCTGTTTTAAGTGGTGATGTATCTAGGCTGCTAGTAAATTTGATAGGTTGCTGTCTAGTTGGCGTTTACGCTCATCAGTTAGACGTGTTACTAATTTTGCAATTTTGTCGTCTGAGTAACCGTTGAATCGGGCAAGCATGATGCAATCTACTTCAGCTTTAACCCAGCCTACAGAGCGAGTACCGAGAGATACTTGAGAGGGAACAGGCCTTTAGCCATTTGTTTATAAATAAAGCACGGGAGACACCATATGTCTCAAGAATACTAGGTAAGCGCACAATGCGTTGTTCGACAATCATGTTTTCTCCTGACGTCTATAGAAACGGTGTGCTATATTATTATGGGAAGTATCTTCAAATCGGACAGCAACTCCGTAGATGGTGTCTTTTATTGACAGTATTACTTCTTTCATTGCAAGGTCGAAAGACTCGCTAATTAACTTAAGTATTTTTTTGCGAGATCAGTGCTGTCAATGAGTTTAATTAGGTGTTTTTACTCTTGAGTTGCCAATATGTGATGCGGAAAATTGTTCGAGCATGGTTGAAAGCTGTGAGTACATTTTTGAGTGTCTTTGCTGTATACATCACTTACAAGCAGCACAAAATCATGCATGAAGTTGTTGAATTCTTTGCGATATCGTTGTATTTGACGATTTGGGTACTTGTTAATGTTTAACTCAAGCAGATGGCTAATTGCCTTGTTTGCTGTTTTTCGGTCTGATGCATAATGGTCAATAAGTGCAACTAGAAAGCCGTTTGAAAGTAAGGTTTTTGATCTTTCTTGTACCCTGATGTAGTTAAAATAACCAGACCCCATGACATTGATATGCTTATCGAATGTTTCAATATCAATTGATTTAATGCCTTGATTTAAAAGAATTTCTTGAATGTCATCGAATTCTTTTGAGAACGATTCGAGGGTTAGTTTTACCAGAACTATTATTGCCTTTATTACTGTAACGGTGGTGTGTAAAACCTGCTAAGGTTATTGATTCAAAATTATTTATTTTTAACATATCTAACATTTTGTTTGTCTGATTGTTTAATAGTAATAAACAAAATGTATGGAAGACGCTTCCATACATTGTTTCATTTCTAGTTATTAGTGAGACAGCGAGATAGACTTTGATCTATATGCTTACCCACCAACACATCATTTCAGTGCGTCTCTCGATGTATTTTGCTCTGTTATATGCGCGTCGAACTGAATTCTTATCGACATGCGCTAGTGCAGCTTCAATGATGTCTGGGTGCCATCCTCTTCGTTCAATGTAGTACTGGCGAGAGCTCTTAGTCCATGAGCGACGAGCTTTCCTTCATATCCCATACGCTTTAAAGCCATATTGGCTGTTTGTGGGTTTACAGGTTCATTGCGTTTTCGGTCGGCAGGAAAATATATGGAGACCCATCACTACACTTTTCGCTTGTTCAGTATCCGCAAAGCTTGCGGAGTCAATGGAACGATGTGTTCTAAACCTTTTTCATGCGATTGGTGGAACAATCCAAAGCATCTCTCCCAGTTAATTTCATTCCACTTAGCACCAGCAGCCTCAGATGGACGAACCATAGTATGAAGTTGCCACTCTATGAGCAGTCTTGTTATACGCCTGATATTGGCGTTCATAAGGTCTACCATTAGTTGACCAAGCTGTTCTGGCTTGAGTGTGGGCATGTGAGTTGCTTTGGTGAACGAAATGCATGTCGAACACCTGCTAAAAGGTTGAATTCGATAAGCCCAACATTTACAGCAAATGTCATTACTTCATTTAATCGTTGGCAGACTCGCTTAACAGTTTCCAAACTTCCTTTTCTGCTAGTGGTCTTAGCGAGTTGATAACTATCATTGGCGTTATTTGGTCAATTGGTGTGTTACCAATCTTAGGTAATACATGGAGTTCTAGAGAACGCAAAATATCGATTCCATGCTCATTACTAACATTGTGTTTTTAATTTCAAACCATTGAGCAATGACGTTTTCCAATAAAAGAGATTGCTTATTGGCTTCTTGATTGATGTGGTCTAATGGGTCGATCCCTTCGCAAGTAGCGATAGGTATTCATCGCGTTTGTTTCTAGCATCTTTAAGAGCAACGATAGGGTATCGGCCAATCGATAGGTTTGTTCTTTTATGGGTTGATGGACGTTTGTAGTTGAATAGCCAGACCTTTGTACCAGTCGGTTTTATTCTGCATTGAAGCCCATAGCCATCACTTAGATTGTATTCTTTATCCTTGGTTTTGCGTTTTTCAACGTTAGGTCAGTAAGAGGTTTCACGAGCCAGACATTTGTTAGTTCCTTAACTACGTTCCTCGCCGCCCCGTTGGTAACACGTTTTATCGCAAAAATCAGTCGTGTTAATATCCGTGTTACCAGGCTTAATAGATGTTGGTAGATGTCTGGAGACAATTTTAGATGCCTAAAATGCAAAACCCCGCTAGAGCTCTTGCGAGGGTTTTAAACGTTCTAGAACGTCTTCGTATACGAATTTGGTGGAGCTGGCGGGAGTTGAACCCGCGTCCGAAAACCTTTCATCATCGGTACTACATGCTTAGTCGATCTTTAATTTCACCACCGACCTGCGAACCGACACGCTAGCTGATGGCTATCCTGAATTATAATTCGCCGTTCATCTCTCAGGCGGGAGAATCCGGGCTAGCGCGTTTGGGTTTGATCCCTCGTTGGTCCCCGTCTTACGTGCGGAAGCTAGGGCGAGAGAGCTCTGAGCAGGTTATTAAGCTGCTAGTGCGTAGTTTTCGTCGTTTGCGACTATTTTTTTGCGGTTTATTAACGAGGCCTACCGCACCTCGGCATGCACCTCAGACTTCTGAATTCCCGTCGAATCCTAAATCAGCCCCAAGTGTTGAGTGCATAGTACCAGAAAAGCCTTGCCTGTCTAGTACTCTGCGTTTAAGTGGTCAAGATTAACGCAATGAGCTCTTCATTACGCGCGCTTTTTCACGTGCCCAATCTTTTTCTTTAAGATCAGTACGTTTATCGTGCAGTTTCTTACCTTTTGCCACACCAATCTTGATTTTTACCCAAGAGCGAGACCAGTAGAGTGATAGGGCTGTTAACGTCATACCTTCGCGGTTAATTCGACCGAACAGGTTGTCGAGTTCGCGGCGGCTCATAAGTAGTTTACGCACGCGAGTTGGGTTCGCGACAACGTGAGTCGATGCTTGATTAAGAGGAGTGATGGTCATCCCGCTGACAAAGGCTTCTCCGTCACGCATAAACACATAGCTTTCTGCGATATTGGCTTTGCCTTGGCGTAGGGCTTTCACTTCCCAGCCTTGTAGCTCCAAGCCAGCTTCTATTTCATCGTCAATGAAGTATTCGTGGCGAGCTTTTTTATTAAGCGCGATAGTGTTGCTACCCGCTTTCGGTTTTGAATTTTTCTTTGCCATAATGGCGACATTATACGACCCACAGAGGGGTTAGCAAATCCCTTTATTTGCGCTCAAGGCAAATAAAAGTAAAATTGGATGGAGCTTAACGCTCTTGTTGTTCGTGAAGTAGGAGAATATATGAAGCAAGTCACTCGTTCTGCGTTGGTGTCGTTTAGTGCTGAGCAGATGTTTGATCTAGTCAATGATGTTGCTAGTTATCCTGAATTTTTACCTGGATGTTCCGGTTCGCGTATTCTAGAGGCGAGCACGTCTGGCATGGTTGCTTCAGTCGACGTTTCAAAAGCGGGGATCAGCAAAACCTTTACTACCTCGAATGAGTTGGTAGCAGGGCAAGCGATTTTAATGAATCTCGTCGATGGGCCTTTTAAAACATTGAAAGGCGGTTGGTTTTTTACTGCACTTGATGAACAGGCTTGTAAAGTTGAATTAAAGCTGGAATTTGAGTTTTCTAGCAAGATGATTGAAATGGCTTTCGGCAAAATCTTTAATGAATTGACCAGTAACATGGTGAATGCTTTTACCAAACGCGCGAAACAGGTGTACGAGTGTTATGAGTATTGAGTCAGATATGATTCATGTAGAGGTAGTGTATGCACTTCCTCATGAACAACGAGTGTTTACCTTAGTGGTGAACAAGGCAATGACGGTTGAAGAGATCATCGCTCAATCAGGCGTGTTAGAACTTTATCCTGAGATTGATCTTAAAGAGAACAAAGTCGGCGTATACAGCCGTAATGTTCGCTTAGATGCGACGGTGCGCGATGGTGATCGTATTGAGATTTATCGTCCGCTATTAGCGGATCCAAAAGAGATTCGCCGTAAACGTGCAGAACAAGCAAAAGCTGCTGGCTCGGCTGATCCGGTTACAGGTGGTAAGCCAAATTCACTACGCAAGACAGACTAGTTTTTCTTAGTGCTTATCAACGAAAAAGGCTCGCTAAATGCGAGCCTTTTTGATGTCTATTTGTTTAGTTAATACTTTCAAAGAAAGCATCACTTACAGGGTAATCACCAGTCACTTCAACCAATCGACCTTGCGGGTCAAAATTTGCAATTAGATTGCGTTGAATCGGTTTATTGTGACCATGTGTGTGGTAGTAGATGTAATACCACACATTTGGGTATCCGTTTTCTACTAGCATTGGTGAGCCCAATACGAAACGCACCTGCTCCTTGCTCATACCAAACTTTAATTGATCGACTGATTGTTGTTCGACATAGTTACCTTGGTTGATGTCAATGCGATACACCAACTTCTCTAATACCGAACAACCTGTCAGCATCGTCATCGCGAGTGGTAGTGCGATAAGCCACTTTTTCAATTGCATACTCAAATTCTTGTAACTATCCATTTGTTAATCTGGGCTGATAATAAACAAGCTTGCTCCTAATGTAAAAAGCTCATCTTGTTTTGAATTAGTTCAGACCCTGATTTTTGAATTAGGTTGCAAACTCGGGACTCGATTCGAGAAAAAATTATGCAGCAATCAACAATTCTCGCGCGTTTGCCAGAGTTGATTCGGTAATTTGGCTACCACCGAGTAGGCGAGCTAGCTCTGCGACACGTTGATCTTCACACAATTTGCTCATTTGTGTTTCTGTTTTACCGCCTTTGGTTTGTTTCGCAACGAACAATTGTTGATGGCCACAACCTGCAACTTGTGGAAGGTGGGTAACACACAATACTTGTGTTGATTCACCCAGTTTACGTAGCATTTTGCCAACTACCGCCGCGGTTGGGCCACTGATACCGACATCCACTTCATCGAAGATCAGGCTTGGAGTATCGACTTTCTGCGCGGTGATGACTTGAATAGCTAGTGAGATACGTGAAAGTTCACCACCTGAAGCCACTTTAGCAATCGGCTGCATTGGCTGGCCTGGGTTGGTCGAAACCAAGAAGCAGACATTATCTAAACCCAATGGTGTTGGGTGAGCGCCTTGGTTGCTGACTTCAATGCAGAACTGCGCTTTTTCCATACTGAGTTCATGCATGCTCTTGGTGATCAATTTATTCAGCTCTTTGGCATAACGGCTACGTGATTGATGTAGTTTGTCTGCATGAGCAAGAAATTCTTGGTATTTTATTTCTACTTCTTGAGCTAACTCTTCAAGTTTTTCATCAGAGCAATCAAGCAGCTCGATTTGCGCCAATAGATCTTGATGGTGTTGGTAGAGCGCTTCTGGCAGTACGTGATGCTTGCGTGAAATCGACATGACTTTTGAAAAGCGCTCTTCCACAAATGCCATGCGAGCAGGGTCTACATCAATATTGTCGAGGTAGTTACGCAGCTCACTATTTGCTTCCTCAACTTGAATAATTGCCTCAGCCAGCATATTCGGCAATTCAGCTAATTTTTCGTCCAATTCTGCAAGTTGAATTAGGGACTGACTGGCTGATTGCAAAATACCAAGCGCATTAACTTCTTCACCTTCGTAAATAAGTTCGATCGCTTGTTGGCATGTAGAGGCAAGTTCTCCGCTATTGGAGAGGCGCTTATGCTCTTGTTCGAGTTCATCATATTCTTCCTCACCCAATGCTAGCTCGTTGAGCTCTTTAATTTGGTATTCAAGCAGTTGTTTTTGCGCTTGGTTTTGTGCGCTATTTTCACGTAGTTGCTTGAGGTTGTTATCCGCTTGACGCCAGTTTTGGTAGGCGTTGCGGGTGTTTTTCAGCAAGTTAAGGTGTCCAGCATACTGATCAAGCATTGCCAGTTGATATTCGCTTTTCATCAATTGATGGTGCGCGTGTTGGCCGTGAATGTTGATTAACAATTGCCCTAAAGATTTAAGTTGCGAAAGGGGAACAGGGCTACCGTTGATAAAGGCACGTGAACGACCATCGTTGGTAATCGTACGACGTAAAATACAGTCATTGCCATCTAACAGCTCATTGTCTTCTAACCAGCGAGTCGCATGAAGGTTATTCTCCAGAGAAAATGCTGCACTGACTTCGGTTTTTTCTTCACCTTGACGCACCATCGAGGCTTCGGCACGGCCGCCTAAGCACAAACCCAGTGCATCAATCGCAATCGACTTACCTGCACCAGTTTCACCGGTAATGGTGGTCATGCCTTTAGAAAGTTCTAGCTGCAAAGATTTAACAATAGCGAAATTATTAACACTTAAATGAGCCAGCATTTTGAGTTACCTGTTTAAATGAACAACACTGTATATAGATTCAGTATATACTGTTTCTATATACAGTAAATATAACAAGGTAAAATTTGTGATGAAAATTGAGTTTCTTTTGAGCAGTTTGCATCGTTTGCTTTGTTAATCGCCAAATTAGCTAATAAGTAAGCAGTGGTTTAATCATTAAGTTATTGCTTCATAGGGTAAAAAATGAAAACGAGCATTGTTCGTTTAGTTACGCAATTGGTGCTCAAGTCGCTCAATGCACGTTAAAACGGCCACGGGTGGATGCGAGTTGAATGCAGTGAGCGCATAAACACTGTTTTCAGGTAACATCAGCTTTGGTGTGAGGTTTACGAGTTCATTTTTCAGCGATGGTAAATAAAAATCGGGTATTAATCCAATGCCTGCGCCTTCGCGAATTAATGCCAAGGCACTGTGAAAGGAGTTGGTAATGCAAATGGCGTCACTGATGAATGTGTGTTGCTCTCCACTTTGGGTTTGTAATAAATGCCGATAGTGGCGTCCCTGCCACTGATTGGCGATATATGGCAAGTTTGCTAGTGGCTGACTTTGCATTTCTGCTCGTCCGCACAGTACATCACGAAATTTCCCAATGCGTTTTTGCTTGAGGTTACTATCCGGCGAGGTGCCAACCCGAATCGCTAAGTCGATGTCATGCTGCATGAAATCTAAATATTGATCATCATTAATAAGTTCAGGGCGTAATTTTGGATAATCTTTGAGAAGTGTTGCAATGACAGGTGCGACCAAGCTGTCCATTAGAGCGTGTGAAGCGGTAATACGAATGCGACCACTCGGCTCGTTAATTTGTTGGTGCACCTTATTCCAGGCTTGGTGAGTGATGTCGTTAATGTTTTTACAACTGAGATAAAACTCTTCACCAATACCTGTTAGCGTTTGTCGTCGCGTTGTGCGTTTTAATAGCGTTACACCGAGTTCTTGCTCGAGCGCCTTGAGGTGCTGGCTTACTACCGATTTAGACAGTTCGAGTTTATCTGCTGCCGCAGATACGGAACCTTGTTCAACGATATGGGCGAAGATGGCCATCTGTCTTAAGCGGTTCATGATTGTTCTCTTTAGTTAAATAGTGTTTTCCATTGTCTTTGTATTTCATTGTAATCAATTGATCTACGCTTGTGGTATCAAACGATTGAACAACATGGATATAAGAAATGAACAATTCAGTACTAGAAGCGTGCAAACAAGGCATCGCAGCATGGCAGGTGGCGTTTAACAGTCAAGATGCGAAAGGATGTGCCGCGCAGTATCAAGAAAACTGCGTCATGCATGCGCGTCCATTTGGCGAGTTTGTTGGTCGTGAAGCTATTCAAGCTTTCTGGCAAGACATCATGGATAAAGGATTTAAAGATGTCGACTACACAGATGTTGAATGGCAACCTCATGGTGACAATGCATTTATCTTGTCGGCGAAATGGACCATGAACCAAGCCTTCGGTGTGGTGCATAAAGAAGTATGGCAAATAGATACTGACGGAAAAGCGCGTTTAGTCAGCGACGATTTTGAAGTGTTGGGTGAACGTTAATGAAAAAGGCTTGCTTTTAGAGGGCAAGCCTTTGCTATTTTAGCGAGCGTTTTGCTGTTCGTATTTAGTTAATTAAAGCGAGTCGTGATTTATGTGCTCGCTTGCCAACCACATCTCTAGAATAGCTTACTCGCCCAACCCAATTTATTACGTAGTACGTGATAGTAGCTGTAATCCTTTGGATGGATCAGTTTAAGTACGTTAGGGCTTTGGTAGATATGAATCTCATCACCAGGTGATACTGGTAGAGAGACTTGTCCGTCACAACTAATCTCTTGTGTGCCACGGTTTTCAGGTGATACCACCAGTTTAATTCGGCGCTTACTGTCTACCACTAATGGCCGGCTGGAGAGTGTGTGCGGAAACATCGGCACCAATGAAATCGCATTGAGGCTAGGTGACAAAATAGGGCCGCCACCAGAAAGCGAATAAGCCGTTGAGCCGGTTGGGGTAGAGATAATCAAACCATCTGAACGCTGAGAAAACGCAAAGCTATCGTCGATATAGACCTCAAATTCAATCATATGCGCAACTTGACCAGGGTGAAGCACGGCTTCATTTAATGCGGCATTATGGCTTTTTATTTGTTTGTGACGATGAATCTCGGCTTCGAGAAGAAAACGTTCTTCTTCGATAAATTCGCCATCAAGCACAGCTTTGAGGGAGGTCGTGAAATCGTCGGGATCCAAGTCAGTAAGGAAACCAAGATTGCCACGGTTAACCCCAATGACGGAAATATCAAAACGTGAGAGCACGCGTGCCGCACCAAGCATGTTACCGTCACCACCAACTACGATCGCTAAATCAGCGGCTTTACCTAATTGAATCAGGCTCGCAAAATGTTCGTTTGGAATATCCGTTAAAATGTCGCTCAAACGGTCATCAATATAAACGCTGTAACCTTCGTCAATTAGCCAGTCATAGAGCTCTTTATGAGTCTGAATAGCTTGCTGATCTCGAGGCTTACCAATGATGGCGATCACTTCAAAAGGTTTTTTCATGGCTTTTCCGGCACAAATAGGCTTGATTCGATAATCTTCATCCCCATAATAATGGCAAGTTAGCTAAATATGCGAATTTTTGTGTATTAATCGAGTGCATTCCTCGCACTCAAGTAACACAAATACGAGAATTCTGGAGATATCATGAGCAACGAAGAGAAAAAGATCCAAGAAGAAGAGCTTCAACAGCAACAAAATGCGGTTGAGCCTGAAGTAGAAGCCGTTGGCACAGACGCTGATATTGAATGGAATGAAGAGACTGAACTAGATGAGCAAGAAGCGAAAATTGCACAACTAGAAGCCGCTCTACTTTCAAGCGAGGCAAAGCTTAAGGAGCAGCAAGACAGCGTTCTACGTGCAAAAGCAGAAGTAGAAAACATGCGCCGTCGTACAGAGCAAGAGATCGACAAAGCTCGTAAATACGCACTAAACAAGTTTGCAGAAGAACTACTGCCAGTAATCGACAACCTAGAACGCGCGATTGCAGCAGCAGATGCTGAAAATGAAGTTGTGAAGCCACTGCTTGAAGGTGTAGAGCTGACGCACAAAACGTTTGCTGGCGCTGTAGCTAAGTTTGGCTTGAAAGAGATCAATCCTGAAGGTGAAGCATTCAACCCAGAATTCCACCAAGCGATGTCAATTCAAGAAAGCCCAGACCATGAGTCAAACACGGTGATGTTCGTAATGCAAAAAGGTTACGAGCTAAATGGCCGCGTGATTCGCCCAGCAATGGTAATGGTCGCGAAATAATCGTGCTTTAGCTTTCACGCTAAAATTGAAATTAACGCCTCGTCTTCGGATGGGGCGTTTTTTTAAGTTCGATATTCTCAACGCTCATTTTTTTTCATTTTTTTTTTGCTTGTTCCCTTGAAATGCCGTTTGACGCCCTTATCTATGGTGCATACGAGAAGCAAACATTAAAATTTTTGTTTGCAGGCAAGGGTTGAAACCCGATTCTCTATCCCCCACATAGGGGATAGAGCAAAACGAAAATAGAATTTATTCGGAGATAGCCTGATGGG
Organism: Vibrio taketomensis; assembly: GCF_009938165.1. Classification (NCBI taxonomy): domain Bacteria; kingdom Pseudomonadati; phylum Pseudomonadota; class Gammaproteobacteria; order Vibrionales; family Vibrionaceae; genus Vibrio; species Vibrio taketomensis. Next base: position 754,002 of record NZ_AP019649.1, read on the forward strand.
TAAAATCATTGGTATTGACTTAGGTACTACTAACTCTTGTGTTGCTGTTCTAGACGGTGACAAGCCACGCGTAATCGAGAACGCAGAAGGCGAGCGTACAACAGCATCAGTTATTGCATACACAGATGGTGAGACGCTGGTAGGTCAACCTGCTAAACGTCAAGCAGTAACCAACCCAACTAACACGCTATTTGCAATTAAGCGTCTAATCGGTCGTCGTTTTGAAGACGAAGAAGTTCAGCGCGATATCGCAATTATGCCTTACAAAATCGTTAAGGCTGACAACGGCGATGCATGGGTAGAAGCGAAAGGCCAAAAAATGGCGGCTCCTCAAGTATCTGCTGAAGTACTGAAAAAAATGAAGAAAACTGCTGAAGACTTCCTAGGTGAGGAAGTAACTGGCGCAGTTATCACAGTTCCTGCTTACTTTAACGATGCTCAACGTCAAGCAACTAAAGACGCTGGCCGTATCGCAGGTCTAGAAGTTAAACGTATCATCAACGAACCAACTGCAGCAGCGCTAGCATACGGTCTTGATAAGAAAGGTGGCGACCGCACTATCGCAGTTTATGACCTTGGTGGTGGTACATTCGATATCTCTATCATCGAAATCGATGAAGTTGAAGGCGAGAAAACTTTCGAAGTTCTAGCAACTAACGGTGACACTCACCTTGGTGGTGAAGACTTTGACAACCGTCTAATCAACTACCTAGTAGATGAGTTCCAAAAAGAGCAAGGTATCAACCTTAAGAACGATCCACTAGCAATGCAACGTGTTAAAGAAGCAGCAGAAAAAGCGAAGATCGAGCTTTCTTCTACTTCTCAAACTGACGTAAACCTACCATACGTGACAGCTGACGCAACTGGTCCTAAGCACATGAACGTTAAAGTGACTCGTGCGAAACTAGAATCTCTAGTTGAAGACCTAGTACAACGTTCTCTTGAGCCACTAAAAGTTGCTCTAGCTGACGCAGACCTATCTGTAGGCGACATCACTGATGTTATCCTAGTTGGTGGTCAAACTCGTATGCCAATGGTTCAAGCGAAAGTAACTGAATTCTTTGGTAAAGAGCCACGCCGTGACGTGAACCCAGATGAAGCAGTAGCAATGGGTGCAGCAGTTCAAGGTGGTGTACTAGCGGGTGAAGTTAAAGACGTTCTACTACTAGACGTTACTCCTCTGTCTCTAGGTATCGAGACTATGGGCGGCGTAATGACTAAGCTAGTTGAGAAGAACACAACTATCCCAACTAAAGCGAACCAAGTTTTCTCAACAGCAGAAGACAACCAAAGTGCGGTAACTATCCACGTACTTCAAGGTGAGCGTAAGCAAGCGTCTTACAACAAGTCTCTAGGTCAATTCAACCTAGAAGGCATCCAAGCTGCACCACGTGGTATGCCACAAATCGAAGTGACTTTCGACCTAGATGCGGACGGTATCCTACACGTATCAGCGAAAGACAAGCAGACTGGTAAAGAGCAGAAGATCACTATCCAAGCTTCAGGCGGTCTAAGCGATGAAGACATCGAGAAAATGGTTCAAGAAGCAGAAGCTAACAAAGAAGCGGACAAAAAGTTCGAAGAGCTAGCAACTGCACGTAACCAAGCAGACCAAATGATTCACGGTACTCGTAAGCAAATGGAAGAAGCGGGTGAAGCACTTCCAGCAGACGAGAAAGAGAAGATTGAAGCTGCAATCACAGAACTTGAAACAGCGCGCCGTGGCGACGACAAAGACGCGATCGACGCGAAAGTTCAAGCTCTAGCAGCAGCTGCACAAAAACTGATGGAAATCGCTCAACAACAAGCTCAAGCGCAACAAGCACAAGGTGCTGACGCAGGTGCTCAGTCTAAAGATGACGACGTTGTAGACGCTGAATTCGAAGAAGTTAAAGACGACAAAAAATAATTCTCGTCATTAGTAGAGTCCAATCTCGTTGTCGAAGATGCTCATTTACAAGTGTAAACTGCGCATCTTCTCCCAGAGCTTGAACCCTCTAATTTAGAGAATGAACTTTTTGTTCGAATACTCTTATGCGGGCGTCAGAGGTAACTCTTACGCCCGTATGTTTGTAAATGAAGGTTGTCTTTCTAGCTAAGCTCTTTGAGCGAAAAGCTTTTAGCTAGAACGATATAAAAAACACCAAGCGGCGCAGGAATAGAGCCCGTTTGCAGTACTAAATTGGTGACTAAAGCATGTCAAAACGTGATTTTTACGAAGTATTAGGCGTAAGCCGTGATGCATCTGAGCGCGATATTAAAAAAGCGTACAAACGCTTAGCGATGAAATACCACCCGGACCGTAACCAGGGTGATGAAACTGCATCTGACAAGTTTAAAGAAGTAAAAGAAGCGTACGAAATCCTGACGGATCCGCAAAAGAAAGCAGCTTACGATCAATACGGTCATGCAGCATTTGAACAAGGCGGCGGTGGCTTCGGCGGCGGCTTTGGTGGCGGTGGCGCTGATTTTGGTGACATCTTTGGTGATGTATTTGGCGACATCTTTGGTGGTGGTCGTCGTGGTGGTGGTCAAGCGCGTGCACAACGCGGTGCTGACCTACGCTACAACATGGAACTGACGCTTGAAGAAGCGGTTCGTGGCGTATCTAAAGAGATTGAAGTACCAACACTGGTTCACTGTGATAGCTGTAATGGCAGCGGTGCGAAGAAAGGTACATCTGCAGACACTTGTGGCACCTGTCACGGTCATGGCCAAGTTCAGATGCGTCAAGGCTTCTTTGCTGTGCAACAAACCTGTCCTACCTGTCATGGTAAAGGCAAGATCATTAAAGAGCCATGTAACGAATGTCATGGTCAAGGTCGCAAACAGAAAACCAAAACCCTTAACGTTAAGATCCCAGCGGGCGTGGATACCGGTGATCGCATTCGTCTATCTGGCGAAGGCGAAGCGGGAGAAATGGGTGCACCAGCAGGCGACTTGTATGTTCAAGTTCATGTGAAAGAGCATCATATCTTTGAACGTGATGGCAACAACCTGTACTGCGAAGTACCAGTAAGCTTTGCAATGGCAGCACTAGGTGGTGAAGTTGAAGTGCCAACCCTAGATGGTCGTGTAAATCTTAAAGTACCAACTGAAACGCAAACTGGCCGTATGTTCCGTATGCGTGGCAAAGGCGTGAAAGGCGTACGCGGTGGTGGTATTGGTGATTTGATTGTGAAACTTGTGGTTGAAACACCAGTAAACCTAAGCTCACGTCAAAAAGAACTACTAAAAGAGTTTGAAGAGTCATGTGGCGGCGCGGCGGCGACTAAGCACAAGCCAAAATCTGAAGGCTTCTTCAACGGTGTGAAAAAGTTCTTTGATGATCTCACCAGTTAATTATTGCTGAATTCGTTTTCATACAAAAAAGCCTGCAGTCGCAGGCTTTTTTGCTTTTGTTTATCTGCTTATTATTCCCAACAGGCACTCGGAGAGGCGTTGTTGGTTGAATCAATAGTGATGGTTTGGTTCTGATCTAAGCAAGTGTCTTTCGTCTGCCCTGATTTTGCTTTGGCAGTAATGATATAGCTCTTGCTGGCACTGCTGGTGATGCTAAACGTGTAGCGTTGAGCTTCGCTCTCACAGATTGCACAAGTCCCTCCTGTAATAAGGCCAGTCCAGTCATAACCCGCATCATAGTTGTGCTCTAGTTGAAGCTGAAGTTTTAGTAGGTCCGCCTTTGCTACCTGACGATGCGCTTTCAACACGTAGTTCTGATAAGTAGGAAACGCGATCATTGCCAGTATCGCGACTACCGCTAACACCACTAACAATTCGATCAAAGTCATACCTAATGACTTGTTGTTATTACGGTTACATAAATATTTTCGATTCATTACGAGTAACTCTCACATGCTACATGAGACATTCTTTATAGGTGTTAGCATTCATGCAAGTTGATTTAGTAGCCAAATGTGAATTTCATGAGAAAATGGGAAATACCTCGCGGGTTTACTTTGCTTGAGCTGATCATCACTGTCTCTATACTCTCAGTTCTCGTTATGATCGCAATTCCAAGCTTCCAATCAGTCAAAGAAAGATCTCAAACAGAACGACTAGCGACAGAGATGACGGGCTTTTTTCTATTAGCCCGATCTGAAGCCGTATTGCAAAACAAAACCTTATACGGACATATCGATTTTCCCGCCAATGGTGACCACGTAAGTTCGAATTGGTCGATTCAATTGACGGATTCTAGTATTCCGTTGACGGGGAATGTTATTCAAGAATTCAGCGGTGCCGCGTTTAGAGGCTTAACCGTGCATCACAATTATTCTTCTGATCAGATCGCATTTGAAGGCATAAGAGGCCGAGCTAAGTCCGGTACATTCAAATTTTTTCCAAGCAACGACAGTGGTAAACAGCTAGAAATTAGAACTTCAAACCCTCCTGGCAGGGTAAAGGTTTGTGCCACAAGTGAAGGATTGTATGGTTATAAAAAATGCTAAATCACTCATAAAACAGCGCGGTGCTTTGCTGGTGGAAATGCTTGTCAGTCTTGTTTTGGGTGTTATGGCCGTTGGCTTGGTGACGAGTATTTTGGTCACTGGCTATCGAGTTGCATCCAATAACACACTAGACCTTTTGGTGCTGCAAAACTTGACCATTACCAGCCAAATGATGCGTGCCGATCTACAACGAGCCGGTTATGCCGATGCTGGCAGCAGTACAGTGATGCTTGCCGGTGCCTCTGATGTGGTTGAAGTCAGCGGTGCGAGTGTTGGCTTCGTGTATTACGATCCTACCGCAGGTGAGTATCAACACATTAAATACAAAGTAGAAAATCAAAAGCTCTACTCATGTGAGAAAAAATCGGTAGCGGTCTTGAGCCTTGCTGCTTTGACCGATTGCTACAACATGTTTGATCAAGACATTCTCGCGGTGAAATCTTTTGCTCTGTCGAGTATTCCTCTGCAAACCAGTGGGGCAAAAACGACCATGAGCGACCTTTATATCGAAGCTGAGTTAACTGATGGCCGATTTAATCACGCTGTTACTACTCAGATAAAACAGAGAAATTGGCTATGAAGAAACAAAATCAAGGCTTCATCACTCTCTCTATTACGTCAATATTATTGATTGTGGCTTTGGCTTATTCCCTAAGCTCTTACCGAGGTGTTTTTTACCAAATTAAAGTGGCGAAAAATGAAGTGGAGGCGCGTCAAGCGCATTGGAAAGCTGAGGGGGGATTAGAGTGCGGTTACAGCCACATGATTGCCAATGATGACAAAGGGATCCTACCACACTCAATTCAGATTGTAGCTGGATGGGCTTAAGTAGTCTTCAGGCGAGTGCCTCAGACGCGAGTGTATTGGTCGCTCAATCAGGTTCGACCAAAGTAAGCAAAGCTCTAAAATTCAGTGCGGCTGCGATTAATGGGGCAATCAAATCTACTTCTAACTTAGTGGTGTTTGGTTCAACACTGGTATCACCACCGGATCCCGGCAAGCTCAACAAAGACAGTGAATACGAGTGTGTTACGGCGGTGGTCAGCAATTATATGATTGCCACTGGTATCACCAATAATGGGGTGGGCACACATATTTCTAAGCCGAGTGCAGACTTTGACAACAGTTACGATTGCGCAGCGAGTCATAAAACAAATGCAGTAAGTAATAGTGGTATTTGGCAAGATAGTGAAGATAAATTTGTGAAAACCAATGTATTAGAGGATTTTCAACGAATTAAAGAGCTGAACCCATTTAAAGATCGCTTTGGCTACGAGCGAAATGAGTGGCAGGAAGTCCGCGATCACAAGCACTATGGCTTTTTACAATATTCGATGACAGGCAGTGATGTGGACTGCGTTAACAAGTTTCTGCCCGATCTCAAAAAGGGTGTCCCTAATGCGGTATGGGTTACTGGAAGCTGTCAAATGAATGAAACGTCCTTAAAAGCTTTGAAAGATCTGCAGGCGAAGAACAAGGGAACTTATCTCTTTTTGATGATGCACAATGGTGTGGTCGCAATAGAAGGCGCAGGCACGATTGAAGGTGTGATGTTCCAGTTTAATGATGGATTTACACCAGATGTGAAACACTGGGATAGTTTTGACCCGACCATTAAAGCAATTGTTTATAACCACGGTGGTCCTACTAACTTCGACCCGCTTTTGAAGACCATTTATGGCGTGGATACCGATGCACGTTTGGCGACGTATTTGCAATCTGGCTCATTTAAATTTACAGGTGGTATGGCGTTTGATACTCAAGGTCAAATAGCTCTGTTTAATAACGCGCTGAATTTGCAATACAACAGTGATATCGATAATGCATTTGATTTTTCATTCCCACCGACATGGAAGAAAGGAACCTGGAATGATTTCTAAAATACGTGGATTTAGTTTGGTTGAAGTGATGGTCACTTTTTTACTTATCGGTGTCGCCGCATCTGCATTAATTAAGCTTCAAGCCTATGTTGAAGTGAAATCCGATTATGCGAAAACCAGTTTGCAAGCGATGCTGCTCGCTGAATCTAAACTGGAAAAGTTTCGTCAGCGAGGTATGGATTACGTGACGCACGTTTACACGCTGACGGACGTGCATGATGAATGTAATGCGATGAGTAAAGTGACTGCGACGACAACGATACAACTGAGTTGCGAATCGACGTTGAGCGTGTCAGACACACTTAGCGCAATTGAGATCACAGCGTATTGGTTGGATAGACAAAAACAGGAACAAAGCGTCGTTTTGAAGACAATGCTCTCGTCGCATAGTGAGTTTGATTCATAGCAAGTGTGGGCACCGGGTAATATTGGCGTTGTTTAAATAAATGTTAATACTTGTTTTTCGTGCTACAGGTAATTTGTTGGTTTTATGTTGCAAATAAGCTTGGTTTTTGCAAAATAAGTCTCTAATTTTAGTTTTTATAGTTCAATGTGCTTTTAGCTAATGGATTTACTAGAATGCTAAATTGAGAATTGACCGCTATAACTATTTCAATAGGTCATAGGCAACAACATCACAAATGGAATTACCATGAGTAACCAAGCTGTAAATAAAGCACCATCACCGAAGCCGAGTGGTATGGATCGCTTTCTAAACGCGATTGAGCGCGTCGGCAACAAAATTCCAGATCCAGCGATTCTGTTCTTCTGGGCTCTAATTATTACATGGGTAACATCAGCTCTTTTGTCGAACGTAACGTTCGATCTAATCAACCCTCGCACTGGTGATGCTCTAACAGTAAGTAACCTTCTAACAGGTGAAGCATTAGCAAGTTTCCTTGCTAACATGGTGACAACTTTCACAAGCTTTGCACCACTAGGTATCGTACTAGTAGCAATGCTAGGTGTAGGTGTTGCTGATTCTTCAGGCTTTATTACAACTGGCCTTAAGAAGATGCTGAACTTCACGCCAGCAAAACTGCTAACGCCAATGCTAATTTTGGTAGCAATCGTATCGCACACAGCGGCAGATGCGGGCTACGTTCTGGTTATTCCTCTAGGTGGTATTATCTTCCACGCAGCAGGTCGTCACCCTCTAGCGGGTATCGCAGCAGCGTTTGCGGGTGTATCAGGCGGTTTCTCTGCTAACTTCATCCCATCAGGTATTGACCCTCTACTCGCTGGCTTTACACAAACAGCGGCACAGATCCTAGATCCTGAGTACGTAGTTAACCCTCTAGCAAACATCTTCTTTACTGGTCTATCATCAATCGTAATCATCGGTATTGGTTGGTATGTTACTGAGAAGATCATCGAGCCACGTCTAAAGAATATCCCTGTAGATGAAGACGCTGAAAAAGCACCAGATCTAGGTTCTTTCACTGAACTTGAATCAAAAGCATTCCGCGCAGCGGGTTGGTCAATGGTTGCAGGTATCGCACTACTGATTGCAGCTCTGATCCCTGAAACATCAGCACTTCGTTCTCCTGAAGGTGAAATCACAGCGTTTAACGCGCCAGTGATGAAATCTATCGTACCGCTAATCTTTATCCTGTTTATCATTCCAGGTTACGTTTACGGCCGTGTATCAGGCACGTTTAAGACTAGCAATGACATCATTAAAGCAATGGCGACAACCATGTCTGGTATGGGCGCATACATTGTAATGTCATTCTTCTGTGCTCAGTTCCTAGCGGCATTTGCTCACTCAAATATCGGTACTATGCTAGCGCTTTACGGTGCTGAAGGTCTGAAAGCGATGAACCTACCAGGTGAAGCAACGATTGTAGGTATGATCCTACTGACGGCTTCTGTAAACCTGCTTATTGGTTCTGCATCAGCGAAATGGGCTCTTATTGGTCCAATCCTAGTACCTATGCTAATGGCAGTTGGTATTTCTCCTGAGCTATCTCAAGCGGCATACCGTGTGGGTGACTCAGTATCGAACATCATTTCTCCTCTGATGGTATTCTTCCCACTAGTAGTGGTTTACTGTCAACGTTACGTGAAATCGACAGGTATCGGTACGCTAGCGTCTCTAATGATGCCATTCTCTATCGCTATGCTAATTGGTTGGTCAATCTTCCTAATCGCATACTGGATGATCGGTATTCCTCTAGGCGTACAAGCACCATACACTTACACCATGTAAGCGACATAAATGGTTACAAGCCTACCCATACGGGTAGGCTTTTTTTTATCTGCAACTCGCTATACACTGCAAGCGGCGGCATGAGCCGTTACTTCTGGAAAAATAAAATTTATGAAAATTCTGCTTTTAGTAGGGTTAATTGTTTTAAATGGTCTTTTCGCGATGTCTGAAATCGCGTTAGTTGCGGCAAAAACCAGTCGCTTAAAGCGACTCGCTGAAAAACATAAAGCCGCTCAAATAGCGCTCAATCTAAAAGAAAATCCCACCCGCTTTTTATCGACGATTCAAATTGGTATTACGGTCATTGGTCTGTTAAGCGGTATTGTTGGTGAAGCGACATTATCTGCACCGCTCGCTCAACAGATGGAGCTTTGGGGAATCGAACCTGCGCAAGCCAATGTATTATCAACCGCAATTGTGGTGGTCGGTATTACTTACTTTGCGATTGTCGTTGGTGAGCTAGTGCCTAAACGTTTTGCACAATCTCAGGCCGAGACGATCGCCGTGCTGGTGGCATTGCCCATTCATTGGATTTCGATCATCACCACGCCATTTGTATTGGCACTTTCATGGTCAACGGAAATGCTGTTGAAATTGCTTGGTCAGAAGAACCAAGAAGACAGTGTGACGGAAGATGATATTCATGCTCTGGTACGCGAAGGCTCTGAATCTGGTGCGATTGAACAAGGCGAGCAGGAGATGATTCGCAATATTCTACAGCTTGATGACCGAACGGTTAGCTCTTTAATGACGCCGCGTCGAGAGATTGATTTTCTCGATATCGATCAGTCATTAGATACGATTCTTAAACGTATTCGTTCAACTAAGCACACGGTATTCCCGGTATGTAGAGGGCATCTTGAGCAGATGGTGGGTACAGTGTCCGCAAAGGCTTTGCTTAACCATGCCAACAAGCTAAGTATTCAGACCATGGTTAACCTGTGTAAAGCGCCTGTGTATGTACCAGAGTCAATGAAAGGATTGCGTTTGCTGGCTTACTTTAAAGAGTCTGGTTGTGAAATGGCATTTATTGTCGATGAATACGGCGATATTCAAGGTGTTGTTACACACTATGATGTTCTCGAAGCTATTGCGGGTGAACTGTCAAATAACCCTAATGACCTGTGGGCTGAAGCTCAAGACGATGGTTGGCTACTCGATGCATTGATTCCTATTAGTGAATTGAAAAACCGTCTTGAACTCTCCGAATTAGAGGGAGAGAGCGAGGGTTATCAAACACTGAATGGTCTGTTGACTTGGATGGTAGGACGATTACCTGAGCAAGGTGAAGTGATTCGTTGCCAAAACTGGCAGTTTGAGGTTTTGGTGGTTGAGCACAATCGTATTATGACGGTCAAAGCTCTACCAATTGAGCAAGTAGTCAGCGAGTAACACGACAGTTATTGAGCTTTTAGTGATATCCTAGGTATGCTTTCGAGCATACCTTTTTTATTTCACATTTTTATACATTGGAGCTTAGTTTGTCTCAGCCATTTACCGCCACTGACGAGCAATTTATGCGTCGTGCCATAGAACTTGCCGCACAAGCCGAGAAAGAGGGCGAAGTGCCTGTCGGTGCGGTGTTGGTTAAAGATGGCGAAATCATTGCCGAAGGTTGGAATCAGTCAATTGGTGCTCATGATGCGACAGCACATGCTGAGGTGCAAACCTTGCGTAAGGCAGGTCAGGCGATGGGTAACTATCGCCTATTGGATACTACGCTATATGTGACGCTAGAGCCTTGCCCAATGTGTGCGGGAGCGCTGCTACATAGCCGAGTAAAAAGAATTGTATTTGGTGCGCCCGATTTAAAAGCTGGTGCGGCAGGTACAGTGTTGAATTTATTTGAGCATCAAGCGGCTTATCATTACGCAACCATTGAGCGCGGATTGCTAGAAGATGAATGTCGCCAGCAATTACAGGCGTTTTTTAAGCGTCGTCGCAGTGAAATAAAGGCGTTAAAACAAGCCAATCAGAACGCTCAGGATGAGCAGTAGAAGAGTTTTTAGTTAGCAAACATAGTCTCTATGTCTGCTAACTTACCAGTCAAGCTAACTCACCAATTAAGCTAGGTTGCCAGACAATTGCATAAATGCACGATGGCGAGCAATCACCTTTTTCTTGTTATTTGCTAGTTTGCGTTTACGGCGGTTAGCAGAAACAGTCTTTTTAAGGCGTTTTGATTGCATGCTACGTTTTCGCATAAAACAACCTCCACGGTTAAAACGAAAAAATCCCCACCCGATTCCAAGTGAAATCAGCTGTTATTTAATTAGATTTGAACATCAGATGTTGAAAGCATGAATATGCTTTAACGCTGAGGGGGCAGAGAGTATGTATGGTTTGCTAGATAGAATTCAAGGGAAATCTGCATAAATCGAGATTTCCCTTGATTTAGAGTAGGTAAATCAGTGCTCAGAAAGCGAGTTAGTGTCTTCTGATGCGCTGACGCTATTCGCAGGTGTTGCAGTTGATACGCCTACCGCTGATGAGATTGAGTTTCTCGCACCGGAAATAATGGATGGGTCCAGCTCAATAACGGTTAAGTCATTAATATCGATCTCACCTTCGTCCGGCGTTTGTTGTTCAATATGACCGATAATACTTTGATAGTAACGGCGAATATTCTCAACGTAGTTTCTCGCTTCATCACCACGAGCATAGCCATAGCGAGTTTGGCGATGGTATTTCGCCTGACGAAGCAATGGTAAGCGTTCTTTTACGTCCGCCCATTGATCGGGGTTGCCACCTTGTTTTTTAGTCAATCTACGCGCATCCATCACATGGCCGTAACCAACGTTATAAGATGCAAGTGCAAACCAGATTTTCTCATGTTGATCGATAGAATCAGGAATACGCGCCACCATACGACGTAGATATTCCACCCCACCTTTCACTGACTGTTCAGGATCGAGGCGGTTGGTCACCCCAACACTTTTCGCTGTCGGTAGGGTTAGCATCATCATACCCCGTACACCGGTTGGTGAGCGTGCAATTGGGTTCCAGTGTGATTCTTGGTAAGCCAATGCTGCAATTAGGCGCCAATCAAACTCTTCTGAGTACTCTTTAAAGAGAGGTGCCCACTTAGGTAGCTTATTATCCAACGCACGAATAAACGCACGGGTGTCCACGTAATCAAAAGTGCCGACATGGCCGATGTATTTTTCTTCAAGCTGTGCCAAATCACCTGATTGCTGCAGGGTGCCAAAGAATTCAATCACCATCGCATAGAGGCTTTCATCATCAGAGCGACGTAAAAACCAAGAAGTCGGTTGGTCTTCAGTTAGGTCAAAAGCGGTCGCCACATCTGGGTAAATACGTTGTGAAAGAGAGACTTCAATTGAATCGGCCACAGTGAAGAGAATGTCACCTTCAGAGACTTGTTTCAGTAGATCACTGACATCTGCAGTGTCGTCGATCTCAAAGGTAAACTCAGGATGCTGTGCTTGAATTTTACTCAGAGTTTGTTTTAGGTGTGAATCACTGACGATGGTCACGACAGACTGACCATCATTTGCTTTGATTAACTCTTCTTGCTTGCTGAGCAACTGTTCCAAGTTACGTGGGCGCCACTGACCTTTTTCATAAATCAGTTGCTGACTGACATAGTAGTAAGCTGGGCCTGGGCGAAAACGCTTTATGCGATCAGGGGATTGAGTTAAGCCCGCTGCAATAATATCGATTTCACCGTTCTCTAACGCAGGATAGAGATTTGATATCAGGTAGGCTGGTTTCATTTCTAAGCGCACGCCAAGCTCTTCGGCAAATTTTCGAGCAATTTCGTAATCCAACCCGGCAGGGCCGTCGGGACCGATATAGTATGAAAGTTGGTTATTGAGCGTGCCGACACGCAGCACTCCACGTTCGCGAATTTGGTCTAAATCGCTTTTCGGTGCTGATTCAATTTGACAGCCAGCTAGCATTACTGCGCTTAAGGCAAGCAGGAGATATGTTCGTATTGTAATTAGAATTTTGCTACTCATGCATGGTTTCTCGTACTTCTCGTACGGTCTTTATATCAGAGTAGGGCGCTAAGACAAAATAAAGCTGAGATAAATCAGACTGCTTCCATGTACCCACTGTATGGAGAATGAAAAATGGCGATAACGAACGGCGAGGCGTTGCTAGAGCAAGGGTTGTGAACATTGAACAAGTTTACTGCAATGAGTCGTAATTCAAATTTGACAAAAAAATAAAGCAAACGTTTGCTTTTGATGTTACATCACAAAAATAAATCGATTATAATGCGCCCGCACCCTGAGGTGAAATTGGTATAGGTTATCGATGTTTCTTCGTTAACTATCTGAATTTATTCCAATATTACCTTAACCAATTGCAGAGAGACCTAAGCACATGAGAATTTTGCGTGGCTCCCCAGCTCTTTCCGAGTTTCGTATTAACAAACTACTCGAACTGTGTCGTGAACAGCAGTTACCTGTGACTGATATTTACGCAGAGTTTATGCACTTTGCCAACCTAACGGCAGAGCTTGATGCTGCTGAGCTAACTAAGCTTGAACAGCTTCTTACTTACGGACCAACCATCGAAGAGCATGAGCCACAAGGTCTGCTACTTTTGGTTACCCCACGTCCTGGCACGATTTCCCCATGGTCATCTAAATCGACGGATATCGCTCGCAACTGTGGCTTAGATAAAGTCAAACGTCTTGAGCGTGGTACGGCGTATTACATCGAGTCTTCAATCGCACTGAACGATGAGCAAGTGGCAGCGCTTAAAGCGCTCATTCACGACCGCATGATGGAAGCGGTATTCTCTGAGCTTGAAGCGGCCGATGCTCTATTTAAAGTATCAGAACCTGCACCAGTGGCGCATGTTGATATCCTTGCTGGTGGTCGTCTTGCGCTTGAAAACGCAAACGTTTCCCTTGGCTTGGCGCTAGCGGATGACGAGATTGATTACTTGGTTGAGAGCTTTACTAAGCTGGGTCGCAATCCAAACGACATCGAGCTGATGATGTTTGCTCAAGCAAACTCTGAGCACTGTCGTCATAAGATTTTTAACGCCGATTGGACTATCGATGGTGTTGATCAACCTAAATCTCTATTTAAGATGATCAAAAACACCTTTGAAACCACGCCAGATCATGTGTTGTCTGCATACAAAGATAACGCAGCAGTAATGGAGGGATCTAAAGTCGGCCGTTTCTTCCCGGATCCACAAACACGTCAGTACAACTACCATCATGAAGATGCGCATATTTTGATGAAGGTGGAAACCCATAACCACCCAACGGCAATCTCTCCTTGGCCGGGCGCTTCAACCGGTAGTGGCGGTGAAATTCGTGATGAAGGCGCAACGGGTATTGGTGGCAAACCAAAAGCGGGTCTTGTAGGTTTTACGACGTCTAACCTACGCATCCCAGGCTTTGAGCAGCCGTGGGAAACGGATTTTGGTAAGCCAGGCCGCATTGTAAACGCACTCGATATTATGCTCGAAGGCCCACTGGGCGGCGCTGCATTTAACAACGAATTCGGTCGTCCAAACCTACTTGGTTACTTCCGCACCTACGAAGAGAAAGTAACTTCTCATGCGGGTGAGGAAGTGCGTGGTTACCACAAGCCAATCATGATTGCTGGCGGTATGGGTAATATTCGTGATGAGCATGTGCAGAAAAAAGAAATTCCTGTCGGTGCCAGCCTAATCGTTCTTGGTGGCCCAGCGATGAACATCGGTCTTGGCGGTGGTGCAGCGTCTTCAATGGCGTCAGGCCAGTCAGCTGAAGATCTTGACTTTGCTTCAGTGCAACGTGAAAACCCAGAGATGGAACGTCGTTGTCAGGAAGTGATTGACCGCTGTTGGCAGCTAGGTGAGCACAACCCGATCGCTTTCATCCACGATGTGGGCGCGGGTGGCATTTCGAACGCACTACCTGAGCTGGTCGATGATGGTGAGCGTGGTGGTAAGTTCCAGCTACGTAATGTACCAAATGATGAGCCTGGTATGAGCCCACTAGAGATTTGGTGTAACGAATCTCAAGAGCGCTACGTTTTGGCGGTTGCACCAGAAAATATGCCAGCATTTGAAGCGATTTGTCAGCGTGAGCGAGCGCCGTATGCAGTCGTAGGCGTAGCAACGGAAGAGCGTCACCTAAGCCTAGAAGACTCGCATTTTGATAACACGCCAATCGATATGCCAATGGACATTTTGCTGGGTAAGCCACCAAAAATGCATCGTGAAGCGACGACGTTAAAAGTGGAAAGTCCTGCTATCGTGCGTGATGGTATCGAAATCAACCAAGCGATTGACCGTGTATTGCGTCTACCAACGGTGGCAGAAAAAACCTTCTTGATCACCATTGGTGACCGTTCGGTAACCGGTTTGGTTGCTCGTGACCAAATGGTGGGGCCTTGGCAGGTGCCAGTGGCAAACTGCGCAGTGACAGCAGCAAGTTACGATACTTACCATGGCGAAGCGATGTCGATGGGTGAGCGCACTCCGGTGGCTCTACTTGATTTTGGCGCATCAGCCCGCCTTGCTGTTGGTGAGTCATTAACCAATATTGCCGCAACTGCTATTGGCGATATCAAACGTATTAAACTCTCAGCTAACTGGATGTCTCCAGCTGGCCACCCAGGTGAAGATGCCGGTCTTTATGAAGCGGTAAAAGCGGTGGGTGAAGAGCTTTGTCCAGCACTTGGTTTGACTATCCCTGTGGGTAAAGATTCCATGTCAATGAAGACCAAGTGGGAAGATAACGGCGAGCACAAAGAAGTGACCTCTCCGCTATCACTGATTATCACTGCCTTTGGTCGTGTAGAAGATGTACGTAAGACAGTGACGCCTCAACTTCGCAATGATCAAGGTGACACTTCACTCGTGTTAGTCGATTTGGGTAACGGTAAAAACCGCCTTGGTGCAACAGCACTGGCGCAGGTTTACAAACAGTTAGGTGATAAGCCTGCTGACGTTGATAGTGCAGAGCAGCTAAAAGGCTTCTTTGATGCGATGCAAGCACTAGTGCGTGATGACAAATTAGTGGCATACCACGATAAGGGCGATGGTGGTCTGTTTGTGACTCTAGCGGAAATGGCTTTTGCAGGTCACTGCGGCGTGAAAGCGAACATTGAAGCACTTGGTCAAGATACGTTAGCTGCGCTATTTAACGAAGAATTAGGCGCCGTTGTTCAAGTGAAAAATGATGACCTTGATGCGGTTCTTTCAACGCTTGCAGCGCATGGTCTTGATGCGTGTAGCCACGTCATCGGCTCAGTTGACGCCTCAGATTCGATGGTGATTACCTGTGGCGAACAAGTGATTGTAGAGCGTTCTCGTACCGAGCTACGCACGATCTGGGCAGAAACGACACATAAGATGCAAGCACTGCGTGATAACCCAGCCTGTGCGGACCAAGAGTTTGCTGCAAAAGGCGACAATACTGACCCTGGTCTAAACGTTGCTCTGAGCTTTGACGTTAATGAAGATATCGCTGCGCCGTATATCGCAACGGGCAAAAAGCCAAGAATGGCCATTTTGCGCGAGCAAGGCGTCAACTCTCACGTTGAAATGGCGGCAGCCTTTGACCGTGCAGGCTTTGAAGCGGTTGATATTCACATGAGTGATATCTTAACCGGTCAAGCGGTATTGGATGAATATCAAGGTCTGGTTGCTTGTGGTGGTTTCTCTTACGGTGACGTACTGGGTGCTGGTGAAGGTTGGGCGAAGTCGATTCTATTTAACCCAGCCGCTCGTGAACAGTTTGAGACCTTCTTTAACCGTCAAGATACTTTCTCATTAGGTGTCTGTAACGGTTGTCAGATGCTTTCTAACCTAAAAGAGCTGATCCCAGGTGCAGAGCTATGGCCACGTTTTATGCGCAATGAGTCTGAGCGTTTTGAAGCGCGCTTTAGTTTAGTGGAAGTACAAAATGTGACTCGGTATTCTTTGATGGTATGGCGGGATCCGTATGCCGATTGCGGTTTCGCACGGTGAAGGTCGTGTCGAAGTTCGTGATGCGCAGCACTTAGCAGCACTTGAAGCATCGGGCACGGTAGCGGTACGTTACGTGGATAACTTCGGTAATCCAACTCAGCAATATCCAAATAACCCGAATGGTTCGCCAAATGCGATTACCGGTCTTACCACGCAAGACGGTCGTGTGACTATTATGATGCCACACCCTGAGCGTGTATTCCGCACCGTTGCCAATTCATGGCATCCAGAAAACTGGGGTGAGAATGGTGCTTGGATGCGTATGTTCCAAAATGCACGTAAGAACCTGAGTTAAATTCGATTCTTAACTCTCGACTCTCTGTCGGGTTTTGAGAGCGGTTCACGATTCATTATTGATAGTCACCGCTAGCAACCTAGCCGCCAAAGCGTTTGCCTTGGCGGCTTTTCTTTTTGGTTTGCACAAAAAATAAGCACAAAAAGCGGTAAGCCCCTAGATTGAAAGCGTGGTTTATGCTCTAATACGCCGCCCCAAAGGAGGGGAATGATAGACTTAGCTGAGCGGGAATGCAGCAGGCGAAGTCATTGTTAATAATTGATTAGAGCAAAGACTATGACCACAAGTAAAAAGTTTGCAATTCGCGTTTCTGAAAAGCGTAACGGTTGGTGTGCGGAGATCACTCGCCAAGTTACTTCTCGCAAGCAAGTAGTATCAAAGCGTGAACAAGGTTTCGAAACTGAAGCGCTAGCGCAAGAGTGGGCTGAAAAAGAGCTAGCTCAATTTATCGAAAACCAAGTTAAGCGTAACGAGCGTAAAGCTGAGCACCGTGCTGAGCGTAACGAGCGTCAAGAACGTGAAATTGCAGAGCGTAAAGCTGCAGCCCTACGTAAGCGCGCTGAAGCAGCTCTAGCGGCTGAAGACGAAGATGAAGACGATTTCTAAGCACTAGAAGTTAGTGAATCTAAAAAAACCGCCTAATGGCGGTTTTTTGCTATCTAGTTTTTACTCTCTATGGGTATAGAGCATGACTAGCGAAATTGTCCCACTTCAGGTAGGAATTCAAACCCAGCAGTTGCCAGTTTTGCTTCTAGATCTTGACGATTGATATCGAAAAATTTCACCAACTCATCCAGATCCCCAGAAAAATCATCACGTAGCTTAAGATTGACGATACTCATCAGCATGATTGGATCCATGCTGGCAAATTTTGCTAAATCCATGTTTAGTCCTCAAAGTCTGAGATCAATAAATTCGCCGCAGCAAAAGCGGCTTTTTCACGCACCTGCATATCAAGCTCGGTATTTGCGGCGATTTCATTTAGGGTACGTACTGCGCAGGTGATCGCTTGTGGAATGTAGCCTTGGTCGCCACTGCCAATTTGTGCGTACAGTTCACGTACCAAATCACAACAATCGTAAACTTTCATCATGTTACTTCCAATATAAATGAGAACTTGTCTCAATATACACAGTGTAAATAGTAAATACAAAGCCTGCGTTAGACAGGAGATTGAGCGATCGCAAGCCTTGCATAGAATCGATGAATTATTACTCAGTGCACCAAATTAAACTGCTAGTTGTTGAGTTGAAGTTCCAGTTGTTGCGTCACTTCGGGTGCCAACTTGAGCTGTTTGGCTAACTCTTGTAGATACGCTTTTTCCATAAAGTTCTGTTCATCCACCACAATCAACGAAGCCAGATAGATCTCTGAAGCTTGTTGTGGTGTTTGCGCTAATTGTGCAATTTGTATCGGGTCAAGGGGCTTGTTCAGCTCATTATGTACAAGCGATCTTAGTTGCTCATCTGCGCCAGCTTGTGCAATGGCAGACTCTATCTGAGCCATTTCTTGCGCATCGACATGACCATCCGCTTTCGCTGCTGCAATCATCGCTTTAAGGATCAGTTGTTCGTGAATTGCATTGTTGGCATCAAACGGCTCAGTTGTAGGTTGTGATGCCGTTTGTTTACCTTGCCAGTCGTTATATACCTTATAGGCTAGTGCGCCAAGAGCAGCTGCTCCGCCAATTTTTAGGGCATTTTTACCCACTTTAGCGCCGATTTTCTTGGTCTTTTTCGACCCCATTAGCAGGCTCACTAAGCCGCCGCCCACGGCACCAGAACCCAGCGATTTCAGTGAGTTTGACGTTGAAGCGTTTTGTAACTGCTCTTTGCCTTTATTGACGATATCTGAATTGAGCGCCTGATTTAGAAGAGATTTTATGTCCATCGTGAGCTCCAATATGAGTGATAGCAAACCTAAGCACTCAGACTAACAGAACAAAATGAACAGGGGATTAATAGCAACGTGTTGAGAAATGAGAGTTTAGAATTGAAAATTGGTGGGAGAAAAATGAAAGAGCCGAAAAGTTATCCCTCTCGGCTCTAATATTTCAATCTTAGCGTTCTATATTCTAGAATAGTTATTCCGCAGCGTAACCATACATGCCAAGTAGCTCGCCATCGAGGTAAGCACTTTTGCCATCACGCATTTCTAAGCGACCTTCAACAAACCACTTGGCGACCATCGGATAG
This sequence comes from Vibrio taketomensis, assembly GCF_009938165.1. Taxonomy (NCBI): domain Bacteria; kingdom Pseudomonadati; phylum Pseudomonadota; class Gammaproteobacteria; order Vibrionales; family Vibrionaceae; genus Vibrio; species Vibrio taketomensis. The sequence continues at coordinate 772,985 of NZ_AP019649.1, forward strand.
ATACGGTGCTCTTGGTTTTGTACTCGCTCAGTGAGGGTTTCTACCGTGTCTTCATCAAAGATCGGCACTTTAGCTTGCAAAATTACCGGGCCGCCATCGAGTTGTTCGGTGACAAAGTGGACGCTGGTGCCGTGTTCTTCATCTCCCGCATGAATGGCGCGCTGGTAGGTGTTTAGCCCCGGGTATTTAGGTAGCAGAGAAGGGTGAATATTGATCATGCGGCCCATATAGTGGCGAACAAATTCACCACTGAGAATACGCATAAAGCCAGCAAGAATGATCAAGTCTGGCTTAAATTCATCCATTTGACGCATCAATTCATGATCATAAGCATCACGAGTATCGAATGCTTTAGTATCAAGGAAGATGCCCGCCGCACCTGCGTTTTTGGCGCGCTCTAGCGCATAGGCTTCCGCTTTATTTGAAAATACAGCGGTTACCTTGCCATCTTTGATGGTGGTTGTGCACGCATCAATAATGGCTTGCAGGTTGGTGCCATTTCCGGAAACTAAAACAACAATACTCTTCATACTTAGTTAATCTCTACTTGCTCTTCACCAGCTTGTGCGGGTGCGATAGTACCGATAACCCATGCTTTCTCGCCTTCTTGCTCGAGCAGTTTTACCGCAGCTTCTGCTTGGTCTGCAGGAAGAGCGACGATTAAACCCACACCGCAGTTAAAGGTGCGGTACATTTCGTGGGTAGTGACGTTACCTTGCTGCTGCAACCATTTGAAGATCACTGGCCATTCCCAACTCGTACCATCGATCACCGCTTTTGTACCTTCAGGTAGCACGCGGGGAATGTTTTCCCAGAAGCCGCCGCCAGTGATGTGTGAAATCGCATGAATGTCGTGTTGCTCAATCATTTTAAGTGCAGACTTAATGTAGATCTTGGTTGGCTCCAGTAAATGTTCACCAATCGTACGACCTTCAAGTTCTTGGTTTTTATCGGCACCAGAGACTTCAAGGATTTTGCGTACTAGCGAGTAACCATTTGAGTGAGGGCCACTTGAACCTACCGCAATCAGTGCATCACCTGCTGCTACTTTAGTGCCATCGATGATGTCGGCTTTTTCTACTACGCCAACACAGAAGCCTGCAACATCATAGTCTTCACCTTCGTACATACCCGGCATTTCAGCCGTTTCACCACCAATCAGCGCACAACCGGCTTGAACACAACCATCAGCAATACCAGAGACGACATCTGCCGCAGTATCAACATCGAGTTTGCCTGTTGCATAGTAGTCAAGGAAGAATAGGGGTTCTGCACCTTGTACGATCAAATCGTTCACACACATTGCCACTAAATCGATACCGATGGTGTCATGTTTGTTCATATCCAACGCTAGACGGAGTTTGGTACCTACGCCGTCAGTGCCAGAAACTAACACAGGTTGCTTGTACTTGGTTGGCAGTTCACAAAGTGCACCAAAGCCACCAATACCGCCCATTACTTCAGGGCGACGAGTACGTTTTACGGCACCTTTAATACGATCAACAAGCGCATTACCTGCATCAATATCAACGCCAGCGTCTTTGTAGCTTAAAGAAGTGTTATTACCACTCACGGGAAGTCCTCGGTCTAGTCAGTCGGATATGAGAAATCGGCGCTATTCTAACAGTGGATAAAGTGCAATAGCAAACGTTTGCGCAAGTTTTTTATCTGACATTAGATCAAGAAATGCGGTACGAAATCGTTTATAATCTGAAGGTTTATTTGAAATTTACCCTATAGCCGGAGATGGACATGAAAGTTGTTGAAGTTAAACACCCTCTTGTTAAACATAAAATTGGTCTAATGAGAGAAGGTGACATCAGCACAAAACGCTTCCGTGAGTTAGCGACTGAAGTTGGTAGCCTACTGACTTATGAAGCGACTGCGGATTTTGAAACCGAGAAAGTAACCATTGATGGCTGGAACGGCCCAGTAGAAGTTGATCAAATCAAAGGTAAAAAAGTAACAGTAGTGCCAATCCTACGTGCTGGCCTTGGTATGATGGACGGCGTACTTGAGCACATGCCTAGTGCACGTATCAGCGTGGTAGGTATTTACCGTGATGAAGAAACGCTAGAGCCAGTTCCTTACTTCAACAAGCTGGCTTCAAACATCGACGAGCGTATCGCACTAGTGGTTGACCCAATGCTAGCGACGGGTGGTTCGATGATCGCAACTATCGATCTACTAAAAGAGAAAGGCTGTCAGGCAATTAAAGTACTTGTACTTGTTGCTGCGCCAGAAGGTATTGAAGCACTTGAACGTGCACACCCAGATGTTGAGCTTTACACTGCAGCTATCGACGAGAAGCTAAACGATAAAGGCTACATCGTACCTGGTCTAGGTGATGCAGGCGATAAGATCTTCGGTACTAAATAAGCCGAATTAATGAAAAGAGGAGCTTAAGCTCCTCTTTTTTGTGTTTAATTTCGCACGCTGCGTTTTGAGCGTCGAGCTGCTCTCAACTCTTATTGTCGCTTTTCTATTTTTTCAGACTCAAGGTTCCGCCAACACGTGAGGCAGAGCTTGGTTTATGCTCGCTTGGTTTGCGGTTCGTTGGTTTGGCATAATTTGGCTTTGAAGTGCTTGGCTTTCCGTGACCTTTTGTCGTAACTTGGCTTGCTATTGCTAGGTTTGCCATCACGGCCTTTAGCAAATTCACCATCACGTTTAGTTTGACCATAGCCTCTGCTGTCGTTGTCACGAGCTTTGTAGTTTGGCTTATCATTACGGCGCTCATCACGACGTGAGTCAAAACGCTCGTTACCACGTTCATTCGCTCGTTCATTATTGCGTCCGCTGTTGCGACCTTTGTTTGAGTTTGGCGCATGGCGGTATTCATCAGCATTGCGGCCTTTAAAGGTACGGGCAGTTTGATTACGACGAGCTGTCGAGCCTTGGTTTTCTTCACGGCTATCATAGAGCTTCGCATCAGTCGCTTTACGAATGCGTTGGCCTTTGGCATCAGTTTGTGAGGCTTCTTGAGTACCACTTGAGCCTTCACACATTGCGAGTAGCTGGTTGATTTCATCATCGCTAAGGTAGCGCCAACTGCCGTTAGGAATACCATCAAGGCTGATGTTCATAATACGCACACGGCGAAGTTTGAATACTTCGTAGCCCAATGCTTCACACATGCGGCGAATCTGACGGTTAAGACCTTGAGTTAGTACGATGCGGAAAGAGAATTTAGTCTCTTTCGTCACTTTACATGGCAAGGTGACGGTATCGAGGATGTTGACACCTGAGCCCATCTTTTGCAGAAACTCATTGGTGATCGGTTTGTCGACACGCACGACGTATTCTTTCTCGTGGTTGTTACCCGCACGCAGAATCTTGTTAACGATATCACCGTCATTGGTCAGGAAGATTAAGCCATCAGAAGGTTTATCAAGGCGGCCTATTGGGAAGATACGCGATTTATGACCGATGAAGTCGACGATGTTGCCAGGAATATCACGCTCAGTAGTACAGGTAATACCGGTTGGTTTGTTTAGCGCAATATAGATTGGCTTTTCTTTCGCTTTAAGTGGTTTGCCATCGATGCACACGTCATCGCCGAGTTGAACCTTAGTCCCCATTTCTGGCAGATTACCATTGATGGTTACTCGACCTTGATCGATAAGTTTATCGGCCTCACGGCGTGAGCAATAGCCTGTTTCACTGATGTATTTGTTTAAGCGTTTAGCGTTATCTTGTGTCATAAATCGTTCTCTTAACGTTTCCCAACGGCAAATTGTAAAGTGCCACATAGCTCCGTTATATGGCGGGGCGAGATTGTAGCAGCGCGAGTCAAATTAGCCCATTCGTTTTTGATGGCGTTCGCGATTCTCTAATTTTTTTTCATTGCTTTTACGCAGCAGAATGTAGACGGCACCAGTGCCACCATGAAAGCGCTGAGCACTATGTACACATTGAACATCGTTAATCTGCGTCAACCATTGTGCGACATAGCTTTTCATTAACGCTGGTGGATTTGAGCGTTCGCCACGTCCGTGTACGATCACCACGGTACGAATATCCATGGACATACATTGCTTTAAGAAATGCACCACTTCATCGCGTGCCTCTTTGAGGGTTTTACGGTGCAAGTCGAGTCTGGCTTGAATAGGATATTTGCCGAGGCGCAATTTGCGATAAACACCATCTTGTACGCCATCACGTTTAAACTCAATCACGTCATCTGGTTTAATCATCGGGGCATGATCAATCGAAAGATGCTCAGGGTTATCACCGCTAAGCCAAATGGCGGCTTCGCGTTTAGCAAGTTGCGCTTGGCTTACTTGGTGACTCTTTTTTAATTCAGCGGTGTCGTTATGTAGAGGCTTTACGTCGCCCATCATTTGTTGAAATAGTTCGAAGTCGTCTTGAGACATGACTGCATCTCAGGCTGATAACTCAATAGCGTAATTATACGGGGAATAACGGATAGATGACCATTTTTTGCGATGCAAAGGCAGAAAAAAACCGAAGCAGAAAAGTTATCTACTTCGGTGCAAAGTGATTGCTAACAGCTAACTTGAGCTAAGCGATCTAGTGAGGAGATTTGTCAGTCATTACCTTGTAAACGAAGAAACTGCCATAAAACAGCATAAGACCAAAAGCAGCGAATATAACGATCATTGAAGAAAGTCCAACGGCATTACCAAAAAGGAGTTCGAGCCAAAAGTCCATGTTTCCTCCAAAGTTCCGAAGACAGTACTAGGGTAACCAGTGAAATATAATTGTTAATGATCTGGATCAATTGTGTTTTAATGGTTGCTACTGTGTTGTTCTTAGTGTGTTTGTGATCACGCAATAAGAATTTGTGCTGGAGTTTTGAGCGAACGAACCGTTTAACGACATAAAGTTAAGAAAACCACTTGCGTTGCGCGAGAGAATCAGTAATATACGCATCCGTTGACGGGCAAAGCGCTCGAATAAAACATCTCGGTGAATAGCGCAGCTTGGTAGCGCATCTGGTTTGGGACCAGAGGGTCGGGGGTTCGAATCCCTCTTCACCGACCATATTAAAAAAGGCTCTGCAATGTGGAGCCTATCTTGAACATCGAGTTAAGAAATCACACTGTCGGGGTCAGGAAGCCCTGCCGCGTCGAATTCCTTTCAGCGATCATCTTTGAAGAAGCCGTAGTGGAAACACTACGGCTTTTTTGCATTTGCGCATCAGCAACGTATGAGGTCGGGCGCGGAATGCCGCCCAGCGGGTGCGCCAGCCCGAATGAACCTTTTCACCGGAAGCCGCAGTGAGAATGCGAGGGGCTTAGCATGCTTCAATGCTTTGTCGGTAGTAAAGACTAATACTTAAATTCACAAGTAGCCGTTTCACTCTTTGAACGCTGTGTAACGTTAAATCCTCGCTGTTTAAGGAGTAAGGGTAGATTGTCGCGACCAACTAAATGTAACGTGCCCACGACAACCAAGTAGTTACCGCGGCGCTCCGGAAATATCGTAGCTTTGGATAACTTATCTGCCCAATCGTGATTGCGTTGGTAGATAAAATCATTTTCCATTTTGGGCGACATATCTGCGAGTTTGGCAAACTCTTGGAGTTTAACGCTATCACCGCGTTTCCAGCTTTCAATTAAACAGTGGGTTGCGCCTTCATTGTGATCAAACTGTTCGACAGCGCTCGTGAGTAATTCCTCGCCATCATTGTCTAAGTTTGCTAACAGGTCTATCTGAAACTGCAGTGACTCTAAGCTGTAAACGGGTTTATTCTGCGATGCTGCCATCGACATGAGTTGAACATCGACACCATCTTGAGGTTTGTAACCTAAATATTCCATTTGCTTGATTTGCACTGTTAGTGCTGACGCCCATGGTGGCGATAGAAGCAAGGCTTGCGGATCGAGGCCCAATAAATGAGCGATTCCTGTCAGCTCTTGTTCTCCTTGCTGATCGAGAACTTGGGCCGTCGTTTTCTGAGCGATTGGGTAACGGACATTGCCCGTATGACGAATATCGGCTTCGAGCACAATGCCGTCAGAATGTTGTAAGAAGGTGGTGACGTTTACTGGCAGGGGATACATGGAATCATCACCCACATGGACCGATCCAACAATGAGGTAGTTCAGATTTCCTTTACTCGCTTGCCAGTAGAGAGGCTCTGCCGATACAGACGATGCCACCATTAATAACAGAGCTAACCAGCGAAAGTTCTTCATGATTGTCCTTAATGTTCAAGTTATTTGGTAAGCATGAATCGAACGAGGCTCCGGCGCAATAAATAATGTTTATCAGATCAAGCGGGTCTAAAAGATGAGCTTTGCTGTTGCAAAAAAATAGCGGTAGGTGATTCACGTCTAGCCCGAATGGTCAGCATATATTAAGTGTGTGTTTGTAAAGTGACCGTTGGTTTTTAAGATGAAATAAGCGTGATAAAAACAAAACTAAATTTTCTTCGTGAATTAACTCGCGAATATCAATGGAATTTTTATTGCACATACAAAAAAGCCCAGCATGTGCTGGGCTTTGGTGTTTGATATTGAATTACGCGATTTGTGTTTGCTGCTCTTCAATTTGTTGTTCGTTGCTAATTGGTGATTCAGCACCGTGCATCCAGCGAACCAACGTGTTTGAGAACAACAGTAGAATTACACCACTGATTGTCGCTGTAACTGCAATGCCGCTAAAGATTGATAGCGCACCAAGTTCACCAACGTGTGAACCAACGTAGCCTGCTACGTAGTTGGCAATCGCGTTACAACCAAACCATGCGCCCATCATCAATGATGCAAGACGTAGCGGAGCCAGTTTAGTTACAAGAGATAAGCCGATTGGTGATAGGCATAGTTCACCCAGTGTATGGAAGAAGAATGCGCCCACTAGCCAAAGCATAGAGGTTTTCACCGTGGTGTCGCCACCTTGTTCCATTACTGCACCAACCATACATAGGAAACCTAGTGCGAGGAAGAACATTGCTAGGGCAAACTTAACTGGTGAGTTTGGTTCACGTTTTCCTAGCTTCACCCACAGTACAGCAAGCAACGGCGCAAGCGTAATGATGAAGAACGGGTTTAGTGATTGGAACCAAGCTGCAGGCACTTCAAAACCGCCAATCATACGATCAGTGTATTGTTGAGTGTAAATATTCATTAGACCACCGGCTTGCTCAAAGCCAGCCCAGAATACGATGGTAAATACACTCATCACCAGAATCACTTTAATGCGATCGAATTCTTCTTTTGTTAGTGGTTCTTTTTTGTTTGAGTTTTTAAGTTCAAGATCGCGTTTTGCCGCTGGTTCTCTACCAATATCACCAAGCCATGATTGTGCAAGGGTCATTTGCATTACTAGGCTCATAAGCATACCGACACCCGCAGCGACAAAGCCCGCTTTCCAACCAAACTCGTTAGTTACAGAGCCTGAGATTACGCCAGCAAGAAGTGCACCGATGTTGATACCCATATAGAAGATAGTGAATGCGCCGTCACGACGGTTATCACCTTCTTTGTATAGGTCACCTACCATAGTAGAAATGTTTGGCTTAAATAGGCCGTTACCCGCGATAAGTAGCGCAAGACCTAGGTAGAAACTGTGCAGCACGCTCAAACCTAGCACATCAGCAGGAATTGCTAGTGTGAACTGACCAATAGCCATTAGCGCACCACCGATTAGGATCGAACGACGCTGACCTAGGTAGTTATCTGCCAACCAGCCACCGATTAGTGGTGTGATGTAGACGAGTCCAGTATAGATGCCGTAGAGATCTAGAGCATCTTTAGTCGACCAGCCTAGACCGCCGTTTAACGTAGTGTCTGTTAGGTACAATACTAGGATTGCACGCATAGCGTAGTAGGAGAATCGCTCCCACAACTCAGTACCGAAGAGTAAGAACAGCCCACGTGGGTGTCCAAGAATTTGATGATGTTGTGACATAAATTTTACTAATGCTTATTGTTAAAGAATTTTATGTGGGCATCATCTATACATTAGAAAATAAATCATTGCAAATTATTAAATTGTTGGAATTTGCATGACTAATGTGACAAGTGTAGGTTTTTGGTGGTTTGCGGTCACTTGTGGCGAAATTTCACAAGTTAAAACTTAGCTTGCAAAAATTCCGTTTGACGTAAAATTGAGTTTGAAAGGAATAAAAGGGCGCGGAGCGCCCTTTATCGTTCAAAAAATAATGGATTAGTAAGCGTCATTATGGACGGCTTTGACTGCTCGACCGGATGGATCCGCGTTGTTTTTAAACGATTCATCCCATTCAATTGCTTTGGCTGATGAACAAGCTACCGAAGGTCCTCCAGGGACACATTCTGCTGCCGAAGGTAGCGGGAATAGCTCTTCAAAGATCTCGCGATATACGTAACCTTCTTTGGTTGTAGGTGTGTTGTATGGGAAACGATAAGCTGCGGTTTCCAGTTGCTGATCAGTCACTTTTTCATCGGCAACGGCACGTAAAGTATCAATCCAGCTGTAACCTACACCGTCAGAGAACTGCTCTTTTTGACGCCACGCGATTGATTCAGGTAGGTAGTGTTCAAAACATTCACGCAGAATGTGTTTCTCCATCTTGCCGTTACCACACATTTTGTCTGCAGGGTTGAGACGCATTGCGACATCAATAAACTCTTTATCTAGGAAAGGTACTCGTCCTTCAACGCCCCAAGCGGCTAATGATTTATTGGCGCGCGCACAGTCGAACATGTTAAGTGCTAGCAGCTTACGCACAGTCTCTTCATGGAACTCTTTCGCATTTGGTGCTTTATGGAAGTACAAATAGCCGCCAAAGATTTCGTCAGCACCTTCGCCAGATAACACCATCTTGATGCCCATCGCTTTGATTTTGCGACCCATTAAATACATTGGCGTTGAAGCTCGGATGGTGGTCACATCATAGGTTTCAATGTGGTAGATCACATCACGAATCGCATCTAAGCCTTCTTGAATGGTGTAGGTCATTTCATGGTGTACAGTACCGATTTGGTCTGCCACTTCACGCGCTGCTTTCAAATCAGGCGCGCCTTCTAAGCCAATCGCAAAAGAGTGCAGTTGTGGCCACCATGCTTCAGATTTTTCATCATCTTCGATGCGCATCGCAGCAAAGCGTTTTGCTACTGCCGAGGTAATCGAAGAATCAAGGCCACCGGAGAGTAATACACCATAAGGTACATCTGTCATTAGTTGGCGTTTTACCGCGGCCTCAAGCGCTGCTGTCAGTTCTTCTTTGCTTGAATGGTTGTTTTCAACCGCTGCGAACTCATTCCAATCACGCACATAGTAACGTTGTGGTTCGCTATCCGCGCTGCCGTAGTAACTGCCTGGAGGGAACTCACTGATGGTTTTACACACTGGAACTAGAGCTTTCATTTCAGAGGCAACATAGTAGTTACCGTGCTCGTCATAGCCTTGGTAGAGCGGAATGATGCCGATGTGGTCACGACCGATTAGATATTGATCTTTCTCTTCATCGTAAAGTGCAAAAGCGAAGATGCCGTTTAGTTCTTCGAGTAGCGCTTCGCCCATTTCTTGATATAGAGCAAGGATAACTTCACAGTCTGAGTCCGTTTGGAAGTCGTATTTATCTTGGTAACGCGCACGAATCTCTTTGTGGTTGTAGATTTCACCGTTAACAGCCAATACCTGCTTACCACTCGGGCTATAAATAGGCTGCGCGCCACTATTTAGACCGACGATTGCCAAACGCTCGTGCGCAAGAATCGCGTTGTCAGACGCGTAAATTCCTGACCAATCTGGACCACGGTGACGTAATTTTTTAGACATTTCCAATGCGATTGGACGAAGCTGCGTGGTATCTGTTTTTATATCTAAAATCCCAAAATTGAACACATAGCACTTCCCTCAGTTAAATTTTGTTTATCTCTTTGACTATAAAATTGCCATTCAGATTAATAAATGCAACCTTAAGCGATAAAAAAGATGACAAAATACCCATTCAATTAGATAGCATTTAATATATTTCCTTTTGTTAAAAAAATCCACCATCTGGTGGATTTTAACGCAAATTAGCATATTTTTGTGTGGTTATTGTCGATGAAATTCAGGATGTAACTGATCACACACATTATTGGCAAAACCGGCACCTGCTTCACTGTAAATATTGAATGCGGCATCAACACCTTGCTCAAGTAAACTGTCCATTTGATCTTGGTATTCTGCAATCGCGGCTATTTGTCCTTTAAATTTACGTGCTTGCAGTTGCTCTAAAGCAATTTGGTTACCTTGGTGATTTGGCATGGCTAGCAACACCAATTTCACGTTCGCGGTGTAAAGGATGCGTTCCCAAAAATCAGGGTCGGTGGCATCGCCCTGAATAACATTACGTCCTTCTTCTCGGTGTCGTTTCGCCGCGTCATCACGAATTTCTATTCCTAGACTAATTTTGCCGTAGTTGCTGACCAGTTCATCGTAGGCCCCGGTTCCGATACGGCCCATACCTAAGATCAGTACTTGAGCGCTACCAGGATTGATGAACTGATCGCGAATATTGATTTTTTCAGCGGCGGTTTCTTTTAGCCAGCGACTGGAGCGTTGGTATAACTCATGCCCATGACGGTTGATAGGCGCTGCGAGAACAAACGATATCGAAACTGCCAGTGCTAGCGCGACGAGGATATCTGAATTCATCCAGCCCATTTTAAATGCTAAGCCGCCAACAATAAGGCCGAATTCACTGAAGTTAAAGAGACTCAGTGAAGTGAGTAATGAGGTGCGAACACGGAACTTAAATGCGTTGAGAATAAAGAAATAGAGCATGCCTTTCAGTGGCAAAATCAACAAGAAGAGCAACGCAAGCGCCAAACCCGTTAATGTTGGTTGCGCAGACAAACCGATATTTAAGAAGAAACAAACTAAAAAGAGTTCCTTGAGGTTAAATAGTGACTTTGAAAGCTCAGAGGCTTTTTTATGACCGGCGAGTAGCATGCCTAGGATAAGTGCGCCTAAATCCGCTTTCATACCGACCAGTTCAAACAGGCCTGCACCGACGACTAGGGCGAAAAAGACACCAAATAGTACGAGCATCTCTCCGTGACCAACCCAGTCTAGCAATTTGTAGAACGCAGGGCGCAGAAGTGGTAGGGCAAACAGAACGATCGCGTACCATTCGGGAATTTTTCCTGTTGATGCAGTGAGGAAAATCACCGCAAAGATATCCTGCATAACCAGAATACCAATGGCAAGTGTGCCATAGTTAGCATTCATCACCTTTTCTTGCAGTGATTTAACCGCAAATACGGTACTTGAAAAAGAGAGAGCAAAACCGAGAAGAACAATCTGTTCTATGCTCATCGCCGCGATAGCACTAACGCCGAGGATTTTGAGCAGTAGTAACGCCACACTGAATAAAGCCGTGGATAGGATATTGTGAATAGTTGCCCCCGCCCAAATTTCTTTAGACAGTAGGGTTTTGATATCGAGCTTTAGACCAATAGTGAAAAGAAGCAGTGTCACGCCTAGATCGGCGAGAGTGATAATAGTGTCATTGCTACTAAAGCCAAACGCATTCAAGCCAAACCCTGCGAGCAAGAAGCCAACAAGAGGTGGAAGATTACATTTAAGAGCGATAAAGCCAGCGGCAAACGCGGCAGAAATCAGTATTAAATCCATACAATAATTATTTTATATCCGCAAAAACAAAGGCTACGTCATTGACGTAGCCTACATATTTTAACCGAGAGGTCACTTAATCTATCAATCTTCGAGCAATTTTTGTAACAAAACGCCGTTTAACATGGCACGTTTGATCATCGCAAATGCGCTCAATGTTTGTTGCTTGTCGATGTGTGAAGCAACGATTGGCAGCTCGGCGTGGAAGGTTTAAGTGACTGGTTTTCTACGTTGCGTTGAATCGCAGGGAATAAGATGTCGGCACTAGAAGTGATGTCACCTGCAATAATAACTTTCTGTGGGTTAAATAGGTTAATCGTAATCGCGACCGCTTTACCGATTTGGTTACCTACTCGTACCAACGCTTGCTGTGCAAGTTCATCGCCGCGATTAGCGTGTTCACATACTTCTTTAATGGTAATGCTATCAACTTGAGTCAGGCTAGATTCATAGCCTTGTGCAATCAGCTTTTTCACTCGATCAACAATTGCTGGGTTCGCAGCAACGGTTTCTAAGCAGCCAAAGTTGCCGCACTGGCACTGTTCACCCAGAGGGTCGATTTGAATATGGCCAATTTCACCGACGTTACGGTTGTAACCCAAGAAAACTTGACCGTTAACGATGATACCAGCGCCTGTACCGCGATGGACACTGACCAAAATAGAGTCTTGGCAATCTTTACTTGCGCCGAAATAGTGCTCTGCTAATGCCATACCACGTACGTCGTTACCAACAAAACATGGCACGTGGAAGGTATTCAGGATCAAATCGCCCAAAGGTAAATTGTCGACGTTGATATTTGGCATGTATTCAACCACACCAGATTCTGGGTTTACCAGACCAGGTAGGGCGATACCCACCGCAATCAGCTGATTGATGCTTGCTTGATTGTGTTGAATAAAGTTCTTCAAGAACAAAAGCAGGCCATCAACTAATTCACCTTGGGTGGTATAGAAGAATTCTTGGTGATCACTGACAAGTTCTTTGCCGCCGAGATCAAACAAGCTAAATTGAATGTAATCTCGACCTAAGCGAACCGCAACGGAATGGAAAGGTTCCACTTCTGTTGTTAAAGAGATGGCACGACGGCCACCTGTAGAAGCTTGTTGGGCGACCTCTTTAACAAGGCCGCGCTCAAGAAGTTGGCGGGTTATTTTTGTCACGCTCGCTGGCGCTAATTGGCTAACATCAGCCACCTGAATCCGAGATATCGGACCTTGCTGATCGATTAACCGATAGACTGCTGCACTATTTAGTTGTTTAACTAAATCTACGTTACCTATTTGTCCGCCATTCATGTTTATACTTGCTCGTATTGTCCGTTTACAATATTCGCTTGGATAGTAAAGTCACGATCAAAAACAGTTAGGTTTGCAACCATTCCTGGTTTAATGCGGCCTAGTTTATGATCTACACCGATAGCTTTTGCAGGATACAAAGTGGCCATGCGGAGTGCTTCATCCAAAGCGATGCCGACGTGCTCAACTGTATTTTGCACTGCTTCAATCATTGTCAGTGCTGAGCCGCCTAGTGTGCCATTTTCATCAACACACTTACCATCTCGGTAATATACTTTCTTACCTACAAAAATAAAGTAATCCATGTTAGCACCGGCAGGAGCTGTGGCATCGGTCACTAATACTAATTTTTCGCCCTTAATTTTGTGAGCGATTCGAATATTTGCGTAATCGACATGGAAGCCGTCTGCGATGATACCAGCATAAACGTCTGCTGTATCGTAAATCGCACCAACAACACCAGGTTCACGACCAACCATTGGGGTCATTGCATTAAATAGGTGAGTGGCAAAAGTAATACCGTGTTCGAAGCTTTGACGCGCTTCTGCGTAAGTGGCATTGGTGTGGCCAATTGACACAACAATACCGGCATCACGAAGACGTTCGATGTGTTCAGGGTTGTTGTGTTCAGGCGCAAGCGTTACTTTCGCAATCACATCTGCGTTTTCACACATGAAATCAATCATGCTGTTATCTGAAGGACGGATGTAATCAACGCTGTGAATCCCTTTTTTTGCAACGTTAAGGTAAGGGCCTTCAAGGTGCAAACCTAGAGATTGGTTTTGGTATTGCGCGTGGTAGTCACGTGCAGCTGCAACTGCTTGGCGCATGTTTTCATCTGATGATGTAATCAGCGTAGGTAAGAAGCTTGTACAACCTGATTTTAGGTTGGCTTGATGCATAATTTGAATGGTGTCAGCGGTGATTTCATCATTGAACATCACGCCGCCACAGCCGTTTAGCTGCAAATCAATAAAACCTGGGCTAAGGTTGGCACCTTGTAGATCACGAGTTTCGATATCCGCTGCAAGTTCTGAAACTGGAGAAACAGAAACGATTACACCGTTATTAATGACTACTGCATGGTCACGAAGAACGTCGCTGCCTGTATAGATTTTACAGTTAGTTAGCGCATACATGATTGACTAATCCTTATATATTGAAATCTAGTGTTAAGGCCATTCAAATTGAAGGGGAATTCCTCACTCGTTTACTTAATTCGTAAGCTTCAATTAGGCCGCAAAATATCTTTTATTGAGAGATAAAGCCCTCAATATTCTCAACTTGTGTGCTTTTCATCGCGAAATGTTTGGTACTAATTTATAATTTTATTATAACGCTTGAAGCCTTATTCAATCTACATCTAACGCAGATATGAACGTGTATTGATAGTGCGAATGATATCTTCAAATCGCCATTTTTTTGAATTGTAAAATAAGTTTTATGATCTCGCTAGCAAAAACCTTCGGCTAGACCCTTTTCTGGTGATTACGATCACAAATGGTAAGGTTTTAATTTGCGGAGCAAAATTAATATCATAAACTGGCCTTGACTAAATTGAGCCACTGAAAAAAGTCGCTCGACCAAAATACAAATCCTATAGGGGGAACTTAAGGTGAATATTCTTGGATACTTCCAGCAGGTAGGTAAGGCACTTATGGTGCCGGTCGCTACACTTCCTGCAGCAGCAATACTTATGGGTATTGGTTACTGGATCGACCCAACGGGTTGGGGTGGTAACAGTGCGTTAGCCGCGTTTCTAATCAAAGCGGGTGCGGCTATTATTGATAACATGTCTGTACTGTTCGCAGTGGGTGTTGCGTACGGTATGTCAAAAGATAAAGATGGTGCAGCAGCACTTTCTGGTTTCGTTGGTTTCCTAGTTGTAACAACACTTCTATCTCCGGGTGCAGTAGCACAAATTCAAGGTATTGATCCAAGCGCAGTTCCTGCAGCATTTGGTAAAATCAACAACCAATTCGTTGGTATCCTAGTTGGTATCGTATCTGCTGAACTATACAACCGTTTCTCAAGTGTTGAATTGCACAAAGCTCTTGCATTCTTCTCTGGTAAGCGTCTAGTTCCAATCCTAACTTCATTTGCTGGTATCGTTATTGCGTTCATCCTAATGTACGTGTGGCCAACAGTATACGGTGGTTTGGTAAGCTTTGGTGAGAGCATTCAAGGTATGGGTGAGATTGGTGCAGGTGTTTACGCATTCTTCAACCGTCTATTGATCCCTGTCGGTCTACACCACGCACTAAACTCAGTATTCTGGTTCGACGTTGCTGGTATCAACGATATCCCTAACTTCCTAGGTGGCGCGAAATCTCTTGCTGAGGGTACTGCAACAGTTGGTGTGACTGGTATGTACCAAGCTGGTTTCTTCCCAATCATGATGTTCGGTCTTCCTGGTGCAGCACTAGCTATGTACCACTGTGCGAAGCCTAAGAATAAAGAGAAAGTAGCATCAATCATGATCGCTGCAGCATTCGCTTCATTCTTCACTGGTGTAACAGAGCCACTAGAATTCGCATTCATGTTCCTAGCACCTGGTCTATACGTACTTCACGCAGCCCTAACTGGTCTGTCTGTTTACATCGCAGCATCAATGCAGTGGATTGCAGGTTTCGGTTTCTCAGCAGGTCTAGTTGATATGGTTCTATCAACTCGTAACCCACTTGCGAAAGACTGGTACATGCTGATTGTTCAAGGTCTAGGTTTCTTTGCTGTTTACTACTTCGTATTCCGCACTGCAATCGTTAAGTTTGGTCTAAAAACTCCAGGTCGTGAAGACGACGAGCAAGAAACATCATCAGTTTCTGGTTCAAGCCAATCTTCTGAGCTAGCTCGCCAATACCTAAAAGCACTAGGTGGTCACGACAACCTAAGCTCAATCGATGCATGTATCACTCGTCTACGCCTAACAGTGAAAGACATGAGCATCGTTAACGAGAAAACGCTGAAAGATTTGGGCGCAATGGGTGTGGTTAAACTAGGTACAAACAACCTACAAGTTATCCTTGGCCCTCTAGCTGAAATCGTTGCTGGTGAGATGAAAAAAGTCTCTAAAGACGAAGATCTAAGCGGCGTTGAATTACCAGCGTAACTCTTTGCAGAGCATGCGCAGAGTAATTTGAACCTCTGACTACTACTTAAATTGAGATCCCCACCAAATGGTGGGGATTTTTTTATCGTCTGTTTATTGGTTGCAAGTCACAGGGCGTAAAGAAGGGGGGGCAATCGAAGCGTCTTTAATCCTGATATTTCGCCTCTTTTCCGCGTTATAGAGAAATTGTCCTTTTTTCTGTACAGATCTAGTTGTCTATTTGCGTGTAATGATGGATCATTAGAAGTTATCCGCCCTGAGAGCTAGGCTCTTAGGCGCAACCAATTTTCTGACAATACTAAAATATCTGAGGTGTTATAGATGAGTGAAGCTGAAGCTCGTCCATCGAATTTTATTCGCCAAATCATTGATAAAGATTTAGCCGATGGAACACATACAAGCGTGCATACTCGTTTTCCGCCAGAGCCAAATGGCTACTTGCATATCGGTCACGCTAAGTCAATTTGCCTAAACTTTGGTATTGCTCAGGACTATCAGGGTAAGTGTAACTTACGTTTCGACGACACAAACCCAGAAAAAGAAGACGTAGAATACGTTGAGTCAATTAAGAATGATGTGTCTTGGTTAGGCTTTGAGTGGGATGGTGAGATTTGTTACTCATCAAACTACTTCGATAAGCTATACGAATACGCAGTGGAATTAATTATCAAAGGCTTAGCGTATGTCGAAGAGCTAAGTCCTGAGCAGATCCGCGAATACCGTGGCACACTGACTCAACCAGGTAAGCCAAGCCCGTACCGTGATCGTAGCGTGGAAGAAAACTTAGCGCTATTTGAAAAAATGCGTGACGGTGGTTTTGAGGAAGGTAAGGCGTGTCTACGTGCGAAGATCGACATGGCATCATCATTTATCGTGATGCGCGATCCAGTACTTTACCGTGTACGTTTTGCATCTCACCACCAAACGGGTGACAAGTGGTGCATCTACCCAATGTACGACTTTACTCACTGTATTTCGGATGCGTTAGAGGGCATTACGCACTCTATCTGTACACTTGAATTCCAAGACAACCGTCGTCTATACGATTGGGTTCTAGACAACATTACTATCGACTGCCAACCACGTCAGTACGAGTTTAGCCGTCTAAACCTAGAATACACTGTGATGTCTAAGCGTAAGCTTAACCAACTTGTGACTGAGAAATTGGTTAACGGTTGGGACGATCCACGTATGCCTACTATCTCTGGCCTACGTCGTCGTGGTTTTACGTCGGCATCTATTCGTGAGTTCTGTAAACGTATCGGTGTAACTAAGCAAGACAACATGATCGAAATGAGCTCACTGGAGTCTTGTATTCGTGATGACCTAAACGAAAACGCGCCACGTGCGATGGCAGTACTGGATCCAGTGAAGATTGTGATCGAGAACTTCGAAGAAGGTAAAGTTGAAACGTTGACTGTTGCTAACCATCCAAACAAACCTGAGATGGGTGAGCGTGAAGTGCCATTCACTCGTGAAATTTGGATTGAACGTGAAGACTTCCGTGAAGAAGGTAACAAGAAGTACAAGCGTTTGGTATTAGGTAAAGAAGTACGTCTACGTGGTGCTTACGTGATCAAAGCTGAGCGTATCGAGAAAGATGCGGAAGGTAATATCACTACGATCTTCTGTTCTTACGATGCCGAGACGCTAGGCAAGAATCCAGCTGACGGTCGCAAAGTGAAAGGCGTTATCCACTGGGTATCAGCAGACAAAGGTCTACCGGCTGAAATCCGTCTATACGATCGCTTGTTTACGGTACCAAACCCAGCAGCAGCAGATAACTTCGCTGAAACTATTAACCCAGATTCTCTAGTGGTATTGAATGGTTTTGTAGAGCCAAGCCTAGTTTCTGCAGAAGCAGAAAAAGGTTACCAATTTGAGCGTATGGGCTACTTCTGTGCAGATGCAAAAGATTCTTCTGCTGAGAAGTTGGTATTTAACCGTACTGTTGGTCTTCGTGATACTTGGGCTAAAATTGAAGCTCAATAATCATTAAGTCATAAAAAATGCCAGTCGATTGACTGGCATTTTTGTATCCACGAATGTTGAGCAATTTTTGTTTGGATATTCAGGATAAAGAAAGCGCCATTCGGCGCTTTCTTTATTTTTCTTTGTGAGCGTCTGGATTGTTTTTACACGTACCATCACCACATTTACCGTATAGGTAAAGGCTGTGGTTCGTTAGCGTCACGTTGTATTTCGCGGCAATTTCGCGCTGGCGCTGTTCAATGACAGGATCTGAAAACTCGATAACTTCGCCACAGTCAAGACACACTAGGTGGTCATGGTGGTGTTGCGTAGAGAGTTCAAATACCGACTTACCACCTTCAAAGTGGTGACGTGTAACAATACCAGCATCATCAAATTGGTTTAAAACGCGGTAAACTGTCGCAAGGCCAATTTCTTCACCTAGATCGATCAGTTTCTTGTACAAATCTTCAGCACTGATGTGTTGACAGTCAGGTTGCTGTAGTACTTCTAAAATCTTTAGTCTCGGTAGAGTTACCTTAAGACCAGCATCCTTAAGTGCTTGGTTATTGTCTGACATATACTTTCCTGTTGATGATCTGCGGTATTTAACAGAATTCAATATTCCCACCATTATAGGGCAGGTTAGCTGAACAATAAACCACGAAGTTCAGGCGGTTACTCGAATTTCTTGTAAAGTTGTGCAGTGTCACGGATAAAGCTGGTCTGTCCTGTTACAATTATTTAACTTATGGTCGAGTGTCATGGATGAGATGAGAAATGAGTTCTTTTTTTTCAAAAGCTTACACTCCAAGATTGGTAAGAATAGCTTTAAATAGCTGGCCACCATTTTGGGGAAGTGGGATTAAAATTGTTTCAATTAGTGATGATTTTCGTCAGGTAAGAGTAAAGCTAAAGTTGCGCTGGTGGAATAAAAACGCCAATCGTACTCAGTATGGCGGCAGCATTTTCTCACTTACTGACCCAATTTACGCACTGATGTTGATGGGTATTTTGGGCGAACAATATTACGTGTGGGATAAGGAAGCGAGCATCAATTTTATTCAACCTGGAACGGGTGATCTCTACGCCGATTTTGAATTGAGCTCAGCAGAACTTGAGCATATTTACCGTGAAACAGCCAGTGGTGAAAAACACTTACCGGATTTTATTGTCCATGTGAAAGATGAGAAGGGTAATATCGTGGCGGAAGTGGAGCGTAAGCTTTATGTGCGCAAAAAGCCAAAATATCGAGAAAGTGTTGCTTCTCAGGTATAAAAAAACCTCCAAGCGGAGGTTTTTTCGACTTAGCCTTCTAACTCGGCTAGGCACATTTCTTCGTGAATTTGTTTACACCAGTTTTCACGCGCTCTTCTGTTAGCTCAGGCTGGCGGTCTTCATCGATACATAAACCAACGAATAGGCTGTCATCGCCTTCAACGAGTGCTTTAGACGCTTCGAATTCGTAACTTTCTGTCGATGTGTTACCCAGAATAGTACCACCCTTAGATTCAACGATATCGCGTACAGTGCCCATCGCATCACAGAAGTACTCAGCGTAATCTTCTTGGTCACCACAACCAAAGATAGCAACAAGCTTGGTAGAGAAGTCGATTTGCTCAAGCTCTGGGAAGAAGTCATCCCAGTCACATTGTGCTTCACCGTAGTACCAAGTAGGGATACCTAGTAGCAGAAGATCGAAATTATCGATGTCTTCTTTGCTGCTTTTTGCGATGTCTTGAACGTGAACTAGTTGTTTACCTAGTTCTTTTTGAATCATCTTTGCAATCGCTTCAGTGTTACCTGTGTCGCTACCAAAGAAGATACCTACACTTGCCATAGATTCGTTACCTTTAATAATGTCTATTTTTTAGCATCAAAATAGGATTAGCCTAAACCTGAGCCTTCCCAACTTAACTGAATCAGTCCTTTAGCAACAAATCCAGCGCAACCTAGGAACAGCACCAACCATACTATTCTACGACCAAATGGAGGAACATTACCGGCATGAAGTACATCTTTTATCGCCATGCCGATCAGGAAAAAGATCGAGGCGAACAGTAGATCAAGCCCAATGGATTCCAACTTGTTCATGTAGTCGTATAGCATGATATCCCTTTATGCCAATTTACATGCGCGCCACTATACCACTGTTAACTCCCAAAGTTAATGTGGAAGATAGTCACTTTATGTTTACGCAATAAATTTACGAATAGTTCGTAATACTTCTTCTGGTTTTTCCGCATGTAGCCAGTGTCCAGTGTTGGCGATGATGTGCGCTTTGCTTGGCTAAATTGTGCTTGAATTTGGCTTTGATGTTCCGCTTGTAAATAATCGGAATTAGCCCCTTTAACGAAAAGAGTTGGTGTTGCTATGGTTGAAATGGGTTGCCATCCCATAATGTTACGATAGTTGCTCCACAGATTTTCTACGTTAAAGCGCCAAGCGAGGTGATCGTCTTGTTTATAGAGTGACTTACCGAGAAATTGACGAACGCCCTCGATTTCGATGTGTTCGGCGAGTACTTCAAGTGCTTGCTTACGCGTGCTTGGTTTTGCCTCATTTACAGCTTTGAGTCCATTGAATACGTTGTCGTGACGCTGTACTTGGTAATCGACAGGGGCGATGTCGAGCACAACCAATTGTCTCACCTTATTTTTCATTAACTCAGCGACTTTCATCGCCACTTTCCCACCCATTGAGTGACCAATCAGGCTGAAGTCACTAATGTTTAAATGCTCAAGCAGGCGGCAGACATCTTCTGCTTGGCTTTGGTAGGTGTGCGTTTTAGATTGAAAGGATTGACCATGGTTGCGTAGATCGATACTAAGCACCTGATGATCAAGCTTTAAATTTCGCGCTAGCAATCCAAGATTGTCTAAATTTCCAAATAAGCCGTGGATCAAAACGATGGTGTGACCCTCACCTTCAAGTTTGTAGTTGAGCAGTTGTGACATTTTATCTTATTCGTGACTGGTTTATCGTAGAGTCTGGGAGAAGATCTCGCTATAATCGCCACAGAGTTTAAACATAGAGATTGTGAAAAGCGAATGAAAACAATTGAGGTTGATGAGGATCTATACCGTTACATCGCAAGTCAAACACGCCACATTGGTGAGAGCGCTTCGGATATTTTGCGCCGTTTGTTGAATGTGGATGGAGACACTTCGGTTGCCGCGCCACAAGCGACACAAGCTCCGCAAGGTATTGTTGTGAGCAAAGATGCAGTAAAAGATGTACAGGTGGATTGCGTAAAAGAAATGCGCTCACTGTTGATCTCTGATGAATTTGCGGGTCTTAAAAAAGCGATCGATCGCTTTATGATGGTTCTATCAACGCTTCATCGCCTTGATCCTGAGGGCTTCTCTGAAGCAACACAGGTGAAAGGTCGTAAGCGCGTTTATTTTGCTGATAATGAGCAAACATTGCTTGCAAGTGGTAACACTACCAAGCCAAAAGCAATTCCATCGTCACCGTTTTGGGTTATCACCAACAACAACACTAGCCGCAAGAGACAAATGGTTGAGCAACTAATGTCTCGTATGAGTTTACCTGCTGACTTAGCAGAGAAAGTGGCAAACTCAATTTAAGCCAAGAAATTACAAGCCTCATAATAAATAGTTGTTATGAGGCTTTTCTATATTTTGTTTTTACAAAGGACGTCAAAATGGCTATGCACCCAAGAGCCGGACAAAAGGCTCAGCAGCAGGATCTGCACAATATTCCAGCATTAGTATCTAATTATTTTCTCTTGCAACCGGACCCGTCGAATCCCGCTCATAAAGTGGAATTTGGTACTTCTGGTCACCGCGGTACAGCGGATAAATCAAGTTTTAACGAAAATCATATTTTAGCGATTGCTCAGGCGATTGCTGAAGTGCGTGCTGAGCAAGGCACGACTGGCCCGCTGTTTGTGGGTAAAGATACCCACGCCTTATCAGAGCCAGCGTTTGCTAGTGTTATTGAAGTACTGGTGGCGAATGGCATTGAGGTGATTGTTCAGCAAGACAATGGTTACACTCCGACTCCAGGTGTGTCTCATGCTATTTTGACTTACAACCTCGTTCATGAGAGCAAAGCGGATGGTATTGTTATTACGCCATCACATAACCCTCCTCAAGATGGCGGAATTAAGTACAACCCAACACATGGCGGTCCTGCGGAAGATGCATTGACAAAAGCGATCGAAGGTCGTGCAAACGTCTTGATCGCAGAAGGTCTACAAGGTGTAAAACGCATGCCGTTGGCGCAAGCGAAAGCGTCACCTCTGTTTAAGCAAATGGATTTGGTGAAGCCATATGTTGACGATCTAGTTAACGTTATCGATATGGCAGCGATTCAAAACGCTGGGCTAAAAATCGGTGTTGATCCATTGGGTGGCAGCGGTATTGACTACTGGCGTCAAATTGCTCAGGCATACAATCTCGATCTTACTTTGGTCAGCGAAGCGGTTGATCCAAGTTTCCAATTTATGTCATTAGATAAAGATGGCGTGGTTCGTATGGACTGCTCATCACCTTACGCAATGGCAGGCCTATTGGCACTAAAAGACGAGTATGATTTAGCGTTTGGTAACGATCCTGATTATGATCGCCATGGTATCGTGACGCCAAAAGGCTTGATGAATCCAAACCACTTCTTAGCCGTTTGTATTGATTATCTATACCGTCACCGTGAAGGTTGGGGTCAAGACGTTGCCGTCGGTAAAACACTGGTTTCAAGTGCATTGATTGACCGTGTCGTTGCTGACCTTGGTCGTGAACTTTGTGAAGTACCAGTGGGCTTCAAATGGTTTGTAGATGGTCTTTACACCGGCAAATTTGGTTTTGGTGGTGAAGAGAGTGCTGGTGCATCTTTCCTACGTAAAGATGGCACGCCATGGTCAACGGATAAAGATGGCATCTTGCTATGTTTATTAGCCGCAGAGATTACGGCTGTTACAGGTAAGAACCCTCAAGACTACTATGAAGAGCTTGCAGCGAAGCATGGTGAGTCTCAATACAACCGTATTCAAGCGGTCGCAAACGGCCCACAGAAAGATGTATTGAAAAAGCTCAGTCCAGAGATGGTGGCGGCAGAAACATTGGCTGGTGATGCAATTACTGCGCGTCTAACCCATGCTCCTGGTAATGGCGCAGCGATTGGCGGTTTGAAAGTGACGACGGCTAACGGTTGGTTTGCTGCTCGCCCATCAGGTACTGAAGATATCTACAAGATTTACTGCGAAAGCTTTAAAGGTGCTGAGCACCTAAAACAGATTGAAGCTGAAGCGCAAGAGATCGTAAACCAAGTGTTTAAAGACGCGGGTTTATAATTCTGAGCGCTATATTGATTGAGAAGAGCTGACGAAAGTCGGCTCTTTTTTTGTTTTGAGAGTAGAAAATGTTCGGCAAAACCTCTTTTCGTAACTCTGTCGGTATGTCATTTCTACATAAACTCTCTTACATCTCATTTCTTGTATCAATGTTTTGGCCACGCATCTGGCACTACAAACCAAAACTGTCCGCTTTCGGTTTGGGCGTGGATAAATCGTTCAGGATTGGGCTCTATAGTCGGCGCATTGGGTTCTTTTCCTGTTGCCCAACGGATTTTCGGCAGCTCATACAAGGTTTCTTGTATTTGATGTGCTTGAGAGTAATAGCACCAGCGCCCACTAATTTGAGAAGCATTTAGTGGATAGTTTAAGCAGTGAGTTGGGGTAGGCTCGAAATTGAATGGGTTAACATAGAGTCTACCTTGCATGAGTAAACGGTGAGTGGCTACTTTTAGTTCAGGGTGCTGTTGATGAAATTGCGAAGTAGTAGACATCGCTAGTTGGTGATTAAGCATGCGGGGCAGCTTGGTCTCTAATTGGTCATGAGCATTAGGGCCAAACCAGTTACCACCGTGCAATAGATAGAACTTTACCGCGACTTCCCAATGTTCATTTCTTTGCTCGAGTTCATTTCGCACGATGAGGTCTATTGCCCCTAATGTTCGCCCTTGTTCAGAGAGTTGGATCTCTTCTGCAAGTACTTGGTAGTTCGCACTGTTAATAAAAGCTTGAGTACATAAATGCTGATAGATAAATCCCAAGCGTTGGTTGCCGCTGTACATCGCATTGCTGGCGAGCGGGTGTGGGTTTAAGGTCTTTAAATCGCAGAATACATCATGATGCTCGATAAGGTTTGGGCTGGTGGTGATCCATTGATAAAACTCGTCCAGTGCACTCATATCTGCTCACTATTTGCTTTAGGGTTTGTTTCGACAATTGAGAGTGAAGTTGTTATAACTTTCGCTAAAGTCAGGATACTGGAAAGTCGAATGAATAATCTACAACTTGAAAGATACTTAACGAAAAACTCTCACCGCAATTGATTAAAGATTACAGCCCGAATGGCCTGCAGGTTGAGGGTAGTGCGCAAATTAGTAAAGTGGTGACGGGTGTCACCGCTTCACAAGCTTTAATTGATAAGGCCGTAGAGCTAGGTGCTGATGCGCTACTCGTACATCATGGGTATTTTTGGAAAGGCGAGCCAGAACCTATTCGTGGTATGAAAGGTAAACGTATTCGCACTTTAATTAAAAGCGACGTTAACCTGTATGGCTATCATTTACCGTTAGATATTCATCCTGAACTCGGTAATAACGCTGAATTAGCTCGTTTATTAGAGATCGAAGTGGAAGGTGGTTTGGAAGGGCATCCTCAATCGGTTGCTATGTATGGTCGCTTTAAACAGCCTCTAAGCGGCGCTGAGCTTGCTAAACGTATTGATGCAGTGTTGGATAGAACACCTCTGCATATCGCCCCAGAGAACGCGGACAAGCTGATTTCAACTATAGGTTGGTGTACTGGAGGCGGCCAAGACTATATTGAGTTGGCGGCACAATTTGGCTTGGATGCATTTATTTCGGGTGAGATTTCAGAACGCACCACATACACTGCGCGTGAATTGGATATTCATTACTTCTCGGCAGGCCATCATGCGACAGAACGTTACGGTATTAAGGCTTTGGGCGAGTGGCTTGCTACTGAGCATGGCTTAGATGTGACCTTTATCGATATTGATAATCCGGTTTAAAGAATTTAGAACGTTTCTTGCTTTAAAAATGAAAGGGCTGACACGAAAGTGTCAGCCCTTTGCTTATCGCCTTATTGCTTATTCGCGCTCATGCAGTGGGCGGAACTCACGTTGGACTTCACCAGTGTATAGCTGACGAGGACGACCAATGCGGTTTGAAGGATCACTGTGCATTTCATTCCAGTGTGCAATCCAGCCGATGGTACGAGACATCGCGAAGATTACAGTAAACATCGATACAGGAATACCAATCGCTTTTAGAATGATACCTGAATAGAAGTCTACGTTCGGGTAAAGTTTTTTCTCAACAAAGTATTCATCAGATAGAGCAATACGCTCTAGTTCCATTGCAACGTCAAGCAATGGATCTGAAATGTTCAGTTCGGTCAGTACTTCGTGACACGCTTCGCGCATTACTGTCGCACGTGGGTCGTAGTTTTTGTAAACGCGGTGACCAAAGCCCATGAGACGGAATGGGTCATCTTTGTCTTTCGCACGTTCAACAAACTCTGGGATGTTATCCACGCTGCCGATCTCTTCAAGCATTTTCAGACAGGCTTCGTTAGCACCACCATGAGCAGGGCCCCAAAGAGATGCGATACCGGCCGCGATACAAGCAAATGGGTTCGCACCAGAAGAACCAGCAAGACGAACAGTTGATGTAGATGCGTTCTGTTCGTGGTCTGCGTGTAGGGTAAAGATTTTATCCATCGCACGAGCAACGACTGGGTTCACTTCATACTCTTCACATGGGTTCGCAAACATCATGTGGAGGAAGTTTTCTGCGTAGTTTAGGTCATTGCGAGGATAGATAAATGGCTGGCCAATCGTGTATTTGTAACACATTGAGGCCAGGGTAGGCATTTTCGATAGTAGACGATATGCCGCGATTTCACGGTGTACATCGTTGTTGATATCGAGTGAATCGTGATAGAAGGCTGCGAGAGCACCAACTACACCACACATGACCGCCATCGGGTGGGCGTCACGACGGAAACCATGGAAGAAGCTAGCGATTTGCTCATGCACCATAGTATGACGAGTAACCGTCGTTTTAAATTTCTCGTATTGCTCACGGGTTGGGGCTTCACCGTAAAGAAGGATATAACAGACTTCTAAGTAATCAGCGTTGTTTGCCAATTGATCGATTGGGAAGCCGCGATGTAACAACACGCCTTTACCACCATCGATATAGGTGATTTGAGATTCACAAGATGCAGTGGCAAGAAAACCTGGGTCAAATGTAAAGTAGCCATTGGCTCCAAGTTTGCGAACGTCAATTACTTGAGGACCAATAGTCCCGTCCATAATTGGCAGTTCGACCGGCGCAATACCTTCAATGTGAAGGGTCGCTTTCTTATCCGCCATAACAATCTCCTTTGTTTATTTTTTAATCCATCCAGGATGTTTGTGTGCCATTTTTGTACGTCTGTTCGTTAATAAAGTCAATTTTTCTCCTCTGATGTGTGCTCTTGTTATGATTTTTTGCACGTAATAAGTTAAAAATCTGTTCTGTGTAGCAAAAATTGTTACAGCAATTGTATTAGAATGTTACCAGCCGTATATTGGTGTCGTGAAATTTGGGAGAAACCTAATAAATTCAAGGATAGAAAGAATAATGAATTAGGTTCTTTAAAATCCTTGTTAACAAATATTTTACAAATAACTCGATTGCTTACAGGGTTGATTGTTGTGAAATTGTTATCATTTTGCAGTGTTTGGCTTCCAAGTTTCTTAAATAACTATAAATGCTCTAGTGAGCTGAGTGAGCAAGCCCGTGAAAGAAAGAAAGTCAAGACCTGTAAACCTAGACTTGCAGACCATTAGCTTTCCGATCACTGCAATCGCATCTATTCTCCATCGAGTGACAGGTGTGATCACATTCGTAGCAGTCGGAATCCTATTGTGGTTGCTGTCTTTGTCATTATCTTCCCCCCTCGGATTTAAAGAAGCCGCAGACATCGTTGATGGCTGGTTTTTTACGTTTATCCTTTGGGGAATCCTTACCGCATTAGCCTACCACATCGTGGGTGGCATCCGTCACTTGCTGATGGACCTTGGCTATTTTGAAGAACTGGACACTGGTGCGAAGAGCGCGAAAGTTTCTTTTGCTATCACAGCTGCCTTGTCTTTACTTGCGGGGATTCTGGTATGGTAAACCACGTTTCATCATTTGGTCGCAATGGTGTCCACGATTTCCTATTGATTCGTGCCACCGCCATTATCATGACCTTATACACCATTTATTTAGTCGGCTTTTGTGCCTTTACAGACCTCAACTATGTGTCTTGGAGCCAGTTTTTTGCTGGTAACTTCAATAAGGCATTTACGATGGTTGCACTGACATGCGTGTTAATTCATGCATGGATCGGTTTGTGGCAAGTACTCACAGACTACATCAAATGCGCAAAATTGCGAGGTGGTCTGCAAGTTGGTGTGGTAGCGCTACTACTTGGCTACTTCTTCTCTGGTCTGTTTATTCTGTGGGGTGCCTAAGTGTCTATTCCAGTTCGTGAATTCGATGCCGTTGTTATCGGCGCGGGCGGCGCAGGTATGCGTGCTGCACTACAAATTTCTGAGCAAGGCTTAAGCTGTGCTCTACTTTCTAAAGTTTTCCCAACGCGTTCGCACACTGTCTCTGCTCAAGGCGGTATTACGGTTGCTCTGGGGAATTCGCACCAAGACGATTGGCAGTGGCACATGTACGATACCGTGAAAGGTTCGGATTATATTGGTGACCAAAATGCTATCGAATACATGTGTAAAAATGGTCCTGAGTCAGTGATTGAACTTGAGAAAATGGGTTTACCGTTTTCTCGTTTTGATAATGGCACTATTTACCAGCGTCCTTTTGGCGGTCAATCAAAAGAATTTGGTGGCGAGCAAGCGGCCCGCACAGCCGCTGCGGCTGACCGTACTGGTCACGCGTTATTGCATACGCTTTACCAGCAAAATGTTAAACACAAAACCATGATCTTCTCAGAGTGGTATGCGCTGGATTTGGTTAAGAACCAAGACGGTGCCGTGGTAGGTTGTACGGCTATCTGCATGGAAACCGGTGAGATTGTTTACTTCAAATCGAAAGCGACCATTCTTGCTACCGGTGGTGCAGGACGTATTTATGCATCAACGACTAACGCTCATATCAACACAGGGGATGGCGTTGGTATGGCACTGCGAGCTGGTGTGCCAATGCAAGATATGGAAATGTGGCAGTTCCACCCAACAGGCATCGCAGGCGCAGGCGTTCTGGTCACGGAAGGTTGTCGTGGTGAAGGCGGTTACCTGCTGAATAAAGATGGTGAACGTTTCATGGAGCGTTACGCACCAAACGCGAAAGACCTTGCAGGTCGAGACGTGGTCGCGCGCTCTATGATGATTGAGATCCGCGAAGGTCGCGGCTGTGATGGTCCATGGGGTCCACATATTAAATTGAAATTGGATCACCTTGGTAAAGAGGTGCTTGAATCGCGACTACCGGGTATCTGCGAGTTGTCTCGTACCTTTGCGCACGTAGATCCGGTTAAAGAACCAATCCCTGTTATTCCAACTTGTCACTACATGATGGGTGGCGTACCAACGCAAGTTTCTGGTCAAGCGATTAAGCAGACATCTGACGGTAGCGATGTAGAAGTTCAAGGCTTGTTTGCTTGTGGTGAGATTGCATCCGTATCGGTACATGGCGCAAACCGTTTGGGTGGTAATTCACTGCTTGATTTGGTGGTGTTTGGTCGTGCGACAGGTCTACACCTTGGTGAGACATTGGCGGCGCAATCAGAAGCGCGTCCAGCATCTGAGTCAGATATTGAAGCATCTCTGGCTCGTACTATGCGCTGGGAGAACAGCGCGAGTGGCGAAGACCCATTCCAAATTCGAAAAGATCTCCAACAATGTATGCAAAACAGCTTCTCGGTATTCCGTGAAGGCGATGCAATGGCTACAGGTCTA
The DNA here is from genome assembly GCF_009938165.1 of Vibrio taketomensis. NCBI lineage: Bacteria > Pseudomonadati > Pseudomonadota > Gammaproteobacteria > Vibrionales > Vibrionaceae > Vibrio > Vibrio taketomensis. The sequence goes on from NZ_AP019649.1 coordinate 801,949, forward strand.
GAAGAGCTAAAAGTGATTCGCGACCGTCTGAAAGAGGCGCACTTATCTGATAAGTCAAAAGAGTTCAATACCCAGCGTATCGAGTGTCTTGAGTTGGATAACTTGATGGAAACCGCATTCTCTACTGCAGTTGCCGCAAACTACCGTACCGAAAGCCGCGGTGCGCATGCTCGCTTTGATTATCCAGAGCGTGATGATGAGAACTGGTTATGCCATTCAATTTACAATCCGGAAACTGAACAGATGTCTAAGCGTGACGTTAACATGACGCCTGTGCATCGTGATGCGTTTCCGCCGAAAGTTCGTACGTACTAAGGGAGGAAAATAAAATGAAAGTTAACTTCTCTTTGTACCGTTATAACCCTGATGTAGACAATAAACCTTACATGAAGGACTACACACTTGAGGTAGAAGAAGGCTCAGATATGATGGTGCTCGATGCGCTCATCATGCTGAAAGAACAAGATCCAACCATCTCGTTCCGCCGTTCTTGCCGCGAGGGTGTATGTGGCTCTGATGGTTTGAACATGAATGGCAAAAATGGTCTGGCGTGTATCACTCCGCTGTCTGCTTTAACTGGTGGCACTGTTGTGATTCGCCCATTACCAGGCTTACCGGTAGTGCGTGATTTAATTGTCGATATGACTCAGTTCTACGACAACTATGCCAAGGTGAAGCCGTTCTTGATTGCTGATGGTGCGATGCCACCATCTCGCGAAAATCTTCAATCGCCGGATGAGCGTGCTCACCTCGATGGATTGTATGAATGTATCATGTGTGCGTGTTGTACCACTTCTTGTCCTTCTTTCTGGTGGAACCCTGACAAGTTTGTGGGACCTGCAGGCCTTTTAGCTGCTTATCGTTGGCTAATCGATAGCCGAGATACTGCAACTGATGAACGTTTGTCCGATCTCGATGATGCATTTAGTGTTTTTCGTTGCCATGGCATCATGAATTGTGTAAGTGTTTGTCCTAAGGGACTAAATCCGACTAAAGCAATTGGACACATCAAGTCGATGTTGGTCAATCGCTCGGTTTAGTGACGTAATAAGATTGCCGCTGCTCTGAGGAGTAGCGGCCTATTCCATAGAAGCGCGGCATAGACCGCGGCAAACGTGAAAACTACTGGTTAAGGGAAAATATGCACAACGGTGTGATGAAGGCATGGCTCGAGTCTTCACACTTGGCAGGCGCTAATGCGGCCTACGTAGAGGATCTCTACGAACTGTATCTCAGTGATCCCGATCTGGTAAGTGAGGAGTGGATTCGTGTATTTGATGGTTTACCTAAGCCATCGTCAGATGTGGTGGAACAACCACACTCACGCGTCCGTGATTACTTCCGTCGACTCGCTCAAGAAACAAAGCATTACAATGTCCAAGTTAGTGACCCTGATGTCGATGCTAAACAAGTTAAAGTTCTTCAACTGATCAACGCTTATCGCTTCCGCGGTCATGAGGCGGCTGATCTTGATCCTCTCGGTCTATGGAACCGCCCCCCGGTGGCTGAACTAGATCCCGCGTTCCACAACCTTACTCAAGATGACTTAGAAGAAACATTCAATGTAGGTTCATTTGCGATTGGTCAAGAGACCATGAAGCTAAAAGATATCTATGCATCTTTGAAGAAGATCTACTGTGGTTCAATTGGTGCTGAGTACATGCACATGACGGACACTGAGCAAAAACGTTGGATTCAACAACGCTTAGAGCCAGTGGTTGGACAGCCAACGTTTAGTGCAGAAGAAAAACGAGACTTTCTCGAGGAGTTAACTGCTGCGGAAGGTCTTGAGCGTTATTTGGGTGCAAAATTCCCAGGTGCAAAGCGCTTCTCTCTTGAAGGTGGTGATGCCTTAATCCCAATGACTAAAGAACTGATTCGTCATGCTGGTAAAAATGGCATGCGAGAAGTCGTGATTGGTATGGCACACCGTGGCCGCTTGAACATGTTGGTTAACGTGTTGGGTAAGAAACCACAAGACTTGTTTGATGAGTTTGCTGGTAAGCATGGTGATTCTTGGGGGACCGGTGATGTGAAATATCACCAAGGTTTCTCTGCCGATTTCGCTACCCCGGGCGGTGATGTTCACCTGGCTTTGGCGTTTAACCCATCGCACTTAGAGATTGTAAATCCAGTTGTTATTGGTTCTGTGCGCGCGCGTCAGGACCGTTTGGGTGATAAAAACGGTAGCACGGTACTACCTATTACTATTCATGGCGATTCGGCAATTGCTGGTCAAGGTGTGGTAGCTGAGACATTTAATATGTCGCAATCTCGTGGTTATCGCGTTGGGGGCACGGTTCGTATTGTGGTGAACAACCAAGTTGGTTTCACAACGTCGAATCCAAATGACACCCGTTCAACCATGTACTGTACTGATATTGCTAAGATGGTGCAGGCACCGATTTTCCACGTGAATGCAGATGATCCAGAGGCCGTGGCGTTTGTTACGCGCATTGCGTTGGATTACCGTAATGAATTTAAACGTGATGTCGTGATTGATCTCGTTTGTTATCGTCGCCATGGTCACAATGAAGCGGATGAGCCAAATGCGACTCAACCTTTGATGTACCAAAAGATCAAAAAACATCCAACACCACGCAAATTGTACGCAGATGTGCTTATTGAGCGCGGTGACGACACGATTGAAAGTGCGACTCAAATGGTCAACGAATATCGGGACGCCTTGGATCGTGGTGAGGTAGTGGTTAAAGAGTGGCGCCCTATGGCTCTTCACTCTGTAGACTGGTCACCATTTATTGGTCATGACTGGGATACGCCATGGAACAGTCAGTATGACAAAGCGCGTTTGGTTGAGTTAGGTAACAAACTTTGCCAGTACCCAGATAGTCATAAACTGCAAAGCCGCGTGAACAAGCTATACAACGATCGTTTAGCCATGATGAGCGGTGAAAAAGCGATTGACTGGGGCATGGCTGAAACATTGGCTTATGCCACATTGTTGGATGATGGCAAGCGTATTCGTATCTCAGGCCAAGATTCAGGACGTGGTACTTTCTTCCACCGCCATTCTGTTTTGCACAACCAATCAGATGCGAGCACATACATCCCGTTAGCCAATATTCACGATAAACAAGGGCCATTCCAAGTTATCGATTCAGTATTATCAGAAGAGGCGGTATTGGCGTTTGAATATGGTTATGCGACTGCAGAGCCAGGCGGTTTGACGATTTGGGAAGCACAGTTTGGTGATTTTGCTAACGGTGCACAAGTTGTTATTGACCAGTTTATTTCGTCTGGTGAGCAAAAGTGGGCACGTTTATGTGGTCTGACGATGCTGCTTCCTCACGGTTATGAAGGCCAAGGCCCAGAGCACTCGTCTGCACGTCTCGAGCGCTACTTGCAATTGTGTGCTGAACAAAATATGCAGGTTGTTGTGCCATCAACACCAGCACAGGTTTACCACATGATTCGCCGTCAAGTGGTGCGTCCGATGCGTCGTCCTTTGGTGGTGATGTCACCGAAATCACTGTTGCGTCATCCACTATGTATTTCGAGTTTAGAAGATTTAGCTGAAGGAACTTTCCTTCCTGCGATTGGCGAGATTGACGAGCTAGATGCAAGCAAAGTGAAACGCGTGGTGTTCTGTTCCGGCAAGGTGTATTTCGATCTTCTTGAACAGCGTCGTAAAAACGAGCAAGACGATGTGGCCATCGTACGTATTGAGCAGCTTTACCCATTCCCATTGGAAGAGGTTAAAGAAGCCATCGCTCAATACACCAATGTTGAAGATTTTGTCTGGTGCCAAGAAGAGCCGCAAAACCAAGGCGCTTGGTACTGTAGCCAGCACAATTTCCGCGCAGCGATACCAACTAGCGCAGAACTAAAGTATGCGGGTCGTCCTGCTTCAGCATCTCCGGCAGTAGGTTACATGTCGGTTCACTTGAAACAACAAAAAGCGTTAATCGAAGATGCTTTGACCACTGGTTCTAATACATCAGACTCTAAAACCTCAGATAAAGAACTAGAAGTATAAGGAAGATAGAAATGACAATTGAAATTCTGGTTCCAGATTTACCTGAATCTGTTGCTGACGCAACTGTAGCAACTTGGCACAAACAACCTGGCGACAAGGTTGAGCGTGATGAAGTGTTGGTTGATATTGAGACCGATAAGGTGGTTCTTGAAGTGCCAGCACCAGATGCCGGTATTTTGGAAGCAATCATCGAGATTGAAGGTGCGACCGTACTATCTAAGCAGCTACTGGCCAAGCTAAAACTTGGAGCGGTGGCAGGTGAGCCAACGACGGATACGACAGAAGAAACTCAAGCGTCACCTGACAAGCGTCATAAAGCGTCACTAACGGAAGAAAGTAATGATGCTCTTAGCCCTGCAGTTCGTCGTTTGATGTCTGAACATGGCCTTGAAGCGTCGCAAGTGAAAGGCTCAGGTGTTGGTGGTCGTATTACTCGTGAAGATGTGGAAGCTTACTTAGCCAATGCGAAATCTGAGCCTGTGACTGCGAAACAACCTGAGGTTCAGGCACCAGCCGCAGCGCGCAGTGAGAAGCGTGTTCCAATGACGCGTCTACGTAAGACCGTAGCGAATCGACTATTGGAAGCGAAAAACAGCACAGCAATGCTCACCACGTTTAACGAAGTGAACATGAAGCCAATTATGGACTTACGTGCTCAGTACAAAGACCAATTCGAGAAACGTCACGGTATTCGCCTTGGTTTTATGTCGTTCTACGTAAAAGCGGTAACCGAAGCATTAAAACGTTACCCAGAAGTGAACGCTTCTATTGATGGCGACGATATTGTTTATCACAACTTTTTTGATATCAGCATGGCAGTATCAACGCCACGTGGTTTAGTGACTCCAGTTCTAAAAGACTGTGACACACTAGGTTTTGCTGATATTGAAAAAGGCATCAAAGATCTCGCGATTAAAGGCCGTGACGGCAAACTCACAGTCGATGAGTTGATGGGCGGTAATTTTACCATCACTAACGGCGGTGTGTTCGGTTCATTGATGTCGACACCAATCATCAACCCACCTCAGTCAGCGATTTTGGGTATGCACAAAATCCAAGACCGTCCAATGGCTGTGGATGGAAAGGTAGAAATCCTACCAATGATGTATTTGGCTCTTTCTTACGATCACCGCTTAATCGATGGTCGTGAGTCAGTTGGTTTCTTAGTAACCATTAAGGAACTACTGGAAGATCCAGCACGTCTGTTATTAGACGTTTAATATCGCTAAAACGTCGAGTTGTCTTCGATGACTCGACGTTGCAAGCGCAATGGGGCTAGACTGGCTCAACTGTTTAGCCTTCATTTGAATCGCATTGCGGTTTATTTGAGAAGACCCTACAGACGTGTATAACGCAGAGTTCAACTGCGACGTTATGGAAATAATAAATCCCTCTAGGGAATAACAAACGGAATATCAAAATGAATTTGCATGAATACCAAGCCAAACAGCTGTTTGCAGAATTCGGTTTGCCTGTACCGGAAGGCTATGCTTGTGATACCCCGCAAGAAGCGTTCGAAGCAGCAGGTCGCATTAGCACTGAAAAGAAAGTGGTCAAGTGTCAGGTTCACGCTGGTGGTCGCGGCAAAGCGGGTGGCGTAGAACTACACGATACCAAAGAAGGCGTGAAAGAGTTTGCGCAAAAGTGGCTAGGCAAAAATCTAGTGACATACCAGACAGATGCCAATGGTCAGCCAGTGTCTAAGATATTGGTTGAAGAAGCTTCTGACATTGCTAATGAGCTTTACTTGGGTGCGGTAGTTGATCGCTCAACACGTCGCATTGTATTCATGGCATCAACCGAAGGTGGTGTGGAAATCGAGAAAGTGGCGGAAGAAACGCCAGAGCTCATTCACAAAGCCGCCATCGATCCGCTAGTGGGTCCACAGGCTTATCAAGGCCGTGAACTGGCATTCAAACTTGGTCTTAAAGGTGACCAAATCAAACAATTTGTGAAGATCTTTGTTGGTCTGGGCGAAATGTTTGCTCAATACGATCTGGCACTGCTAGAAATTAACCCTCTGGTTATCACTGGTGCGGGTGATCTTCTGTGTCTAGATGGCAAGATTAATATCGACTCTAACGCGCTTTACCGTCAGCCAAAGTTGCGTGAGATGCACGATCCTTCACAAGAAGATGAGCGCGAAGCACATGCGGCGCAATGGGAACTGAACTATGTAGCACTTGATGGCAACATCGGCTGTATGGTTAACGGTGCTGGTCTTGCTATGGGTACGATGGACATCGTTAACCTTCATGGTGGCCAACCAGCAAACTTTCTTGACGTTGGCGGCGGTGCGACCAAAGAGCGCGTAACTGAAGCATTTAAGATCATCCTATCTGACAGCAATGTCAAAGCAGTACTGGTGAATATATTTGGTGGCATTGTTCGTTGTGACCTTATTGCGGAAGGTATTATCGGCGCTGTCGAAGAAGTCGGGGTTGAAGTACCGGTTGTTGTTCGTCTAGAAGGTAACAATGCCCCCCTAGGCTCGCAAAAATTGGCTGAAAGTGGTCTAAATATTATCGCTGCAAACTCTCTAACTGAAGCAGCAGAAAAAGTCGTTGCGGCAGCGGAGGGCAACTAATGTCAGTACTAATTAATAAAGAGACTAAAGTTATCTGTCAGGGTTTCACGGGTGGTCAAGGTACTTTTCACTCAGAGCAAGCCATCGCTTACGGCACGCAAATGGTAGGTGGTGTATCGCCTGGTAAAGGTGGCCAGATGCATTTGGGCCTTCCAGTGTTCAATACTGTACGTGAAGCTGTTGAAGTGACCGGGGCGACAGCTTCAGTTATCTACGTACCTGCGCCTTTCTGTAAAGATGCTATTCTGGAAGCGATTGATGCAGGTATCAAATTGATCGTAACGATCACTGAAGGCATTCCAACTCTTGATTTACTGGATGTGAAAGTTCGCTTGGACGAAGCTGGCGTTGTAATGATTGGTCCTAACTGTCCGGGTGTTATCACTCCAGGTGAGTGTAAGATTGGTATTATGCCAGGCCATATTCATAAGAAGGGCAAAGTGGGTATTGTCTCTCGTTCAGGTACTTTGACTTATGAAGCGGTTAAGCAGACAACTGACGAAGGTTTCGGCCAGTCAACGTGTGTCGGTATTGGTGGTGACCCAATCCCTGGTTCAAACTTTATTGATATTCTAAAGCTGTTCCAACAAGACCCAGAAACTGAAGCAATCGTAATGATCGGTGAAATCGGTGGGACTGCGGAAGAAGAAGCTGCGGCATTTATCAAAGATAATGTGACTAAGCCAGTCGTATCGTACATCGCGGGTGTAACCGCGCCCCCAGGGAAGCGCATGGGCCATGCGGGCGCGATTATCTCGGGTGGTAAAGGTACTGCGGAAGATAAATTCGCAGCCCTTGAAGAAGCCGGCGTTAAAACCGTGAAATCACTCGCCGATATTGGTAAAGCATTGCGCGAAGTGACGGGATGGTAAGATAACCCCAACAAAACCCAAAGGCTCAGCTTATGCTGGGCCTTCTTTTTTAGTCATTCCCAATCACAAGAGATCGATTGCGATTGCTTAGGCTATTGCAACTTCGCTTCTATTGCCGCTAAGCGTTGGGTTAATTCTTTAACTTGTGCTTCGAGTTCGTTAATACGATCAATTTGCGATGGCTCTTTCACCGCGACTTCAACCTTGGGGACTCGTTGTGAGTTTTTCCAACTCTTGATTGTGCTGATAAGTGCTGGCATCGGGACGGATGATGTGAGTCTTGCTTTCACTAAAGCGACGGTTGGCTCTTTGCCTTCTTTGCTCAGTTGTGTGATGACTTGCTCAAGCTCTCGGCTTACGTCTTGGGTAATCATGGTCTTTCCTTGTAGCTTTGAAGGCCTAAAGCCTAATTACGGCTAGTCTACCGTTAAATTGACGACAGTGGGAACGTAAATTGTTGTCCTTTTTGTAAGAGATTGGATATTGGTCTTGTAAGAGAATGACTAGTGATGGCGCGACGAAGGTATCTCTAAGTTATTGATAAAATGAAAAATTAAATTAAATTAGACACCTGTCTTTACGTTTTTATGTGGCGTAGTTCATTGTTTTAAGTCGCATTTCAGTTACATTGTGCAACCAAAATTGTCGACTGTTACTCAGTTTTGTCTAGTGCTGAAATCTCTAACAATTACTCATATTTCAGTGACCGGATGACAAGCCTATACCGTGCCTTGGTCTGTCAGTTGCCAAATGCAGTGGAAAACCAGTGATTAAAATGAAACATCAAATACGCTTATTCGAATGAGTTAGCGTTTAGTGTGCTTTTGATTATTTAAATAATGGAATTTATTGCAGCTAAATGGGAACTGCCATTAGCAAGGACTAGCCGTGACTATCGCTACTCGACGAGTAATATTAGTACCTTATAACGAATCTCTATTATCCGATTATATCGTGCTAAATTGCTGCGTTAAAAACCGCTTTTATCTCAATGGACCTTACACGGTTTCTAAAGCCAAACAAGAATTTAATCAGTTACTGAACGACAACCAAATATACGCTCGCGCGGTACTTGATAGTTTTACGCATGAGTACATAGGTCATATCGCGCTGAGTGATTTATCGCTTCAACCGACGTTGGTGTTTGTTTTCGATAAGAGCTATTGGGGACAAGGTATTGCTGCTGAAGCGTTAGGTGCTTTTCTTAAAAAAGCTCGCCGAGATCTTTCTCTAACTCACGTATGTGCTGTTAACTCAGTGGAGCATATGGCTGCTATTCGAGTGTTGCAAAAGCTGGGATTTGAAAATAAAGGCCCTAGCTCGGATGGCGAGGACCAATATGTTGAACATCAATTTACATTCGATGTGGTGGCAGGTGAAAATGCACGACTCGAAAGCCAATCATGATCAGTTCACCTTGATAGCAATCATCGCCTAGCGCGGAAAACTCGAATTGATAGACTGAATGCCAACGCCAGACTCCGTCTGGCGTTTTTAGTTTATGTGCTTTAAGAGCGGTACTGATCAACTGCAAATCGAGTTGATCGCACTTACGCTGTATCGCGACTTTGGCTAACTCTGATTGACGTCGTTGCTGCCAAAAAAGCATGCACACGATACATAGCAACAAGATAGCGAACAAATCCGTGATCATTATATCTTCTCGTAGTGACTAGGCTTTCGCACTTTGCTGTAGGTTGAGTAATGCCTGCGCCAATTCCGGAGAAGGGGTTGAATGCAGCAGCGGCAACAGTACTAAGCGTAATTCTGGTAACATCACAAGATCGGCAAATAGTTGATTGAATAGCGACTGATTTCCAGTTTGTGCCAAGCGAACTAAGAAACGTTCAGCAACGCTTACATCAGTAAGTAAATGCCAGCTTCGGCCTGCAGTACCAATTAGTACTTCTTGATGGCTAAGACGAGGGCTGTTCAGCACTTGCTCCAGGATTGGCGCCGAAATATGACGTTCCGCCCCGGATAGAGCACGCATCAGCGCGGAAAGTAGAAATAAGTCCGGCTCTGGGCTATCGATTTCTGCTTGTGCCAACTCAGCGATGCGCATCGCAAGTTTTTCGGGTAAATCGTTATGCTCGAGTGCGCCAAGTAAAGCATATAGCGGCTCCGACGGAAGATGTGGCAGGGCTTTACGCACTTCAACACCATTTTGGTCAATTCCGAGACGGGCGCAGATATCGGTGATCCCTTGCAAACCGACGGTCTGCCAATTTTGCCAACCAAGGCCTGCTTTAAAGTAATGCTGAGCATGCTCATAGTATTGGCTGCATGGTAGATCTAAATCTGCGCGAATTTGGCTGTGAAATACCGCCATTTTGTCTTCAGCAGGTTTAAAGGTGTATGGATTGTTGGCCAGCTTTTGTTGCTGATCTTCACTCATTTCTTGGCTAAGACGAGTCCCCATCGCTTCAACCACAAACTTAATGAAGTTACCGATATCGGCTTGTTTAAGTAAACCGCGCTCATCCAGTTCAAACTTGAGAAACCAAATCCATGGTTGTTTGGCTTGATTCCAATAAGCGATAGCGATGTGCGCTTTACGTTGCAGCGGAAACGGGTAAGGTTGATAACCTTTTTCAATTTGTTCAAAGGTTTGGTTATCGATGACTTTGATTCGGCGACCCAAATCAAAAATTTTAAACTGGCAATCACTGTTACGTAGCAGCTCGCTGAGAGTATGAATGGTTTCCATGCAAGACTTTTCCTAACTGACTTTCCCTTATAAATGGTACTCTATAGGCTAATTTCAAGGTCAGCGACAAAGATAAATGAAACAAGATACTCCGCTCACGGATTTACTTAGTGAGCTAGAGCTGCAGCTTCGTGCCGCCGAGCTTTGGCAAGACAGCATGCCTAGTGAGCAAGCGCTAGCCAGCCAGCAACCCTTTGCTCTCGATACCCTAGAGCCTCACCAATGGCTGCAATGGATATTTTTGCCACGTATGTACGCTTTGATTGAGGCAGAGCAAGCGTTACCAAGAGGGTTTGCTTTAGCACCGTATTTTGAAGAGTGCTGGAAGCTGCAAAGCGAGTATTTAAGTATTATTGCGGTGATTCGCCAAATAGATTCAGAGGCAGCTTAGGTGTTAGACATCATTTATCAAGATGCGTATTTCGTCGCAGTGAATAAACCAGCTGGTATGTTGGTTCATCGTAGTTGGTTGGATAAGCATGAAACGCAGTTTGTCATGCAAACTTTGCGTGATCAAATCGGCCAACATGTGTTTCCACTTCATCGTTTAGACAGACCGACGTCTGGCGTGTTGATTTTCGCACTTTCCAGTGAAATAGCCGCGCAAGTGATGCCAATGTTTGCCAACCATGAGATGAAGAAAACCTATCATGCGATTGTGCGTGGTTGGATCGAAGAGGGCGGTACTCTCGATTATCCACTTAAAGTGGAGCTGGATAAAATCGCCGACAAATTTGCTAGCCAAGAGAAAGAAGCACAAGAGGCAGTCACCGACTATCAGCCGTTAGCCAAAGTGGAAGTGCCACATTCAACCGGCCGTTTTCCGACGACGCGTTACTGTTTGATGGAGCTGAATCCGCATACAGGGCGTAAACATCAACTTCGTCGTCATATGGCACACCTTCGTCATCCTATGGTGGGAGATACCACTCACGGTGATGGCAAGCACAATAAGTTGTTTCGTGATGTCTATGATTCACACCGTCTGCTTTTGCATGCGACCAGTTTGGAGTTTGTTCATCCATTTAGTGGCGAGACATTGGTGATCAAAGCTGGTTTTGATAGCACATGGCATCGATTATTTGATTTGTTTGAGTGGCATGCCCCGCAGGTGTAATCGAGCAGTAATAAAAAAGCCCTCAATTGAGGGCTTTCGTTTACTTATCTGTTGGGCGTTATTTTGCTAGGTAAGCACGAATTGACTGCTCAATTCCTTTGGCATCTAAACCTAGGTCAGCGTGCAATTCTTCTTGTGTTCCTTGAGCGACAAATTCGTCAGGCAGGCCAAGATTGAGTACTGGCTTAATCAATTTCTCTTGCATCATAAACTCAACCACACCCGCACCCGCACCACCGGCAATCGCATTTTCTTCGATGGTGACCAGAACATCATGGTCAGCAACCAATTGTTTGATTAAGTCATGATCCAAAGGCTTAGCAAAGCGCATATCGGCAACCGTTGCGTTAAGAGCTTCCGCCGCTTCAAGTGCGTTTGGCATAAAGGTGCCAAAGTTTAGAATCGCAACTTTCTCGCCTTGGCGAACCATGCGACCTTTACCGATTTCTAACGCGGTAAACTCTTGGTCAATGGCTGTGCCCATGCCGCTGCCTCGAGGGTAACGAACTGCACTAGGCCCTTGATGTTTATGACCGGTGTAGAGCATTTGACGACATTCGTTCTCGTCGCTCGGGGTCATGATCACCATATTCGGGATACAGCGCATAAAGCTAATATCAAATGCGCCTTGGTGAGTTTGACCGTCTGCGCCAACGAGACCGGCACGGTCGATAGCAAACATCACGGGTAAATTCATAATCGCGACATCGTGGATTAGCTGATCGTAACCACGCTGTAGGAACGTAGAGTAGATAGCGACAATCGGGTTGTAGTCCGCAATCGCCATACCCGTAGCTAACGTTACGGCGTGTTGTTCAGCAATCGCTACGTCGAAATATTGCTCTGGGTACTCTTTTGAGAAGCGAACCATGCCTGAACCTTCGCGCATCGCTGGCGTAATCGCCATCAGCTTAGGATCTTGCGCGGCCATATCACATAGGAAATCGCCGAAAATCTTCGAGAAAGTTGGTTTGCCGCTGCTACTTTTTGGCAAGCTAGAGTGGCTTGGGTCGAATTTAGGTACGCCATGATAACCAATCGGATCTTTCTCAGCTGGTTCATAACCCTTACCCTTTTTGGTCATAATGTGTAGGAACTGCGGGCCTTTCAGTTCACGCATGTTCTTCAACGTTTTGACCAACTCGATCACATCGTGGCCGTCAACAGGGCCGATGTAATTAAAGCCAAGTTCTTCAAACAGGGTGCCCGGAATGACCATCCCTTTGAGATGCTCTTCAGTGCGACGAACAAGCTCTTTAATTGGTGGTACACCGGAAAGTACGCGCTTTCCACCTTCGCGAATCGAGGTGTAAAAATTACCCGAGAGTAGCTGTGCAAGGTGATTGTTTAGGGCGCCCACGTTTTCGGAAATCGACATTTCATTGTCGTTGAGAATCACCAGCATATCTGGGTGAATATCACCAGCATGGTTCATCGCTTCAAATGCCATGCCCGCAGTAATCGCACCATCACCAATCACACTGACGACTTTACGGTTTTGATTTTCTTTTTGCGCACAGATGGCCATGCCAAGCGCTGCACTGATCGATGTTGATGAGTGACCCACCGACAAAGTGTCGAACTCGCTTTCTTCACGCCAAGGAAACGGGTGTAAACCGTCTTTTTGACGGATGGTTGGCATCTGCTCACGACGACCAGTTAGAATTTTGTGCGGGTATGCTTGATGGCCTACGTCCCAAATAAGTTGGTCAAATGGAGTGTTATAGACGTAGTGAAGCGCCACGGTTAGTTCAACCGTGCCCAATCCTGAAGCCAAGTGCCCACTTGACTGGCTTACAGAGTTTAATAAGTACGTGCGTAACTCATCACATAGCTTAGGTAGACTTTCTTTCGGAAGACTACGTAGCTCAATTGGCGTGTCAGCCAGTGCGAGAGTCGGATACTTTGAAATATCAAGAGTCATAATTATGCGCGCTTGTAATGTTAGTTTTTGCGCTCGATGACATATCGGGCGAACTCTTCCAATAACTCAGTATTGTATGGTATTGCGTCCAGCGCTTGAAGTGCATCCTGTAATAGATTATTCGCTTTATCTATTGCACCTTGTAACCCAAGTAGTGCTGGATAAGTACTTTTGTTCAATTCTTGATCTGAACCTTGTGGTTTACCCAGAGTTTCAGTGTCACTAATGATGTCAAGAATATCGTCTTGAACTTGAAACGCGAGACCAATGGCATCGGCGTATTTGTCCAGTAATGGTAGCACGGCAATGCCTTTGTCACCTGCAGCGAGTGCGCCAAGACGAATCGCGCACTTCATTAGCGCACCGGTTTTATTGCGGTGAATTTCTTCCAGTTCACTCAGTGCAACTTTTTGATTTTCAGCAAGTAAATCGAGAGATTGCCCTAAGCACATACCAGCAGCACCGGATGCTTCAGCGAGCGCTTTCACCATTTTAATACGTGCAGATTCAGCATTTGGGTTCAATTGACCGTCAGCCAAAATAGTAAAGGCGAGGGTTTGCAATGCATCGCCGGTCAGGATCGCTGTCGCTTCATCAAACTTGATATGGCAAGTTGGTTGTCCTCGGCGCAGTTCATCATCATCCATGGCAGGTAAATCATCATGAATTAACGAATAAGCATGAATACATTCTACGGCAGATGCTGGTGTATCGAGGTCTTCGACTTCACAGCCAAGCATTTGGCCTGTGATGTAAACCAAAAATGGACGAGCACGTTTGCCGCCAAGCAGCAGCCCGTAGCGCATCGCATCGACCAAACGATGGTTTTGGTGTGGCAGTTGGTTTAACCACCATTCTAATTGTTGATTATTTCGTTGCTGAAATGAGAGTAAAGCCTCTTGCATGGCGCGATCTTCTAACAAAAATTATTCAGGCTGCTGAACAAATTCAGACAGTGGGGCGTTGTCATCATTTTGCAGTAAAATGCTAACACGTTGTTCTGCATCACTAAGTTTGGCTTGGCCTGCGCGAGCGAGAGAAATGCCACGTTCGAATTTTTTCAATGCCTCATCCAATGGTAGTTCACCATTTTCAAGATCTTCTACGATCGAATCCAACTCTTCAATAGTTGACTCAAAGGTCATATTTTCAGGTTTCTTGCTCGCCATAATTTTTCTAGTTTTGTAAAGATGAACGAAAGTTACCTTAGCGATTAATGATGGTCAAATTTAACCTTGTATATTTAGGCGAAAAATTCATTTTGCCCTTAGGAATCGAATTATATCATCACCATTCTGTTCGTTGTGATGAATTCACCTGCAGGCAAAGCAACGAAAATGGAAATAGATTTGGGCATATTGTGAGTGTGATACCAATAAAAAGCTAAAGATTCATCAAGCCTGCCGATATAATTCCAGAGATAGAGTAATAAGTTAGCATGAGGAGTGCTGTGTGGATTTAGCTACCCTTCTGGGTCTGATTGGCGGCTTCGCTTTCGTAATCATGGCCATGGTCCTAGGCGGAAGTATTGGCATGTACATCGACACGACATCAATTTTGATCGTTGTTGGTGGTTCTACTTTCGTTGTGCTGATGAAATTTACCGTCGGGCAGTTTTTGGGCGCAGCCAAGATTGCGGGTAAGGCATTCGCGTTTAAGACCGATGAGCCAGAAGACCTAATCGCTAAAATCGTCGAAATGGCAGACGCTGCTCGTAAAGGTGGCTTTTTGGCATTGGAAGAGATGGAAATCTCGAACAGCTTTATGCAAAAAGGTATCGACTTGCTCGTTGATGGTCACGATGCGGATGTGGTGCGATCGGCATTGCAAAAAGATATCGCGTTGACCGATGAACGTCATGAAAAAGGGACGGGTGTGTTTCGTGCCTATGGTGACGTTGCGCCAGCGATGGGGATGATCGGCACTCTGGTTGGTCTGGTAGCGATGCTTTCTAACATGGACGATCCAAAAGCAATCGGTCCAGCGATGGCGGTCGCTTTGTTGACAACCTTGTATGGTGCGGTGCTTGCCAACATGTTGTTCTTCCCAATTGCGGATAAACTTGCATTACGTCGTGAACAAGAAAAGCTCAATCGCCGATTGATTATGGATGGTGTGCTTGCGATTCAAGATGGTCAAAACCCTCGTGTGATTGATAGTTATCTGAAGAACTACCTCAATGAAGGTAAGCGTTCACTTGATATCGACAATAGTTAAGGTGTCGCTATGAATGATGATAACGAATGCAAATGTCCACCACCCGGTGCCCCGATGTGGATGACGACGTTTTCTGATTTGATGTCGTTATTAATGTGTTTTTTCGTACTGCTCCTTTCCTTCTCGGAAATGGACGTATTGAAATTTAAACAAATCGCCGGTTCGATGAAGTTTGCATTCGGCGTACAGAATCGCCTAGAAGTTAAAGACATCCCTAAAGGTACTAGCATTATTGCGCAAGAGTTTCGCCCAGGCCGTCCTGAGCCAACACCCATTGATGTCATTATGCAGCAGACCATTGATATCACTCAGCAAACGTTGGAGTTTCATGAGGGGGAGTCTGATCGCGCGGGTGGTACACAACGTGACGCTGGCAAGCTGACGGGTGGTCAATCACCGGAAACTTCGACTAAGAAAAATCAAAATACTGAAGCTGATAAGCAGCGCCAGCAATCCGCTCAAGAAATGGAAACGCTGTCTGAAGCTCTGCAAAAAGCGTTAGAGCGTGAAATTGAAGAAGGCGCGATTGAAGTAGAAAATCTTGGCCAACAGTTGGTGATTCGTATTCGTGAGCAAGGAGCATTCCCTGCAGGTTCTGCTTTCTTGCAACCTAAGTTCCGCCCATTGGTGCGCCAAGTGGCTGAGTTAGTGAAAGATGTTCCGGGTATCGTGCGAGTATCTGGGCACACCGATAATCAACGTTTAGATTCCGAGTTGTATCGCTCTAACTGGGATCTGTCTGCTCAGCGTGCAGTATCGGTTGCCCAAGAGATGGAAAAGGTACCTGGCTTCTCTCATCAACGCTTGCGCGTTCGAGGTATGGCAGATACTGAACCACTAGGACCGAATGATACAGAGCTGCAACGCTCACGCAATCGACGAGTGGAAATCAGTATTATGCAGGGCGAGCCGCTATTTAGTGATCCCGTACCAGCAATACAAAATTAGCCGCATAGGGTATAGACTAACAAGACGAGCATCACGCTCGTCTTTTTTATGGGCATTTCATCATGTATAATCTTGCGCCCTTAAGGTCATAGATACGAACTTAGCCAAGTTAGGCCGCGTATTAATGATGATTGCGAAAACTGTTAACCAGTGAAGTGAAGTATGAAATTTATTGTAAAGCCCCATCCAGAAATTTTCGTAAAAAGTGAGTCGGTGCGTAAGCGCTTCACAAAGATTCTTGAGTGTAACATTCGCAACATTATCAAGCTTCGTACCGAGTCAGTGGCGGTATTTAACCGTCGTGACCATATCGAAGTGACGTCAGAAAGTGACCAATACCATGCAGAGGTGTTAGAGATCCTAACTCATACGCCAGGTATTCATCACGTATTGGAAGTAAAACAATCTGACTTTACTGACCTACACAATATTTACGAACAAGTACTAGAGCTAAGCGCGCCACTGATCGAAAACAAAACGTTCGTAGTACGCGCAAAACGTCGTGGTAAGCATGAGTTTAACTCGCTTGAGCTTGAGCGTTATGTTGGTGGTGGTTTGAACCAAGCGGTTGAAAGTGCGAGCGTGAAACTGCGTAACCCTGATGTGACGATCAATGTTGAAGTGTCTGGCGATAAGCTGAACCAAGTACTTGCTCGCCACAAAGGCCTAGGTGGTTTCCCTCTAGGTACGCAAGAAGACGTACTAAGTTTGATTTCTGGCGGTTTCGACTCTGGTGTTTCAAGCTACCTACACATTAAACGTGGTTCAAAAGTACATTACTGCTTCTTTAACCTAGGCGGTCCTGCGCATGAAATCGGCGTAAAACAAGTGTCTCACTACTTGTGGAACAAATACGGTTCATCAGCAAAAGTGCGTTTTATCTCTGTAGATTTCGAACCAGTTGTGGCTGAAATTCTTGAGAAAGTCGATGACGGCCAAATGGGCGTGATCCTAAAACGTATGTTTATGCGTGCAGCGGGCATGATTGCTGAGAAATTCGGTATTCAAGCGCTTGTTACTGGTGAAGCTCTGGGTCAGGTTTCAAGCCAAACGCTGACTAACTTGCGTCACATCGATGGTGTAACCGATACGCTAATTCTTCGTCCACTGATCAACTGGGATAAAGAAGACATCATCAACCTAGCACGCGAAATTGGTACTGAAGACTTTGCTAAGACAATGCCTGAATACTGTGGCGTTATCTCTAAAAAGCCAACAGTAAAAGCTGTGAAAGGCCGTCTGGAAGCAGAAGAAGAGAAGTTTGATTTTTCTATTCTAGAAAAAGTGGTCTTCGAAGCACGCCAAATGGACATTCGCGATATCGCTAAAGAAACAGAACAAGCGGCACCAGAAGTAGAGCAAGTTCAAGCGGTAGAAGATAATGCGATTGTTTTGGATATTCGTAGCCCAGATGAAGAAGATGATAGCCCACTAGAGATCGATGGTGTAGAAGTGAAACACCTACCGTTCTACAAGCTATCGACTCAGTTTGGTGATCTTGACCAAAGCAAGACTTACCTGCTGTACTGTGAACGTGGCGTAATGAGCCGTCTACAAGCACTTTACTTGCAAGAACAAGGCTTTGCCAACGTGAAAGTTTACCGTCCGTAATGTGACGGCTTAAACAGCTAAGAAAAGATTGAAGGCGCAAATCGTTAACTCGGTTTGCGCTTTTTTTTACAGCGTCGAGAATTGAGCACGCAGAGTGGCAAGCGTTATTAATCTCAGAGCATAAAAAAACACCGCCATATAGGCGGTGCTAAAAAATT
Source organism: Vibrio taketomensis (assembly GCF_009938165.1). Classification (NCBI taxonomy): domain Bacteria; kingdom Pseudomonadati; phylum Pseudomonadota; class Gammaproteobacteria; order Vibrionales; family Vibrionaceae; genus Vibrio; species Vibrio taketomensis. The sequence goes on from NZ_AP019649.1 coordinate 820,090, forward strand.
TGACAGACAGGTCAAAATAAATACAGGAAGTATACGTTTTGTTTCTGGGATTGGATGAAACAAAACCTTGGTAGAATTCTACCGAACTCGAAATACGAGTTTGCAAACACAACATCGCAACAACAAAGCCAATTGGTTAAAAAAACCAAGCCGTTCAGGCTTGAGTTGCAGGTGCAATATAGAATTTCTCTGGTCGTCAGGCAACGGACATTTTATAATGTTTCAGATAAAAAAAACTAATCCCATATATTGAGGGCTACCTATGTCCAGAAGACTACCACCGCTCAACTCTCTGAAGGTATTTGAGGCGGCAGCACGTCACCTGAGTTTTACCCGTGCTGCAGAAGAATTATTTGTGACACAAGCCGCAGTTAGCCATCAAATCAAAGCCTTAGAAGAGTTTTTGGGCTTAAAGCTGTTTCGTCGCCGTAACCGTTCGTTATTGCTGACAGAAGAGGGACAAAGCTATTTTCTCGATATTAAAGATATCTTTACATCCTTAGCTGAAGCGACCGATAAGGTACTAGAGCGCAGTGAAAAAGGGGCCTTGACGATTAGTTTATCACCAAGCTTTGCTATCCAATGGTTGGTGCCACGCTTGGCTGACTTCAATCAGCAAGAACCTGATATTGATGTGCGCATTAAAGCCGTTGATATCGAAGAAGGCTCACTGACAGATGATGTTGACGTTGCCATTTACTATGGTCGAGGTAACTGGCCTGGTTTGCGTGCTGACAAGTTGTACCAAGAATTTCTAATCCCACTGTGCTCTCCGTCACTGTTATTGGGCCCTAAGCCATTAGCAGAATTGGCCGATCTAAAAAACCACACTTTACTGCATGACACTTCACGCAAAGATTGGAAACATTTTGTCAAATTCCATGGCGTTGAAGGGGTCAATGTTAACCATGGCCCTATCTTTAGTCATTCGACGATGGTGCTGCAAGCTGCGGCTCATGGTCAGGGTGTGGCTTTGGGCAATAACGTGTTGGCTCAGCCTGAGCTGGACTCTGGCCGTTTGATTGCGCCTTTTGATGAAATGTTGGTGTCGAAAAACGCTTTCTATGTCGTGTGCCATGAGAAACAAGCAGATATGGGTCGTATCGCTACTTTCCGCGACTGGATGTTAGCTAAAGCGCGCAGTGAGCAAGAGGAACTGCTAGAAGATGACCAATAATGTGTTGATTGATGGCGAACTTGGTTCGCCATTATTTATTTTTGCCCATGGCGCAGGGGCGAATATCGAGCATGACTTCATGCGTGATGTGGCGCTTGGGTTGGCGGAAAAAGGTATTCGAGTTGTGCGTTTCAACTTTCCTTATATGGTAAAACGCAACGAAGACGGTAAACGCCGTCCACCGGATCGAGCGCCTAAGCTACTTGAAGCTTTTGAGCAGATCATTGAGCAATACGCCGATAAGCCAGTGGTGATTGGTGGTAAATCGATGGGCGGTCGCATGGCAAGTTTGTTGAGTGAAAACAGTCAGGTTGCGGGCATAGCATGCTTAGGCTTTCCTTTTCACCCACCGGGTAAACCGGAGAAGTTCAAAGGTGAACATTTAGAGAACCTAAATAAACCAACCTTAATTCTCCAAGGTGAGCGTGATACGTTTGGTAAGCGTGAAGAGTTTGCGCATTTTGAACTGTCAAAAAATGTACAGGTTGAATTTATTGCCGATGGTGATCATAGTTTTAAACCGCGTAAGAGCTCTGGGCATACTGAAGCAGGCAATATCGCTGCTGCGGTAGATGCATTGAGTCACTTTATCTTTTCTGTTTATACAAACAACACTCAGGAGGCATGATGCGAGCGAATAATTTGATTGCTTTTGGCGGAGCTCTGGCAGGCGTTGGGGTTGCATTAGGCGCTTTTGCTTCTCATGGATTAAAGAAAATTCTCTCTCCTTACTTGCTTGAAGTATTCAGCATTGGCGTGCAGTACCAGTTCATTCACGCTACGGCAATTATCCTGTGTGGCGGCTTGTTGTTACTTAATCTTGGTGAGAAAGCACAAAAGTATTTTTTCATCGCCGCAATTTGCTTTATCATCGGCATCTTTTGTTTTAGCGGCAGTCTCTATGCGCTAGCGTTAACTGGGGTGAAGTGGTTTGGACCAATCACGCCATTAGGTGGTTTCACCTTTATGCTAGGTTGGGGACTGTTCGTTTTTGCAGCACTACAGATCAAAAGAGGTGAGTAAGTGAAACAACTGATGCTTTATTGCCGTTCGGGCTTTGAAAAGAGTGTGCAGGTGAAATTCAAGACCGTGCTACGGCGTTGGAAGTGTTTGGTTTTCCACGTTTACAAAAGAACTCGGGTTACGTGCTGTTTGAGTGTTACCAAGCTGGCGACGCACAAAAGCTAGTTAAAATGCTTGATTTCAATTCGTTGATTTTTGCCCGCCAAATGTTTGCGGTAGCCGCAGAGATCACCGATCTGCCACGTGAAGATCGTATTTCGCCAATTCTTCAGCAATTGAGCGATGTCGACGCGATGCCACTTTGCGGTGATATTCGTATTGAAACACCAGATACCAATGAAGCGAAAGAACTATTGAAGTTCTGTCGTAAATTTACCGTACCAATGCGTCAGGCATTGCGTGGTAAAGGTGTTCTGATGAATAAAGAACATGCGAAAAAGCCAGTACTGCATATTTGCTTTGTTGAACCTGGTCACTGTTACGTTGGTTACTCATTACCAGGTAATAACTCGCAGTTCTTTATGGGTATTCCACGTTTGAAATTCCCAGCAGACGCACCAAGCCGTTCAACCTTGAAATTGGAAGAAGCGTTCCACGTGTTTATTCCGCGTAATGAGTGGGATGAGCGTTTAGCGTCAGGCATGTGGGGTGTAGATTTAGGTGCTTGTCCGGGCGGTTGGACTTACCAATTGGTGAAGCGTTCAATGTTTGTTCATTCAGTTGATAACGGCATGATGGCGCAAAGCCTAATGGATACCGGTCAGGTACGACACCACCAAGAAGATGGCTTTAAGTTTGAGCCTGCACGTAAGAACGTCACTTGGTTGGTGTGTGACATGATTGAAAAACCATCACGTGTTGCGCAGTTGATGGGTGAGTGGATCATTAGCGGTTGGGCAAAAGAAGCGATTTTTAACCTTAAGCTGCCAATGAAAGGTCGTTACGACGAAGTGCTACAAGATATCGAAAACTTGAAGGTCTTCCTGATTGAAAATGGTGTGAAGTTTAAACTACAAGCTAAGCATCTATATCATGACCGTGAAGAGATCACGGTACACGTGCAGTGTTTATCTAACATCTCTCCGCACTAATTTGATGTTGATTAGTCATAAAAAACCCGCTTGATTGCGGGTTTTTCTATATTTAATGCAACCATATTTTTCTGATTAGCAATAACGAGTTATATGGTGAACTACCAAGAAGAATCGTCATCGCCCCAGTCACTTGAGTCATCACCAAAACCATCACTACCAAAATCACTACTTGAGTCATCATTGCCCCCCCAGCGGCTTGAATCATCATCAAAGCCATTGTTGCTAGGATCGTCAAAGCTAAGATCGTCAGGATTGCCAAAACCAGTGTCGGTATTCCAACCGCCGCCGGTGTAGCTTTGGGTATAGTCATCAGTGCCGGCTAAAAATGAACTTGCACTATCATCGGGTTGCGAAGCATCAGCTGCCGTGTTGTCGCTTGGCTGTGAATCATCGGCTTGCGCATTGTTTGTATCATCTGGTTGTTGGTAATAGTTATTCGTCACATCTTGCACGATAGGTTGTTCTGCTGCGTGAGAATCAGAGAAAAATAGATGACTCAGCGCATTACCAGCCACCATACCTGCAGCGACACCTGCTGCAGTTTGCATAAAACCACCAAAAGCACTTGGTTGATAGCTTGAGGCTGGTGGCGCAGGCGGCTGACGGTTTTCACCAAACATACGGCTCATGGTGCCACGTTGAGATTCTTGCTTGTAGAAATCAGCATTGTTTTGTAAGTAGTCGTTGCGCTTTTTCAATTCGGTCAGCGCGACTTCTTGGGCCAGAGCCAGTTGGCTCAGACGGTAAATGATGTCACGTTGTGAAGCTATCTTACTACTGATTAACTCAGCTGCCGCTGGATCTTGAGTAATGTCTTGTTTAGCCGCGAGTTTATCAGCCAGCTTTTCAATCATTTCTTGTTCTTGTGGGGTCATGATTTCCAAGTCCTCAGTTATTCTGGCACTGCCAGTCTTATTTCTTTTTGTGACGTAGCTGATTGCTTTGTCGGCTTGTCTAAAGGCTGTTGAGCAAAGCCTCTAGAGAGGTTGATAGGTTCATTCTATGCGAGTTTTGACGCGCATTGAGAGTGAAAACAATAATTACTAAAAGCGTAGGTTATGCATATATAAATCAGCGGGTGCTTGAAGGAAGATGGTGTGTTGTTTGTGAATGGCGAGATAAGGATCAAGAGGCGTCAATCATGCGAGAAGCACAACGACGCCCAAGAGAAGACCGCGTTTAATTAGAGGTTATTGGTTAGGGCCGCTGAAACGCAGATCTTGCAGGTTAAAGCCAAGCTCAATATCGATTTTGAGCGCGGCAACCTGCTTACATTTGCGCGCCATCTCCATGTCCTTATCCAGTTTTTTGCGATATTTGGCCGGAAGCTCTTCACTGACAAAAGCTTGTTCGATATTGTCAAATTGGGTCAGGATTTCCTTGGCCGCCTTTGGTCCAATACCAGCAACACCTGGAACTTGGCTAGAGCTAACGCCGGTTAGCCCCCAATAGTCTGCCAATTGACTTGGTTTGACGCCAAATTCTTTCTCAATAAATGGAGCATCGAGCCAGCGATGTTGAAAATAATCGCGAATTTGCAACGTCGGCGATAACAGTTGGCAGTAACCCTTATCGGTGGAAATAATGGTCACTTTCTCATTATGGCTCGCGACTTTAACCGCCAATGTCGCTACCAAGTCATCAGCTTCATCGCCTTCCGACAGTAATGAATCAATGCCAAGTTTCCACCACGCGTCTTGAATGGCGTCTAATCCATTGAGCAAAGGCTCTGGCATTGGTTTACGGTTTTGTTTGTACTCTGGCAGAATGTCACCACGCCAGCCACGATCTTGTAGATGGTGATCAAACACCGCGATGATATGAGTCGGCTCGGCTTCATTAATGATGCGGGTGAGGGTACGGCAAGTTGTGTCTATCGTTCTCGCGATATCATTTGGATCGGGCTGCACCGAGTGAACGCGGCGAATGAGGTTTAAAGCATCAATAATGACAAGATGGATAGACATAAGCGTATAAAAAATAAGGGCCGTTAGGCCCTTAGTGTAAAGCAATTGCTGACGAATGTCTTATTTGCTCTCGGTTGCTATCTTGTAGCAAGGCACATAAGCGGTGCCACCGGGTAGTTTCATGCGGTCTTGTTCGACGAAATCTTTTAGTAGCTTATCCATTTTTTTCATTAAGGCAGCATCGCCATCAAGAATGAATGGACCTTTACGTTCTATTTCACGGATACCTTCGGCTTTGACGTTACCCGCCACAATCCCTGAAAAGGCCTGACGTAGCGCGGCAGCAAGGTTCTCTGGGCGTTGATTCAGGTGTAAATCCAAACTCGCCATCGCGTCATGCGTTGGTTCAAAGGGTAATTGGAATTCAGGCTCGATTTTTAGCGACCAGTTAAAGCTGTAGGCATCACCTGTCTCTTTACGATGTTGGCGAACATCATCCATGCTCTGTTTCATGATGCGCGCAACTTGCGCCGGATCATCAATCACGATTTGGTAGTGTTTTTGTGCCGCTTCACCCAATGTTGAGCCGATAAACTGATCAATAGAGCGGAAGTAGGCTTCGCTCTCTTTTGGCCCAGTGAGTACGATGGGTAGAGGTTGCTCGGCATTTTCCGGATGCATCATGATGCCCAGAATGTAGAGCAGTTCTTCTGCCGTACCCGGGCCGCCAGGGAAGATCACAATGCCGTGTGCCATGCGAACAAACGCTTCGAGACGTTTTTCAATGTCCGGCATGATGACCAGTTCGTTGACAATCGGGTTTGGTGGCTCAGCAGCGATAATTGATGGCTCCGTTAAGCCCAAGTAACGTTGCTCACTATAACGCTGTTTGGCATGTCCAATGGCTGCGCCTTTCATTGGCCCTTCCATTGCGCCAGGACCACAACCCGTACAGATATTAAGTTCACGCAGACCTAGTTCGTTCCCAACAAGGCGGGTGTATTGGTATTCGTTTTCTTTAATTGAGTGTCCACCCCAACATACGATGAGGTTAGGTTCGATACCCGGAGTGAGTGCACGCGCATTGCGCAAAATACCAAACACGAGGTTAGTAATATGGGTCGCTTTGGTCAGATTTAATCGTTGGTTATCTGCGAGATGCATATTGACGTAGACGATGTCACGCAACACGGCAAACAAATGCTCTTGGATACCTTTAATGATTTGCCCATCAACAAACGCGTGTTCAGGCGGGTTAGTCAGTTCAAGTTTGATGCCGCGTTCACGGCGCATCACGGTCACATCAAATGACTTATATTTATCCAACAGCTCTTTTGAGTTATCGGTATGGCTACCAGAGTTGAGTACGGCGAGCGTACAGTTACGATACAGTTGGTATAGCTCACTAGATGCAGTCTTTTTAAGGCGCTCAACTTCGAGTTGAGACAATAAATCCATACTGCCGGCTGGGCTAATGTGAGTGATCATTAAGACCTCCTTGGCGATAACGAAAATTGTGAGTACGCGGTATTACTTTGAGTTATACGTTGTTACGTGCGCATTCACTTCTCTCTTGTGCTCTTCTAATCCGATGCTTTTGTGGAAAAATTACTCTGTACAATACAGAGCAGTTAAATCACTAATTTAGCAGACAAAAGCATAACGTTTCCTTTACTTAAACCTACCACAATTCGGTAAAATAAAAAAGCCACTTAACAAATATGCTAAGTGGCTTCTCGGTTATATTGTTTTCAGTTTTAGCCTAAAGAAGAGATTTTTTCTGGTCCGCTTATTTCCAGATAAGCTGCTCAGCCCCCAATTTCTTGGCTTCTTTGAGATGAATACGCAGTCTTTCCAGAACTTCTTCAGGCGTATCAGAGTCCCTAAACTTAGTACTTACCGCACTGGCGGTAATGGTAATTTGCTGTTCACGGAACTTGAACGGTAGGTGTGAGATTTGGTCTTGAATTGCTTTGACCAACTCATAGCTTTCAGGATCGGCTCTATCAGGAAGGAGTGCAATAAACTCTTCACCAGAAAAGCGCGCTAAAATATCGGATTCGCTCAATTCCGCTTTGATATTGCGCGCAATAATTTTCAGCGCTTTGTCGCCGGCAGCGTAACCAAAACTGTCATTTAAGGCGCGGAAATTATCGATATCGAACATCACCACGCGCAGGCTGTGTTGATTGCGAATCCAGCGACGGAATTCAAGCTCAAGGTGTTCATTAAATGCCGAACGATTGAAAACGCGCGTGAGCGGGTCTTGTTGTAAGCGCTCCGCTTGATCGTCCAAACGACGGCGGTATTCACGCGCAGACTCTTGCAATGCTTCAAGTTGGCAATGATTGTACTTCATGCGTTCAAGCAAGGCGGCTTCGCGTTCTTCCGTGTGTTTTAAGCGATCGTTTAATGACGCAATTTCTTCAAATAACGGCATTAAGTTATCTTGAAGATCTTCCAACGATTGAGACTGCATCACGATGGTTTTGCCGTCGGTGACCAGTGACGTTAATTCTTGTCCATACTCGACACGTTGCTCGTGATAGCTTTCACTTTGATCGGCTAGTTGGGCTGAACTCTTAATTGAACTACTCAAAGACTCGTTAACTTGAACTAAAAACTGCTGTGAGGTTTTACGTTCAAAGTGCGTACCTTGAATCACGAGTTTTAATACATGCAAGGTTTCTTCAAGTAGGGTTTGAGTATTAACACCAATGAGAAGTTTAGCGCGAATATCATTGAGTAAATCACCAGACTCTCCGGTGAAATCGAGTTCAGTAATAAGATTTTGCAGTTCGATATTGAGTTGCTGCAGAAGATCTTTGTCTGTATCTGAAGTGATAACGCCTGTTGTGGAGTCTGGATTCGAGATCAGAATTTTGACTGAGCGTTCATAAATCGCCAGTAATTTGATGGCTTGTTCTGCGTGGCTAATATTATTGGTTGCACAAAAGCTCAGTAAATCGCGAAGATCGCGTTTTAGCTTAGAAGGAATGCCGGACACGCGAAGAAGAGTTTCTCCAGCATGTTTGACCTGAGTGTTGAGATCTAGCCTTTGTACATCCATATCGACCGCATGTTGCTTAATTAATCGCTCTAAAACCAATAAATTTGGAATTAAAGCACTGATATCTTTTTGTTTCTCAATTGCCAATCGAAGCTCTGATAGAGCAGATTGCAATTTCGGGTTATCACTAACGTACGCACTACTTAATGAAGTTACAACGCGTTGTAATACCTGTAATTCTCGTTTGAATTTGAAAGAAGTATTTCTTTGCGTCAATCGAGCTTGTTCCAATTGAGATTTCAGTTGATGTAACTGAGACTGAAGATCTGGTTCGAGCACGCTCATGTAACTGTTTATTCTTTATAAATCTGCCTAAAAGGCGTTGGTCATACGACCCTATTAACCAATTTGTTGATAATATCAAAATCCAGCGTCCCGTCACGAGTTCAACGCACGGAACGCTACAAAATTAGTCATCTTTTAATAGTTTTTTGAGCCTCTCCTCATTCTTGAAAGAAGAGTGTACTTTTATTAGGCCTTGATTTATCGAGTGTTTGCACGCTTTTCGTACATTTTCAGTCGCTAGGCTTGCGGCTGGCGCATTTTCAATCGCTTTGAGGTATACCCAGTGACTTTGGTGGTCTTCTAGGCTGAGTGAGCGCGCTGCACCCGTTGCCATGAGTAGAATGTCCATTAACTCTTTGTCATTAATGGCAGTATACGCACGCGGTAAGAATGGATAGTCGACCATGCCAATACGAACAATGCGATTGAGTTTACGTTGTGGTTTGAAATCGGTAATCCATTGTTGAATTTTCTCCACCATCTCTTCCGGAGAGGTGTCACGGTTACTATTGGGTTCGATATAGAGCAAGTTTGCATCAGAAAAATGGTAGACCCGAGCCGGCGCTGATACTTTAGTTTGTAAGTACTCACCAAACTCTTTTTCTAACTCTAAACCCTTAGTGTACCCATGCTGCATGTGTAAGTTACGTAAAAAAGGCACATCAACCATAACGAAACGTAGGCGATCATTGAGCGGTTCATGAATCAATTCCCCAACGTGCCATTTCTCAAATTGATCGCTACTTGCTTCAAGTGACGCTGACAATTTGGCGTTGAGCATACGCAAATTACGCATTCCAGAACGAGAATGGGTGTATAAATTGTTATTCAGTTCGCCCAGCTCTTCCTTTTGTATGCGAATAATATGACCGCGTCTCAACAGTAGCAGGAAGAGTACAGAACCAATCAAGAACAGCGCGAAGGCAATCTTTTGGAACTTGCGATACTCTTCTTGAGCATGCGCGAGGTCTTGTTGTCGCGCGGTTAGGTGGATATTTCGTTCGACAAAATCTTTCTGCTGACGGAATGCATCTTCACTTATTAAGTCAAGTTGTTGCTGTTCAATGGTGGCAAGCGCGCTAAAGTGCTTAAAGTATTCCAGCGCGGTTTTGTAGTCTTGATTCAACTCATAACCACGATTAATAAGACGGTAGGCACTTTTTTGTAAGCTGATGTCATCGATGTTCTTAGCGATCTCTAGTGCTTTCTGCGCGTTTACAATCGTTTCGGTACCGGAATGTTGTTCTGCTGCCAGTCCGGCACGCAGCAAACAAGCATGCGCTTCTAATTTAGGTGCTTTAGTTAGCGGTAATAATTGTTCTGCTCTTTCTAAATATTGTTCTGCCAATGGGTAGTTGATGAGGTGTAAGTACGTAGCTGACAAAGCAATACGCACATCAATTTCATTGTATAGATTGTTTACGGTACGCTCGTGGTCCATCGCGTTGAAGTACTGCACTAATGCGAGGTTGTATTTGCCTTGCAAGTAATAGCTATCACCCATTAGCTTCAAAACGGATGGCAGTACTGGCGAATGCTCGTAGTTGTCATAGAAATCAGCAGCTTGTGATAGATGGTTATTTGCCTTGTCGAGCACCTTGCGATCAAAAAACAGCTGACCTAGAAGAAAATTGACTTTGCCGAGTTGCGCGCGAGAGTCATCTTCGATCGATTGCCAATAGGCGATAAGAAATTCAGACAGTGCTTTGTTGTACTGTTTATGGGCAAGCAAGTGTTGACCAACTTGAATATGGTAATCAATGACGACACGTTTGGTTTTTAGCGTTTCAATATAGCCACGAACTTGAGCAAAAAGTTGGTTGGCGAGATCAAGCTCACCTTCCTTTGACGCAATTTGTGCTTTCAGCATGGTGATGCGGTATTTCAACGCTTTCGCCAACTGTTCAGGGTTTTTGATTGATTGATACAGTAATTCAACTTGGTGAAGTTGTTCTCGAGCAACAATTCCGTTGCCGCTATATAGCCAGTGCAAACGAACTTGCAGCATCATTATGTCGAGCTTTTTGTATGGCAGTTCGTAAACTTCAGACAGATTGATTGCTTCTTTTAAATGACGAAAGGCCTCATCAACGTTGCCAATGTTATAGGCAGATTCGGCCAAAATCATCAAAGCGTCGATAGTCGCACCCGGCGTACGAGTGCGATTGTCAGCGTCGTCTCGAGTGATCGATGAAGGGCTGTTATCTGATTGATTTGAAAGTTTACGCTGAGAGATATAGTCATAAGCTAATTGGTGTGCTTGTTTTGGCACTATCTCTACTAAGTTGTTGGCTTCATTTAGTGTTGGTGAAGTGAACACTGATTCTGCCATCGAAGAGGCTGACAGCAGTAATACAAATAAGCAGAGCCAACGCTCCCAGCGCAGTTTCAGCATCCTTAGCGATTTCCTTATTGACGAGCCATGCGTTGATTGTGGTGTGGTTGTTCTTGTTCCGTTGAGCGATACGGGTTGATATCTAAACCGCCGCGACGAGTGTAGCGCGCATAGACAGTGAGCTTATTAGGTTGGCAGTACTTCATAATATCTGTGAAGATACGTTCAACACACTGCTCGTGGAATTCGTTGTGTTCGCGGAACGAGACGATATAGCGTAACAGAGCTTCGCGATCGATTTTTTGACCCTGATACTGAATCTCAACACTGCCCCAATCTGGTTGGTTGGTAATTAAGCAGTTAGATTTCAATAAGTGGCTATGCAGTGCTTCGTCGACTTCTTCGTCCCCAGCTGCATCTTTGAGCAGCGTGGCATCAAAGTCATAACTGGTGATTTCAATATCTTGTTCATCGATACATTCGCCATGCATAGTGACGATGACGCTGTCAGTGTAATCAGTCACGTTGCGTAGCGTGACAGAAACCGCTTCCCCTGCGCAGGCAGAAAGGTCGTTGGTGAGCGTTTTTTCTACGTCGTCCCAAGAGCTAAAGCGGGTTTGATTCAAGCTGTTTAGATACAACTTAAATGACTTTGATTCGATTAAATTCGCGCTGGTGGCAGGAATGCTCACATCACCAACCGCGACTTGCGGTAAGCCTTTTTCATTCAACCATGATAATTCGTATAGAGTCCAAATATCACAACCATGAAATGGCAAATTATCACCAAGTTCTAGGTCATCACGATTAAGGCTACGTGGTACTGGTTGCAGCAATGAAGGATCGTATTGGCTTGCGTACTCGGTTTTTTGACCCAGCGTTAGGCCTGCAAGCTCTTTGGCGTTGGAATATTTGCTCATACTTTGATTGGAATTCGATTAGAATGACGGGAATTTTACGCAATCTCGCACTCTGTGTCATTAACACAACTACTCTGGAGACTCGAATGGCTGATAATGCCTTGCAAGCCTTACGCGCATTTAGTGATAAATACCGCGCTCATCATCAAGACAAACACGGTAAGTTACCGTTCAGTGAGGATTTAGCTGAACTTGTTTCGCCATGTGTCGAGCAAAAACGTGCTGATGGTGTTGAGTGGCAAGCTTACCCGCGTGAGCAGTTTGCGGATTTTACCAATGTAGAAAATGGCATTGAGCTAACGTTGCACGAAGACATCAAAACGTTCTACGGTGCGCAATACAGTGCCGATATGCAAGCAACATGGAACGGCAATGAGTTAGTGTTGTTGCAAGTGTGGAATGATGAAGATTTTGAACGTTTACAAGAGAACATTCTTGGTCATTTGGTTACGCAACGTCGCCTTAAACTCAAACCGACGGTATTTATTGCAGCAACCGATGCTGAGCTTGATGTGATTTCCATCTGTAATATTACGGGTAATGTGGTGTTAGAGCGTCTGGGTACTGATAAGCGTGATGTCTTAGCGGAAAGCTTAGAAGAATTCCTAAGCAAAATTGAGCCAGTGGTATAAACGATGTACGTAGTTGAATTGCAATTTGAGTGTTTTGATAACACGACGATCAGCGCGGTTGATAAAGGCATTAATGGCCTAATGGATGCATTGCGTTACAACGGCCAAGTGTTAGGGCGCGAATTTCCTATCGTAATGGGTGAAGGGGAATTTTATGTGCGCGCGGTATGTCCTGAAAAAGAGAGTTTGCATCCGAAATACCATTCAGACTTTGTCAAAGTGTGTATTAATCGTTTGGCTGATGCTTGCTTGTTAGCGCCCAAAGTGCGCCTGTTAGGTCGCGATTTAAATTCAGAGCAAGCAGCAGAAGAAGAAACACCAAGCTGGCAAGTTCTTTATACCACCTATGTGCACACATGCTCGCCTCTGCGTAGCGGTGAAACGCTGCTGCCGATTCCTTTATATCGCAATCCACCGACGCTGAATGGTGACCATAAAGCGGTGGTGAAATGGCAAACAGAATGGCAAGCGTGTGATGAACTACAAATGGCGGGCGGTTGCCGAGCAGAACATGCAGCGCTTCATGAGATTTGTGATAGCGACAGTGTATTGTTTCGTCGCGGTTGGGACTTACGTGGACGCATTGAATACATCACTAAGATCCCAACTTACTACTACCAATACCGAGTTGGTGGTGCCAGTTTAGCCGATGAGCAAGCTCGCAAGTGCCCGAAGTGCGGTGGCGAATGGCTACTGGACGAGCCATTGCATGATGTATTTTATTTCAAATGCGATGATTGCCGAATTGTGTCCAACATTTCTTGGGACCACATTAAGTAACTTACCGTATCAATACTTTAGTAAAAAGCAGAGCGTAGGCTCTGCTTTTTTGTATCAGTGGGTTTGATTCGATCTAAAATTCAACGAAATCTGCCATTGAGATCGTCGTAATCACATTCAAGTTGGATTAGTCTGATGAAAACTCACCAAACTGGATCGCAATGCGAGTATTGATATTGGTTTTAAGTGCTTTTCTGGTGGGATGCAGTGCAGCCATAGAGAGCGTGGCTGATAAGGCGGTTTTTTCATCGCTCGTAGGTCGGGAACTGCATCTAAAACAACTGAGCATATTGTTAGTTAGAAAAGAGCGATTGTATCAACCTGAGATTGGTTATTTTCTCTACCCATTTACACAAGCTGACAAAATACAATCTGGGTCGATAACTTTGCCTGTAGGCACTCAAATAATCGTCACAGAGGTGAATCAATATACAACGGATGCTCGTGGGCGCTGGATAGGTGTCGTTGGTAGCGCTGTTATCAATAACGAAGAGGTTGAGTTCATCTACCAGTGGTCAAAGTACACACCAGAAGAGTTAATGGTTGCACCTTGGGAGCCTATCAATTAATCAGGCCATGAGAGAAGCGGAAATTATTTGTGTGGGTCTTGTGGCCCTGACTCTTGTTGTTCTTGTTTGGCTTCTTGGTCGCTTATTTGCTCGTTTCTAGATGGCTTTTTCTTCATCTGATCAAACTTCATATTCGCGGTGTATTTGAGAGCGCTAATGTTGCCAATAATCACGGCTAAAACGATAGCGATAATGACCCAAGGGTTAGTGAGCAAATCCATTAGTCACCTCGACAGATGTTGGTGATAAATTGAGTGTAGATGGTATCGAGCTGTTGTAACACTGCATTTTTACCCAATAGATCACTTGCTTGAAGTTGCTTCGTCAGTTGATCTTGAGTTAGTTGAGTTAGGCACTCGGTCGCTGTCACTTTATGGCTGATGTGCCATGGCTCTGCAGCTACGCCACCTAAGTCTTTTTGATAGGGAAAGAAAAAGCCAAATTGCTTAAGATGAACAGATAGCCATTGATAGAATTTCGCTTGATGCCCAGCCAAATATTCCCACGGTTCTAACTGCAGCATGGTGTCTTTTGGTAAAGAATTGCGGTCAAATACATCAAATTCAGTGCCCCAATGATGGCGGCTTGCTCCCGGTAGCGCTGACCAACGCAAAATTGCCAACACTTTTTGTTCATCTGAGAGCTGTGCTGGGTCAAGTGGGAGGCTGTCACTATCTAAGATGATGCTAATACCGCTCATCTTATTGTTCCAGATGGTTTTTTGTCGCTCAAAGTCGCGAAAACCACTGGCAATGTTGAGGTTAAATCCCGCCTGAGCAGCGGCATCCCTTAATGCAAGCAAATCTTGCTCTACTTGCGGATGAATAAGAAAGAGTTTTTGCCCAAATAAAACTTCCGTTAAATGGGTCGCATCCTGTCCGCATAGTTGCTCAGGCGTCATTTTCACGCGAGTACGTTCTCCAAAATGTTTTGATACATATCGGTGAGTTTTTCTAAATCAGCGACACTGACACACTCATTCACTTTATGAATGGTCGCGTTGACTGGGCCAAGTTCAACCACTTGTGCGCCCATTTGTGCGATGAAGCGACCGTCAGAAGTTCCACCTGTAGTTAGGAGTTCTGGCGCTTTATGATTAACAGCAGATACACCTTTAACCACCGCATCTAATAGTGCACCAGTATCGGTTAAGAACGGTTGACCGCTTAGGGTCCATTTTAGGTCGTACTCTAAACCGTGTGCATCTAAGGTTGAATGAACACGACGTTTGATTTCTTGGTCTGTTAGTTCAGTACTAAAACGGAAGTTAAACTGCACATCAAACTCACCAGGAATCACGTTTGAAGCACCGGTGCCAGCGGCCAAATTTGGGATTTGGAAGCTAGTTGGTGGAAAAAAGTCGTTACCGTTATCCCATTTGGTGGCCGCTAATTCTGCGAGTGCGGGCAGTGCTTGGTGGACTGGGTTGTTTGCTAAGTGAGGGTAGGCCACGTGGCCCTGAATACCTTTCACTCGCAAATCGCCAGTAATCGAACCTCTGCGACCATTTTTGACAACATCACCAACGGATAACGTGCTTGATGGCTCACCAACGATACACATATCGATGTTTTCGTTACGTGCCATTAGAGTATCAACAACACGTGTGGTGCCATTAATAAACGGGCCTTCCTCATCAGAGGTGATAAGAAACGCGAGCGAGCCTTGATGATTTGGGTGATCAGCGATAAAGCGCTCAACGGCAACGATCATACACGCTAATGAGCCTTTCATGTCGGCCGCACCACGACCATGTAAATAGCCGTCAATAATCGTTGGTTCAAATGGTGGTGTATGCCATTGCTCGAGTGAACCCGCGGGCACCACATCGGTGTGACCGGCGAACGCAAATAACGGAGCTTGATTGCCGCGTCGCGCCCAGAAGTTGGTGGTATCTTCAAACACCATCACTTCAATTTCAAATCCCAGCGCTTGTAAGCGCTCGATCATAACTTGTTGGCAACCCGCATCTTCAGGTGTCACTGATTGACGACTGATAAGATCTTTTGCCAACGCCAATACAGGGCTATCGCTCATCCTTGAAATCCTTTTCTTATGCAAATATTGCAGCGTATTGATCCGCTTTAAATCCGATATGGTAACTGTCATTGACCAACAAAATCGGGCGCTTAATCATCGCTGGTTGTTCAACCATTAATGCCACTGCATTGTCTTGGTTTAGGTTATCTTTTTGTTCTTGGTTCAATTGACGAAAAGTGGTGCCACGTTTGTTAAGAACATTTTCCCAACCAAGAGCGTTGCAAAAAGTTGTAACCATTTGTAAATCAACGCCTTGTTTGCGGTAGTCATGAAATTCATAAGCAAGGTTTTCTGCATCTAGCCATTTTTGGCTTTTTATCGTGTCGCAGTTAGGAATACCGTACATCGTGATTGTCATGTTGAACCTTTTGAAGTGACTTTTTTTATATTTTTTAATCGTATCAGGAACTTTGAGCGGAAACAAAAATGTGACGCATATATTTTGATGAGTAAAAAATACTCGATGCAATCACAAATGAGAGCAAATTCTTGATCAAACGCAAAATGTTGTTTGCACAAACAGAAATAATACCCAAGAAGTTTACTAGGAGGTATCAATGGAACTGAGTCCTGTGTTTGCAAGGCGTTTGTATTTGGCTCTTCTCGTTGAAAGTTTAGAGCGCCCTAATGTGCCAAAATTGATTGAGCAGACAGGTTGGCCACGCCGTACTATCCAAGATGTGATTAAAGCACTTCCTGGAATCGGCATCGAGCTTGCTTTCGTGCAAGATGGTAGACGCCATAATGATGGATATTACCAACTGTCAGATTGGGGGCCGTTTGATAGCCAGTGGGTTACTGAACGCGAATCAGATATTGCAGCCAGCTTGGGTTTTAAGGCATAGCATTTCGCACCAGTCTTGAAGTTTAAGCACAATCGCTATGTATTGACCCACATTTTTTGCATTCATTGTCACCCGTTTTCAAGTGGCATTATTGTGGTTTTCTCAGAACAATGTAAACGCGCCGATAGATTCGGCGCGTTTATTTTCAACCTATCTGCGGGCTTTACGCGAATTGGAATAGGTAAATAGCAAACCCAATCCAGCTGATAGCCAACAGCGTCCACGGCAATGCCGAGTTTGAACGCGGCTTACTCACGTCTTGAGCTAAATCTTCGATTTCCATGTCTTGTTCACGTAATTCAGCTTGCTTGTTTTTCTGCACTTTTTTACGGGCTTTATCGGCTTGACGGGCTTTCTCTTTCTGCTGTTTTTTATACAGTGCGATGCCTTTTTCAATCCCTTGAGCAATCAATTTAGTCTGCTCTTTAGTTTGACCAGGTTTTTGCGTCGCTTTAGCGATTTTCATCGCATCATCTTGAGTTTGCGGCGAAGGAACGACTTTGTTTTTCATTGATAACTCTATGATGGTAACACTTATCGCTATGCTAACACGCGATTGCACGTTATTGAGCAACCGTCGCTGAGATTTTTGTTGAACAGTGAGATCAACGAATTTTTTATAGCATGTTGAGTGAATTGGAGTAGAGTGTGGGGCAAAGCAGTTTTGATTAATTTAGTTTGTTATGCGTTACGCAATTGAAGCTTACGATAAGCATGGTTTTTTGCATGCACCGAAATGGTTATGGCTTGGGTGGTTATTGCTGGCGAAAGCTTGGGTAGTTTTTGTCGTCGCGGGTGTTAGCCGCGATAGTGGTAGTACCATTTTGGCCTACGTTTATCCCGATCACGATATGTTATATCTTGGGCTCGCAATGGGCCTGCCAAGTATTGCGCTGATGTGGTTGATCAGCTTACGAACCCCAGAGCGGCATTGGGTTAATCGCATTGTCTCATGGGGCAAGCCGATAACTTTGGTCATGGCCGTCAGTCAGTTACTACAAAGTATCTATCATGTGTATTTGCAAGCAGGGTTATTTAGTTGGACCAATGGAGTGATTATGGTCGCTCTATTGTGGTTTTCTATTTATGTCTATCAAAGCAAAACAGTGAAGGATTGTTTGAGATCGGATGCGGTTGGTAGCTGATCAGAATCAAGACTCTTTTTAAAATTAAGATTACACTGGGCAGATAAATACGTATCTGAGAGAATTTTTGCCTGATTTTCATCGATAATGTTGAAAATTACGTATGAAATTCGCTTGGTTATAAAAGGAGTAAAGAAATGTCACAACCTCAAACGGCGATTCTTCCAGAAGCAGAACCGTTCGCTCATTACACGCTACTAAAAATTCGTCAAAATCCGAAGCATGTATTGAGTCAACTTCAATCATTACCTGCGCTAGTTGAAGAGTTGAACCAACAACAGCCTCAAGCCAAACTCACTTTGTCGTTGTCATTTACGCATGGTTTTTGGGCGCAATTAAACCAAGCAATGCCAGCTGAGCTAATTGAATTTCCTGTGCTTGGTGAAGGTGAGATTGTTGCGCCAAGCAGTGATGTTGATGTGTTAGTTCACTTACATTCAGCGCGCCCAGATCTGCATTTTTATGTGATGCGTAAATTGATGGCAGAAGTGGCTGATGACGTGACTGTGGTCGATGAGACAGCCGGTTTCCGTTACCTCGATGCTCGCGATATGACGATGTTTGTCGACGGTACTGAAAACCCGAAAGAAGGTGCACGCCAAGAAGTCGCGATTATTCCTGAGGGTGAATTTGTTGGCGGTAGCTACGTAATGCTACAACGCTTTATTCATAACCTTCCTGCATGGAATCGTTTAAATGTAGCCGCGCAAGAGAAGGTGATTGGCCGTACTAAGCCTGATTCAATTGAATTGGATGATGTGCCGGCCGCGTCTCACGTTGGTCGCGTGGATATTAAAGAAGAAGGAAAAGGTCTTAAAATTGTACGCCACAGCTTGCCTTATGGCACAGTGAGTGGTGATCATGGCCTACTCTTTATCGCTTACTGCCATACACTACATAACTTTAAAGTGATGCTTGAAAGCATGTATGGTGTAACGGATGGTAAAACGGATCAATTATTGCGTTTTACCCACGCAGTGACAGGCGCATATTTCTTTGCCCCTAGCACTGAGATGCTGCAAAATTTAGCTGTGAAGTAATCACTCACTTTCTAAAAGACCGAGCCTGAGCGCTCGGTCTTTTTCGTTTTGGCCGCTGCATAAATGGCAGGAGAGCGTATCTCGGCGGGAATTTTTTCACTCAATACCGTTAAAGTTTTATTTCCTGGGCCGATAAAGGGCTATCAGTGACCATCAAATCGATTTATGAGCCTAACTGTTAATACCAATGTTGCCGCAATGACCGCGCAGCGCCATTTGGCGAATGCCACGCATATGCTCAATCAATCTTTGGAGAGACTCTCTTCAGGGAGTCGTATTAATAGTGCGAAAGATGACGCCGCAGGTTTACAGATTTCCAATCGCTTAGAGACTCAGATGAGTGGTCTTGACGTCGCGATGCGCAATGCTAATGACGGTATTTCAATCATGCAAACAGCAGAAGGGGCGATGAGTGAGTCGACCACTATTTTGCAACGGATGCGTGACCTATCTTTGCAATCGGCCAATGGCGCTAACAGTCACTCTGAGCGCGTTGCACTTCAAGAAGAAATGACCGCATTAAACGATGAATTAAATCGTATCGCGGAAACGACCTCTTTCGGTGGACGAAAACTGCTTAATGGCGGTTTTCAAAGTGCGGCTTTTCAAATTGGTGCAGGGTCGGGCGAAGCGGTGCAAGTTAGCCTAAAGAATATGCGTACTGACACGATCGATATGGGTGGTTTTAGTTATCTTGCAGCGGCGAAA
Organism: Vibrio taketomensis; assembly: GCF_009938165.1. Lineage (NCBI taxonomy): Bacteria > Pseudomonadati > Pseudomonadota > Gammaproteobacteria > Vibrionales > Vibrionaceae > Vibrio > Vibrio taketomensis. The sequence continues at coordinate 839,660 of NZ_AP019649.1, forward strand.
GCGCAACCTGATTGGCAAGTGGTGAGCGGTCAACAGCAGATCAATATGCAGTACACCAATGCACGTGGTGAACAAGAGAATATCAAGATTACGGCTAAGGTTGGCGATGATATTGAGCAGTTAGCCACGTATATCAATGGTCAAACCGATAAAGTGTCGGCTTCTGTCAACGACCAGGGGCAACTACAAATTTATATGGCCGGCAAAGAAACGGCAGGAACGATCAGTTTTTCAGGCAGTCTAGCCAATCAGCTCAATATGGGCATGAAAGGGTATGAAGCAGTCGATGATATCGATATTACCGATGTCGGTGGTGCGCAGCGCGCTGTGTCGGTACTCGATACCGCACTGCAATATGTCGATAGTCACCGCGCAGAGCTCGGTGCTATGCAAAATCGCTTTGGTCATGCAATCAACAATCTCGGCAATATCAATGAGAACTTAGCTGCATCGAATAGTCGGATTAAAGATACTGACTACGCAAAAGAAACCACGCAAATGTTGAAGCAGCAAATTTTGCAGCAAGTGAGTACTTCAGTTTTAGCTCAGGCGAAACAGCAGCCCAATATCGTGTTGGCTTTGCTGGGATAAAATAAAAGCAGAGCTTATCGGCGGTAACCATTCGAACTTTAGTTCTTTTTGAGAATTTTTGATTTTTATCCATTCGCTCACACAAATCGTCCCAATTCACAAGAATTGCTAAAAGTTCATTTTTTCTAAAGATTTTATCAATCGCGTCGTTAATAAAGTAACTTTGAGAGAACTACTTGGTTTTCCGAGACGTCGGAAACCGGAAATATCGGAAAATCAATTGGAGAAATTACCATGGCAGTGAATGTAAATACTAACGTTTCAGCAATGACAGCTCAGCGTTACCTTAACCAAGCAACTAGCGCACAACAAAACTCGATGGAGCGTCTATCTTCTGGTTACAAAATTAACAGTGCAAAAGATGACGCAGCAGGTCTGCAAATTTCTAACCGCTTGAATGTACAAAGCCGTGGTCTAGATGTTGCAGTACGCAACGCGAACGATGGTATCTCTATCGCTCAAACTGCTGAAGGCGCGATGAACGAAACTACCAACATTCTTCAACGTATGCGTGACCTATCGCTACAATCAGCGAACGGTTCAAACTCAAAATCTGAGCGCGTAGCGATTCAAGAAGAAATTGGTGCACTAAACGACGAATTAAACCGTATTGCAGAAACCACATCTTTTGGTGGTAACAAACTACTTAACGGTACGTTCACGACCAAATCAATGCAGATCGGTGCGGACAACGGTGAAGCAGTAATGCTAACGCTAAACACAATGCGCAGCGATAACGCAGGCATGGGTGGTATTGGTTACAAAGCGGCAGCTGCGGAAGAAGGTAAATCTTGGAAAGATTTCTCAGTTGCAGCTGATGCGAACGATTTGACGCTTTCTTTTAAAGAGAAAGGCGCTACTGAAGCAACTGAAATTACAATCAATGCGAAAGCTGGTGATGACATCGAAGAGCTTGCAACTTACATCAATGGTCAAACTGATAAAGTAAAAGCGTCTGTTGATGAAGATGGTCGTCTACAAATCTTCTCTGGTAATAACAAAATTGATGGTGCAGTTACATTTGGTGGCGGTCTAGGTAGCGCGCTAGACATGTCTACAACTGACGCAGGTGCGGTAACTGTTGACAGTATCGATGTAACAACAGTGGGCGGTGCTCAACAATCGGTAGCGGTTATCGATACAGCACTAAACTATGTTGACAGCCACCGTGCAGAACTTGGTGCATTCCAAAACCGTTTCGACCACGCAATCAGCAACTTAGACAACATTAACGAAAACGTGAACGCGTCTAAGAGCCGTATCAAAGATACAGATTTTGCGAAAGAAACAACTGCACTAACTAAATCGCAAATTTTGGCTCAAGCTTCAAGCTCAATTCTAGCTCAAGCAAAACAAGCGCCAAACTCAGCACTAAGCCTACTTGGCTAATCAAATCTAGATAGAAAAATCCAGCTTCGGCTGGATTTTTTGCGTAAATCAGTGACTGTGAATCAAAGAGTTTAGACTTGCTTCACACTTTGTTTCTGAAGTTTAAGGTTTTGAGGAAAAAGCCAAAATTTCTCTAAAGGTTAGATTTTATTAGCCGTTAAAGGGCTGAGAGAAATGATATGCATCAAAGTGAGGTGAGAGACACGGAGATGCATAGCCCTATGCCTAAGGAGATCAATTATGGCGATCAACGTAAATTCGAATGTGCCGGCGATGACGGCTCAACGTTACGTCAACAATGCAACCGACGGGATGCAAAAGTCGATGGAGCGTTTGTCATCTGGTTACAAAATCAATAGTGCAAAAGATGATGCTGCAGGCCTGCAAATATCGAACCGCTTAACATCTCAAAGCCGCGGTTTAGATATGGCAGTCAAAAATGCTAACGATGGTATTTCCATCGCGCAAACTGCAGAAGGTGCGATGAATGAGACCACCAATATTTTGCAACGGATGCGTGATCTTGCATTGCAATCATCAAACGGTTCCAACTCGCGCTCTGAGCGTGTGGCCATTCAAGAAGAAGTTTCTGCACTTAACGAGGAATTAAATCGTATCGCAGAAACAACCTCTTTTGGTGGTAACAAATTGCTCAATGGCCAGTTTGGTAACAAGTCTTTCCAAATCGGTTCAGGTTCTGGCGAAGCGGTTCAACTTACCATGACTAACATGCGTTCAGATACGGATGAGATGGGTGGCCAAGTTTATGCTGTTGAAACAGGCAAAGCTCCGGATTGGAAAGTCAGTGCAGATGCTGCCGATATTACCTTTGAGTACACCGATACTAACGGTCAAGATAAATCGCTAACAATCACTGCGAAAGCTGGTGATAATGTTGAACAATTAGCCACTTACATCAATGGTCAAAGTGAAGACATCAAGGCTTCCGTTGGTGAAGAAGGTAAAATGCAACTGTTCGCTGCGAACAACCAAGTTGATGGCGAGATTACGATCTCTGGCGACTTAGGAACAGAACTTGGCTTTGGTGAAGCGCAAAAAGTGGCGGTAGCGGATGTGGATGTGACCACAGTTGCCGGTTCACAGGTTGCGGTGTCTGTTATTGATGGTGCATTGAAATCTGTTGATAGCCAACGAGCCTCTTTGGGGGCATTCCAAAATCGCTTTGATCATGCGATTGCGAACTTAGACAATATCAATGAAAACGTTAACGCCTCGCGCGGTCGTATTCGTGATACTGACTATGCAAAAGAAACGACCCAAATGACAAAATCACAGATCCTGCAACAAGCGAGTACTTCGGTACTGGCGCAGGCTAAGCAGTCTCCGACGGCTGCATTGAGTCTTTTGGGTTAGGGCAATAATGCCGAGCCGATTAGTGAAGTTAACGGCGTTGGTTTCACTATGAGGTGGAAGGGAGATTGTTATGGAGATTCCATCCTACACTTCGAACATCCAGTCTTATGGCTCAAAAAGTGGCACTAAAATTGCTTCAGGGTATGATAACCCGCAAGGTGTTTCCTCACCTGATAAAAGGGTAGTAGCGTCAGAACTGGACCAGTTGACCTCGCGAGGGGTTGAACAAGCGATGGAAGTTCTCCAAGAGAGGAAAAAGCTTTCAGAGCAAGAAAGGGAAAAAGTTGTCGAGCAGATGAATGAATTTATCTCATCGATGAATACTGGTCTTTCGTTTCGGGTTGATGAACAAACCGGACGCGATGTCGTTACTATATATGAGGAAAGTACTGGTGATATTATTCGTCAGATTCCTGATGAGGAAATACTAGAGGTCTTGCGACGTCTTAGAGAGCAAACCGCCCGTTATTCATCTGGGCTTTTGATCGATAAGGTGTAATCGTATTTTTGAGGTGATTGAATGAGTTTAGGCCCAATCGGCATGAATAATGGCATGGATATCAATGCCATGGTAAGCAAAATTGTTGAAGCGGAGCGTGCCCCAAAGCAGCAACGTATCAACAACGAGCTTAACCAGATTGATTCCACCATTAGTGCTTACGGTCGGCTCAGAGAGTCGCTGGATACGATGAAAAACTTAATGGCGAGTTTTCGCCAGGAGAAGGCGTTTGCTGCAAGAAAGGTAGAGTCTACGGATGATGCCATCGTGTCAGCAACCGCCACTACTGAAGCGATTGCAGGTCGTTATGCCGTCGATGTGTTGCAACTTGCTCAGAGTCATAAAATTGCATCTGATGTTTTGCCTGAAGATGCGAAGTTTGATGCGGGCAAGTTGCGTATCGCGATGGGCAACAAGTCATTCACTGTTGATGTTAAACAGAATGCGAAGTTAGCTGATATCGTGCGAACGATAAACGGCGAAAAAAGTAACCCCGGTGTACGGGCGTCGGTCATTAACGATGTCAATGGGCCGCGTCTCATTGTCGCCTCTGAACTCTCAGGTAAAGATAACGCAGTCAGCGTTGCTGTTGAGAGTGCCAATCCGAATAATTTGCTTAATCGATTAGCCTACAAAACACTTGAGCAGCGGGTAGCCGATCTCGAAAAAGCCCGTGCAGATGCGCAATCGCTTTTAAATCCGCTTAACGATGAAGAGCAAAAAGTCGCCGATCGTATTGCCCAGCGCAATATTGAAGCGGCAAAAGTTGTCGACCAAGAAATTGCCGATGCCAGTAAGCAAGCGGCAAGCGTTGTCGACCCTAATGCAGCCAAAGACGTTACGCCAACCAACCCTATTTCAGAAAAAGCGTTAGCTGCGGCAGCCAGTGCTGGCCAAACTGCTAATCGTTACCTTAAACCAGAAGAACGAATTCCAGGTTGGACGCCAACCGCTTCAGGAACTTTGCTCGATTCGTATTGGGAGCCCGAGCCGCAACTCGATGCCAAAGCGATAGAAAAGTCGGATGATATTCCAGGTTGGACTAATACGGCCTCGGGCACGTTAACAGATTCTTACGTTACTCCAAAAGAAGCCAAAGCAGCGCTTGATAAAAAACTGGCATTAGAGCAAGCGGCAATCGCCGCGGCGAATAAGTCTGAAATGGACAAAATCGATCAAGCATTAGCCTCAGGCGAGCTTGATGATGCGGCAGCAAAGCAAGCCAAGTTGGCTCTGTTACCAACAGAACAGCGTGATTATATTCAACGTATGGAGCGTGCGCAGCAAGCGTTGCAAAGTGCACAGTCATCTTTTGATACCTATAACGGCATGAGCCAAGTTCAGGCCGCACAAGACTCTGAAGTGTTGTTAGATGGCGTGGCTAAATTATCGAGCAAAAACAACATTATTGAAGACGCTATCGATGGCGTGAATTTAACCCTTAAAGGTCGCTCTGATCCAAGCCAAGGCGCTTCTGAAATCGATATTGATTACAATCGCGAGTCGGTACGTGGTGATATCGAACAGTTCGTTACCGCTTACAATCAGTTTTACAGCTTATCAAAAGAGCTCGCAATGGCTGATCCTGCGACTGGGCAACGCGGTCCATTAGCTGGTGATAGTGTGGTTCGTGGCGCTGATTCACGCTTAAAAATGGTGTTTTCTTCTAGAATTGACCCTGCGCCAGCTGAACTGAAAACATTGTCTGAATTTGGGGTGACGACGACGCGCCAAGGTACGCTTGAAATCAATTATTCGATGCTTGATCGACAGCTGAACAATAACTTCAATAAACTGGGCGATTTTTTTGGCGGCTCACAAGGTTTCGCTAAAAAGGTGGAAGATGCCATTCACGGCATCACCGGTGTGCAAGGCGCATTGCGTACGAGAGAGCAAAGCCTTGTTGAGCGTAATTATCGAATTCAAGATGACCAAGCAAGTTTGGATAGACGCATGGATTCGTTAGAAAAACGCACTCACGCCAAATTTTCGGCGATGCAAGACACTACGGGCAAAATGCAGCAGCAACTAGCGGGTATGATGAATGCATTTGGCCGATGAATTTCAATCACTACTGACTGAATTAAGTGATCTTGATCACGATATTATCAATGCATTGTCGGTAGATGAGATAAATACTGAAGAAATTGCCGCTTTGGTCGATAAAAGGGAACAATTATTGCTGAGTGTTCAGAGCCTGCTAGACGAGACGCCTCAGTTTACGCAGACTGAACAATGGCGTTCGGCAATTCACCTGACTCAGCGTGTCGTGACGATGCTGGAAGAGAAAACCAAAGCAATTGGTCTGTCTCTACAAAAGTTAAGGCATGGTAATCGGTCAGTTCAGCAGTACAAAAAGTTTTTATAAAGAGGAATGTTATGCGTGGTTCATTACAGGCTTACAAGAAGGTATCGGTAGATAGCCAACTCAGTGCGGCCTCCCCGCATAAAATTGTGCAGATGCTAATGGCAGGTGCAATTGAGCGTCTAATTCAAGGCAAAGCAGCCATGCAGCAAGGCAATATCCCAGTTAAGGGTGAGCGCTTGGGTAAGGCATTAGACATCATCATTAGTCTGCGAAGCTGTCTCTCGATGGAAGATGGTGGCGATATTGCGCAAAACCTTGATCAACTCTACGAATTTATGATTACGCAAATTACGGCGGCTAACCATAAAAATGATCCACAGCCGATTGACGATGTGATCGAAATTATTCGTGAAATAAAATCAGCGTGGGATCAAATTCCAGCTGAATTCCACAATCTTACTGCAAGGATGTCGGTATTTAAAAATTACATTAAAACATTGTTAATTTTATAAGTACATAACACCAGCAGCTTTGGGTAGATGTCACACCCTATAATTGCTTGGTTGCCTTATTTTTTTATTAAATAGAATAGAAGCCACTACAACCCTAGTGGCTAATTTTGTTGCGTTAAAGATATTTTTTAAAACGATTAACATTTATCCGAATGAATGATGCGTTTTAGATGTTTTAAGCAACTCCAGATAAGAACGAAGGCAATCATTCTCAATTATGCAAGGCTTAGCAAAATTACTTGTCATTGAAGACAACGCTCAAGCGCAAACAAATCTAGCGTCAATTTTAGATTTTGTTGGAGAGCAGTGTGAAGTCGTCTGTGCTGCACAAATTGACTCGTTAGATCTTTCCAGTATCTGGTCTGGCTGCATTATCGGTTCAATAGACAAAACTGAAGAGGTATTGGAGCTTCGTCAGCGTCTCTCCCAAGCGAACCACATCCCATTATTGATTACTAATTCGCAATTTCCTGCTGCTGAAGATTTAACTAACTACGTTGGTGATTTGGCATACCCGCTAAATTATCCGCAATTGAGTGAAGCGCTGCGCCATTGTAAAGATTTCCTAGGTCGCAAAGGGGTTAATGTTGTTTCCTCTGCGCGCAAGAACACCCTGTTTCGTAGCTTGGTTGGCCAAAGCCATGGCATTAAGGAAGTTCGCCATCTGATTGAGCAAGTTTCGTCTACTGAGGCGAACGTACTTATCCTTGGTGAATCTGGTACCGGCAAAGAAGTCGTAGCGCGTAATATCCATTACCATTCAGCACGTCGTAGTGGCCCATTTGTACCAATCAACTGCGGTGCTATCCCTGCGGATCTTCTAGAAAGTGAATTGTTTGGCCACGAAAAAGGTGCCTTTACTGGTGCGATTACCGCGCGAAAAGGACGCTTTGAGCTAGCAGAGGGCGGCACACTATTTTTAGATGAAATTGGCGATATGCCAATGCCAATGCAAGTTAAGCTGCTGCGTGTATTACAAGAGCGCTGTTTTGAGCGAGTGGGTGGCAACAATACCATTCGTGCTAATGTGCGTGTAATCGCGGCGACACATCGCAATCTCGATTCAATGATTGGTGATGGTTCGTTTAGAGAAGATCTTTTCTACCGCTTAAACGTGTTTCCAATTGAAATGCCAGCATTACGTGAGCGTCAAGAAGACATTCCGCTGTTGCTGCAAGAACTCATGACGCGCATGGAAGCGGAAGGCGCACAGCCAATTTGCTTTACGCCTCGTGCGATCAACTCATTAATGGAACATGATTGGCCAGGTAACGTGCGCGAACTCGCGAATTTGGTTGAGCGTATGATCATTCTCTATCCAAATAGTTTGGTCGACGTAAACCATTTGCCAACCAAATATCGTTATAGTGATATTCCTGAATTTCAACCTGAGTTCCATTCACAGATCTCGGTAGAAGAGCAAGAGCGTGAAGTTCTGCAAAACATTTTTTCTGAAGACTTTAGCCTTGATCAGATGGATATTTTTGCTGCGAGTGAGCATGCTCCTCAAGCTCTGCCTCCAGAAGGTGTGAACTTGAAAGAGATGTTAGCGGATCTCGAAGTCACTATGATCAACCAAGCTCTGGATGCTCAAGCGGGTATCGTAGCGCGAGCAGCGGATATGCTGGGTATGCGTCGTACCACGCTGGTGGAAAAAATGCGTAAATATAACCTTCAACGTTAGTATCTATACGCTGTCAAAATACTGACATAAGTTTAACTCATTGTTTTGTATTGATTAATGGCTTGGCTTGCTTTTTGCATTTCAAGCCATTGTAGTATTTAAGGCAAATTAACGACGAGTGCGTGATGGATAACCATTTAGGCTCATTAGAAGAGCAAGTAGAACGTTACAAGCAAGTTCTTGATGTCATGCCTGCGGGCGTTATTCTACTTGATACCCAAGGGGTAGTTAGAGAAGCTAACCCAGAAGCGGAGCGTCTGTTAGAAGTGCCACTGGTTGGCTATAAATGGTTTGAGGTCATTCAGTGGGCGTTTGCTCCGCGTGACGATGATGGTCACGAAATATCATTGCGCAATGGGCGTAAAGTACGTTTGGCTATCTCTGCTTCAACGACAGGTCAGCTGATTCTGATCACCGACCTAACCGAAACACGTCTACTGCAATCACGAATCAGTGATTTACAACGTTTATCTTCCCTAGGCCGCATGGTGGCATCACTCGCGCATCAAGTTCGTACCCCGTTATCAAGTGCGATGTTATATGCAGCAAATTTAAGCGTGCCTAATTTACCGCATGCAACTAAAGAGCGATTTCAAACAAAGTTGCTTGATCGATTGCAAGACCTTGAAAAACAAGTTAATGATATGCTGTTGTTTGCCAAGGGGGGCGATAACAAGGTCGTTAAACCATTCACGGTAGCTGAACTGGTCGCTGAGTTTTCACCCATGGTTGAGACGGCGCTTAAGAACAATGCTATTGACTATTGCTTAGAAGTGGAAGAAGAGCAGACCCAGTTAATGGGCAATGCTAATGCCATCGCCTCAGCATTGAGCAACCTAGTTATGAATGCCATCCAAATAGCAGGGAAAGAAGCGCAAATCGATGTGTTTTTCCGCCCAGTTAAGGATGAGCTAAGAATATCCGTGCAGGATAATGGCCCTGGTGTGCCAAAAGAGCTACAGAACAAAATTATGGAACCTTTTTTTACCACTCGATCTCAAGGCACTGGTCTCGGGCTTGCGGTTGTGCAGATGGTCTGTCGCGCACATGATGGAAGGTTAGAACTGATGTCTGAAGAAGGAGATGGCGCGTGCTTTACGGTGTGTGTACCACTAGAACGAACGCGATCTTCTGAACAATCTGAAACGACTGGAGAATAACATGGCTCAAAGCAAGGTACTTATCGTAGAGGATGATGAAGGTCTACGCGAAGCACTTGTCGATACTCTAGCACTGGCGGGGTACGAATGGCTCGAAGCAGATAGCGCTGAAGATGCATTGGTGAAATTGAAAGCCAACACGGTTGATATTGTCGTTTCTGATGTTCAGATGGCGGGTATGGGCGGTTTGGCACTTTTGCGCAGTATTAAACAGCACTGGCCAAATCTTCCAGTTTTATTAATGACTGCTTATGCCAATATCGAAGATGCGGTATCTGCGATGAAAGATGGTGCCATTGACTACATGGCAAAGCCGTTTGCACCAGAAGTGCTGCTGAATATGGTGAGCCGTTATGCGCCAGTTAAATCGGATGACAACGGTGATGCAGTTGTGGCGGATGAAAAGAGCCTAAAGTTGCTTGCGCTTGCGGAAAAAGTGGCGAAAACAGATGCTAACGTGATGGTACTTGGCCCGAGCGGTTCAGGTAAAGAAGTGATGTCGCGTTATATTCATAATGCATCAAGCCGTAAGGATGGTCCTTTTGTTGCCATCAACTGCGCCGCCATTCCAGACAATATGTTGGAAGCGACACTATTCGGTTATGAAAAAGGTGCGTTTACCGGTGCAGTTCAAGCATGTCCGGGCAAGTTTGAGCAAGCACAAGGCGGTACGATTTTGCTGGATGAGATCAGTGAAATGGATCTTGGGTTGCAGGCCAAGCTATTGCGTGTTTTGCAAGAGCGTGAAGTCGAGCGTTTGGGCAGTCGTAAGAGCATCAAGCTTGATGTGCGTGTTTTGGCAACCAGTAACCGTGATTTGAAGCAGTACGTACAGGCTGGCAATTTCCGCGAGGATTTGTACTACCGTCTGAATGTTTTCCCAATTTCATGGCCTGCATTGACTGAGCGTCGAGGGGATATTGAGCCGTTGGCGAGACACTTAGTAGAGCGTCATTGTCAAAAACAAGGTATACCAGTACCAAGCTTCTCTGCCGATGCGATTAATAAGTTATTGGCGTATCCATGGCCAGGTAACGTACGTGAACTGGATAACGTGATTCAACGCGCACTCATCCTGAGTGAAAACGGACATATTTCGGCCGACCATATCCTTCTGGAAGGACTCGATTGGCAAGATGCCTCAAGCCTTCAGCAAGTGGTTGAAAACGGTAGCGTGATCGTGCCGACAATTAAGCCCGTTGCGGAAGTTGAAAGCTTGATTAGCCTGCCAAATTCGTCAGGTTTGGGCAATGAACTTAGGGATCAAGAGTATGCTATCATCCTTGATACTTTAGTTGAGTGCGGTGGTCGCCGCAAAGAAATGGCAGATAAGCTGGGTATCAGCCCTCGCACTTTGCGCTACAAGCTCGCAAAAATGCGTGATGCAGGGATTGATATTCCAAACTAACGTGCTATTTTCGTAAATTAATAACTTGATGGCATAGCCTTTGCAGTGTCAGTAATACAACGGATTTGGCAGTCAAAGATTTGACTTCTGAGGTGGCAATGAGAATAGATGGCTTAAATAGTGAAATGCAGGTGATGATGTTGGAAGCTACCAACAGTAAACCTGTTGCGACAGGACACACTGTCGGTGCTGATTTTAAAGATCTATTGAGCAACGCTATCAATAACGTCAATGGTCTCGCCAAAACCTCTAGCGATCTGCAAACTCGTTTTGATCGTGGTGATGAAAATGTTTCGTTATCTGACGTGATGATCGCCCGAAACAAATCGAGTGTGGCGTTTGAGGCAACAATTCAAGTACGTAACAAGTTGGTTGAATCGTACAAAGAATTGATGAATATGCCGGTCTAACTTAGGTATCGTCAGTGTCTGAACATAATCAATCCACCGATTTAGCCTTGTCTGGCTCCTCTTCTGAAGGGGCACTGGTTGCACAAAATGATCTTGTGCATGAAGGTCAAAATCCTGATTTAGATGAGAAGAGTAGCTCCAAGTTTGACTTGGCGGTTGGCGATCTCGATCTAATGCGTCAGATCGTGTTGGTGCTGGCGATTTCAATCTGCGTAGCACTGATTGTGATGCTGTTTTTCTGGGTTAAAGAGCCCGAAATGCGACCGCTTGGTGCCTACGATACCGAAGAACTTATCTCCGTCCTCGATCACCTCGATTCTCAGCAATTCGAATATCAACTCGAGGGAAACACCATTCTGGTACCTGCTAGCGAGTACAACAGTTTAAAACTCAATTTGGCGCGCGCAGGTTTAAATCAAGAAACTCAAGCAGGGGATGATATTCTGCTGCAAGACATGGGTTTCGGTGTATCACAACGTCTTGAACTAGAGCGTCTTAAACTCAGTCGTGAACGTCAGTTATCTGTTGCCATCGAAGAGATGAAGCAGGTACGTAAAGCGCGAGTGTTGTTGGCCTTACCAAAACAAAGTGTCTTTGTACGTCATAACCAAGAAGCATCGGCTTCTGTCTTTTTGACGCTGAAATCTGGCAATGGTTTAAAACAAGAAGAAGTGGATTCGATCGTCGATATGGTGGCCAGTGCCGTTCCAGGTATGAAACCATCACGAGTGACGGTTACTGATCAACATGGTCGTTTGTTAAGTTCAGGCTCGCAAGACGAAGCGTCGATGGCGCGCCGCAAAGAACACGAACTTGAACGCCAACAAGAAAACGCATTGCGTGAAAAAATTGATTCCGTTTTGATTCCGATTCTTGGTTTTGGCAACTATACCGCTCAAGTTGATATTGAACTTGATTTCAGTGCAGTCGAACAGACGCGTAAAAGTTTCGACCCAAATACACCGGCTACGCGCAGTGAATACACTCTGGAAGATTACAACAACGGTAATGTTGTCGCAGGTGTTCCGGGGGCGCTAAGTAATCAGCCGCCAGCGGACTCCTCAATCCCTCAAGACGTCGCGCAAATGAAAGATGGTTCGGTGCTAGGTCAAGGTTCGGTGCACAAAGAAGCGACGCGTAACTTTGAGCTCGACACCACCATTAGTCACGAACGTCGCCAAACTGGGGTCGTAAATCGTCAAACAGTGGCGGTTGCAATCAAAAATCGTCCTATCGTCAATCCAGAGACGGGCGAAAAAACATATCAACCTATGTCGGAAGCGGATCTTAACGCTATTCGTCAGGTGCTCATCGGTGCGGTTGGCTTTAGCCAACAACGTGGTGACTTATTGAATGTTCTCAGCATGCAGTTTGCTGAGCCAGAAGTCGAAAGTGTCGCTGATGTGCCGATTTGGGAACATCCAAACTTTAACGATTGGGTTCGTTGGTTAGCGAGCGCACTTGTCATCATCATTGTTATTTTGGTTCTGGTTCGTCCAGCAATGAAAAAACTGCTTAACCCAGCAGCAGAGAATGATGATCAAGCATACGGCCCAGATGGCTTACCAATCGGCATTGATGGTGAAACTAGCCTTATCGGTGGCGATTTAGATGGCGGAGAATTGTTTGAATTTGGTTCAAGCATTGATTTGCCAAATCTACATAAAGACGAAGATGTATTGAAAGCCGTACGAGCCTTGGTTGCCAATGAACCAGAGCTTGCTGCGCAAGTAGTGAAGAACTGGATGAAGAATGCCTAACGAAATTGTACCTCAAGCGCAAGGCGGTGACGTTGTAGAGTCTGGCGTCGATATTTCAACCATCCCCGGTGAAGAGCGCGCAGCGATTTTGCTGCTGAGCTTAAACGAGGAAGATGCAGCTGGCATTATTCGCCACCTAGAGCCAAAGCAGGTTCAGCGCGTTGGTAGTGCGATGGCTCGCGCTGCTGACCTTAGCCAAGATAAAGTGGGCGCGGTGCATCGAGCATTTCTCGAAGATATTCAGAAATACACCAATATTGGTATGGGCAGTGAAGACTTCATGCGTAATACCTTGGTAGCGGCGCTGGGTGAAGATAAAGCGAACAACTTGGTTGATCAGATTCTACTTGGTACCGGTTCGAAAGGCTTAGACTCACTGAAATGGATGGATCCTCGCCAAGTGGCGAGCATTATTCTCAATGAACACCCTCAGATTCAAACTATCGTTCTTTCATATTTAGAGCCAGACCAGTCTGCAGAAATCTTGTCTCAGTTCTCTGAACGCGACCGTTTAGATTTAATGATGCGTATTGCTAACCTTGAAGAAGTTCAACCATCAGCATTGGCTGAGTTGAATGAAATCATGGAGAAACAGTTTGCTGGTCAAGCCGGTGCGCAAGCAGCCAAAATTGGCGGCCTGAAAGCAGCAGCTGAAATCATGAACTACATGGACAACAACATTGAAGGCGTGTTGATGGAGCAAATCCGAGATCAAGACGAAGATATGGCGACGCAAATTCAAGATCTTATGTTTGTATTTGAAAACCTTATCGAAGTCGACGATCAAGGCATTCAACGCTTGCTGCGTGATGTTCCACAAGATGTCCTACAGCGTGCACTGAAAGGCGCTGATGACGCGCTGAGAGATAAGATCTTCAAGAACATGTCTAAGCGTGCTGCTGAGATGATGCGTGAAGACTTGGAGGCAATGCCACCGATTAAAGTGTCTGATGTTGAAGCTTCGCAAAAAGAAGTCCTGGCGATTGCCCGTCGTATGGCCGATGCAGGCGACCTTATGTTGTCTGGTGGTGCTGACGAATTCTTATAATCTTTTGCTTTAACAAGGTGAATATCGATGTCAGGAGAGAGAAAGCGCGGATTTTTGCGTCTCGATGACGAGCAACTAATTGAAAAGCCTCAGCGATGGGGCTTGCCTGACTACACACCTGAAACCCATTCTAAAGCGCGTGAAACCGCACTCAACTATGACCCTAGCTGGATTCCAAGCTTTAATGAGCCGGAAGAAGAAGCGCCAAAAGAGCTGACCCATGAAGAAATCGAGCTGATTAAGCAACAAGCCTATCAAGAAGGTTTACATCAAGGCCAAGAAGCGGGCTTTAAGCAAGGTTACGATAAGGGTAAAGAGCAGGGGTTGGAGCAAGGTCATCAAGAAGGCCTAGAAGCGGGTAAGATCGAAGGTGTCGCGGCAGGCCAAGAGTTTATTCAGCAACAAGTACAAACCTTCGTGACGCTTGCCAATCAGTTCGCGCAACCCTTAGAACTGATGAACGCTCAAGTTGAGAAACAACTAGTCGACATGGTATTGACACTGGTGAAAGAAGTCGTGCATGTTGAAGTGCAGACCAATCCACAAGTGATTCTTGATACGATTAAACAGTCGGTCGAAGCGCTGCCTATTTCCGGTCATGCGATCACTTTAAAACTGCATCCAGACGATGTTGAAATTATTCGTTCGTCTTATGGTCAGGAGTCCCTTGAATTTCGCAATTGGACGCTTTTGGATGAGCCGGCACTTAATCGTGGCGATGTTCAAATCGAAGCGGGTGAATCAAGTGTGAACTACCGTATGGAAGAGCGTATTCGTAACGTACTCAAAAGTTTTTGCGGCGTAAATCGTCACCAAGGTGGTGAATAGTGTTGGCGCTGGCTGAACGCTTATCGCAATACAAAACTCAAGGTTTGACTTGCCGCCCAGTTGCGTCAGGAAAGCTCGTACGTGTGGTTGGTTTAACTTTAGAGGCAACTGGTTGTCGAGCGCCCATCGGCAGTTTATGCCGTGTAGAAACCATGCATGGCGAGATGGAAGCCGAAGTAGTGGGCTTTTCGGGTGATAATCTATTTTTGATGCCGAGTGAGCAAATCACCGGTGTTCTTCCTGGGGCGAAAGTCACGCCTCTAACCAGCGAAACAGGCTTGCCTGTTGGCATGGAACTGCTCGGTCGCGTAATTGATGGTGTGGGCAATCCACTCGATGGCCTTGGCCCTATCTATACCGAAAAGCGCGCCTCATTTAACTCCGAACCTATTAACCCATTATCTCGTAAGCCAATTACCGAACCGCTTGATGTCGGCTTAAAAGCAATTAATGGCTTATTAACCGTCGGTAAAGGGCAACGTATTGGTCTTTTTGCTGGCTCAGGTGTGGGTAAATCGGTCACGCTTGGCATGATGACTCGTGGTACTACCGCTCAAGTGGTTGTAGTCGGTCTTATCGGTGAACGTGGACGCGAAGTTAAAGAATTTATTGAAGAGATACTCGGTGTCGATGGTCGCCAACGAGCTGTGGTGGTAGCTGCGCCTGCGGACGCCTCGCCACTGATGCGTCTTAAAGGTTGTCAAACCGCTCTGACCATCGCCGAATATTTCCGTGACCAAGGGCTTGATGTACTGCTGTTGATGGATTCATTAACGCGTTTCGCGCAAGCACAACGTGAAATCGCCTTGTCAGTAGGTGAACCGCCAGCGACGAAAGGTTATCCACCATCAGTATTTGCTAAATTGCCGGCGCTGGTTGAACGTGCAGGTAACGGCAGTCCAGAACAAGGCTCGATCACGGCATTTTTTACCGTGCTTACCGAAGGGGATGATCTCCAAGATCCAATCGCCGATGCTTCGCGAGCTATCCTTGATGGTCACGTTGTGCTATCCCGAGAGATGGCTGATGCTGGTCATTATCCGGCGATTGATGTTGAGAAATCAGTCAGCCGTGTGATGCCGCAAATTACCACGGATGAGCATGTTCTGATGTCAAAAGCGGTGCGTCAGATTCTATCGATTTGCCGTAAAAACCAAGATTTGGTCTCTATTGGTGCCTATAAGCCAGGCACAGATCCGGCCATTGATGCTGCATTTACGATCAAGCCAAAGTTAGACATGTTCCTACAGCAAGGTATGAAAGAAAGCGTACCTTACGATATGTGTGTCAACATGCTTGGTCGCTTGTTGCAAGGGGAGTAGTTAAACGATGGACAACGCCCTCGAATTTTTGTTGGAACAAGCCAAAGAGCGAGAAAATCAAGCCGTTTTGGCGCTGAATAAAGCGCGTACCGAGTTGGATGGCTATTATCAGCAGTTACAACAAATTGAAAAGTATCGCTTAGATTACTGCCAGCAATTGATTGACCGTGGCAAGCAAGGATTAAGCGCCAGTCAATACACGCATTTAAACCGTTTTTTAACCACGTTAGATAATACATTGTCTAAACAAAAGCAGGCTGAAAACCACTTTAAAGATCAGGTGAGTAACTGCGAAAACCACTGGTTGGAGTGTCGTAAGCAGCGACGTTCCTACGAATGGTTACGTGATAAGAAACAAACGGAAAAAAACAAATTGGAAGAGCGACGAGAGCAAAAGCAAATGGACGAATTTTCGACGTTGCAATACTCGCGAATGCTGTCAAACCGAGTAAATTAAGCATCTATTGGCTCGTTTTTTGCTTAATTTTGCTGAGTAAAACGAGGGCGAGTGCCCACGCACTAGATTGTTAAGTCGTCAGTAAAAGCGAGTCATTGAGTATGAATGTGAATACCACTTCCGTAACAGAATCAACTAAGGCTATCAAAGGAAGTATTGATAAATCTTCCTCTGAAGAAGCGGGCTCTGAATCGGTTGGTTTTTTCGCGCAACTAGCAGCAATGATGAAAGGTGGTTCTAAGTCGGAAGTCACTGATTCAGAAGCAAGTAAATCCGATGGAGTCACAGATA
Organism: Vibrio taketomensis; assembly: GCF_009938165.1. Lineage (NCBI taxonomy): Bacteria > Pseudomonadati > Pseudomonadota > Gammaproteobacteria > Vibrionales > Vibrionaceae > Vibrio > Vibrio taketomensis. The sequence continues at coordinate 856,701 of NZ_AP019649.1, forward strand.
CCGAGACGACAGCCGCTCAACTTTCTGAGACTAGCGCTGAGGTAAGCTCAGATTTGATGGATGTCGATGGTTTAGCTGACGGTGAATTGAACTCAGAGTTAGAGACGTCTGCAGAAAACAGTGATGTAAAGACATCAAACAAAGCTGACGGCAGTGAGGTTGAAGTTGAAAAAACCGTTGCCGAAAGCGAAGCGCTACTAGGTCGTCTTGACCAAGCGAATAAAGCGTTGCAGTCGAAAGACGGCAACGGCTTGCCACTCAATGAATCCGCGGCTCGCGCGAGCGTCGAGCCAGCGCAAGCCACTGATGAAACCACTCTTGAAGCGGTTAGATCGTCGGCTATTTCACAACATGGTTTACCAACAGCGAAATCCACCGAGGGTGAAGCTTCCGCTATCAATGAGCAAGTTCTGTCAGACGAGTTAGGTCAAACTTCAGCTCATTCAGCAAACGAAGCGGGTAGCCCGTCCACAGAGATTGCTTGGCAAGCTCACACAGCCAGCAGCCAGCCAACAGATGCCACTAAAGCAATAGCCGAAGATGGTTCAATCAAATCGAGTGCGAAAGCGGTCATCGCACATGGTGCGACACCAAGCCATGTGCAAGCGGCGCAACTTGCCTCTCAACAACCGGTAAGTACTGGACAACAGGCTCAACCGATGAGTGCAGGATTAGGACAGGTTGATGCCTCATTGCCAGCGATGCCAATTGACACCGCCAGTACTCAAAAGTTAGAGCCTGCTCAATTACAAGCGGCACTCGCCGCGGGCAATTCCAACTTATTGGGCAAATTAGGCAAAAGTAGTGACAACAACACAGGCATTGAGTCGAGTTTTGCACAGCAGTTAAGCCAAGCAGCAGGACAGAATGGTCTGCAGGGGCAATTAAGAACTGAGCAGAGTGCACAAGCTCAGCCGCATTTGCAATTAAGTCGTGATATGGCGGGTGAGCAGTTGGCTGAACGGGTACAAATGATGATGTCGAAGAACCTGAAAAATATCGATATTCGTCTCGATCCACCAGAGCTTGGTCGAATGCAAATTCGGATGAATATGAATGGTGATAACGCTAGCGTGCATTTCACCGTCGCCAACCAACAAGCACGCGACATCGTGGAGCAGGCGATGCCAAGACTGCGTGAAATGCTGGCTCAGCAGGGCATGCAGTTGAGTGATTCTTCGGTGCATCAGCAAGCTTCAGGGCAACAACAAAGTCGTTATGCGAGTGCTGAACATGGTGGAACTGGTCACGGTAGCAGCAATCAGCACTTTGCTGGAGATGAAAACCTTGAAGCTGATGTCAAACTTGATTTGAATGTGACATCAAAGCGTGATGGAATCAGTTATTACGCTTAGACTAGATGCAGATATATAGATAACTCTTTTAAATCGCTGGAGAATCTCAGATTATGGCAGCAGAAGAAAGCGCAAATAATACGCCGAAAGGCAATGGTAAACTTAAGCTGATTATTATCATTGCAGTAGCGGTACTCACTGTCATTGGTGGTGGGGCGGGGGCGCTATTTTTTATGGGTTCAGGTGACGATGCTGCAAACGCAGAGATGGCAAATGTGTCAGCCACTCCCGCAGAAACTCCTGTGTCATACGTCAATATTGCTCAGCCGTTTCTCTTTAATGTCACCGGTGATGAAAAAGATCGCTTAGTGCAAATCAATGTGCAGCTTATGGTGCGTGGCTTGGAAAATGAAAACCTTGCCCGCTATCACTCTCCATTGGTTGAAAGTTCGTTATTAGGTACCTTTGCATCTGCAACAGTTGAGCAATTGCGCAGTGCGAACGGTCGAATCGAGTTGCGAGATAAAGCAACCGAAGATGTTAAAGCGAGTTTGACTCGCGCAGTAGGCCAGCCCGTGATTGAACGTGTGCTGTTTACTGATTTTGTTATTCAGTAGGAATTAGTGTGACCGATTTATTAAGCCAAGACGAAATTGATGCGCTTCTGCATGGTGTAGACGACGTTGATGACGTTGATGATGAGGTCGTCAGTGATAGTGATGCGGTAGATTTCGACTTCTCATCTCAAGACCGAATTGTTCGTGGTCGAATGCCAACGCTCGAGTTAATCAACGAGCGTTTTGCGCGTCATATGCGTATCAGCCTATTTAATATGCTGCGTAAAACCGCAGAAGTATCGATTAACGGCGTACAGATGATGAAGTTTGGTGAATACCAAAACACATTGTATGTGCCAACCAGTCTTAACATGGTGCGTTTCAGACCATTAAAAGGGACGGCGTTGATCACCATGGAAGCACGCCTAGTGTTTATTCTGGTAGAAAACTTCTTTGGTGGTGACGGGCGTTTCCATGCGCGTATAGAAGGGCGTGAGTTCACCCCAACCGAACGTCGCATTATTCAGCTGCTGCTGAAAATCGTATTTGAAGATTACAAAGAATCTTGGTCTCCAGTGATGGGGGTTGAGTTCGAATATCTCGATTCAGAAGTTAACCCAAGTATGGCCAACATTGTGAGCCCAACGGAAGTGATTGTCGTGAGCTCCTTCCACATCGAAGTGGATGGCGGTGGTGGTGACTTCCATATGGTGATGCCGTACTCGATGGTGGAGCCGATCCGAGAATTGCTCGATGCGGGTGTCCAGTCTGACAAAATGGAGACCGATGTTCGTTGGAGTTCTGCACTGCGTGAAGAGATCATGGATGTGCCTGTTAACTTTCGAGTGAACTTGTTAGAGAAAGATATTTCCCTGCGCGATTTGATGGAGCTGCAACCGGGTGATGTGATCCCAATTGATATGCCAGAACATGCGATTATGTTTGTCGAAGATTTACCGACTTATCGTGTGAAAATGGGCCGTTCGGGTGAAAAACTTGCGGTACAAGTTTCGGAAAAAATTCGTCGTCCTGATGTGGTGAAAACCGATATTGCCTTTTTGGGCAAAGACGTCATTTCTGAGCTTGAAAGCGATGATGGCGACATCGAAGACTAAATTAGAGAAAAATGAAATAGGTAATTAGGTATGGAACCAAGTGACGATCAAAGACTAGCCGACGAATGGGCGGCCGCGTTAGGAGAAGATCCCAATGCACCGGATATTGACGTTGATGAGGTGATGGCGGCGCAACTGGACGAGTTGCAAGATACCTCTGCGCCAATCTCAGATGACGAGCGTCGTAAACTGGATACCATTTTGGATATTCCAGTGACCATTTCAATGGAAGTGGGACGTTCACAAATCAGTATTCGTAACCTTTTGCAGTTAAACCAAGGTTCGGTTGTTGAGTTGGAACGCTTGGCTGGTGAGTCATTGGATGTTTTGGTCAATGGAACGCTTATCGCGCATGGTGAAGTGGTTGTCGTTAACGACAAGTTTGGTATTCGCCTAACTGACGTTATCAGCCAAACAGAGCGAATCAAGAAACTAAGGTAATTTATGAAGCCGAAATTACTCTGGCTAGTTATGTTATCTCCAGTGGCACATGCGGCGCCGACTGCGCCGCAAAGTCAACTAGATTGGGCGACCACCTTTGGGTCGCTCTTCTTCGTTATAGCCCTAATTCTGGCATTGGCGTGGCTGCTTAAGCGTATGCGTGTACCAACGATCAGCAACCAGAAAGGCTTGAGTGTGGTGCGTCAGTTAGCGGTAGGGACACGCGAGCGTATTGCGATTGTGCAAGCGGGGGAAGAGCAGTTCTTAGTGGGTATTACACCTCAATCGATTCAACTTATCTCAAAGTTAGAGAAACCTTTGTCTCAGGAGGAGCTAGCAGGTAGTCCATTTGCCAGCCAATTGACTCAGCTACTGAAAAAGAATGATAAAAATTAATCTCAATATGGCTCATTCTATCAAGACTCTTCTCGTCACGTTGATATTGATGACGCTGTCCGCATTCGCTTTTGCAAGTGAAGAACTAGAGACGCCAATCAATGGTTCGGTTGCTTCTAACTCAGTAACCGCATCAGCGATGGAACGTGAAGGCGGCGGTGCGAAGACAATTTCAACCAGTACCATAACCGGTTCTGGCGCGGGTGGTATTCCTGCTTTTACCGTGACTACCAATAGCAGCGGCGGCGAAGACTACTCAATAAATCTACAGATATTGGCGTTAATGACCATGCTGGGCTTTTTGCCTGCCATGGTTATTTTAATGACCTCATTTACACGTATTGTGGTGGTGATGTCGATTCTGCGTCAGGCGATGGGTCTACAGCAAACACCATCCAATCAGGTGATCATCGGTATTGCGATCTTTTTGACCTTTTTTATTATGTCTCCGGTGCTCACTAAGATTAATGATACGGCTGTTCAGCCCTACATCAACGAGCAAATCAGCGCTCGCCAAGCATTCGATTTGGCGCAAATTCCGATGAAGGATTTCATGCTCAAACAGACCCGAGTTAAAGACCTTGAAACCTTTGTCAATATCTCGGGTTCGACCGCACAAAATCCTGAAGAGGTCTCAATGGCGGTATTGATTCCGGCATTTATTACCTCAGAGCTGAAAACTGCGTTCCAAATTGGCTTTATGTTGTTTTTGCCATTTTTGATCATCGACTTAGTGGTGGCATCGGTATTGATGGCGATGGGTATGATGATGCTGTCGCCAATGATCGTATCGCTACCGTTTAAATTAATGCTGTTTGTGTTGGTGGATGGATGGAATTTGATTCTTTCTACGCTGGCCGGCAGTTTTGCCTTGTAGCGGGAGGAAACCATGACTCCTGAAATGTTTGTTGAGCTGTTTCGCGATGCGTTATGGATGGTATTGATAATGGTGTGTGCCATTGTCGTGCCGAGCTTGCTGATTGGTTTAGTGGTCGCGATATTCCAAGCCGCGACCTCAATTAACGAACAAACGCTGAGCTTTTTGCCACGACTGGTGGTGACCTTACTGGCTCTTATGCTGTTTGGTCACATGATGACCCAGATGATGACTGAGTATTTTTACTCGATTATCGAGCGTTTACCGCAAGTGCTTTACTAGGTTCGCCAAATGGAATATCCAGCAACGGTCGTTCTTGACTGGCTCGCCAACTACTTTTGGCCTTACACACGCATTGCTGCGATGTTAATGGTGATGTCAGTGACGGGGGCACGTTTTGTGCCGAATCGTGTTCGACTGTTTCTTGGTTTGGCGATTACTTTTGCAGTAATGCCTGCATTGCCTAAAGTGCCGGAGTCAATTCAACTGCTCTCTTTTGAAGGCTTTGTGGTTACGTTTGAGCAGATTGTGATTGGCGTGGCGATGGGGACGGTCACTCAATTTATGATTCAAATTTTTGTTATTTTGGGTCAGATATTGGGTATGCAATCAAGCCTAGGTTTCGCGTCGATGGTTGACCCAGCAAACGGACAAAATACGCCCTTGCTCGGTCAGCTATTTATGTTTTTAGCCACCATGTTTTTCTTGGCCACTGACGGGCATTTACATATGTTACTGCTGGTGGTGATGAGTTTTAAATCACTGCCAATTGGTATTGGGTCATTAAACGCGGTTGATTTTCGAGAGTTGGCTTTGTGGCTTGGCAAGATGTTCCAACTGGCGCTGAGTATGTCTTTATCTGGCATTATCGCCCTTTTGACGATTAACTTGTCATTTGGCGTGATGACTCGTGCCGCCCCGCAGCTAAACATCTTCTCACTCGGTTTTGCCTTTGCTCTTATCGTTGGTTTGTTGCTGTGTTGGTACATTCTCGGCGGTCTATTTACCCATTATGAGATGATTTGGTTGCAAGGAGAGCAGCAGATCTGTCGTTTTATTCGTTTGGATTGCTAGGAGAGATAATTGGCAGAATCTGACGGTCAAGAACGTACCGAAGACGCCACGCCCAAGCGCTTGCAACAGGCCAAAGAGAAAGGGCAAGTTGCAAGGTCAAAAGAGTTGGCATCGGTATCGGTTTTAATTGCAGGCTCTATCGCCCTCATGTGGTTTGGCGAGGGTTTGGCGCGCGCGCTGTATCGCATCATGGGGCGGCTGTTTGATTTATCACGAGAAGAAATTTTCGACCAAGCTAAGCTCTTTGATATCGCGCTAGGCTCGTTGAGTGCATTGCTTTTACCGCTGTTACTGATTCTGGTTATGTTGTTTATTGCGGCAGTAATTGGTGCGGCTGGAGTAGGAGGGATTAACTTTTCTGCAGAAGCGGCGATGCCTAAATGGTCAAAGATGAACCCACTTAGCGGCCTTAAGCGCATGATTGGCATGCAAAGTTGGGTTGAACTGATCAAGTCAATTCTCAAAGTGACGCTCGTTTCGGGAATGGCGTTCTACCTCATCAACGCTGCGAAAGAAGACCTATTTCAATTAAGTTTGGACGTGTTTCCGCAAAACATTTTCCATGCACTCGATATCTTAATTAACTTTATTTTGCTGATCAGCTGTTCACTGCTGATTGTGGTTGGTATTGATATACCTTTTCAGATTTGGCAACACGCCAATCAACTGAAAATGACTAAGCAAGAAGTTAAAGATGAATACAAAGAAACAGAAGGTAAGCCGGAAGTAAAAGGCCGTATTCGTATGCTGCAACGGGAGGCCGCTCAGCGTCGAATGATGGCCGAAGTGCCGCAGGCTGATGTTATCGTGACCAACCCAGAGCACTTCTCGGTTGCTTTGCGCTATGACCAAAAGAAAGACCGAGCGCCTATCGTGGTTGCCAAAGGTATTGATCATATGGCAATGAAAATTCGGGAAGTGGCGCGCGAACACGATATTTATATCATTCCAGCTCCGCCACTTGCTCGTGCACTGTACCATTCAACCGAGCTTGAGCAGCAAATCCCAGATGGCTTATTTACCGCAGTCGCACAGGTGTTGGCTTATGTTTTCCAGCTTAAGCAATACCGTAAACGCGGTGGTGAACGGCCAAAACTTAAAGCATCAGAGCTACCGATACCACCAGATTTGAGGAAGTAACCATAAAAGGTTAAAGAGGTTAGGGTACTATGCATTGGTCGATGTGAGTTGACGTAATATCGATTCTGCCATTCTATCTTGATCGGAAGTACGAGTTGGGAATCTGCTTTTAGTGTTTAAACAAGATCCCCAACTCGGTCGTTTCATATACTTCTAATAGGTTTGCGCTTCAGCTACATAAAAATGTATTGTCGATAGAGGCTATCAAGTTCTGCTCGAATTCCATCCGCTTCAGCTTGATTGTGCGCGTTGACCGCATCGATCAATTGTTTTTCCCGTTGAGTAATGCGTTGGCATAACCCCTCGATATTTTGGCAAAACTCAGCGTTATGTGTCGCCTGCTGATGAGCGATATCTACGCTAGAGTCGATTTTTCTTTTTGATGTGGAAGGTGTGATGCCGTGTTCATGATTGAACGCGATTTGTCTTTCTCGGCGTTGCTGGGATTCATCCATTGCTTGCTGCATTGCCGTTGTGATCTTATCGGCATAAAGAATCGCTTTGCCATTGGCATTGCGCGCTGCTCTGCCAATGATTTGAATGAGAGCCTCTACAGAGCGCAGAAAGCCTGTATGATCCGCATCTAAAATCGCAACAAGCGAAGCCTCTGGGATATCTAACCCCTCTCTAAGTAAATTAATCCCGATCAGAACATCGAAATCGCCCGCTCTGAGACCGTTGATTATCGCAACTCGGTCAGATGTTTTGATATCAGAATGAAGATAGCGAACTCGAATTCCCATTTGTTCCATTGTTTGGTGAAGTTCTTCAGCACTGCGTTTAGTTAATGTCGTCACCAAAGTTCGTTCTTGCTGTTTGGTGCGCTGTTGAATTTCGCTGATGAGATCATCGAGACAGTGGCTTGATGGTCGTACTTCTACTTCGGGGTCGAGTAATCCTGTCGGCCGAATTATTTGTTCGATGAAGACATTGCCTGAGCGTTGAATTTCGTATTTGCTTGGTGTCGCTGATACAAAGATGGTTTGGGGTTTGGCTTTCTCAAATTCACTAAATGTTAGTGGGCGATTATTTAACGCAGACGGTAATCTAAATCCATAATCAATCAACGTTTCTTTGCGACTACGATCTGATTTTGACATTGCGGATATTTGCGGAACCATCACATGAGATTCATCGATAAATACCAGTCCGTCTTTTGGAAGATAGTCCATTAATGTCGTTGGAGGGAGAGAAGGGTCTCGGTCATTCAAATAGCAAGCATAGTTTTCAATACCACCACAATAGCCGAGCTGTTGCATCATCTCTACGTCGTGCATACACCTTTCGTAAAGTCGAGCGGCTTCAGTAAGTCGGTTTTCTGCGTTGAGTTCTGCGACCCGAATTTCCATTTCTGCGAGGATACGTTTACTGGCTTGATGAACGCGATCCATTGATGAAGCATAGAGAGTTTTAGGTGAGACTTTATAGTGCTCGCAAGCTCTCAATATGTTACCCGTTATGGGGTCAATCCAATTGAGTTCGGTGATTTTTTGATGCTTTATGTCAATTCGAATCCCATCTTGTGCAGAATCGGCTGGGAATATTTCGACACTATTATTCCTGATGCGAAATTCAGCACGTCGCATCGGAGAGTTGGTGGCTGAATATTGAAGTTTTTCGAGTGCTTTGACCAAGCTATTGATGTCTATATCATCACCGACATTTAACGGGATTTGTAAATCTCGATATGTTTGAGGGTCTCCAAGTCCATAAACAGATGACACCGAAGCGACAACGATGACATCTCGCCGTTCAATTAAAGATTTTGTGGTTGATAAACGTAAGCGCTCGAGTTGTTCGTTAATGGCCGAGTCTTTTCGTATGAACCTATCGCTTCCGGGAATATAGACCTCTGGTTGGAAATAGTCATAGTAAGAGACAAAGTACTCCACCGCATTCTCTGGGAAAAAACGTTGCATTTCACTGTAGAGTTGAGAAGCGAGAGTTTTATTGTGAGCGAGGATTAAGGTCGGTCTTTGTAATCGATGAATAATGTTTGCCATGGTAAAGGTTTTACCAGACCCCGTGACCCCTTTGAGAGTCTGATGCGTTTTCCTTTCATCAATACCAGCGATTAGACGCGCGATGGCTTCGGGCTGATCGCCTGAAGGTGGATAAGCAGAATGTAAGATAAACAGTTCTTTAGACATAGGTTTGGTACCTTGTAGCTGTGTACAAAGAAAGTAGACAAGCCTAATACGTGATTTACCTAGTAAACGGACACTAAAAGTTGGTGATACAGCATAATGGGATGTCTAGTTATTATGTTTAGACCACACCAATGGGACCCATAATGTGGCTGATATAACAACAAGATTAGTACACAATGACGGTAGGTGTTGTCGGTACTGCATTGAGTGAGGAAGGGTAGACGCTTTGCTGGACGTCATGAGTGTAAATGGAGTGTTCGTAGGCCATTTCACACGATAGCACGGTAAGAGGGACACCGTACTATCGTGAGATAGTGAAGGTGTTTTACTTCTCCGGAATTGAAAGTAACACCAATAGTGCACCATCACCGCCAAATTCGAGAGGTGCTTGGTGGAAAGCCATCACATCTGGATGTTGAGCCAGCCAGAGCGGCGCTTTCTGTTTAAGAATGTGTTTGCCAATACCGTGCTGAACGCATGCACAATGCACTTCATTTTTTATGCAGTAGGCGATCATTGCGCCTAGTTCACGTTTGGCTTCTTGTTGAGTCATACCGTGCATATCTAAAAATACGTCAGGCACATAAACGCCACGACGTAATCTTTTTACTTCATAAGTAGATACATCATCTCGAGCATAGCGGGTTGGCCCCTCTTCGCTGAGCCTTGGCACGAACTCATCCGAGAAATAAAACTCTGCATCGCTGCTTTCGCGTGCAGTTCGCTTAATTTCTTTTTGCTTAGTATTTTTTTTTGGTTGCTGGACTATGGTATCCTGTGGCAACTTTTTTACGCCTTGCACTGCATCCCGAAAAAGGGCGAAATCGTCGTCGGCGTCGATGTCTTTTTTGCTCATGGGTATAAAATAGATGTTGTTTAGCATCGCCAATTTAAGTTTGCAGTATTGTAGCGCTTTTCGGAGACAATTTTGGATAAGATTTTTGTAGAAGAAGCAGTATCAGAATTACATACGCTTCAAGATATGATTCGTTGGACAGTAAGTCGTTTTAACGCTGCTAACCTTTTCTACGGTCACGGTACAGATAACGCATGGGATGAAGCGGTTCAGCTTATCCTGCCAACGCTATATCTACCAATCGATGTGCCTCCGCATGTGCTGAATTCGCGCCTAACAACTAGCGAACGTATGCGTATTGTTGAGCGTGTAGTAAAACGTATTAATGAGCGTACACCAACCGCTTACCTAACTAACAAAGCTTGGTTCTGTGGTCTTGAATTCTTTGTGGATGAGCGCGTATTAGTGCCACGTTCACCAATTGGTGAGCTTATCCAAGCTGAATTCCAACCTTGGTTAATCGAAGAGCCAACTCGCATCATGGATCTGTGTACTGGTAGTGGTTGTATCGCAATTGCATGCGCTCACGCTTTCCCAGATGCTGAAGTCGATGCGATTGATATCTCTACCGATGCTCTACAAGTGGCTGAGCAAAACATTCAAGATCACGGCATGGAACAACAAGTTTTCCCTATCCGTTCTGATCTGTTCCGCGATTTAGCCAAAGAGCAGTACAACATTATAGTGACTAACCCGCCATACGTTGATGCGGAAGACATGAACAGTCTGCCAGAAGAGTTCACTCACGAGCCAGAACTTGGTCTAGCTGCGGGTACTGACGGTCTAAAATTGGTACGTCGTATTTTAGCCAATGCACCAGACTACCTAACGGAGCAAGGTATTTTGATCTGTGAAGTAGGTAACTCAATGGTACATATGATGGAGCAATACCCTCATATTCCATTTACTTGGTTAGAGTTTGAAAACGGCGGTCACGGCGTATTCCTACTTACACGCGACCAATTGGTTGAATGTGCTGAAGATTTTAAATTGTACAAAGACTAATTTGTTGCAATTTATGTAAACGAAACGCCATGCAAATGCATGGCGTTTTTGTATCTATAACTTGTCATCTGCGATCTGTGGATGCGTAAAAACATAAAGCCAGAAAGTTAAATTTGTTGTGGTTTAGGGGTTTACTTCAATTCGTAATAAAGCGACTATGAAACCACGAATAACAGGAAGGTAGGCTGCAAACAGGGTTTTTGCAGCGATAATATTGGGGATGTAATGGCAGGAAATAGTATCGGACAACACTTTCGAGTGACGACATTCGGAGAAAGTCACGGTATCGCACTAGGATGTATCGTCGACGGTTGCCCTCCGGGGTTGGAAATTTCAGAAGAAATGATTCAGGTGGATCTTGATCGTCGCCGTCCGGGCACATCACGTTATACCACTGCACGTCGCGAACCAGACCAAGTGAAAATTCTGTCGGGTGTGTTTGAAGGCAAAACCACCGGTACGTCGATCGGATTGCTGATTGAAAATACCGATCAACGCTCTAAAGACTATTCTGATATCAAAGATAAATTCCGCCCGGGTCATGCGGATTACACTTACCACCAAAAATATGGCATTCGTGATTATCGTGGTGGCGGCCGTTCGTCAGCACGAGAAACGGCGATGCGTGTCGCAGCTGGCGCGATTGCTAAGCAATACCTTAAACAAGAATTTGGTGTTGAAGTACGCGCATACTTATCACAAATGGGTGATGTCGCGATCGATAAAGTGGATTGGAACGAAATCGAAAACAACCCGTTTTTTAGCCCAGATGCCGATAAAGTTGACGCTTTCGATCAGTTAATTCGGGATTTGAAAAAGCAGGGTGATTCTATCGGGGCCAAGATTCAAGTGGTGGCGACGAATGTACCTGTCGGTTTAGGTGAGCCAGTATTTGACCGTTTAGATGCAGACATTGCGCATGCGCTAATGAGCATCAATGCGGTGAAAGGGGTGGAGATTGGTGATGGTTTCGATGTGGTGCAGCAAAAAGGCAGCGAACATCGCGATACACTTTCACCACAAGGTTTTGGTAGTAACCACGCTGGTGGCATTTTAGGTGGTATTTCAACCGGGCAAGATATTGTGGCCAATATTGCGCTTAAACCAACCTCAAGTATTACCGTGCCGGGTGAAACCATCGACCGCCAAGGTCAACCGACTGAGCTGATTACTAAAGGCCGTCACGACCCATGTGTGGGTATTCGCGCGGTGCCAATTGCTGAAGCAATGCTGGCGATTGTGGTAATGGATCATCTACTGCGCCATCGCGGACAAAACCATGGTGTAGCGACGGAAACGCCCCATATCTAGAGTTAGCCTCTAAATAGATAAATAAAAAGCCAATCAAGAGATTGGCTTTTTTGATCGTTTGGTCATGGATGTTGGTAATTAATGCAGTGGCTCATCCGCTTCTAGATTGAAAGACGGTAAGCGCCACTTAAAGCGCACTGCCGCCATACGCATCAGATAACCGACGATCAAAGTGACGATCGTTGCGGTAACATCATCAACGGCATACTCAAGTAGTACTAGATATAAACCGGAAGCCACCAGTGAAACCGAAGCATAGAGTTCTTGATGTAGCACTAGCGGGGTTTGACGACAAATTAGGTCACGTAGCAATCCACCGAAAACGCCAGTCACAAGCGCTGCCACCATACAAATCCCTGGGTGTAGGCTCATACCTAACGCCACTTTAGTACCGATAATACTAAAGACAATTAGACCAAGCGCATCTAGGCGGATAAATAGGCCTTTGAACTTAATGACCCATTTAGCCAAGCCAGTTGTCAGTACCCCAGCAATACAGGTGATTGCAAGGTATTCAGGGTGTTTTACCCAACCTAATGGATAGTGCCCAAGTAGAATATCGCGCACGGTACCACCGCCGATAGCGGTCGCACTCGCAACGAGCATAACGCCAAACCAATCCATTTTACGGCGACCTGCGCTGAGCGCACCTGTCATCGCTTCTGCAGTAATACCAATAATGTACAACACACTTAGCAGCATAACGATTACTCTACTTAACTTGAAACGGGAGAGAAGAATCAGATGTGGCGATTAGAGTTGCCCCATCTTATAAAATAAGGCGTGAGTGTAGTGGTTTTAGATTGGAAAAACGAATGAGATTTGTTGGTGACGAAAACGATGTATGAATAAATTTTACTAATGACAAAGGTGAAATAGTCGATATGAATAATCCAAACAAGGATTTTGCAATCCTCACTAAAAGTGCGAGAATGCGCGCGCTGTAACAGTTTTTATATCAAGCGACCATGACACACAATTACCAAGATCTCATCAATATCTTTAATGATACTTTTTACTCTAGCTTTAATACTAAGTTAGAGCTTGGCGGCGACGAGCCGATTTATCTACCGGCAGATGCCGAGATTGATTATCACCGTATTATTTTTGCACGTGGCTTTTATGCCTCGGCTTTGCATGAAATTGCACATTGGTGTGTGGCAGGTCCTGAGCGTCGCTTACTTGAAGATTTTGGTTACTGGTATGAGCCGGACGGTCGTACCGCTGAGGTACAAGCAGAGTTTGAAAAAGTTGAGATTCGTCCTCAGGCTTACGAATGGATTTTAGCCCTCAGTGCTGGTTTTCCTTTTAACGTCAGTTGTGACAATTTAAATGGTGATTTTGAGCCTGACCGCATTGCGTTTATGACTAAGGTTCACGCGGAAGTGATGTCGATTCTTGAGCAAGGTATTCCGCTTAGGGTGCAGATGTTATCTGATGCGATGCGTGCTTTTTACCGTGTTGCCCCACTGTCACCAGAACTCTTTGTCGTAAAATAGTCTGGATTATTCAAATAAAAAGGCCCCAACAAAGGGGCCTTTTGTCGTTACGCGCTTTTAAGGGATAATCCAAGTGCTTTGGGCTTGATTATCATATTGCCACGTAAAAGTGAGTGGATTGCTGCCTGCCTCCATTGGCGTCACTTCAGCGATGAGTGACTGCTGGTGGTTAGGCAGCAGCAATTCGAATTTTCCTATCCCGTCCCTAAGACTCGCTTTAACAAAGCATTGGTTGTAGTCAATGCTCCCTCCAGTATCCTCACAAATTACGATGAACGCATCTTTACCCGATAACTGTGGCAGTGCGACATCCACGGTTAGCTCGTAAGTGGAAGACAAATTGTTGCTCTGTGCAGTTGGCGCTGCAGCCGGTGCCGCATTTGCGGGAGCAGGAGCAGGAGGTGTTGGCACTGGTGTTGTCGCCACTGGCGCAGGGCTGGGAGTGGACGCGCTACTTGTCGTACTGGATGATGCGGGTGAACTCGCACTGGTATTGCTTGAACTATCATCTCCACCACCGCCACCACCACAGGCGGTGAGGATGAATGCTAGGCTAAGTGTTGCGATAATTTTGTTATACATGGTGTGCTCCTTAGCTCTAATCAAAGTAGATGTGGTTTTCATCAATATTGTCATTGGTGGTATCACTGTCTACGCGATTGTCTTTTTCTTCTTCCGTCGCGATATACCAAGTTGGTGCAGTTTGCCCGGTTGGGTCAGCAGAAAAATCAGCAAAGTAGCGATACGCTTTTTCAATATTGACCTGCTCTAAAGGGTGCTTCCAAGTTAGCGGAATCTCGATTGCCCAAGGCTTACCGTCAGCGGTTTGGAAATGCGTTTCGTCGCCATCGCCCGCATCTACACCCGCAGAGCGGTAGCGTGTATCGAACTTACTTGTTGGCGCTTTATTTTTAAGGTGAACTTCAAGACCTCGCTCTGGATAACCCCCACTAATTTGGTAACCAATATCGCCATAGTAGTGGCCTGGTGCTGCGAAGATGAATGGGTCGTAAGGGAATTGTGGCATTTGATCGTTCGCAATCGCATTACGCATAGTGACAGTCAGTTGCCAAGATGGACGATAGCTGGTGCCGCAGTTAGTTTGGGTGCGGAAGAAGGTGCAGCCTTCTGCTTCGCCAGGAACCGCAAGATCCCATAGATCGTCTTGGATGATAAATACTGCATCGGTGGTGCCTGATTCCAAAACGGTTCGCTCCACGACCTCGCCGTTTATTTTGAGTTCGATTAACTCGTCTTTAATATCCGTTGGCGCTACTCCCGGTAGGCGAATAGCAAAGCCCGAGTGGTAGTCACCGCCTAATGCCGCAACTTGTCCCTCGAATTTAAGGCGAATTACCGAGCCATCCAGTTGATATTCGGTGAATTTTACGTTCATGAGTACGTCGTTCATGTCGTAATCGCCGGCGATTGGGTATTGGTCTTCATAAGCAAAAGTCGTGAAATCGGCGCCGCTAGGGTAATTTTCGATCACCACGCCATCTTCAGTAATATCGACAAGATAGTCTTCTACCTCACCACTCGGAACACCGCCAGATGGACCAAGGTCTTGAATTTCACTTAATCGAAAGCGTGCCCATGTTTGACCAACTTGAGCCCATGGTGGAACACTAAAAAATATCGCTTGCTTGCCATCGGATACCGATACGTTGGTAATGATTTTCTCATCCGCTTCAAAGCTACCATCGCCATCAAAATCAATCCAACCCGCTAACACGCTTGATGCGGTTGCACCGTTGACAGTTGCATCAATCTTAGAGGCTCGACCAACTTGAATCGGTAGTGGAAACTCGATGCCATCTTCATCGTTAATCGCGGATGAAGCGTCGTCACTGTTGGGATACAGATAGGCTTCGGTTTCACCATCGATGTTGCTACCGAGTATTAGAGAGGTAATGCCATGACGAGCACCAGAGTTGTCGTAAGAGGTGTTGTAGCTGTCAGGTGCATCGCCAAAGTCTGTATTTTCGCTTGCTTCGACCGGAGCGAGTGCACAGCGTGCACCATCATTGGAACTACTGGATGGTCCGTAAGCAAATAAGGATGCAGAAGACTGGTTGCCGTTGATTGCTACCTTGAAAATAAAGCCATTACCGTTGTTACTGGCATAAAAGTTACCATCAACGTCGAAGTAAACAGCACCGAACGTCAAGCTGTAGCCAAGCTCGCTTTTATCGAGCAATTGATTGAGGCGAGTACTGGTGCCGGCATTGACATCAATTTGCCAAAGGTAGCCGGATGAATCGATGCTATAGGCGTAGCTATCATTGGGGTGAAAGGCGATGTCAAAGATGCTTGGCGAACCGAATTGGGCTTTGGTCGCCACTTGGGTCATTTCTAAACTGTCGAGATCTATTTTATACAAGCCATTCGCAGGACGATAACCGTACCAAGCATTTTCATCTAGAGCGACATCACCGACGTAGATTGAAGTTGGTGCTCCCGCAGGTTTGGTCACTGAAAGTGCGTATTTAACAAAATCACTGTCGATTCGAGTTAATGAAGATGTGCCATAGTCCCAACCGTAAATAAAATTGTCGTGTTGACTGAATCCGACCGCATTGATCTTGGCGTTGCCCAAAGTTGAATTCAGAGCTTGATAACTACCCAAGTCGATATTGACGCCGTAGGCAATCGGAGCGCTTGAAGGGCTTTGAATAAGAAATGCTTCAGTTGGACAATCAGTAAATGGTTGTTGAGCATAGCTATTTGGCACAAAAACGCAGGCCGAAAATGCAGCTACAGTCGCACCTAATCTTAATTGGGTAGCAGACATAGAAAACTCTCTGTTTTAATAGACGTAAACGGGTGGTTGCATAGTGTGTGCCAGATGTTAAAGCCCCGTGAAACATAGGGTTTGCGTTCAATTTCGCAATGTGAGAAGCTTCAGCTTCCTTTTTGAGAATCAAACTGAATTGATTGAGTACGACATGATTATTGAATTTGAAGAAAAGCTACTCGAGCTGATTGATGCGCGCATTGCCACCGCATCGGATGATGAATTATTCGCGGGTGGTTACTTGCGTGGTCACATTTCACTTTCGGCAGCATCATGTGAAGAAGAAGGCATCAATGATGTAGAAGAGCTGAAACAGCGCATTGTTGCTAGCCTCGATAAAGCTCGTACTGAGCTGGCACCAGCCGATCGCATGATTGTTAATGATCTATGGAATGAATTAGTGAACAACGCTTAATTATTGAGTTTGAATAGATTTGAAAGACCTCCCAATGGAGGTCTTTTTGGAGAAATTATAATTCAGTGATGGCTTTGCCCTTGCGCAGCTTACGAATCCACATTCGGCTTGGGTCGATCTGTTCAAGTAAATCAACAGGCAGAGGTAGAGGATCGCCACAAATCTGCGAAGCTAAAACTTCGGCCATTAACGGCGCAGAGCTTAAACCACGAGAACCCAAACCAAGGAAGCAGAATAGGTTAGGGTGGTGTGGCGTAGTCGGCGCTTGTTCAACATTGTTCGCAAGACCGGCATACGTTGTTTTAATTTGCTCAAAATCTCCAACGTTGCCGACAAAAGGTAAATGATCACGACTCACGCAACGGATCCCTTGGCGAGCTTGATTGCTTGAGGTATCCACATCGATTGGCCAAGTTTGGTTTGGCACACAATGGCGCAGTTTGTCACCATTATCTTGCTGGGCAATTGGGTCAAACACATAGTTTAGGTTGCTACGATCGTAACTCGCGCCAATACAGTGATGACCATTGTTTGGATTGACTGGCGTCATATAGCCATCATAACAAAGTACGGTTTTTAGTTGGGTGAGTGACGCTGTGGTTGGAATATGACTCACTTGACCTTTTACTTGACCAAGTGGAATAAATTGGCTTTGGCTAAAGCTCGCAAATTCATTGCCGTTGGCAATGATGACACAGTCGTGTTCGAACTGTTGGTCATTGCATTGCAGTTGCCAGATGGTTTCACTAAGTTCTAGTGCTTCTACTTTGTGTTCGAACTTGACTTCAAATAGAGAGTTTTTGCTTAGTTCCGCAATCAAACCTTGAGTGAGTTCAGCTGGGCATAGCCAGCCACCTAATGGGTAGTGCACGCTTGCCATATCAATCGGTAATCCAATGGTGTCACTGGTTTGATTGGCATCTAAAGCGTGGATCAATTGTGAGTCAAAATTGCCTTCAAGCATTTTATCGAGCTTAGCGCCCGATTTTTCATCCCATTTTAATTGAGTAACGCCACACCAATCATGGTCAAAGCTAAATTGCTCAGCGGCTTGGTCAACAAACTGACGAGCAAACAAGAACGCAGGTGCAAATACACGAGAGACGCCTTGATGTTCGCCATTAAGAAGGGGATATACCGCACCTTGGCGATTACCAGAGGCTCGCAAGGCTGCTTGTTCATCTTGACAATACAGGGTCACTTTTTGACCACGTTTCACTAACGTCTTTGCTAATGCAGCGCTGGCAATGCCACCACCGATAATGGCAATATTTTGGTGCTGAGTGCTGGCGGTACGGTTAAACCATGGTTTGATGTTGGTATCGGTTTGACGCTCGGTTAAACGGCCGGCAATCATTTCACGTTTGGTGCCAAAGCCTTTGACTTTTTTCATTTCAAAGCCTGCTTCGATCAGCCCACGGCGCACAAATCCCGCCGCAGTAAAGGTCGCGCAGCTGCAATCTTGCTTGGCAAGCTTTGCCATGCCATTGAAGAGGTTTTGATTCCACATCTCTGGGTTTTTGCTCGGGGCAAAACCATCAAGGAACCACGCGTCCACCAAACCTTGTGCCGGAACAGGCACTTGAGGCATGCAATCTTTGATATCACCAAACCATAAATCAAGAGTGATGCTACCATCTGCCAGTACAATGCGATGGCACTCAGGCACGGCAATTGGATAATGGCGTTGCAACTGCTCGGCGTATTTAGCAAGCTCAGGCCAAGCTTGATGGGCTTTAACCAAATCGGCAGGGCTTAATGGGTACTTTTCAAAGCTGATAAAATGCAATTCTTTGAGCGAAGCATCTGGATTTTGCTCGCGAAACACTTCAAACCATTGCCATACAGCGAGGAAGTTAAGCCCGGTACCAAAGCCTGTTTCAGCAATCACAAAGCGGCGCTGGTCATAATCTTGCCATCTTTGTGGTAGATGATTCTGACTCAAGAAGACGTAACGCGTCTCTTCTAAGCCATTTACGTTAGAAAAGTACACGTCATCGAATTGGTCTGAAACTGGCGTTCCCGCTTCGTTCCAGCCAAGTTGGGCATTGGTTATCGCAGTCATAGTGTCTAATATATGTGATTATCGCCTATAAAGTTGGTCTGATTGTACGGTTTTACAGGAAAGCTGACCACTTCCATGGGTTAACTTAGTTATTATCTAGCGGTATTTTGATTTATAGGAATGTCATAATGAAACGTGTCGTAATCACCGGTATGGGTATTGTTTCTAGTATCGGTAACAACGTTGAAGAAGTTCTAGCATCTCTTAAAGCGGGCAAATCTGGCATCTCTGCTTCTGAGCAGTTCAAAGAGAACGGCCTGCGTTCGCAGGTTTGGGGTGATCTAAAAATCAACCCAGCAGAGCATATTGATCGCAAACAGATGCGTTTTATGGGTGATGCGGCTGCTTATGCATACCTATCAATGCAGCAAGCAATTGCAGATTCAGGTCTAACTGAAGACCAAGTATCAAATGAAAGAACAGGTATTGTAGCGGGTTCTGGTGGTGCATCATCACTAAATCAAGCTGCAGCAGTCGATATTCTGCGTGAGAAAGGCGTTAAGCGTGTTGGTCCATACATGGTACCACGTACAATGTCTTCAACAGTGTCTGCGTGTCTAGCAACACCGTTTAAAATTCGCGGCGTAAACTACTCGATGAGTTCAGCGTGTGCGACTTCGGCACACTGTATTGGCCACGCAGCAGAGCTTATCCAACTGGGTAAACAAGACGTTGTTTTTGCTGGTGGTGGTGAAGAGCTAGATTGGACATTGACTATGATGTTCGATGCTATGGGCGCACTGTCAACGAAATACAATGAAACACCAGAAAAAGCATCACGTACTTACGATGCAGACCGTGACGGTTTTGTTATCTCTGGTGGCGGCGGCATGATGGTGATTGAAGAGCTTGAACATGCTTTGGCTCGTGGCGCAAAAATCTACGGTGAAATCGTTGGTTACGGCGCAACATCAGATGGTTACGACATGGTTGCTCCATCAGGTGAAGGCGCAGTGCGTTGTATGAAGATGGCAATGCAAGAAGTTGACGTGATTGACTACGTAAATACGCACGGCACATCAACACCCGTTGGTGATGTGAAAGAACTTGGCGCGATTCAAGAAGTGTTCGGCGGTAACAGCCCTGCAATTTCTGCGACTAAAGCAATGACTGGCCACGCATTGGGTGCGGCAGGTGTACATGAAGCGATTTACTCAACGCTAATGCTACACCACAACTTTATTGCGCCAAGCATCAACGTTGAAAACCTAGACGAAGCGGCTCACGGTTTAGATATCGTGACTGAAACTCGTGAAGCAGAGCTAAACACTGTCATGTCAAACAGCTTTGGTTTTGGTGGTACTAACGCAACGCTAGTGATCAAGAAGTATCAAGGTTAACTGATTTCGTTGGTGAGTTTGCTCGCTGACAACCCAGTTTCCAGAGCTTGACCTGAGCCAACTGGCAATGGTCGTACAGACGCAATATTTAGCCCAGGAGAGCGGACTAAATACTTTTGTTCTGGACCTTACCGGCCTCATATTGAGGCCGGTTTTTTATTTTCTAGACTATCAAAAGTTATTTGATGGTGAATCCCGATGCAGATTTTGATGGTTTCACTCTGTTTGCGCTTGAAATAGGAGATGTGCAACGCTCGACAGCGAAAGATGAATTTTGCACAATGCCATCAAACACCAACAAGATACGATGTGAAATGAAAATTCTGATAGATGAAAACATGCCTTATGCAGAGCAGCTTTTTGCTCAGTTGGGTGAAGTGATACTTAAGCCTGGTCGAACGCTTACGGCAGATGATTTGGTTGATGTTGATGCGCTAATGATTCGCTCAGTGACCAAAGTGAATGCTGCGCTGATTGCCAAGGCGAACAAACTCAAATTTGTCGGTACTGCGACAGCTGGGATGGATCACGTCGATCAGAACCTTTTGCAAGAGCGTGGCATCTTTTTCACTGCCGCACCAGGCTGTAACAAAGTGGGCGTAGCGGAGTATGTATTTAGCATCATGATGGTATTGGCGCAGCAGCAAGGTTTTTCTGTGTTTGATAAAACAGTGGGAATTGTTGGTGCTGGTCAAGTGGGTAGCTACTTACAGCAATGTCTTGAAGGCATTGGCATTAAGGTACTGATTAACGACCCAATTAAACAAACGGAGGGCGATACGCGAACATTTACTGAGCTTAACACTTTGCTTGAGCAAGCCGATATTATTTCACTGCATACGCCAATCACTCGTGATGGCGAATTCCCAACCCATCATATGATTGACCAAACGGTACTCAGCGGCTTACGCGGCGATCAAATTCTGATTAATGCTGCACGCGGCCCAGTGGTAGATAACCAAGCGCTCAAAGTACGTTTACAACAGCAAGATGGCTTTACAGCTGCATTGGATGTATTTGAGTTTGAGCCAGAAGTTGATATGGAGCTTCTTCCTCTGTTAGCATTCGCGACCCCGCATGTCGCAGGCTATGGCTTAGAAGGTAAAGCTCGCGGCACTACGATGATTTTTAATAGCTACTGTGAGTTTTTGGGCGAATCAAAAGCCGCATCAGCCGCAGAGTTACTGCCAGTGGCGCCAGTCCCGAGAGCGTTCGTTCAACATGCTTGGGATGAAGCAACGCTGCACAATTTAACTCAGATCATCTATGATGTGCGTAAAGATGATGCGTTGTTCCGCCGTGAAATCGCAAAACCTGGTGCGTTTGATAAAATGCGCAAGGATTATTGGGATCGCCGCGAATATGGCGCAGTAACGCTGGTGGGTGGCAAAGAGAGTAACTTGACGCCACTAGCGAAATTAGGTTTTCAAATTGAGGTAAGTGAATGAGCCAACAATATAATGTGGCCGTACTAGGTGCGACGGGTGCAGTCGGTGAAACAATTCTTGAAGTGTTGCAAGAGCGTAAGTTCCCAGTAGGCGAGTTATTCCTGCTAGCGAGTGAACGTAGTGAAGGCAAAACTTACCGTTTTAATGGCAAAACTATTCGCGTACAAAACGTAGACGAATTTGATTGGTCACAAGCGCACATTGCTCTTTTCTCTGCTGGCGGTGAACTGTCTGCTAAGTGGGCACCAATTGCGGCTGAAGAAGGCGTCATTGTTATCGATAACACCTCGCATTTCCGTTACGACTACGATGTTCCGTTGGTTGTGCCTGAAGTAAACCCTGAAGCGATTGCAGAGTTTCGTAACCGCAATATCATCGCTAACCCAAACTGCTCTACGATCCAAATGTTAGTAGCACTAAAACCAATTCACGATGCAGTAGGTATTGAGCGTATTAACGTATCAACCTACCAATCGGTTTCTGGTGCTGGTAAAGGCGGTATTGATGAACTTGCGGGCCAAACTGCGAAACTACTTAATGGTATCCCAGCAGAAAGCGAGCAGTTCTCTCAACAAATCGCGTTCAACTGTATTCCACAAATTGATCAGATGATGGAAAACGGTTACACCAAAGAAGAAATGAAGATGGTGTGGGAAACACAAAAAATCTTCAATGACCCTTCAATCACAGTGAACCCAACTTGTGTGCGCGTGCCAGTATTCTACGGCCACGCTGAAGCTGTCCATGTTGAAACGCGTGCGCCGATTGATGCACAAGAGGTGATTCAACTGCTCGAAAATACCGAAGGTGTAGAAGTTTTCCACGGTGAAGATTTCCCAACTCAAGTTCGTGATGCGGGTGGTAAAGACCATGTGATGGTTGGTCGTATTCGCAACGATATCAGCCACCACAGCGGTATTAACTTGTGGGTAGTAGCAGACAACGTGCGTAAAGGTGCAGCAACCAACGCCGTGCAAATTGCAGAAGTTCTGATTCGCGATTACTACTAATCCTGACTTAACGTCATTTATGAGCCCCGCATAATGCGGGGCTTTTTTTGTCAAAGTCGAAAAAAATGTGTGAGATTAATGCGAATATTAAGCTAGGCACACATTTTTCGGCTTCATAACTATAGTTTTGCCTGCATGATCCGATATATTTGCAGATCACCGAAACTAATTTTAAGAGCACCGAGCTGAGCCTTCTATGCGTCGACTTCTTCAACGTCTATTAATGCCACTAGCATTGGTAGCCGTGACTCAGACTAATATTGCTAGTGCAGAGAGTATTCGCCTTACCGGGCCGAATGGTCAGATTCAATCATCACCACAATTCTCTGAACAAATACCACGCCAAATCTCCGGGGCAAATGAGCCCTCGCGTTTTTATGGCCCAACCTCAGCGAGTGAGACTTTATGGGCGGTGGCCTCAAGGCTGCGACCATCGAATCAAGTCACCGTACAGCAAACGCTGTTAGCCATCTTTGAGCTCAACCCACAGGCGTTTGAAAACCAAAATATCCATACGCTGATCCCGGGCAGTACCCTTCGTATTCCTTCTTTAGCTCAGGCGCGTAGTGTCTCAACGGCTGAAGCCGTGCGAATCATGGATTTACACCAGGCTCGCTTGGATGGCACGGTAGCCACGCCAAAACCATCTCAGCAGGCAGAGCCGAAGCCAACCAAATCAGCACCGGTCAATGTTGCGCAAGAGAAAGCGCCAACGCCAGCGAACAGCGGGGCTCTTCCAGAGTCCAATAAACCAGCCATAAAACCACTTGTTGAAGCAAAACCTGAACGAGTTGTAAAACTAGAGAAAGAGCTGCAAACATCAGAGTCCGAATTATCGGCTTTGGAAGAAAAAAACCATCGCCTGCGTCTAATGTTGGCGGACGTACAAACGGAAGTGGATGGGTTAAAGCAGGAGTTGGGTGATGAGAGTCGAATTCGTGCTGAAGTTGAGAAATTATTAGAAGCCGAGCGCCAGCGTGTAGCGGAAGAGCAGCGCAATGCGCCAAGTTCATTAGACAAGCTGTTGTCGAATGGTTGGGCTGTGGGCGGATTAGCGGTGATTCCCGCGCTCTTGCTTGGTCTTGGTATCATGGCCTTTACACGCCGTAAGAAACCAGAACCTCAATCAGCACCAGAGCTTAATCAGACCGAAAACACCATGGTACCGCCTGTTGTACCGCCAATGTTTGATACATCGGATGAAGAAGTTGAAGATGAATTGGACCTTGATGATGACTTGTTTGGTGAGTCTGGCGATGACGACTTACTGTTTGCTGACGAAATTGAAGCAGACGCTAAGGAGAAAGAGGATACAGACCTATTTGCCGATCTCAGCAATGTCGATATTGAATTTGATCTTGATAGCGAAGAAGACGACCCATTTGCCGCAATTGATGATGATGGCGACCTCAATGAATCATTTAGCTCTCCAGGCGTAAGTGCTAACGGCATCAGTGTGGGTGCTGATGAAAAAGCGCTCGGCCTCGAAGAGATGGAGCGAGTATTAGATGATGTCGTGATTGAAGATCAATCTGATGACAATGACGATTTTGACCTATCGGATAGTTCTGTAAGCCAAGATGAGCTCGATGACTTATTTAAGTCAGCGTTGCAAGAAAATGATCCTGATGATGCGATCAATCAATCCATGCTTGATGAATTGCTCAACGATAGTGATGAAGACGAAAATTCGAGTTTTGATTTTGATAATTTGCTTGAAGATACCACCAGTGATTTTGAACTTGGTGAGGAATCGCTATCTGCTGCGACGCGTGTAATTACTTCTGAAAGTGAGATTGATGATTTACTCGCACAAGCCGACGCTCAAGCCGATTTTGAACAAAACACAGAGACTGCCTTAGACCGATTGGAAGAAGACAGTGATGCATTATTTGACGAACTATTTGAACCGTCTAAATCTGTTGCTGAATCGAATGTCGCGCAGCCTCAGCAACTAGACCAACTATTGGATGTTGATGAGGATGAGTTTGACCTCAGCACTGGCTCAGAAAACGTCGACTTGTTGGATGAGTGGCTTGATGACAGTGATGACGATACGTTTGCGGGTTTAAGCGAAGATTCGACAGCAATCTTAGATGAGCTTTTAGATGGTGAAGATGAACTCGATAAAAAGACACCGTTACTGGATGACTTAGTTGAAGATACGGATTTTGAAGATCAGAATGATGATGACGATCTGATTGATTTTGACCCTGATTCTATTGCGATGCTCGATGAGTTGCTTGATGAACAGGAGCAATCAGATAACGAAAACAGTCGTGCTTTTGATGCTGATAGTACCGACTTACTTGATGAATTACTGACAGAGGATAGTGAAGAATCATCAATTGGTGATGATGGTACTGATCTATTTGAAGAACTGTTAGAAATTGAAAAATCGACGCCACAATCTGAGTTCGAGCAGGCTTCTGCTATCGATGAAGATGTCATTACATCATCTGAGTTGATTGAAGAGACGCCTCAGAGTGAGGATGTTGCGCACAGCGAAGATACGTTAGCCACATTAGAACAACAAACAGAGCCCGAGTCGAAGGGAGAGTTTTCAAGTGAAGACTTTATCGATGACATGCTCGATGTTGCACCAGAAGAAGATCCATTGTTAGGTGAATTTTCTTTTGAAGAATCACTCGACGAGGTTGAGGAAGAAAGTGTTGACCTTCCGTCTGAGTCAGTGGAACAAATGCTGCCAGAGCCAGAGCCAGAGCCAGAGCCAGAGCCAGAGCCAGAGCCAGAGCCAGAGCCAGAGCCAGAGCCAGAGCCAGAGCCTGCACCGAAAGCAGCGTTGCCGGCGATCGACAATGAATTTGGAATGCCAAGTGATGAAGATTGGCTCATTGATGGCGATGACGAAGCATTAAATGCGTTGGCGGAATTGCGTGGTGAAGAGCAAGCGCAAGCGGATATGTCTGTTGAGCCGCAAACTGAGTTAGAAACTCAAGTTGATGCTGCTCAAGAGCCTGAGCAAGAACACGAAGCGGAACAAGCGGATGAGCTAGCAGAATTCGATCTTCTGGATGACGATTTACCAGAATATGGTGAAGAACAAGCGCTAGCTGATATGCAGGAAGAGCCTCAAACCGAGGCCGAAGCTCAATCTGATGTTGAGCAAGAAAGCGAATTGGTACAAGCGGATGAGCTAGCAGAGTTCGACTTGCTGGATGACGATTTACCGGAATATGGTGAAGAGCAAGCGCTGGCAGATATGCAGGCAGAGCCTCAAATTGAGGCCGAAGCTCAATCTGATGTTGAGCAAGAAAGCGAAGCGGCACAAGCGGATGAGCCAGCAGAGTTCGTTCTTCTGGATGACGAATTGCCAGAATACGGTGAAGAGCAAGCGCTCGCAGATATGCCGGTAGAGCCTCAAACCGAGGCCGAGGCTCAATCAGATGCTGAGCAAGAAAGCGACGTTGCACAAGTGGATGAGCCAGCAGAGTTCGATCTTCTGGATGACGATTTACCGGAATATGGTGAAGAACAAGCGTTAGCAGACATGCCTGTTGAGCCGCAAGTTGAGGAAGAAGCTCAAGTTGATGCTGCCGAAGAGCCTGAGCCAGAGTTCGAAACGTCGCTAGTGGAAGCTGAACAAGAAACAGCGCCTACAGCGGATGATTCTGAGCAAACACTGGATCGCTCATTAGATGAGCACGACGTTTTATCTCAGCTATTTAATAGCGAAGCAGAGCCAACGTCTTATGCAAGTCCGGAACACTCTTCAGATGACTTTGCGCAACATACACTTGATGAACTGTTAGCAGAAGACGCACAAGAGTATGAACCAGTAAGTAAACCCGTCGATCGTGAAGCAAGTGACTCTGCAGGTATGGATCTGCAAGCCATGCTAGATATGGGTGGAGAAGACTGGAATGGATTTAGCCTATCAGCTGAACAACAAGCTAACATTTCTGATGATATTCCTGCTGATGAAATGCAAGTTTGGGATCAAGACAATCTACCAGCGGTAGCTGAAGTTCAGAATGAGGATTGGGAAAATCAAGATGATTTACCGGAGTTTAATCCTCGCGATCATCAATATCGCACTATTGACGAGTTGATGGCTGAAGTTGAAAAACAAGAAGCTGGAATTGGCTTTGATGAAGAAGCGCTGCAATTAGATGTTGGCTTAGCCGATTTTCCTGATGTGATTGGTGATATGGCGAATGTTGACGTTGATGCCAACGCAGAAGCGGCAGGTAAGCTCGATTTGGCTAAAATCTACATTGAGATGAACGATCCTTCGGGGGCCGTACGCTTGCTTGAAGAGGCGATTGTTGATGGCAGTGATGATATTCGTCAAGAAGCGAAAAAATTGATCGACAGTATTAATAGCCGAGCGTGATGTTTTTGCGCTATATGGTTTGATAATGATTAAAGGGGCGTAAGCCCCTTTATTTTTCTATGATTTACTCAATCAACAAGTTTGGCGGAAAATGCCTTGGTTTGAAGCCACTTGAATAGACAAAGCTAGATTGGGTATAGGAGTTTCGCTATACTTCTGACCCCATTTTCTAAGAGAGACCAAGATGAGAATCGCTTTAGGTATTGAGTATGATGGCACTCACTACTTTGGCTGGCAACGTCAAAGAGAAGTTCAAAGCGTGCAAGAAAAGCTTGAACAAGCATTAAGTATTGTCGCCA
The DNA here is from genome assembly GCF_009938165.1 of Vibrio taketomensis. Lineage (NCBI taxonomy): Bacteria > Pseudomonadati > Pseudomonadota > Gammaproteobacteria > Vibrionales > Vibrionaceae > Vibrio > Vibrio taketomensis. Next base: position 884,148 of record NZ_AP019649.1, read on the forward strand.
ATCATCCGGTAGAAGTGCAATGTGCGGGTCGTACCGATGCAGGTGTGCATGGTACAGGCCAAGTTGTGCATTTCGATACGACGGCAAACCGTAAAATGGTGGCTTGGATGATGGGTGTGAATGCAAATTTACCCAAAGACATTGCGGTTCGATGGGCCAAAGAGGTGCCGGATGAGTTTCATGCTCGTTTTTCGGCAACCGCACGCCGCTACCGCTATATCATTTTTAATAGTGCGTTGCGTCCGGGGATTCTTAATTCTGGTGTGAGTCACTATCACGGCGAGTTAGATGAAGTAAAAATGCAGCAAGCAGGCCAGTATTTGTTGGGTGAGAATGACTTTACTTCGTTTCGAGCAGTGCATTGCCAGTCGCACAGCCCATGGCGCAATCTTATGCATTTAAACGTTACTCGTCATGGCCAGTATGTGGTGATTGATATTAAAGCTAATGCTTTTGTTCATCATATGGTGCGAAATATTACAGGCAGCTTGTTGTGTGTTGGGCGTGGTGAGCAAGAGCCAGAATGGATCCAATGGTTACTGGAAGCTAAAGATCGAAAATTAGCCGGTGCCACTGCAAAAGCGGAAGGATTATATTTGGTTGATGTTGATTATCCTCAAGAATTTGATCTCCCTCGCGCTCCGATTGGCCCGTTGTTTTGCCAGATAATTTGAACTAATTTATAGTAAATCGTTCAGAAATAGTAACATTAAGCGTTGATGCGAGATTTAGAGGCATCTTGCTGATATGGCTATCTTAGTGTTGGGACGGGGTTGCAAAAAATAGGTACAACCAGTTTTTTGTCTACACTTGGCATTTTATATGCTTTAATCCTCCCGCATATATTCAGATTTTATGTCTTTCGCATGATGCGGAAGATGAAATAGAGAAAGGTCTTCCATGAGTTGGCTTGAAAAGATTTTAGAAAAAAGCAATATCGTAAGTTCACGCAAAGCTTCTATCCCGGAAGGTGTTTGGACAAAATGTACTTCATGTGAGCAAGTGCTTTACCACGCTGAACTAGAGCGTAACCTAGAAGTATGTCCGAAATGTGACCATCACATGCGCATGAAAGCACGCCGTCGTTTGGAAACATTTTTAGACGACACAAACCGTGTTGAACTGGCGAATGATCTTGAACCACAAGATAAGCTGAAGTTTAAAGATTCTAAGCGTTATAAAGATCGTATTTCTGCTGCGCAAAAGAGTAGCGGTGAGAAAGACGCACTTGTTGTAATGCAGGGTGAAGTGATTGGTATTCCTGTCGTTGCTTGTGCATTTGAGTTCTCTTTTATGGGCGGCTCAATGGGCTCTGTTGTAGGTGCTCGCTTTGTTAAAGCGGTCGAAGCAGCAATGGAAAACAACTGTGGTTTGGTTTGTTTCTCTGCAAGTGGCGGTGCACGTATGCAAGAGGCATTGATGTCTCTAATGCAAATGGCAAAAACCAGTGCCGCTCTTGAGCGTCTATCACAAAAAGGCCTGCCATTCATTTCTGTGATGACTGACCCTACCATGGGTGGTGTATCTGCAAGTTTGGCAATGCTAGGTGATATCAATATCGGTGAGCCAAAAGCGCTAATCGGTTTTGCTGGTCGTCGCGTTATTGAGCAAACTGTGCGTGAAGATCTTCCTGAAGGTTTCCAGCGCAGTGAGTTCCTACTTGAGCACGGTGCAATCGATATGATTGTTGACCGTCGTGAAATGCGTCAACGTGTGAGCAGTCTGTTGGCAAAAATGACCAATTCAGCATCACCGCTGGTTGTTTCTGTGAACGATTCTCCGCAAGAACCTGAGTATTCTGTACCAGAAGCGCACGAAAAAGGTTAAAGTATCACTAACAAACAACCACGGAATTTTTGGTTAAAGTTAGATGAGTCAAAGTCTTATTCCTCAAGCCACATCTCCACTCGCGATGTGGCTTGATTATTTAGCAAATATACATACCTCAGCAATCGACCTCGGCTTAGATCGTGTTCAAGCGGTTGCTAGCAAAGCCAATCTTACCAAACCTGCCCAAACAGTGATTACCGTCGCTGGCACCAACGGCAAAGGCTCAACGTGTGCCCTGATGGAAGCCATTCTGCTTGATGCTGGCTATTCAGTAGGTGTCTACAGTTCACCACACCTGATTCGCTATAACGAACGAGTCCGTATTAACGGGCAAGATTTAAGCGATGAAAAACATGCTCAAGCATTTGACTTCATTGAGAAGCAACGCGGCGAAATTAGCCTAAGTTTATTTGAATTTGGCACCTTAGCGGCATTGCGTTTGTTCCAAACGGAGAACGTTGATGTTGTTTTGCTTGAAGTAGGGCTAGGCGGTCGACTCGATGCGACTAACGTGGTTGATCATGATGTTTCAGTGATAACCAGTCTGGCGATTGATCATGTGGATTGGCTTGGTGATGACATCAATGTCATCGGTTTTGAAAAAGCCGGTATCTTCCGCACTGGTAAACCAGCGATTTGCGGTCAACCTAAAGCACCATCAACGGTAGCGGCTCATGCCGATGATATTGATGCAGAGCTTTACCAAGTTGGTATTCAATACAACTATGCACTAACCGAAAACAACACTTGGTGTTGGACTCACGGTAGCTACGAGCTTGAGGCATTACCAGTGCCGAGTTTGCCGTTGCCAAACGCAGCAACGGCTTTGATGGCACTGGCAACGGCACATCTCGACATCAGTGATGTTAACATCGTTAACGGCCTCAAAAACGCAACCTTGCCAGGTCGTATGCAGCTGATTTGTCGTCAGCCGACCGTGTTATTAGATGTGGCGCATAATCCACATTCTGCGCAATATCTCGTTGATCGTATCCACGAGCAATATGTGGGTAAAACTATTCGTATCGTCGTTGCGATGTTGCATGACAAAGATATTAAATCAACACTTGAGATCTTGTCTCCGCTAGCAAGTGAGTGGTATCCAGCTTCATTAACAGGTCCTCGCGCAGCAAGTGCTGATGAGTTATGTCAGTACCTGCCACAAGGACAAGCGAAATACCACACGCCCGTTGATGCATTTAATGCAGCAATGACACAAGCGCAAGCGGACGATGTCATTATTGTTGTCGGTTCATTCCATACTGTTGGTGAAGTACTTGAGCACTGGCAGGAAAAAGGAGAGTAAATGGCAAGTAAATTTCAAAATCGTCTCGTTGGCACCATTATTCTAGTTTCAATCGGTGTGATTGTGCTGCCTGATGTACTCGATGGGCAGAAAACACACTACAAAGAAGATATTGCAAGCATTCCTATCAAACCAGAGCTTGATAGTGATGTGGAAACGTTTGAAGTGTTAGCTCCGGAAGATGACTCAGCTTCTCTTCCCCCTTCACCTGTAGAAGTCGTCGTTGATGCAGCAACAGCGCCAACGAATGAAGATAAGGTGGAAGTTGTCGAAAAACCGGTGCCAGAGCGAAATCAATATCAAGAGAGTGCGTGGATCATTCAATTGATGGCACTAAAGAATGCCGATAATGCTGCCAATGTAGTGAAAGATCTGCAAAAGCGGGTTATCAAGCGCATACCAAACTCGAAAATGGATTTACTCGAGTCATTATTGGTCCGGATGTGTCCAAAACGAAACTTGAGCGTCAAGTTGGCGAACTGGAAAAAATTACTGGTTCAAAAGGTCGATTGCTTAAATTTAAACCATTAAATCCTTAAGAAAACGTTTGCGTCGTCATTTTTTCTGCTAAAATGCGCGCCAACGAAAGATTGTGAATACACATGAATTGGTTAGATATTGTTATTTTAGGTGTGATTGGCCTGTCGGCTTTGATCAGTCTAATACGTGGCTTCGCTAAAGAAGCATTGTCTTTGGTTATCTGGTGTGGTGCATTTTTCATCGCCAGTCAGTATTACCGACGTCTATCGGTCTACTTCACGGGGATCGATGACGAAATGTTTCGTAATGGCGCTGCCATCGCTGCCCTTTTTGTTGCCACGCTAATTGTAGGTGCGTTGGTCAACTATGTAATTGGACAGTTGATTCAGAAAACGGGTTTGTCAGGTACAGATCGCGTGTTAGGTATTGTTTTTGGTGGGTTGCGTGGCGTGTTAATTGTTGCAGCAGTTCTGTTCTTTGTTGATACCTTCACCACAATGAATCAAAGTGAATGGTGGACGACTTCTGAGTTGGTGCCACACTTCAAATTGATCATTGAACCGTTTTTCAAACACCTACAAACATCATCGAGTTTCTTATCTGGCGCGATTTAACGCGCCAGCCATTGTCGCAAATCGAGGGTTAGGACATGTGTGGTATTGTTGGAATCGTGGGCACGACGCCTGTTAATCAGTCTATTTATGACGCTTTGACTGTATTGCAGCACCGTGGCCAAGATGCCGCTGGTATTTGTACCATAGAAAGCAATCGTTTTCGTCTGCGTAAGGCGAACGGATTGGTAAAGGATGTATTTGAAGCGAGACACATGCAAAGACTGCAAGGAGAGGTGGGAATAGGCCATGTACGTTACCCTACCGCAGGCAGCTCCAGTGCCTCAGAAGCTCAACCTTTCTATGTAAACTCTCCTTTTGGTATCACTCTCGCCCACAACGGCAACCTCACTAATGCGAATGAAGTTCGCGAAAAACTCTTCGATAAAGACCGTCGTCACATCAACACCACTTCAGACTCAGAAGTCCTGCTTAACGTACTCGCTCATGAGATCGATACTGTTCGTGGCAATGTGACTAGTGAAGATGTATTTCGTGCAGTAATGAATGTGCACCGCACTATTCGTGGCGCGTATGCAGTTGTCGCGATGATTATCGGCCATGGCATGATTGCATTTCGTGATCCGAAAGGCATTCGCCCACTATGCTTGGGCAAGCGTGAAGTTAAAGGTCAAACTGAATATATGGTAGCGTCAGAATCTGTGGCATTGGATGCGGTAGGTTTTGATTTTATTCGTGACGTATTACCGGGTGAAGCGGTCTACGTCACCTTTGATGGTGAACTCTTTACACATCAATGCGCGGATAACCCAACGCTTAATCCATGTATGTTTGAGTACGTGTACTTTGCTCGCCCTGATTCATTTATCGATAAAATTTCGGTTTACGCGGCGCGCGTAGAAATGGGTAAAAAACTGGGTGAACGCATTCGCGATGAGTACGCGCATTTAGATATTGATGTTGTCATTCCTATTCCTGAAACTTCATGTGATATTGCACTACAGATTGCGCAAGCCATTGATATTCCATACCGTCAAGGTTTTGTGAAAAACCGCTATGTTGGTCGTACTTTTATTATGCCGGGTCAACAACAGCGTAAAAAATCCGTGCGTCGCAAACTCAATGCGATTCGCTCTGAGTTTAAAGATAAGAATGTTCTGTTGGTGGATGATTCCATTGTACGTGGCACGACATCTGAACAGATTATCGAGATGGCAAGAGATTCTGGTGCGAATAAGGTCTACATGGTTTCTGCCGCACCGGAAATTCGTTTCCCGAATGTATACGGTATCGATATGCCGAGCGCCAATGAATTGATTGCGCATGGTCGTGACAATGAGCAAATCTGTAAGTACATTGGTGCTGACGAATTGATTTTCCAAACCTTGGATGACCTTGTTGAAGCGGTCAGATTAGGCAACCCAGAAATCACTAAGTTTGAAACCTCAGTGTTTAGTGGTGAATATGTAACAGGTGACATCAACCAGCAGTATCTCGAGTATCTAGAGTCTTTGCGTGGTGATGATGCTAAGACTCAGTTGGAAATTCAGCAAGATTTAGCCAGCCTAGAGTTATATAACGAAGGCGCGTAGAGCGAAAGTTAACGAGTAATAAAAACGGCTTCCATTCGGAAGCCGTTTTTTTATGCCATTAAGCGATGCGTTTTAGCTGGCTTAACAAGAATAGACCAGCAGCACTTATTACCACGGAAGGGCCGGCTGGTGTATCAAAGTGCCATGATAAACTTAGGCCGATCAATACAGCAATTGCACCAAGCAAAGAGGCGATAATTGCCATCTGCTCTGGAGAGCGAGCAAAACGTCTTGCGGTAGCGCCGGGAATGATCAGTAATGAAGTAATGATCAATGCGCCAACAAACTTCATTCCAACGGCAATGACAAGACCGATAAGTAACATTAAAACCAAACGCATCAGATCAACATTGTGACCTTCGACAGACGCCAACTCTTCATTGATAGTTGTTGCTAGCAATGGACGCCAAAATACCGCCAAAATAATGCCGACCACGACCACACCAGAGTAAATGAAGATCAGGTCTTGTGGTGTTACCGCCAGCAGATCGCCAAATAAGTAACTCATTAAGTCGATTCGCACATTATCAAGAAAGCTTACCGCTACTAAACCAATGGACAATGCACTATGAGCAAGTATGCCAAGTAGCGTATCTGCAGCGATCAATTGCTGTCTTTGCAGCGTGACCAAAGCTACGGCGAGTAGCAAACAACAAATAACTAGGGCTAGGTATAAATTGATATCGAATAAGAAGCCAAACGCTAACCCCATCAGCGATGCGTGGGCGAGGGTATCCCCAAAGTACGCCATTTTGCGCCAAACGACGAATGATCCTAGTGGCCCTGCAATTAGGGCAATACCAAGACCTGCAAAAATCGAGGGAAGTAGAAACTCAATCATGATGATGACCGTGACAATGAGAAGAACAAGATGAGACATCGCCACCAACGGGTTGACCCGACAGGTCGTGATGATGGTGGTTATGCTGATGATGGTAAAACGCGAGTGTTTCCTGACGCGTTTGACCAAACAACGCAATATATTTTGGATGCTGCGTGATGGTAGCGGGCTCACCTGAACAGCAAATATGATGGTGCAAGCAGATAACGTGGTCTGTTTTTGCCATCACTAAGTGTAGGTCATGAGAAACCATAAAAACCGCGCAACCAAAGCGGTGACGGATGGTATCAATTAGATCATAAAGGTCAATTTGCCCTTGAACATCGACGCCTTGCGCCGGTTCATCCAACACTAATAAGTCCGGGCGCTGCAACAATGCACGAGCCAATAGTACGCGCTGTGTTTCACCACCAGAAAGTGCATGCATATCACTATTCAGTAGATGTTGTGCACCAGTTAATGCGAGAGCATCTTGAATTTCTTGCTGGCTAAAGTGACCGGCTAGGTGAAGAAAACGCGAGACATCAAGCGGCAGTGTTTCATTCAATTTTAGTTTCTGTGGAACATAGCCAATTTTTAGTTGTTTAGGCTTTGTGATTTTACCACTGAACTTTTTTTGTAGTCCCAATAACACTTTTACCAAGGTGGATTTACCGGCGCCATTTGGACCGACTAAGGTAATAATTTCACCTTTATTAATTTTCAGGCTGACATTATCGAGGACTTGTCGGCCGTCAAATTGAACATTGATATTGGATAGCTCGATGACTGTGCTCATGAATGGAACTCATTTGCAATTAACTAATGTTATAATGTAACATTTATTCCCATCCAATTCTATATAGCAGTACGTCATACAATGAAAACTAAATTCGCTTTATCGATCGCTGCGCTAATGGGCCTTGTAAGTAATGGCGCAATGGCACAAGAGCTTCATGTGTTAACCAGTATTAAACCGATTCAAATGATCACTGAAGAGATCATGCTAGGTGCAGGGAGTCCGGATGTATTACTCCAATCGAATGCTTCTCCTCATGATTACGCGCTCAAACCTTCAGATGTTAAGAAAATCAATCAAGCCGATTTAGTTATTTGGTTTGGTGAAGGACTTGAGCCATTTTTAGGCGGTGTGCTGGAAGAGAAAGAGTCGGCATTTGAGCTTGCCGATGTGCCGAATGTGTCATTACGTGAATACAGTCATGAGGGGCATGATCATGACCACGATGGTCACAATCATGGTCTTTATGATCCGCATTTCTGGCTTGGTTACCAACCAACGCTGCAAATGGCGAAGGCAATTTCAGATAAATTGATTTCACTTGATGCTGCGCACGCGGATGTGTATCAGGCTAACTACCAAAAATTTGCACAAACATACGCTGATAAACATAAGCAATTGAAGGCGTTGCTAGAGCCAGTGAAGCAAAATGGTTACTTTGTTTTCCATGACGCTTATGGGTATTTTGAGCAAGATTACCAATTAAATAACCTGGGTCATTTCACGGTATCACCAGAGCGCAAACCGGGCGCAAAAACCCTGATCAAAATTCGTAATCAGCTAAGAAGCAATGATGCAAAATGTGTGTTTTCAGAACCTCAGTATACGCCAGCAGTAATCGAGACCGTAATGCGTGGCAGTGAAGCTAAGAAAGGCGTTCTTGACCCAGTCGCATCAACAATCGATGTGAAACCGGGTAGCTATTTTGAATTTATTGATCAAATTGCAAATAGTTTCGTGGTTTGTTTGAGTGAATGACACAACACTTTGAGTATTTATTCTAAGTAAAATCCCTGTTTTGGTATTCAACTCGGTGGTTATCAAATAGAATGGCTGGTTAGAGCAGTTTGGCACAAGGAGACCAAGCTGCATAATGAGCCATTTAGGGATTACACCAGTGAAACATGCCTGTTGGGCTGCGTTACTCTATTTTGTTTCGCATATTACGTTAGCACTCGATTCTTCACCGTCGGTCTTTTATCCATTACCGACAGAGAGTCAAGGGCGCGTGTTTGCTGCAAATCAGCTGTTTTCTGCGACCAATGGCGGTTTGTGGATACACGATGTAAAAGGGAAACTCCTTTTCTTCGATGGGCAAACAGTGTCACCGAAATGGGGTTCTGCTCTTCCTTACTCCTCAGAACATTTGGTTGTGGTCGACGACCATTTTTGGACTTATCAAGATAATAAAGTTTATCGCTCTGCAGCTAACCAACAAAGGGTGGTGGCGTTTGAGCTTCCTCCCGGAACAGAAGTGACAAAACTTGGCGCGTCGAATGGTTACATTTGGCTTACCGATGAAGCTCACTTTCATACTTACCGTATTGCTGATGGCGTTCTAGCGACCTACTCGATTAAAGAGCTATACCATTTTAGCAGTTTAAATACTTTGGCAATTAATGATGCGCTGCTGATCAGAAAGCGTTGGGTATTAGCGACCAACGTCGGCGTGTTTGTCTCTGAAGGCGAAAAATTTCATCATGTAGCCCGTTCAAAAGACAGCCCGATAGATAAGCTCTATTTTTCCACTAGTCGTCGAGAGTTGGTTATGGGGGCAGCCAAAGGGACCATCGTTTACGATCTTTATGATACCAGCAAAGCCAAATACATCATTCCGACTCCTAACGTTACGACTATTAATGAAACGACGCAGTCCTATTGGATTGGTACGCAAAACGGCTTATATGTCTATTCATTCATCACCGGAAAAATTGAAAAATTTACCGGCGAACAAGATGCAGGCTTCGCTTTAGCTGGAAAAAAAATCAACGCATTAGTCAACGATAACAGCAGTGGTATGTGGGTAGCGACCAATAAAGATATCCACTATTTCTCTCTTTTTGGTGACAAATTCGAACGTTATTCCAGCCAAATGCTTGGGTTGCAAAATCACCATGCCAATGTCAGTAACCTTATCGCTATGGAAAGCAAACGAGGTTATTGGATGCTGAGAAATGATGGCGTATACAGTCTAATAAGAGAGAGGCCGACACCTAAACTGCGTGTATTCGCCGGGCGAGTGAACAACCTAGCCGAGTCTAAAGGTGTTTTGTGGCTGGCAACCAATCAAGGATTGATTGGAATTAATGCAAAATCGGGTGAACGACAGAAGCATATTCAGATACCTGAGGCATTAAAAAACACCCCGATTACGCAACTTGCTTTTGATTCTAAGGGCATACTGTGGATTGCCAGTGACGCATTTGTATGGAGTTTTGATGTTGAGAGCGGAGAGTTAAGAACCATTGCTGAGCAATGGATGTCTTCAAACTATGCGGAAGGTAGTTTGAAGAACATGATGATCTCAAGGGCTGATAAAGTGCTACTTGGCACTGACCATGGCGTGTATTTACTCAAAGATAAACAGCTGAAATTCATCGCGACAACCGCAAAGTTCGGTGCAGTGCGAAATATGATCGAAGGAAGAGATCATCATATTTGGGTGGCGAGCAATTATGGGGTCAATATTTTTGATACCAACACGGAGGCGTTGTTAGCACTGCCATTAGTGGATGAGCACGTTGCTCCACAATGTATCGTGAACAATGCCACCGGGTCTTGGCTAACGTCTTCAGCAGGCTTAAGTCATTACACATTAGATGGGCAGTTGGTTGGGCATTATGGGCAACCTTTTGGGCTCATTAATAATGAATTTCAAAATGGTTTTTGTTTAACCAGCGCCACTGATGAAAATACGCTCTTGCTGGGGTCTTGGCATAGTCTAATCAGTCTAAATAGCCGTGATTTAGCGGTCAGTTCATTGCCAGAAGCCAATGTCTTATTCTCTCAAGTGAAAATTAACCAAAAGCTGATTGGTTTTGGATCGGTAGACGAATCAAAGTTGAATGCGCCTTACGGAGAGACAATAACGGTTCAAATGGGCATTATGCCGAGCCTGAGTGGTTCATCACTAGAGTTTAAACTTGATAATGACAAGGTATGGACACCTTTAGAGGGCTATCAAATTGTCATGGAGGGTTTAATGCCTGGCACGTACACCCTATCAGTACGGCCTGTTGTTAACGGGATTGAAAAGGGTGGGATAAAAACGCTCACATTTACCGTTACCGAACCTTGGTATCTTACGGCATTGGCATTTGCTACCTATGCGACGGTTGGTTTACTGCTTTTATTTGGCTTAGTTTATTGGCGTTCACGAATGATGAGCAATGCCAACAGAAAATTAAAAGCTCAGGTGGCGCTGAAAACAAACCAGTTGCGTCATCAAAGCCGCGTGTTACTGAGCAATAACCATCAATTACGCAAGCAAATGCAAGTGAGACGACTGATTTTTAGTCAAGCGATTCAATGTTTTAGAGAGCGGTTAACCGTTGCAGAACAGACGTTGGCGCAAGCTGGAGAGATAGGTAAAAATCAAGTTATTGATCAAATTGCTTCAGAGCTTGAGCTGCTACTTAACATGCGTGAAGCCCAAGGTAATGCCTCGCCTGTTTATAATATGTCGATGATTTTGAATTCAACACTGGATGGTTGGAAAGAAGAGTTTGCGAGAGCGGGTTTGGCCGTTGAGCAGCGAAATAAAGAGAGTAAGGATATTTATGCTTTGCTGAATTACTTTAATCTCGATGTATTACTCAATTTGGTCTTTGACAGTTTAGTTAAGCGCTGTGAACGCAATCAAACGGCTTATATTGAGCTTTACAGTGTGGACGAAAAAGTGGTTGTTCAAATATCGGATCTGGGTTCGCCCATTGATCTGGATGGTGAGGGAAGCTGGCAAGAAATAGCGAAATTGATTGAAATTAGTGGTGGCATACTCACAGTGAATATGAGCACTGAACAAAATACCGTGGTCATGAGTTGGAATGAAAGCCAAGCATTTGATGAACACTCAGTGATCGAATTTGATCGAATATCGCTAAAATCGACCAGCATGGATATTGCCGATCCATTCGTAGACCGATTGGAGGAGCTAGTATTAGAGCATTATACCGACCCTGATTTTAGTACATCAACAGCAGCTAAAATGCTGTATGTTTCAGAGCGTAGCTTACAACGTCGATTTAAAGCTGCCACACAAAGAACATTTTCTGACTATTTAGCTGAGGTAAGGTTGGATAACGCCTGCCGCCAGCTGCTTGCGGGCGGTAAAGTCGCGGATATTGCTTTTAGCTGTGGTTTTAACGACGCCTCATATTTTAGCCAAAGATTTAAGCATCGTTTTGGTGTATCCCCAACCCAGTTTATCGAACAGAGTGTAGAAGCGATATAAAGCGCGCTGGACGCTTCGTTTAGCCAGTACCATCCCGGTTTCCATCCCTCCCATTAAGTACGTAGTTAGCTCTCGTCGTCGTGTATTCGTAGTGAATCAATCTTATTTAGCAACTAAAACTTAGTTAAATAATTGATATTTAATGAATTTAATATTCTGTGTGTTGTTGGTTTTCTGCTGCAATAGAGAGGATCGTATTTGAATCAATACCAGTGATAACTTCTTGATGAGCAATGTGTAGATGTTATTCGCTAATCAGTTGAAAGCTGTATCGTGATTTATTGGGATTTATGCCTTGCTATGGGATACAAAGTGTTTGTTTAAGCTATTGAAGTGTAAAGGTTTGGTGTGATTTTGGCATGAAAGGGTAAGAAAAAAATATCGTGGTATAGCCGGGGGGACTATACCACGGGTGTCAATGACACCTTCGCTTGCTGCCGGAGTGGTGCGTTGCACCACCTCTGGAATTCTTTGTCATAAGGTTGTTTAACCCGACGGAAACCACTATAAACCACTCTACTTATTTTACTTATAAAATTAACGCCAACATGATATAAGAATTGCGACATTTAATTAAGTCATTGTTTTGTATTGCTTTTAATATAAAAACTTATCACGTCATGTGTTTATAAGTATTTATGTAAATAATAGGGCGGCAATTTATTGACGTATTTGACGTGTTGCAATTGACAAAAATGACGTGTTTTGGCGACTATTATTTGTTGCCAACAAAAACGTAAAGTTTGATTTCAGGCAAGATAGTTATTGTCTTCTTCAGTTACTATTTGGAACATAAATAAAATAACTCTCATTACCAACTTGCCAGAAAAATTAGGTATTCGCTATGCAATTGTCAAAATTAAGCCAAGGACAAAAGGCCACTATTGTCGGCTTTTCTGAGCTTTCTAATGACGTACGAAAAAAACTGATGATTATGGGTCTACTACCAAATACAGAAGTAAAGCTCATCCGTTTTGCGCCAATGGGTGATCCGTTACAAGTAGAAGTCCGAGGTGTATCAGTTGCACTGCGAACCAATATTGCCGATGCAATTTTAGTGGAGGCGAAATAATGCAATACCAAATTCTTACTGTTGGTAATCCAAACAGCGGCAAAACAACACTGTTCAACGGATTAACAGGCGCCAAACAACAAGTAGGTAACTGGGTTGGTGTGACGGTCGAAAAGAAAACCGGTAATTATGCACATTCAGGTGATGATTTCTTGTTGACCGATCTACCTGGCATTTATGCATTAGACAGCGGTAACGATACTAATAGTATCGACGAGTCTATTGCTTCTCGCGCAGTACTTACTCATCCTGCAGATTTGATTATTAACGTTGTTGATGCGACATGTCTGGAGCGCAGCCTCTATATGACGTTGCAACTGCGTGAGTTAGGCCGCCCAATGGTGGTGGTTCTGAACAAAATGGACGCACTAAAACGCGAGCGTCAAGTTATTGATACCAAGCGTTTAGAGAAATGGTTAGGTTGTCCGGTTTTAGCTATTTCGGCGAACAATAAAGCTGCAATCTCTGAATTTAAAGAACGTTTACATAAACTTGTGGTGCAAGGCGTAACGCTCGACGCGATGCAGTTACAATACTGCTCGGAGTTTGAAAGTGCATTAGACAACCTAGAGAACATCTTTGTTGGTCAGCAATCCGCATCTCGTGCCCTAGCTATTCGCGCATTAGAACAAGATGTGCTGGTGTTAAATTCGTTAAAATCGGAACAGCGTGATGTGGTATATAAGCAACTTGCTGATCTTGATATGGATATTGACCTGCATGTTGCCGATACTAAGTACACGTTATTGCATGAACAATGTAAAAAAGTGCGCCGTAGTGAAGGCAAACTGAGTCACAGCTTTACTGAAAAGTTAGACCGAGTGATCCTCAATAAATGGATTGGCGTGCCATTCTTCTTTGTTGTGATGTACTTGATGTTTATGTTCTCGATTAATATCGGTGGTGCCTTTATCGATTTCTTTGATATTGGTGTTGGTGCGTTGCTGGTTGATGGCGGGCACTACCTACTGGATGCACATTTACCTGTTTGGCTCGTCACTTTATTGGCTGATGGTATTGGTGGTGGTATTCAGACTGTTGCTACTTTTATCCCAGTGATTGCTTGCTTGTATTTGTTCCTTGCTGTGCTGGAGAGCTCGGGCTATATGTCTCGTGCGGCTTTTGTTCTCGATAAAGTGATGCAAAAAATAGGTTTGCCAGGTAAAGCTTTTGTTCCATTGGTGCTGGGCTTTGGTTGTAACGTACCTTCTATTATGGCAACACGTACGCTTGACCAAGAGCGTGAGCGTAAACTTGCCGCATCAATGGCTCCATTTATGTCATGTGGTGCACGTCTCCCTGTCTACGCGTTATTCGCTGCAGCCTTCTTCCCAGAGAGCGGGCAAAACGTTGTGTTTGCTTTGTACCTATTGGGTATTGTGGCGGCGGTATTTACGGGGCTGGTGCTGAAAAAGACGTTGTATCCAGGTTCAAGCGATAGCCTGATCATGGAAATGCCGGATTACGAACTGCCAACGATGCAAAACGTATTAATCAAAACGTGGCAAAAGCTAAAACGTTTCGTGTTGGGTGCGGGCAAAACCATCGTGATGGTTGTGACGATTCTCAGCTTCTTGAATTCAATGGGTACTGATGGCTCTTTTGGTAATCAGGATTCAGAGAACTCTGTGCTGTCTAAAGCCTCTCAATTGGTCACCCCAGTGTTTGCCCCTATCGGCGTTAACAGCGATAACTGGCAAGCAACTGTGGGTATTATTACCGGTATTTTTGCCAAAGAAGCAGTCGTAGGTACACTAAATAGCCTTTACTCACCAGCTGAAGAGGGTGATGCGCAATACGATTTAGCGGCAAGTCTAAAAGAGGCCGTGTTAACCATCCCGGATAACCTTGCAGGCTTAAACTACACGGATCCACTAGGGGTCGAAGTCGGTGATTTGACTGATAAATCAGCGGTTGCGGAAGAGCAAGCGGTTGATGCGACTATTTTTGGTAACCTCAAGTCGCACTTTGTAACTGGCAATGCCGCGTTTGCTTATTTGATCTTTATTTTGCTCTATACACCATGTGTTGCCGCGATGGGAGCGTATGTTCGAGAGTTTGGCCAAAAGTATGCTCGCTTTATTGCGGTTTGGACCATGGGCCTCGCATACGGCAGTGCGACGTTATACTATCAAGCGACTCACTTTGTTGACCATCCAGTGATGAGTGCGACTTGGATCATTGGTATCGTTATCGCTGCGCTTGCTGTTTATCGTTCATTGAAAATTGCCGGTAAAAAGCAGAAAAAAGCACTGGAGGTACAAATCGCATGATTTTGATCGAACTCAAAGCGTATATAGAAGCTCAGGGCAGTGCCTCTCGGACGGAACTGGCAAAGAAATTTGCTTTAAGTGAAGATGGGGTTGATGCCATGCTCGCAGTTTGGATCAAAAAGGGAGTGTTATCTCGTATGATTGATACCAATAAAGCGGATAAAATTACTCGAGTTCGCTACTCCGTCAATCAAGCCGATAGTTTGTCGCTGACGGTGACGATGTAGCGAGCAATAGTTAAAAAAAGCCACTTCAAACGAAGTGGCTTTTTTGTATTTAAGATTTAGTAAACAGACTACTTAAGCCCAATACATTTCTAATTCGAGTTGCGACCGCTTGCTGATCTTCTTCACTACGATATTCACCCTTGGTATTACCCCATAGCGGACCAGGCCATGCGAGATCGGTAGTGAAACGCGCGATGTGATGAATATGCAGTTGTGGCACCATATTACCAAGAGCGCCGAAATTGAGTTTGTCTGGCTGGAATGTCGCTTCTAATGCCTGGCTCACCGCTTGCGATTCCAACAAAAATTGCTGTTGTTCTTGCATTGGCAAATGATGCAATTCTTTTAGATTTTCGCGTTTAGGTACCAAAATAACCCAAGGCACAGAATCATCTTTGTGCAGTAACGCTACGCAAAGCGGGAAATGACCAAGTACCGTAGTGTCCTTAGCCAGTTGAGGGTGCAGTTCAAAGCTCATTGTTATTCTCGTTGGTTTGAAGTTTTGATGATTATAACGTAGAAGGGGAGAGATGTGAGCGGAGAACAAGAAGTGGGAGGCGAGATATGAGAACGCTATGCTCGAGATACACTCAATTCTTTACGCCCAATTCTATATTCTTCAACGACAAAAAAACCGACGTTTTCACGTCGGTTTTTTCTAGTCAGCAATGACTTCCAATTCTCGAAGCGCTGCGTTTTGAAGCGTGACGCTCTCAAATCTTGCAGTTTACATACGCTCTAGCGTTTCGATACCGAGTAGCGATAGACCTTGCTTAATCGTCTTCGCGGTTAGCGCTGCCAGTTTTAGACGGCTTTGTTTCACAGTTTCGTCTTCTGCCACAAGGATAGGGCATGCTTCGTAGAAGCTAGAGAATTGACCTGCTAGTTCGAATAGGTAGCTACACATGATGTGCGGTTGACCTTCGCGAGCAACAGATTGAACGGCTTCTTCAAACTGCATGAGTTTTGCGATCAGTGCTTTCTCTTTCTCGTCAGTGATTTTGATTTCACCTTGTAGCTCATCCATTGATACGCCAGCTTTAGCGAAAATAGAAGCTACACGAGTGTATGCGTATTGCATGTAAGGAGCTGTGTTACCTTCGAATGCTAGCATGTTGTCCCAATCAAACACGTAGTCAGTGGTACGGTGCTTAGATAGGTCTGCGTATTTCACCGCTGCCATTGCAACCGTATTAGAGATCGCTTTCTTCTCGTCTTCTGCTAGGTCAGGGTTCTTAGATTCGATCAGCTGTGCTGCACGAACTTCTGCTTCATCAAGAAGATCAGCAAGACGAACAGTACCGCCTGCACGAGTCTTAAACGGTTTGCCGTCTTTACCCAGCATCATGCCGAATGCGTGGTGCTCAAGAGACACAGACTCAGGAACATAACCTGCTTTACGCACGATAGTCCAAGCTTGCATCAGGTGTTGGTGCTGACGAGAGTCGATGAAGTAAAGTACGCGATCGGCACCTAGTTCTTCGTAACGGTATTTCGCACATGCGATGTCCGTTGTTGTGTATAGGAAGCCGCCGTCACGTTTCTGAACGATAACGCCCATTGCTTCGCCATCTTTGTTCTTGAACTCTTCAAGGAACACAACTTGCGCGCCGTCATCTTCAACCGCAAGGCCTTGTGCTTTTAGATCAGCAACGATTTTTGGCAGCATGTCGTTGTACATACTTTCACCCATCACATCATCACGCGTTAGTGATACGTTTAGGCGATCGTAGTTACGTTGGTTTTGAATCATGGTAACGTCAACAAGCTTCTTCCACATTTCTGCGCAGAATTCGTCACCGCTTTGCAGTTTCACTACGTAACCACGTGCTTTTACTGCAAACTCTTCGTCTTCATCGTAAAGCTTTTTAGATTCGCGGTAGAAGCCTTCAAGGTCAGCCAGTTCCATTGAAACTTCACCAGACTCTTGCTGTACACGTTCAAGGTTTGCAATCAGCATACCGAACTGCGTGCCCCAGTCACCAATGTGGTTAGCACGGATTACTTTATGACCTAGGAATTCTAGAGTACGTACTACTGCGTCACCGATAATGGTTGAACGTAGGTGACCTACGTGCATTTCTTTTGCAACGTTAGGTGCAGAGTAGTCTGCAACGATAGTTTGTGGTGCTTCAGCGGCTACGCCAAGACGAGCGTCAGCTAGAGCAAGATCTGCTTGTTTTGCAAGAAACTCTTCGCTTAGGAAGATATTGATAAAACCAGGGCCTGCGATTTCAGTTTTGCTCGCAATACCATCGAGGTCTAGAACATCCAACACTTTCTGCGCAAACTCGCGAGGGTTCGTACCTAGTTGTTTTGCAACGCCCATTACGCCGTTAGCTTGGTAGTCACCGAACTGTGGTTTTGCTGATTGACGAACGGCTGCAGGGCTGCCTGCAGGTGCGCCAGCGGCTTCAAGAGCCTGAGAAACTTTTTCATTAATAAGTGCTTGGATATTCACACGCGCTTCCTTCAATTCTAGGAATTATAGTGGTCTGCATTGGACCGAACTAAGGGCTATACCCTGTAAGTATCGGGAGTCATACTCATCAATGCAAACCGAATCGAGTTCACAAATTGGCGCACATGATACCAATTTTATTAGGCAGCATATAGGGCGTAATTTGAGTATTTTCTACTTTCTTGATGATCTTGTTACTATTAAGAAAAAGTAACCTTTACTTAAGGAAAAACCACATGTCGTTAGCTACTGCTGAGTTACTACCCGAGCAACTAAAACAAAAGCTGCCAGACTTTATGTATAAAATTCAGAAGTTAAGCGATAAGCTGCAGATTGACTTAACGCAGTTTCAAGCCGATCACATCGCTTTGCGTATCAACGAGCCTGAATTAGCTCAACTTGCTCATCAAGCGTGGCTTGCTGAAGGTAAAGAAATTTCGAATGCCATGATTAATGGCAGACCAATTATCGTTATGACGTTTAATCAGCCATTAAAAGTACTAAGTTGGGAGATTGAGTGCTTAGAACTGCCATACCCTGCTGAAGGTAAGATTTACCCAGAGCAAACTTGGGAGCATGTGGAGTTTGTGATTCCATCGAATGCACAAACCGCAGATGAGTTCGCGGCAGAGCTAACGCAGCGTTTTCCACAACTTGCTGAACAATGGGACACATTGGCGCAACAGGGCATTAAGGTAAAACTCTCAAGCCCTAAAGGCGAGGGTGAGCGTCTTAATAATCCGACCGTGGCATTTAAACACCAAGGCGTGTGCATCAAGCTACACCCTCATTCATTAAAAGCGATTGTTGAGTCGGAGCAATCAGCCTAACTCGATGTCTTTCGGGCGTAGTTGGAACTCTTCAATTACGCCAATTTCCTGCCCTAAACTTAGCGGTGCAGCACCCTGATGGGCGTTGCCTTGAGTGTGCATAATTAAACGATTTGCTGTGCGTGGTTTGAGCTCATTGACAACAAAGCGAATCATATCACTGCGAGTCAATTTTTTGAGTTCAGCAAGGACGCGTTGTCGTTGGTCGAAGTGTTCATCTTTGTTCCCGATTGCCACCCACAAGCGTTGAGCCCGCCCGCGAAGCGTGGTATCTGGGGTGGAAATTTGATTCCACAATCCGCGTTTACTGCTATGCCATTGATACTCATTGAGTTCTAACAACACCATATAAAATGCGTTGAGAAATTCATCAATTGAACTGATCAACTCACTCGGCGCCGCGTTTGGTGATTGCACATATAGCACCATGCCCGGGTGTTTGTTCAGTGGCATATTGCCTGTGCCTACCATGTAGCCGAGTTGTTGTTTGGTGCGTATCTCATGGAAAAATGTGGCCGACATTAAATGGTTTGCTAGCGAGTACAGGGCAATATTTTGCGGTGAGGTATCTTCGCATTGGTAATACACCACCACCGCGGAGTCTTCTTGGTTGCAAGCAACGCTGCGTTGGAAGGTGCCATTTTTTCCGAGCATGATTAGGGGGCGCAACGCTTCCTCGTATTGCTGACCTTTTACGCGCAATGCATCTTTGAGCGTTTCACCCAACGCAGCCGCGTCATCACGCGTCCAATCACCATAAACAAACATCTCAACGTGCAACTCGGCCAAAATTGCCTGCACAAAGCTAGATAGGGAATCGACTTGAATCTCTTCAAGTGCTTCCACTAATGTGGCGTAAGGAGGATTGTTTGGCTGTAAAATGCCAGTCATTGCATTGAAAAGCTGAGAAATTGGGCGATCTTGCGCTGCATTGCGCCAGTTACGCAATAACTGAGTCTTAATGGTGTTAAACCGTTTTTCACTGAACTCACGCTTGGCGAAGCGCTGCAAAATCATCTTCATCAATTCCGGCTGTTTCTCGGTAAAGCCTGAGATAGTGAGCGTTACGCCCCCTTGATGTGCGTATAGGTTATACCCCATACCTGCAATTTCAGCTTGGTAGGTTTCTTTGGCTAAAGAATCGAGAAACATTTCCACGCAGAGACGTGTTTTGACAATGTTGATCGGGTTGGCCACAGCGTGAGGGCTATCTATTGCAACATAAACCACGCCTTTGGGCACACGAAACTCATCATCTTGTAAATGCCACAGCTTAAAGCCCGGTAAATCGCTAATTAGCGCAGGTACATCCGCATGCTCTTGCACTTCTTTCGGCGTTAGGTTGTAACAAATAAATGGGTTTTGTTTAGGTAGCGCGGCTTTGATCGCAGACGGTGCCGTGTAATGTTCTCGCTGGGCATGACTTAATAGGCGTACAGAGTAAGGTGTATGGTACCACTTTGCCTCTTCCTCGTAGGTCAAGCCTTTAGCAATAAGGGTAACGCGTAGGTTATCAACGGTAAAATAGCTCGCTAAATACCGCAGTAATTCCGGTTGATACTCGGCCATCTTAAAATCACCGTAGATGATATCGTCGCTCTCGTAGTGTTGCATATTTACGACGAGGTGACTGGCAAGATCCATAGGACGAGCGGGCTCTTGAAAACGAAAAGCCGATTCTAAGACTGCTTGTTTCTCGAGATAGCGCCATTCATCGTAGCCTTGCGCTTTTATCAGCGCGATATAGTTGAAAATGGCTTGGATGATGTCATCAGTGTGCGCTAGACCTTCTTGAGTCAGCGTACAGCTAATGGTGAATTCTCGGTAATTACTGCCGCTAGCACCACCACCTGCAGATAGCGAAGTTATCCAACCCGCCTCTTTCAGTTCTAACATCAAGCTGTTCTCGCCTTCGTAACCAAGAAGATGAGCAAAATAAGAGAGTGGTTTGGTGTGGTAGTACAGATCGCTGTTTTCCATCGGGAAGGTCAGAATCAGTTTCTTAAAATCTTTGACCGGTTCAACATTAACCCAGATGCCAATAGAACGTTCATCGGTGTAGCTCTCTTCGATGAATTTACCAGCCAAATGACGATTGGTAATGTGACTAAACTTATCTCGAGTCCATGCTTCAAGTTGTTCAAGTGGCTGTTCACCAATAAGTACAAGCGTCATTAAATCGGAGGAGTATTGTTGACCATGAAAAGCGATGATCTCATCGCGAATTGAACTGCCTTCGCGATCACCCAGCGTCTCCAAGTTGCCAACGGAAAACTTCGCAAATGGGTGTCTTGGGTTGATGACTTCTTTATGTACTTGATATAAACGTCGCGAATCGTCGTTGAGCTTGAGTTTATACTCTGAGTCGACAGCTTGGCGCTCTTTATCGAGCGCTTCAGCGTTAAACAGTGGTGCGGTAAAAAATTGGCTGAAGCGATCTAGGCCATTTTCAAACGCATTATTATCGACATCGAAGAAAAAGCAGGTGTGTTCGGTGCCAGTCCATGCGTTATTAATGCCACCATGCTGACTAATATAGCTTTGAAACTCACCAACTTGAGGGTACTTCTCAGTGCCAAGAAATAGCATATGTTCGAGGTAGTGAGCCATCCCTTGACGTTCAAGGGGATCGTCAAAGTGACCGACATTGACCGCAAGTGCCGCGGCTGACTTTTGTGCATGTGGCGAATGGATAAGTAACACTCGCAGATCGTTTTCGAGCGTTAAATAACGATATTGGTTGGTATCATTAGGGCTTACATGCACAGTGTTTCTCCAACATTGAGAATATGTCTAAGTATGAACGCGTTTGTAAGTGCTGCAAATTTTTGTTCACAAACAACGTGTTTCGCAAAATGGCCCTTTTGAGGTAGACATCAACTAGACTTGTTATGCATTGTCTCACATATATTGACGTCAATTATGTTAACGATATGCAGTTTCGAACAAAATAAGTCCGTTTGATTGCTGGTCTAACGAGTCCGTATGACGAATTGCAGTCAGTGGCACGTATAGATAAAAAGGTAATGTTTGCTTTTAAGATTGTTAAGAAAGTCTGAGTCTTTGGCAAGTTACTTGATATAATTAATTTTAATTTTAGCCCAAAAAAACGGTGAGCTCACACGAAGGTTGCCGACACAGGAAAGACTATGAAAATCGTGATTATGCGTCATGGAGAGGCTGAAGCCTTTGCTCAAAGTGACGCTGAACGAGCGCTAACGCCATCGGGCCGTGCGGTATCGAAATCTGCAGCCGAGCAATGCGTTGCGAAGGGAATGAAACAGTTTGATAAAGTTCTGGTTAGTCCGTATTTAAGAGCGCAGCAAACATGCAGAACGTATTCGATGCGAGAGACGTGACGATATACGTACTCAGCAGTCGTAGCCGATTATTTGCAAGCGCTTATTGAGATTGAAAAATTAGATTCAGTCTTGCTGGTTTCTCACTTGCCGCTCGTCGGTTATCTCACGGCGGATTTAGTGACGGATATCGTACCGCCAATGTTCCCGACGTCTGGTATTGTTTGTATCGAATACGACGTTGCGCAGCAGCGCGGTGAGTTGCTATGGGATATTCGCCCCTAGAAATTTGCGATCAATAATCGACATATAATTGACATTTCAGTGGACTAAAACTTGCATAAGTGGCTAACTATCTGGGTTAACAAACAATTTAGTTGTATCAGCCACTGATTATATGAAGTTCACTCTGCCATTTGCGGACAAATTACCGCCGCTACCTCAACGAGCAATGCCAGCCATCGGTGCACCGGTTATGGTTCTGGCCACGTTGGCTATGGTTGTTTTACCAATGCCAGCCTTTTTGCTCGACCTGTTTTTCACCTTTAACATCGCACTTTCTATGGTGGTGTTATTGGTGACAGTCTATACCCGACGCCCACTCGATTTTGCTGCTTTTCCAACAGTACTTCTGATTGCAACGTTATTGCGCCTTGCGCTGAACGTAGCATCGACGCGTGTGGTATTACTTTATGGTCATGAAGGACCTGGAGCGGCAGGTAACGTTATCGAGGCATTTGGTAACGTCGTTATCGGTGGTAACTACGCAGTCGGTTTAGTTGTCTTCATCATCCTGATGATCATCAACTTTATGGTTGTGACCAAAGGTGCGGGTCGTATTTCTGAGGTGAGTGCTCGCTTTACGTTAGATGCATTACCAGGTAAGCAAATGGCCATCGATGCCGACTTAAACGCCGGTTTGATTGACCAAGACCAAGCGCGCACGCGTCGCCAAGAAGTGACCAAAGAAGCGGACTTTTACGGCTCAATGGATGGTGCGTCAAAGTTTGTGAAAGGGGACGCAATCGCCGGTATTTTGATTCTGTTTATCAACATTATTGGCGGTTTGTCGATTGGTATGGCTCAATACGGTTTGGGCTTTAAAGAGGCAATGCAAATCTACACGCTACTTACGATCGGTGACGGTCTAGTAGCTCAAATCCCATCGCTGTTGTTGTCAATCGGTGCCGCGATCATGGTGACGCGCCAAAATACCGATGAAGACATGGGACAACAGGTTGTCTTCCAGTTATTTGATAACCCCAAAGCATTGATGATTACGGCTGGTATCCTCTTTGTTATGGGTATTGTTCCGGGTATGCCACACTTTGCGTTCCTATTATTGGCTGCCATGGCTGGTGCGGGCGCATACTGGATGACGCGCAAGAAGAAAAAACAAAACGAAGAACAAACCAATCTTCCTGCGACGACAAATGCTGAGCCAAGCACACCGAAAGAGCTTTCATGGGATGATGTTCAACCTGTTGATATTATTGGTTTGGAAGTTGGTTACCGTTTGATTCCATTGGTAGATAGAGATCAAGGCGGTGAATTGCTTGAGCGAGTGAAAGGTGTACGCAAAAAATTATCGCAAGACTTTGGCTTCCTTATCCCAGCAGTACACATTCGTGACAATCTCGAATTAACGCCTAACAGCTATCGAATCACCTTAATGGGGGTTGCGGTCGGTGAAGCTGAAATTCGTCCAGACCAAGAATTGGCGATTAACCCGGGTCAGGTATACGGCATGATTGATGGTGAACCCACCATTGACCCTGCTTTTGGACTTGAAGCGACGTGGATTCGTGAAGAGCAACGCGAGCACGCACAGGCTCTGGGTTATACCGTAGTTGACTCTTCAACAGTTCTGGCGACACATCTGAGCCAACTGTTGACCAACAACGCCTCGCAACTGATCGGCCACGAAGAAGTTCAGAATTTACTTGAAATGCTGGGCCGCAGCGCGCCGAGATTGGTGGAGAACTTTGTACCAGACCAATTGCAACTGGGTGTTGTGGTTAAAGTATTGCAAAACCTTCTCAACGAAGCGGTACCGATTCGAGATATTCGAACCATTGTTCAAACCTTGGCCGAATACTCATCAAAGAGTCAAGAACCTGACATTTTGACCGCAGCAGTACGCATCTCATTGAAACGCCTAATTGTTCAAGAAATCAATGGTATAGAGCCAGAGTTGCCGGTAATTACCCTTATTCCCGAGCTGGAACAAATCTTGCATCAAACCATGCAAGCTTCGGGAGGGGAATCTGCTGGTATCGAACCTGGCTTAGCCGAGCGATTGCAGATGTCTTTAAGCAATGCCACACAAGAGCAAGAGCTTAAAGGGGAACCTGCAGTGTTGTTAACGTCTGGTGTGCTGCGTTCAACGCTTGCGAAATTTGTAAAGAACACCATCCCATCGCTACGAGTGCTCTCTTATCAAGAGATCCCGGATGAAAAGCAAATCCGTATCGTGCAAGCCGTGGGCAACTAATTCTGTTACTGATCACTAACGGATATCAATTTTGAAAATTAAACGATTTTTTGCCAAGGATATGCGCACAGCTCTACTTCAGGTTAAAGAGGAGTTGGGGTCTGACGCGGTTATCATGTCGAACAAAAAAGTCGCTGGTGGCGTAGAAATTGTAGCAGCAATGGATGGCGATGCTTCAGCGGCACGATCCACGGCTAGTTATAGTTCCCGTCCTCGAACAGCACCGTCACAAGTATCAGCTAGCTTATCTGCTCGCACTGAAGCGCGTCAGTTAGATGACGATCGTGTTAGCCTCAATAGCGGTCAAGACAATGGTCGCTCGATGACTAACCGCTTTGCCAGTATGCTCAAACAGTACAGCAATCCACGCTCAGAGTATGAAAGTGCAGAGCCAAGCGGCAATGAAGATTCTCTGACGGCGCTATTGAAGCGTCAGTCGAATCATCGCTCACAAGGTGCTGACGTTAAACTTAAAGAAGATTCACCTTTGGCACGTTTAATTGCAGAAGACCGTCGTATTGAGCGTCCAAAACCGCAGCTTGATCCCACACGATATGAGCGCAACTCGAACTCCAGAGAATCGGCAGTTTCCAATGAAGATTGGACGGATATGCGTGAAGAAATGATGTCGATTCGGCGTTTGCTTGAGCATCAAGTCTCGGGGCTGATGTGGCAGGAAGTGGAGCGTCGAGAACCTCTGCGAGCGATGTTGATTAAACGTCTCGAACGTATGGGTGTTTCTCAAGAGTTAGCCGACCAGCTAGCGTGTTACATTCCTGAAGACACGGCGCCAAACAAAGCGTGGAAAGCACTACTCGGTTTGGTTGCGGATCAGATTCCTATTTCTAAACAAGACATTTTAAAACGTGGCGGCATCGTAGCGCTATTGGGGCCAACGGGTGTCGGTAAAACCACCACGGTTGCGAAACTTGCGGCGCGAGCAGCGATGGAGTTTGGTTCCGATAATGTTGCGTTAGTGACAACCGACACTTACCGAATTGGTGCTCATGAGCAGTTAGCGATTTATGGTCGCATTATGGGCTGTCCGGTTAAGGTTGCTAAAGATTCCAAAGAATTAGCCGATGTAATATACCAGTTGCGTCATCGACGTTTAGTGTTGGTCGATACCGCTGGTATGGGACAACGCGATGTAAGACTTTCTGAGCAGCTAGACACATTGATGCAAGAAAGCGGTGAGATGATACACAGTTACTTAGTTTTGCCAGCGACAGCGCAGCGCAAAGTATTGCAAGAAACGATTGACCATTTTAAACGAATCCCTCTTTCAGGCTGTATTCTGACCAAGCTTGATGAATCACTGAGTTTAGGGGAATTTGTAAGTGTTGTAGTGCAAAACGCATTACCAGTCGCTTATATCGCGAACGGACAACGCGTACCAGAAGACATTGTTATCGCCCAACCAAAATATATGGTAGCGAAAGCGAATGATTTACTTGAGAAGTCGGCGGACGATGAACCGCACTATTGGAATAGTGAAGCAGAGAGGTTCTAGGCGGCGATGATGACAGAGAATATGATACAAGACCAAGCTAGCGGATTACGCCGCTTAACTCAGCCATCACTAACCAAAGTAATTTCCGTAACTGGGGGCAAAGGTGGTGTGGGTAAATCTAATGTCACTTTAGGGCTGGCAATTTGTATGGCTCGACAAGGCAAGAAAGTCATGGTGCTGGATGCTGACCTCGGTTTGGCGAACGTTGATGTGATGCTCGGTATTCGACCGAAGCGTAACCTTGGCCATGTGCTTGCTGGTGAATGTGATCTAGTTGATGCGATTGTGGAAGGTCCACACGGCATTAAAATCATTCCTGCGACGTCCGGCACTCAATCGATGACAGAATTGACCCATGCTCAGCATGTCGGATTGATTCGCGCTTTTGGCAGCCTTGAAGATGAAATGGACATTTTGCTGATCGATACTGCTGCGGGCATTTCCGACATGGTGATCAGTTTCTCACGTGCCGCTCAAGACGTTGTTGTCGTGGTATGTGATGAGCCAACGTCGATTACTGATGCCTATGCCTTGATCAAATTGCTGAGCAAAGAGCATCAAGTTCAACGTTTTAAAATTGTGGCTAATATGGTGAGAAGTTACCGTGAAGGTCGAGAATTGTTTGCAAAATTGACCTTAGTCACAGAGAGATTCTTAAATGTGAGCCTTGAGCTCGTCGCATGTATACCTTTAGATGATAAAGTGCGACAAGCGGTGAAAAAACAAAAGATTGTCGTGGATGCATTTCCGCGCTCGCCAGCTGCATTAGCATTGGGCTCACTGGCAAACAAAGCGCTAACTTGGCCAATTCCAAAAACACCAAGCGGACATTTGGAGTTTTTTGTTGAGCGTTTGCTAAATCGACCAGAACCATTAGAGGAACCATTTGGTGAATAAGGCGCTGACCTACGACCAATACGGAAATCATAACAGCCAACGAGTATTTTTAGAGAAGTACTCGGTGCTAGTTAAGCGTATTGCTCACCACTTGCTTGGCCGATTGCCACCAAGTGTACAGGTTGAAGATCTTATCCAAGCGGGAATGATTGGCCTTCTTGAAGCGCAAAAAAATTACGATGGCAGCAAAGGCGCTAGTTTTGAGACCTATGCTGGAATACGCATTCGTGGCGCTATGCTCGATGATATTCGTCGAGGAGACTGGGTACCACGTTCTGTGCATAAACACAGCCGTGAAATCAATCAAGCGATCGCGACGCTCGAAGGTCAATTAAATCGAGATCCTACGGATTCAGAAGTAGCTAGATTCATAGGAATGTCGCTTGATCAGTATCATACGGTGCTGAGCGACATCAACTGTTCTCGTTTGATAGGTATTGAAGACCTAGGGGTTTCGGAAGATGTCATTACTTCTGAAGACTCAGATGAAGAAAACACACCATTTCAAGGTGTTGCGGACGAATCCTTTAGAAAAGCTCTGGTAGATTCGATAAAATCCCTACCCGAGCGTGAAGCGTTGGTTCTTTCTCTTTATTACGATGAAGAACTCAACCTTAAAGAAATCGGTGAAGTTATTGGGGTTAGCGAATCACGCGTTAGCCAGATACTTAGCCAATCAATGCAACGTTTACGCACTAAGTTGAGTGCGTGGACAAACCATGACTAGAAATCACTGACATCATAATCAGTGGAGGCAATTTTGAATAAAAACATGAAAATCCTAATTGTTGATGACTTTTCAACAATGCGCCGTATCGTTAAAAACCTACTTCGTGATTTGGGTTTTAATAACACCCAAGAAGCGGACGATGGTTTAACTGCATTGCCTATGCTCAAGAAGGGCGATTTCGATTTCGTTGTTACCGATTGGAACATGCCTGGCATGCAAGGTATCGACCTACTTAAACATATTCGCGCAGACCAAGAGCTGAAGCACCTACCAGTGCTTATGATCACAGCGGAAGCGAAACGCGAGCAAATCATTGAGGCTGCACAAGCTGGCGTAAATGGCTACATCGTTAAACCATTTACCGCGGCAACGCTAAAAGAGAAATTGGACAAAATCTTTGAGCGTTTATAGTCAATTTATTGACTATTTGATTGAGTGCAAAAGGCCGTAGGAATGATCTCATTAGAACAGGCAAAACAACTCGTAGAGCTTTTAGAAAGTGGTAAGCAGCAAGACGCAGACGAACTCATAAAAGGTATTTATGACATTTCGCGTGAGCCAGTTTTACAAGAAATTGGCGCGTTGACGCGTGACTTACGTGAATCATTGAAACAATTTCATTTAGATGAACGCATTGCAGTTTTAGCCAATGACGAAATCCCAGACGCACGGGATCGCCTCCAATACGTAATTGAAAAAACGGAAGTTGCAGCGAATACAACCATGGACGCCGTTGATCGCTGTATGCCGATTGCTGATAGCCTTCACGAAGGGTTACTTCAAGTTAGACCTCAATGGAATGAACTGATGCATGGCAAAATCGATTTGACAGAGTTTAAAGCGCTCTGTCATCGAATAGATGCGCTGCTGGGTCAGGTTGAAGGGAATAGCAGTGAATTACGCAGTTTGTTAACCGATATTTTGATGGCTCAAGGTTTTCAAGATTTAACCGGTCAAATCATTGGTCGAGTTATTGAGCTAGTTAACGAAGTTGAAATGCGACTCATTGATATTCTTACTGTTTTTGGTGAAAATCACCTAAACGAAGATATATCCGATAACAAGAAAAAAGCGTCAACTGAAGCTGAGGGGCCAATCATCAACCCTCGCGAAAGAGATGACGCGGTTTCATCACAAGACGAAGTCGACGACTTACTCTCCAGTCTTGGGTTATAGAGGTTACATATGAGCTATGAATTAGACGAAGATATTCTCCAGGACTTCTTAGTTGAGGCGGGTGAAATTCTCGAGTTGCTTTCTGAGCAGCTGGTTGAACTCGAAAACAATCCCAATGATAGGGACTTACTCAACGCTATCTTCCGCGGTTTCCACACTGTAAAAGGTGGCGCAGGTTTCTTAAGCTTGGGCGAGCTTGTTGATACCTGTCATGGTGCTGAAAACGTGTTTGATATTTTGCGCAATGGTCAGCGTGAAGTGACAGCAAGTTTAATGGATACCATGCTCAAAGCACTGGATACCGTTAATTCACAGTTCCAAGCGGTACAAGACCGTGAACCTTTAGAGCCAGCGAACCAATCGTTATTGGATGAATTACATCGCTTAAGCAAGCCAGGCGCAGATGAAGAAGTTGTTGTAGCTTCGATTGAACCAGCGGTGGTTGTCTCTGAACCAGCCGTTGACATTGAGCCTGCGCCTGTCGCTTCTAGTACCCATGTTGATGTGGGCTCTATTGATGAAATTACGCAAGATGAATTCGAAAAATTGCTGGATGAGTTGCATGGGGTTGGTGCTGCGCCAAGTAGTGCAAAACCTGCGCCTGTAGCTCCAGCTGCGCCAGCTTTTGAAGAAAGCGGTGATATTACAGACGACGAATTTGAGAAGTTACTTGATGAGTTGCACGGCATTGGTAAAGCGCCTGGTAAAGATGTACCGGCAGCCCCTGTAGAACCAACGCCACAAGCTAACTTAATGAGTGCTTCTGATGAAGATTTGATGACTGATGACGAGTTTGAAAAATTACTCGATCAATTGCATGGTCAAGGTAAAGGCCCAAGTGCAGAAGAGCTGGAATTAGCGACCAAGCCTGCGGCGATGAATATCGAAACCATTGCTACGCCGCCACCAATTTCAGCGCCGACACCAGCACCAATGGCTGCACCAAAAGAAACATCGACCGTTCCAGCAAAGAAAGAAGCAAGTGCACCGGTACCGGCTAAAAAGCCGCAAGCAGAAGCGACAGTACGCGTAGATACTTCAACACTCGATGTCATCATGAATATGGTGGGTGAGCTAGTGTTGGTACGTAACCGCCTACTTAGCTTAGGTTTAAACAGCAACGACGAAGAAATGTCAAAAGCTGTGGCTAACTTAGATGTGGTGACGGCAGATCTGCAAGGCGCTGTGATGAAAACGCGCATGCAGCCAATCAAAAAAGTGTTTGGCCGTTTCCCACGAGTAGTACGTGACCTTGCGCGCAGCTTGAACAAAGACATCACGCTGGAAATGCGTGGTGAAGAGACCGATCTTGATAAAAACTTGGTTGAAGCACTGGCGGATCCATTGATCCACTTAGTGCGTAACTCAGTTGACCACGGTATTGAGATGCCGGAAGAGCGTGTAAAAGCGGGCAAATCTCGTACTGGTAAAGTGATTTTATCAGCATCACAAGAAGGTGATCATATCGAACTCGCTATCGTTGATGAC
This sequence comes from Vibrio taketomensis, assembly GCF_009938165.1. Taxonomy (NCBI): domain Bacteria; kingdom Pseudomonadati; phylum Pseudomonadota; class Gammaproteobacteria; order Vibrionales; family Vibrionaceae; genus Vibrio; species Vibrio taketomensis. The sequence goes on from NZ_AP019649.1 coordinate 914,460, forward strand.
GGTGCAGGTATGAACCCGGATGTGTTGCGTGGTATTGCGGTAAAACGTGGCATGATGGATGAAGATGCTGCCTCACGCTTAACCGATAAAGAGTGCTTTAATCTGATCTTTATGCCTGGCTTCTCGAGCAAAGAGAAGATTTCAGATATCTCTGGTCGCGGTGTGGGTATGGATGTGGTGAAGACTGCAATTAATACCCTAAACGGCTCGATTGATATCGATTCACAAATGGGTAAAGGCACCCAAATCACGATTAAAGTACCACTGACATTGGCGATTCTACCAACGCTAATGGTCGGCATCGGCGGGCATCCTTTCGCCTTGCCACTCGCGAGTGTTAATGAAATTTTCCATTTGGATTTGAGTCGTACCAACGTGGTTGATGGCCAGTTGACCATCATTGTGCGTGATAAATCTATCCCACTATTCTACTTGCAGAATTGGTTGTCGCCTCGTGGCACGAAAGTTGAGCAACGCAAAGGCCACGGCCATGTTGTTATTGTTCAGTTGGGCAGTCAGCGCGTTGGTTTTGTGGTTGATACCTTAATTGGCCAAGAAGAAGTGGTGATTAAGCCGCTGGATAATCTGCTGCAAGGTACACCGGGTATGGCGGGTGCAACGATCACAAGTGATGGTCATATTGCTTTGATTTTGGATGTGCCTGATCTACTAAAACGTTACGCAGCAGCATCTCGAATCTAAATCGTTGAATATTAAAAAGGGAAAACATGGCAATACGAGTTTTAGTCGTTGACGATTCGAGTTTTTTCCGTCGCCGAGTGAGTGAAATCATTAACTCGGACGCACGTTTAGAGGTCGTAGATGTTGCGGTAAATGGTAAAGAGGCGGTTGAGAAAGCGCTTAAGATCAAACCCGATGTGATCACCATGGATATTGAGATGCCGGTCATGGACGGCATCACTGCAGTGCGCGAGATTATGGCGTCGAATCCAATCCCGATTCTAATGTTTTCGTCACTTACTCACGATGGTGCAAAAGCTACATTAGATGCACTTGATGCTGGCGCATTAGATTTTCTACCGAAGAAGTTCGAGGATATCGCGCGCAATCGTGATGAGGCGGTCAGCCTGCTGCAGCAACGAGTGATTCAAATCGCTTCGCGCCGCAGTTTTATGCGTCGTCCACTGATTGCTCGTACTACGACTTCGTCGGTTGAGCGAACCACGACTCGCACACCGGCTACCACATTGCAGCGTCAAACAAGTGTGCGCTCTGCGACAGCGGCGCCAGCCGTGACACCAAATGTGCGTTTTAAGCCGACAGGTAAAAAATATCAACTGACTGCTATTGGCACTTCAACAGGCGGCCCTGTTGCGCTACAGAAAATTTTGACCAATTTGCCAGTCAATTACCCGCATCCTATTTTGTTGATCCAACATATGCCAGCCACCTTTACGGCGGCTTTTGCTAGCCGTTTAGACTCGCTATGCAAAATTGAGGTCAAAGAAGCGACCGATGGCGATATCTTAAAAGCCGGTGTGGCTTATTTGGCGCCGGGCGGTAAACAAATGATGATCGAAGGGCGTCCTGGTAGTGCTAAGTTGCGCATCATCGATGGTGGTGAACGCATGAACTACAAGCCATGTGTTGATGTGACATTTGGCAGCGCAGCAAAAATTTATTCCGATAAAGTATTATCGATGGTGCTGACGGGTATGGGCGCCGATGGCCGAGAAGGTGCACGTATGCTGAAAAATGCCGGTGCGACGATCTGGGCGCAAGATGAAGAAAGCTGTGTGGTATATGGTATGCCTCAAGCAGTGGCGAAAGAGGGAATTTCTTCTGAAGATCTACCTCTAGAGCGCATTGCTGAACGTATGCTGGTAGAAGTAGGCCTAGCGTAGGGGTAAGGCTATGATCGTTTGGAGTATCGCGAATCAAAAGGGTGGCGTAGGCAAGACGACAACGACCATTACACTGGCAGGTTTGCTGAGTAAACAAGGCAAAAAAGTACTGTTAGTCGATACCGACCCTCATGGCTCTTTGACAACCTACTTGGGCTACGATTCAGACAATGTACCATCAAGCTTGTTTGATCTGTTCCAGATTAAAGAGTTCAGTGAGCATACTGTTTTACCGCTGATCATGAACAGTGAGATTCCAGGGATTGATATTATTCCGGCTCACATGTCTTTAGCGACGTTAGACCGAGTTATGGGTAATCGCAGTGGCATGGGATTGATCTTAAAGCGCGCTTTGATGGCGATTAAAAACCATTACGATTACGTATTGATCGATTGTCCACCCATTCTTGGCGTGATGATGGTCAATGCGCTGGCGGCCAGTCATCGCATCCTGATCCCTGTGCAAACAGAGTTTCTGGCGATGAAAGGCTTAGAACGTATGGTTCGTACGCTGGCGATCATGCAAAAGTCGCGCAATAAGGCGTTTAAAGTGACGATCGTACCGACCATGTATGACAAACGCACACGAGCATCTTTAGAAACACTGCAACAGTTAAAAAGAGATTATCCAAATCAAGTTTGGTCATCTGCCGTGCCGATTGACACCAAATTTAGAGATGCCAGTTTAAAACGCTTGCCAGTTTCACACTTTGCTTCCGGCAGTCGTGGCGTATTCGCCTATAAACAGCTTCTGTTACACCTTGAGAGGCTCGCATTTGATGAATGATGAAACGCTACTATCGAGTGAGCAAGCGTTAGACGATTACTTCACAGCGTTGTTGGGTGAAGATGAAGAGTTACAAGCGTTTGTTAATGCAGATGTAGATGAAATAATCACTGCAGAGCCAGAGCCAGAGCCAGAGCCAGAGCCAGAGCCAGAGCCAGAGCCAGAGCCAGAGCCAGAGCCAGAGCCAGAATATCAGCCGCAAACGATGATGCAGTACAGCAGGTAACCGATGTTTACCATTCGCCAATCGCAGAAGTCGAAGTGCCGAATTTAGAAGATATTCAGCGTCTTTTAGAACAGCTTGAGAAGTCAAATCCCGTTGAGGAATTGCAGCTTTCAAGCATTATGGATCAAAACACGATTGAGCTCTCTACCTCAACTCAGGTAGAAGAAATTCAAGAGTGGGATGTCGAACCTTATGTTGACCCGCAGCCTGTTGTGGTAGAGGTGACAACTGAGGTTGAAGTTAACGTTGAGCATGAGCCAGAAATTGCATCAGTCAGTGAACTCGCCACGCAAGCGGGTGGGGCGCTTGACTACACTTGGTCTAGCACCAAGCGAGAGCAAGACTTCCAAGTGCTCTATTTTGACGTGAACAACATTACTTTTGCCGTGCCTTTAGATGAGCTTGGTGGTATTCATCGCCTTGGAGAATTGAATCATCTTATTGGCCGCCCTGAATGGTATCTGGGTTTGCAATCTAGCCGCGAGTCTCAGCTAGATGTCGTGGATACCGCAAAGTGGGTAATGGCTGAAAAATTGACTGACGACGAATACAAACAGAACTACCAATACATTGTCATGCTGGGCACGAGTATGTGGGGATTAGCTGCGACTCAATTAATGGGTACTGAGCTACTCAACAGCGAAAAAGTGCGTTGGCGAGAAATGGCAGGTAAACGACCATGGCTAGCAGGCATGGTAAAAGAAAAAATGTGCGCTTTGATTCACGTTGAAGCATTGATCGCTATGCTAAACGCTGGACTTGATGTAAAAGCATTAGACAAATAGATATGTGCCCGTAAAGGCTTAGAGAGGAAAAGGTATGTCTCAAATTAGCGAAGTCGAAGTGAGAAAAGACCAGTTAAATGACGAGGTACTTCAGTGGGTAACATTCCAACTGGAAGACGAAACATACGGCATTAACGTAATGCAAGTGCGTGAAGTGCTGCGTTATACCGAAATTGCACCAGTACCAGGCGCGCCTGATTATGTTCTAGGCATTATCAACTTACGTGGCAATGTGGTTACCGTGATCGACACGCGCTCGCGTTTTGGTTTGGTAGAAGGCGAGATCTCTGATAACACGCGTATTATCGTAATTGAATCAGAGCACCAAGTGATTGGTATTTTGGTGGATAGCGTAGCTGAGGTGGTTTACCTACGTTCGTCTGAAATCGACACCACACCAAGCGTGGGTACTGACGAAAGTGCGAAATTCATCCAAGGCGTGAGCAACCGCGAAGGTAAACTATTGATTCTGGTTGACCTAAATAAGCTTCTCTCTGATGAAGAATGGGATGAAATGGCTCATCTATAATGGATACCAGTTTGATTCTTAGTACCCCTGTTTTAGCTGGTGTGACTGCTTTTTTACTGCTGGTGTTCTTGATTGGCATGATGCGCTTAAAAAGAGCACAACGACTAGCAGCGGAGCAGGTTCGCCAGCAACATCGTCTTTTAGATAGAGAGTTGCAAAAGTCTAATAAGCAATTGTTAGAAGTGCGCTCGGTCGTTGTTGGGCTTGGGCAAAAAGTGAATGAACAAGAAGACATTATTCGTCATTTGTTAGAAAGAATTAAAGATCTTGAACAAGCGGATGGTGATGGCCGATTGTATTCACGTGCCACCAAAATGGTACAGCTGGGAGCTGATATTAACGAACTGATTCAAGAGTGCGAATTGCCGAAGGCAGAAGCCGAGCTGATGATGTCGTTGCAAAACAAATTATCAGGCAGGGAAAAGATCCCACCGTTGGAAGGCTCTCCTGATCAAACCTTTAGACGTCAACGTTCTAAATCGTCTTAAAACTCTTTGTCTTCAAAAGGATGCGTTATGCATCCTTTTTCAATTTTGGGTGCCACTACCCGATACTTTACCTCTTGCATATTCATCTGTTGACTTAATTCAATCTTATTTTCGATAATCCATTGAGTTATTAATGATTATGGATGTAAAGTGCTAATTTATTTAATTGTTGTTAATTGTTAACAGTTTCTTACGTACTTTCGTGATTCGTAAAGCTCATTCACTATGTTGTAGAAATTAGGCTGTGTTAATATATCCGCCTGAATCTTTATTTTGGTTGCTGATGCTAGAAGTAAAACAATTAACTGCCATTCGTGATGAAAGAATTCTCTTTGAGGCCCTGTCTTTTGCGATAGACAGTGGTGAATTAGTTCAAATTGAAGGACGTAATGGCACTGGCAAGACGACCTTGCTGCGAATCATTGCCGGATTGGGCGATCGTGATGAAGGTGAGATTTTTTGGAACAACGAAAACGTTGCCTCTAATCGCGATGCGTTTCATCAAGACTTGCTATTTCTTGGTCACCAAACTGGTGTGAAGCGTGAATTAACCGCTTATGAGAATCTCCGTTTTTATGTTTCGATTCACGCTCAGCAATCGGTAGATAAAGAAACGATTTATCAAGCGCTACTTAAAGTTGGGTTAGCTGGTCGAGAAGATGTTCCGGTTGCGCAGTTATCGGCAGGCCAACAGCGCCGTGTTGCGTTGGCTCGCTTGTGGTTAAGTAAGCATAAACTTTGGATTCTCGATGAACCGTTGACTGCAATTGATAAGCAGGGCGTTAAAGTGCTTGAGTCACTGTTTCAGCAACATGCAGAACAAGGTGGAATTGTGGTTTTAACCACGCACCAAGACATGTTTGCAGACAATCCAAAACTACGAAAAATTAAGCTAGGTGGTTAACAATGTTGGCAATTATGAACAATATTATTCGCCGAGAATTGTTGATCGCTTACCGACGCCAAGCGGACGTACTTAACCCACTGTGGTTTTTTATCATCGTGATCACGTTGTTTCCGTTGAGTATTGGTCCTGAGCCAAACCTTCTTGCGCGCATTGCGGCAGGGATTGTTTGGGTTGCTGCGCTGCTATCTGCCTTGTTGTCTTTAGAACGACTATTTCGTGATGACTACCAAGATGGCGCACTAGAGCAAATGATGCTGATGCCAATACCATTGCCGCTAGTGGTGATGTCAAAAGTGATCGCACATTGGTTATTAACTGGTTTGCCATTGATCGTTATCAGCCCACTGTTAGCGATTTTGTTGTCACTGGACTTCAATACTTGGTTGGCGGTGGTGCTAACCTTGTTGGTAGGTACGCCAACATTAAGTTTTATCGGTGCAATTGGCGTTGCGTTGACCGTTGGTTTGCAAAAGGGTGGGGTGCTGTTGAGTTTACTTATTCTGCCGCTTTATATACCAATTTTGATCTTTGCCACATCCGCGATTGATGCTGCCTCACTAGGTATGGCGTATAACGGACAACTGGCAATTTTAGGCGCAATGTTAATGGGGGCATTAACCTTAACCCCGTTTGCAATTAGTGCTGCATTGCGCGTAAGTGTTAATTGATTGTTTTCGATCAAGCACGAAATTTTCCCAGAATATAAATTACAACACGAAAAAATACCAAGAGCGCTGCGACTTGGTTACTAATGAAGTAAGAGTGAGACCGACAATGTGGAAATGGCTCCATCCATATGCCAAGCCTGAATCAGCCTATCGTCTATGCGGTAAGCTATTGCCTTGGTTTTCAATTTTAGCCTTTGCCTGCCTATCTATTGGCACTGTTTGGGGCTTGGCTTTTGCACCTTCTGATTATCAGCAGGGTGACAGTTTCCGTATTATTTACATTCATGTCCCATCGGCGATTTGGTCTATGGGTGTTTACATGTCAATGGCGATAGCAGCGTTTATCGGCTTGGTATGGCAAATCCGTATCTCAGATATGGCAGCATTGGCGATGGCACCCATTGGTGCAGTATTCACCTTCATTGCTCTGCTAACGGGTGCAATTTGGGGTAAGCCGATGTGGGGCGCTTGGTGGGTGTGGGATGCACGCCTTACCTCAGAATTGATCCTGCTTTTCCTATACTTGGGTGTGATTGCGCTATACCACGCATTTGATGACCAAAAAACGGCCGCGAAAGCCGCGGGTATTTTGGCGATTGTCGGTGTAATTAACCTACCGATTATTCACTTCTCAGTAGAGTGGTGGAACACCCTTCACCAAGGTGCGACGATCACTAAATTCGCTAAGCCATCGATCTCAAATGACATGTTATGGCCATTGCTGCTGAACATCTTTGGTTTTGCTTTCTTCTTTGGTGCACTGACCTTGGTTCGTTTACGTAATGAAATTATTAGCAAAGAAAGTCATCGCCCATGGGTGATCGAGTTGTCTTCACGTTTGGCTCAAAGAGGTAACTAACGATGCATTTTGAATCTTTGGGTGAGCTATTTGCGATGGGCGGTTATGCGGGCTACGTATGGAGCGCCTTTGGTATTACCTTTTTCGTGATGATTGCATTGCTTGTCAGCAGTGTGCGTCGTCATAAATCACTATTGAATGAAGTTCAGAATAAAGTGGCACGTCAAGCTCGTATTGAAGCTGCTAAAAATATGGAGAACACGTTATGAACCCAAGACGTAAAAAGAGGCTGGCTATCATCGTCGCCATTTTTTTGGGTATTGGCTCAACCATTGGGTTGATGATCTACGCGCTCGGTCAGAATATGGACTTGTTCTACACTCCAACGGAATTGGTACAGGGTAAACCGGATGGCACAAAACCAGAAGTTGGCCAACGCTTGCGTATTGGCGGTATGGTGACAGTTGGCTCGGTTAAGCGTGACCCAGAATCTTTGCGTGTATCGTTCCAACTGCACGATGTTGGCCCGCAAGTGACCGTCGTTTATGACGGTATTTTGCCAGACCTGTTCCGTGAAGGTCAGGGTATTGTGGCGCAGGGTGTATTAGTTGATCCGACAACGGTTGAAGCGTTCGAAGTATTAGCTAAGCACGATGAAGAATATATGCCACCGGAAATTGCTGAAGCGATGGAGAAATCGCACACACCTCTTGAATACACTGAACAACAAAAACAAGGAAGCAGTCAATGATTGCTGAAATCGGCCATTTTGCTCTAATAGTATCGCTTGCTATGGCGGTACTTCTGAGTGTTTTGCCTTTGGTGGGTGCCGCCAAAGAAAACACTCAGCTAATGAACAGCGCCCGTCCATTATCATGGGCCATGTTCCTACTTTTATCGCTGTCGTTCGCTATTTTACTTTGGGCGTTCTACACCAACGACTTTACGCTCAATTACGTTGCGAGTAACTCGAATACACAACTACCATGGTACTACCGTCTGACTGCAGTATGGGGTGCGCATGAAGGTTCGTTGCTACTTTGGGTACTCATTCAAGCGGGTTGGACTGTCGCGGTTGCGACGTTCAGTCGTGGTATGCCTCAAGAATCAGTGGCGCGCGTACTCGCAGTAATGGGTATGATCAGTGTAGGTTTCCTACTGTTCATTATCCTAACTTCAAACCCATTCTTACGTACTTTACCGTTTTTCCCTGTTGATGGTCGTGACCTAAACCCACTGCTGCAAGACCCGGGTTTGATTATTCACCCACCAATGCTTTACATGGGTTATGTAGGCTTCTCGGTTGCTTTTGCTTTCGCTATTGCCTCTCTGATGACCGGTCGTCTTGATACAGCGTGGGCTCGTTGGTCTCGTCCTTGGACAACGGCTGCGTGGCTATTTTTGACGCTAGGTATCGCACTAGGTTCTTGGTGGGCTTATTACGAGCTTGGCTGGGGCGGCTGGTGGTTCTGGGATCCAGTAGAAAACGCGTCATTTATGCCATGGCTTGCGGGTACCGCTTTAATGCACTCGTTAGCGGTTACTGAAAAACGCGGCACATTCAAAGCATGGACAGTGCTACTTGCTATCTCTGCGTTTTCATTAAGCTTGCTAGGTACCTTCTTAGTTCGTTCGGGTATTTTGGTTTCAGTACACGCATTTGCTTCTGATCCATCACGCGGTATGTTCATCCTAGGTTTCCTAGTGTTCGTTATCGGTGGTTCATTGCTGCTATTCGCCGTTAAAGGTGCAACTGTTCGCGCTCGCGGTGAATTTGATTTGGTCTCGCGTGAAAATGCACTACTTGCTAACAACGTGTTGTTAATTGCAGCGCTGGTGGTGGTACTGGTAGGTACATTGTTGCCACTTGTGCACAAACAACTTGGCCTCGGTTCAGTTTCTATCGGTGCGCCGTTCTTTGACATGCTATTTGCATGGCTAATGATCCCGTTCTCATTTGTATTGGGTATCGGTCCTCTGATCCGTTGGAAACGTGACAACCTCTCTAGCCTTGTGAAGCCGATGCTAGTGTCTGGTGTGATTGCGATTGGTCTCGCTGCACTGCTGAACTGGTTCTTCTCTGATTATTTCGTCTTCATGACCTACCTAGGTTGGTTGATGGCAATGTGGATTGTGGTTCTGCATTGTTACGAGTTGTATGAGCGTGCGACGCATCGCCACAGTTTCTTTAGCGGAATTTTCAAACTACAACGTAGTCACTGGGCGATGATGCTGGGTCATATTGGTCTAGCCGTTTCAATCATCGGTATTGCTATGGTGCAAACTCATAGTATTGAACGTGATGTACGCTTGGCTCCGGGCGATAGCTTCCAGTTAGAAGGCTACAACTTCTACTTCTCGCAAGTGCGTGATCATGATGGTCCGAACTACGATGGTTACATTGCAGACTTTGAAATCACAGCCGATGGCAAATACGTCAATACGCTACATGCGGAAAAACGTTTTTACCGTACCGCTCGTTCTATGATGACAGAAGCCGCGATCGACCGCAGCCTAACTCGTGACTTATACGTAGCGATGGGTGACCGTCTTGATGACAATAAATCATGGGCAGTGCGAATCTACTACAAACCATTTGTAAACTGGATTTGGGCGGGCTCGATCATCATGTCTTTGGGTGGTGCGCTAGCGATCAGCGATAAGCGTTACCGTTTCCGCAAGAAAGCCAAAAAACAGGAGGCATAAATGAACAAAAAATTCTTTTATTCCACTGATTGTCTTCCTTGGCTTAGTGGCAGTATTTACAACTCAGCTGGTGCGTAACGCCGAAGGTGATGATCCAACCAAATTGGAATCCGTGCTGGTCGGTAGACAAGTGCCACAATTTCGTTTGGAAGACTTAGCCGAGCCGGGTAAGTTGTACGACCAATCGATTTTTAAAGGTGAGCCATTACTGCTTAACGTCTGGGCGACTTGGTGTCCTACGTGTTTTGCGGAACATAAATACCTCAATGAACTGGCGTCAGACGGCGTAAAAATCATTGGTCTTAACTACAAAGATCAGCGCGATAAAGCGGTCGGTTGGTTAAACGATCTAGGTAACCCTTACCTAATCAGCTTGTTTGATGGTAACGGTATGCTTGGGCTTGATTTAGGCGTGTATGGCGCGCCAGAAACGTTCTTAATTGATGCAAACGGTGTGATTCGTTACCGCCATGTGGGGGATGTAAACCCTCGTAACTGGAAAGAAACACTAGAACCGATGTATCAACAAATGCTGGCGGAGGCGAAACAATGAAAAAGTGGGTATTAGCGTTTATCGCTGCTATGACTTTCTCAATCGCTGCCCACGCTGCGATTGAAGTGTACGAGTTCGATACGCTGCAGCAAGAAGAGCAGTTTAAAGAGCTCGGCCACACGCTACGTTGCCCGAAATGTCAAAACAATACGATTGCAGACTCGAACGCTGAATTGGCGCAAGACTTACGCCACAAAGTGTATGAAATGACAAAAGACGGTAAGTCGAAGAACGAAATCGTTGAATATATGATTGACCGTTACGGTAACTTCGTGACTTACAACCCTCCATTTACCTTGGCGACATCAATCCTTTGGTTGGGTCCGCTCGCGGTTGTTGTATTGGGTTTTGGCCTGATTGTGGTGCGTAGCCGCAAAAACAAACAACTTGCGACAGAAGAGAAATGGGATCCAGAAAAAGAGCAGCGTTTGAAAGCGCTTCTAGATGAAAAGAACGACGGAGATAAGCAGTAATGACGTTATTTTGGATTGCTTCAATCGTTCTTATCATTGTGAGTGGTGTGTTTATCGCGCTACCGTTTATCAGACGCAAAGAAAACAACGATGCCGCGCTGCGTGATGAACTCAACAAAGCGTTCTACAAAGATCGCCTATCTGAGCTTGAGGAAGAAACAGAAGAGGGTTTGGTTGCCGATCAACAAGAACTGATCGACGACTTAAAACAATCGCTTTTGGATGATATTCCTCAGCAACAAGCGCATGTTGAACAAAAACCACTCAACGCTTGGATGGTCATTGTTCCATCGCTATTGGTGACGATTGCCATCAGTTACGGTTTGTACGCTAAATTTGGTGCAGCGGATGAAGTGGCAGAATGGCAACAAGTGAATTCTAACTTGCCAGCATTGTCGAAAAAACTGATGTCGCCAGAGGGCGCTTCGCTCAGTGATGACGAGATGAAAGATCTGACGTTGGCACTGCGTACTCGCCTGCACAAATCACCAAACGATGCGACAGGTTGGTTACTATTGGGTCGTATTGGCCTAGCGAACCGTGATATTGATACCGCGATTGGTGCAATGAACAAGGCTTACAAACTGAATCCAACTGATCCAGATATCATGTTGGGTTATGCTCAAGCCTTGATGATGTCGCAAGATGCGGTTGACCAAGACACAGCGCGTTCAACACTGGGTAAACTGGTACAGCGCAACATTATGGATGTTCGCGTATTTTCACTGTTAGCCTTTGATGCTTACGAGCGTAAAGACTATGCAGCCGCAGTGCGTTACTGGACCATAATGCAACAGATGGTAGGCCCTGAAGATGAGCGTTACGAGATGCTGGCTCGCAGCATTGAAAACGCGCAAAAACAGATGGGTAAAGCGGCTTCGGGTAAAACTGTATCAGTAACGATTAATCTTGCTCCTGAGGTGCAGGCTAAGCCTGACGCAGCGCTGATTGTCTCTGTGCACAACGCAGATGGCTCTCCAGTGCCAGTAGCGGCAGCTCGTTACCCACTAGGCGTTTTCCCGCGTACAGTAGTGTTAGATGACGGTAACAGCATGATGCAAGGTCGTCAGCTATCGCAACTTGAAAACTACATGGTACGAGTGCGTGTTGATAACGACGGTAACGTAGCGACCAAAGAAGGCGACTGGTACGGTGAGAGTCCAGCCGCTAAAATGGGAGATGCGGTCGAGGTTATGGTGAATAGCCAGTATTAATATGCACTGAATCACAGTACACTAAGGCCGGAGATTATCCCGGCCTTTTTTATGGAATATTTTTGATGAAGAGCCTTAAGCCTAAGCACCTTATGCAAAAGAGCTTTAAGCCAAAATTGTGGACATCACTGCTTTCAGTGGCACTGTTAGCGGGGTGTTCAAGCGCGCCAGACGATGAAGCAGAAACCAGTGTGTCGAATGTGAACGACCCATTTGAAAGCTTTAACCGTGAAATGTGGGCAATTAACTATGACTATCTTGACCCTTACATCGTTCGTCCGGTTTCTCTTGCGTATGTCGATTACACGCCAGATCCTGTGCGTATCGGTATTGCGAACTTCCTTAGTAACCTTGATGAGCCATCAAGTATGGTCAATAACCTGATTATGGGTAACGGCGGTAAGGCGCTTGATCATCTAGGTCGCTTTGTGGTTAACACCACCTTTGGTTTGCTTGGTTTTATCGACATTGCATCGGATGCAGGCCTTACTGATCACAATGAAAAGACATTGGGCGATGCGATTGGTCACTACGGCGTAGGCAATGGCCCTTACGTGATGGTACCTGGCTATGGCCCTTGGACGGTTCGAGAAACCGCTGATTTTGCTGACAACATGTATGTACCTTTATCGCTACTCAACTTTTGGGCAGGTTTAGGCAAATGGGCACTGGAAGGGATGGAAACGCGTGCTTCTCTCGTTTCACAAGAAGTGATGTTAGAAAACTCGCCAGATCCATACGCACTGACGCGAGATGTGTACTTGCAGCATCGAGACTTTGAAGCTGAAATCGAAAGTAAGCAGCAAGAAATCGATCATGATGAAGAAGCGTATCTTGATGAGTATTTAGAAGACTTCTAATCTTGGTTCGCAAATTTTGAACCAGCGATTGAATATAAAAAAGGCTTGGAAATCCAAGCCTTTTTTTGTGTTTCTAATTTGCGTGTGACGCGCAGCGTTCCTAATTAGAACTTGTAGTTCGCTTGTACACCGATTAGCCAGATGCTACCGCTTACTTCGCCTTGGAAGTCACCACCAAAGAGGTTCGCATCAGCATCATTTTCATGCATGCTTGCGTCTTTTGCGATGATGTAAGTAAAGCCAGCATCTAACGATAGTTGCTCAGAGTATTGGTAGCCTGCACCAAGGCTTAGCCATAGACGATCGGTCTCTGGAATCGTCGCTGTGCGGTGTTCAGTATCAACTGCCGCCATATCGTAAGCGATACCGGTACGAAGTTGCAGTTTGTTGCTGTATTGGTACGTTGAACCAATTGCGAAGCGGTAGTTGTCTTTCCAGTTCTCTTCTTTGATATCAACAGCGCTCTTATTACCAAATTCAGGGATATCAGCTACTAGTTCTTTAAAGCTGCTCCAGTCAGTCCAGTTGATGCTGGTGTGAATCGCTACTTTGTTAGTAATTTGGTGGAACGTTGCTAACTCGGCCGTTGCTGGTAATGCAAGGGCCATCGAACCCGCGTATTTTTGTTTCACGTTTGGTAACGCAATCTTATGGAAACCGAGTCCTTCTGCATGACCTTCAAGAGTCAAATCTACTTCTGACTTATAAGCAAAACCGATACGGTTGTTTTCATTGATTTGCCAAGTTGTACCTACTTGCCAACCAAACGCTGTATCATCGCCTTCCATATACTTTAGCGTAGAACCCGGGCCTACAATACCGGGAATCGTTGGAGAATTAACACTTGCTACTGCACCAAAGTGACCTTCTGCTTGCACAAAACGCACACCACCACCGATCGCTACCGCATCAGTCAATTGGTAAGCTGCATTTAGGTTTGCTTCCATTGAAATAATACGTGCTTCGTTACCATGGTTTGCGCCACCAAAAGCGGTACCTAGGTCTGTTTCCATGCCGTAGTTAGTGCCAAGCGCAAAGCCAAGAGCAAACTTGTCGTTGTAGTTGTGTGACACATAGAAGTTAGGAACGACTGCGCTGTGAGCAAAATCAGAAGAGCTAGCTGGCTTGCTGTATGAGCCCAGTGGAGACTTACTAGAAGATGTACCTTCAATATCGATATTAGGATCAACATAGATCGCGCCAACAGAAACTTGAGTACCTTCTAGCTGCATCAGTAGTGCAGGGTTACGCCATTGTGAGCCCGCGTTGTCTGCCATTGCTGCTTCACCAGCGTATGCGCGGCCAAGACCTGTTGCTGAGTACTCAGCTAGCTGGAAACCCGCTGCATTAACACTTGCTGACGTCGAAATTAAACCACATGCCACGGCAAGTGATAGAAGAGACTTATTTGTTTTCATTGTTCTGTTCGCTGAATTTGGTTTTATGAAGTGCGAGAATGTTAAATTTAGAGCAATTGCTTTAAAAATAAAAAACATACCAAACGGTATATTTAGAGTTATATCTGGCTATTTAATTAAATTTCAGCACGAACAACCACAAAAGTGGTCGTACCACTTCTTTTCTCAGCGTACGCGTGTACGGTAAATTTACTCAATTTTTTTACAACTGTACTCTCAATTAGAAAGTGCATGTGTACGCTGAAAGTTTATAGATGCTGAGAGTGCAGAGTTGAGAGTACTAAACTGGGAAAATAGAGAGTGAAAGAGAATAGAAGGGAATGGTTCAGAACGCTTGAATTATAGAACGAATAAGATGAGGGAACAGTTTGCTACGGGATAAGTAATTTAGGACAAGGCAATAAAAAGGGCTGGAAAACCAGCCCTTGGAAGTTGTATCGCGTTCGCTATTAGAAAGTGCGGCTGTATTGCAGACCCATAAGGTTGCGTTAGCTTTGGTTGTAGCGGTAACAGACGTTGCGCCACCTAGAAGTTCTTCGTTAACTGCCACATCATCACCCATTAGGTAAAGTGAAGCCGAAGTCGATGTTAGATGAACTATCAAGATGGTAAGTAAAGCCAGCAGAGAACCATTGACGATCAGAGTCAGGAACAGAGATTGACGTTAGGTTATCTTGCGCGCTGGTGTCGTACATATAACCGGCACGTAGTGTCCAATCGTTGTTTAAGTAGTAAGTACCACCGATTGCATAATGCCAGCCATCTTGCCACTTGTAATCTTTGTCATAACTTGAACCAAGTGGAGAGTCTTTTAAGTTTCTAAACTTAATTTGATCAAATGCTGACCAACCAATGTATTGAATCGAGTAGTGTACAGCGAATTTTGTATCTTCAATTTTGTGGTAACCAGAGAACTCTGCCATATCAGGTAGTGGTAGAGTAATTTTCTGACCGCGATCGTCTTTCGCTTCAAACTCTGGCTGTAACGGTATGAAAGGCCAAACGATTGTTTCGTCCAACTCAAATACCGTACCAACATTAAAGCCAAATGCGAAGCCATCTGCTGTCGACATCCACTAGAGCAGTACCTGCTGAAGGCACTGCAGGTATATTCATAGCAGGAACGCCAGGGAAACCTGTTCCGAATGAAGAGCTAGTTTCACGTTTCATAGTACCTTGACCATAAATTAGGTCGAGACCAGCACCAAAACTCCATTGTTCATTTACACGGTATGAACCAGCAAGACCAAAGTTAAAGCTCTTAACATCAGTTAAGCCACCGTATTCAGCCGCAATATAGTCGTCAGAAAACTCAGTTTTTGTACCAAAGTTAGAGTATGCATTCACACCTACCGCAAATTTTTCATTTAGAGGGACGATTAGGTGGATATTTGGCGCGATTGAGGTTGAACCTACATCATCAGTATCAGGAACGTCTTTAACTGTGGTACCACCACCAAATGCTGGTGCAAATTGGTTTGTATAAGTTGCATCTTTACTTCAATCATTGAAGTGATGCTTTCAAAACCGATTGAAAATTCAGTTTTGTCAAATAGCGCCATTGCTGCTGGGTTACGAGCCATTACCGATGCGTTATCAGCAATTACTGCGTCACCGGCGAATGCACGGCCAATACCTGTAGCAGATTGTGCGTTAAGCTGGAAACCAGCTGCGAGAGCTTGTTGTGATGCAAGTGCAACGGTTGCTGCAACGAGTGTTTTTTTAAACAGACGCGTTTTATTCATTGTGCTTTTTCCTTTTTTAGTCGCCTCTTGTGGGCGCTGTTTTTGAGCTTTTGCTCATTTGGGGCTGATACTAGACGGAAGTATAGAAGATAGAAATCCGACCATTGTCTAATTTGATGATAAAATTATGGAAATGACGGTTATCATGCAGGAATGTGCTGAAAAGCCCTCTTTCTAGAGTTTGTACTCTAAATTTTAGGCAAAAAAAGAGCCCCTAGTGATTACTGGAGCTCATTCAGTTAGATAGCAACTGGTTGGATAAGTTGTTTTATGGAATTGGCAATGCCGGTTACATTTTCATCTTTATCGCCAACAATGATCATACTGGCTCCGCCACCAACGGGTTCCACCACACCCGACATTCCTTGGCCATAGAAATCTTCGACCTTGGTCGAGGGAATGTTGGTCATGAATAGGGTGACTTTGCCTTTTTCACCTTCAAAAACCATGTGTAGTGCGTTGCTTTCACCAAAGCCGCAATGATTTAAGTAGTAAACATGGTAAGGAAAAGCTTTATCCAACTCGTGAGTAAAAGGCACCATTTTGGCATTAATCTGCGCCGTGCTGACTTTTTCATCTAAATCACGAATAAACGGCTTTTCTGCAATCACATGTTCCATCGCGATATCAGCTAAACTCGCTTGGGCTGGTGCGACCACAATATTGCCCCAATTGATTTGTCCAACCAATATCCCAACCACAAACGCAACGGAAGCGGCCATAGCCATGCTGCGTCTAACAAAGTTTGGGCGAATCACTTTTGCCTGATGCTGAGAGCTCTGGTTAAACAGAATGCGATCGGCAAGGTCATCGGGTACTTCGACGTTCATCGCTTTAGCGATGCGACTATCGAGATCGGCAATATCTTCAGCGAACTTTGCGTTGTTTTCATTGGTACGCATCGCATCGAGAATGTCGCTGTCCCTCTGTTTAGGGTCGGACATAATACGACGACGGAATTCTAACTCATCCATTGTGCGCTCCTCTGTGTTTGTTCTCTTCGTGTTCTAGCATCTCTTTAAGTTGGTTTCTGGCTCTAAATAGCCGAGTCATCACCGTATTTTTATTCAGTTCGAGTATTTCGCCGATTTCATCACCGCTAAAGCCTCCCACGACTTGCAGGAATAAAGGCTCTCTGTATTCCACTTCAAGTCGCATGATCTGCGTATGAATCCATTCACTTTGGTGATGGGCATCATCGCTGACTTTGGCTTCGTTGCTGTGATCGTCAATATCAACCAAATCAAATTGTTTACGTTCAAAGCGACGTGCATTTTCTCGGCGTAAAATAGTGATCAGCCAAGATTTTGCCGCTTTCTCATCTTGTAAGCTATCGAGCGATTTCCACGCTCTGAGGCAGGTTTCCTGCACTAAGTCTTCGGCGATAGTCGGATCTTTACACAACCAGTAGGCATAACGATAAAGGTCACGATGGTACGCTCTGACTAAAGCTTCATATTTTCTTTGTCTGTCCATATCTGATTCGACCGGACGTTGCGACTTTTTCTTTCCAAAAATATTTAAGATGGCCACGCATAGCCTCCCTAATTGATTCTTTTTATACCTACATAATGCGATTTAGCAGGCTCTAACTAATCCAGTTGCATAATAAAGTAATGCACTCAGACTGGGTGTGGTTGCCGTTCGTTTGCGGTTTGATGTTGTTGAGCTAAAGCCGCAAACTAACGGCAAAATGCACGAAATCCGCGACGAACTTGGGCTTTTGAGGCGATAAAAGCGAATACTCGGTCAATCTGGTTAGAAATCGAAAGAAAAATTGATCTACTTCAAAAACCGTCACAATTGAGCGGTTATAGTACATCTTGTCATCTAGTTAGTGTTCGCACTAACAGTTGAGCAAGATGACACTTCCTTTTGAAGGCTGACTTTACTTTCTCCTAATCAGGAAACTGATTAATTTCAATTGGCGTAAGTTAATTGCTTTACATATTCCGACCACACAGTTTTGTGTGGTTTTTTTTTGCCTCAATTTCTCTCAATTACCCTCATTTGTCATTTTATTCATACTTCAACGCTATCTTTACAGCTTTGCTACTTAGTTAACAGTGCAATCACCATTACCAACTATAGTTAAAACCAGCTTATCCTTCATCGTCTTAACAGCTTTTACGTATGTTAAATCACGTTTATTTAAACAGATGTTTGAATGGTTTAACAAACTAGTTACAATAATTCTGGTCAGACCTCTTAAAATAAAGGAGAAACAATGAGCAAGCAGGATGTGATGACTCGCTCTGGTGAGCGGGTTGCTATTGTTGCCGGGTTACGTACACCGTTTGCACGTCAATCGACCGAGTTTGGGCAAGTGCCTGCTGTTGATTTGGGCAAAATGGTGGTGAGTGAAATGATGACTCGCAGTGACCTTGACCCAAAAATCATTGATCAAGTGGTGTTTGGCCAAGTGGTACAAATGCCAGAGGCTCCCAATATTGCCCGTGAGATTGTGCTCGGTACGGGGATGAACATCCATACTGATGCCTACAGTGTGACGCGTGCTTGCGCGACCAGTTTTCAAGCCGCTGTGAATGTGGCGGAGAGTATTATGGCTGGTACTATTGATGTGGGGATTGCCGGCGGTGCGGATTCATCGTCAGTATTGCCTATTGGTGTCTCGAAAAAGATGGCGGCCAATTTACTCGCGCTAAGTAAAACCAAAACCATGGCGCAAAAGCTCAAAATCTTGAAAGGTTTCTCGCTTAAAGATTTGATGCCTGTCCCTCCTGCGGTTGCAGAATACTCTACCGGTCTGTCAATGGGGCAGACAGCGGAACAGATGGCGAAAAGTCATGGCATTACGCGCTTAGAGCAAGATGCTCTTGCTCATCGCTCACATACGTTGGCTTCGCAAGCTTGGAAAGAGGGGAAAATCTCCGGCGAAGTGATGACGGCGTTCCCAGAACCTTACAAAACGTGGTTAGCGGAAGATAACAATATTCGTCATGACTCATCATTAGAAAGCTACGCTAAGCTACGTCCGGCGTTTGATCGCCAATACGGTAGCGTAACAGCTGCCAATAGTACGCCATTAACCGATGGTGCGGCCGCAGTGATGTTGATGCGAGAAGGCCGAGCTAAAGAACTGGGTCTGGAGATCATGGGATACATTCGGTCTTATGCTTTTTCTGCCATTGGTGTGCACGAAGATATGTTGATGGGGCCGTCTTACGCAACGCCATTAGCACTCGATAGAGCAGGGATCACGCTTAATGATTTAACTCTAATTGATATGCATGAGGCTTTTGCTGCTCAAGCATTGTCGAATGTAAAAATGTTCGCTAGCGATAAGTTTGCGCAAGAAAAACTTGGGCGAAGCAAAGCGATTGGCGAAATTGATATGGATAAATTTAACGTGTTGGGTGGCTCTATCGCATACGGCCATCCATTTGCCGCAACCGGCGCGCGTATGATGACGCAAACATTACGTGAATTAAAACGCCGTGGTGGTGGCTTGGCACTGAACACCGCTTGTGCTGCTGGTGGTTTAGGTGCGGCAATGATTTTGGAGGTTGAATAATGAAGGATCAAAAAGCGTTCAATCTAAGTGTCGATGAGCAAAACATTGCTTGGCTTTGTGTCGACGTACCCAATGAAAAAATGAATACGCTGCAAGCAGCATTTGCTGAAGATATGGAGCAAGTGTTCGCTGAAATTAGTCAGCAAAAAGATCAAATTAAAGGTCTAATTCTTCACTCGGGTAAGCCCGATAATTTTGTCGCTGGGGCTGATGTGCGTATGTTAGATGCATGTCAATCAGAGCAAGAAGCTCAAGCTCTGGCCGCAAAAGGCCAAGAGATGTTCCAACAGTTGGCGGATCTGCCGTTTCCGGTTGTTGCGGCCATTCATGGCCCATGCTTGGGTGGCGGTTTAGAGCTCGCTTTGGCGTGTGATTATCGCGTATGTACTGATGATGATAAAACGCGCATTGGTTTGCCTGAAGTTCAGTTGGGCTTGTTACCGGGATCTGGTGGCACGCAGCGCTTACCACGCTTGATAGGTTTGTTACCCTCGTTGGATCTTATTTTGACCGGTAAGCAGCTTCGCGCGAAAAAAGCGAAAAAACTGGGGGTTGTTGATGCTTGTGTGCCTCATACCATCTTACTGGACGTTGCGAAGGAATTTGCCAATAAGAGCACAAAAGCGAAACATTCGTCGTCAACGAAAGAGAAATTGTTAGCGCAAACCGGTTTGGGACGTAAGGTGATCTTTGAACAAGCGGCGAAAAAGACCGAACAAAAAGCGCGTGGCAACTATCCGGCGACGAAAGCGATATTGGATGTGATTCGTTTTGGCTTGGAAAAAGGGCTGAAGAAAGGGCTTGAATACGAAGCACAACGCTTTGGTGAGTTGGTGATGACACCAGAGTCGAAAGCGTTGCGTTCAATCTTTTTTGCCACGACGGAAATGAAAAAAGAACACGGTGGTGATGCTGAACCACTGACGGTTAAGCGTGTGGGTGTACTCGGTGGTGGCTTAATGGGCGCAGGTATCGCTCATGTGTCAGTCGCTAAAGCCAAATTGCCAGTACGTGTCAAAGATGTGAGTAATGATGGAGTATTAAACGCACTTAAGTACAACTACAAGTTGTTTGATAAGCAGCGCAAACGCCGGATTTTGAGTAAAGCGCAGCTGCAAGCCAAGATGAACCAAATCTCGGGTGGTGTGGATTTCACGACGTTTAATCAACTTGATGTGGTGATTGAAGCAGTATTTGAAGATCTCTCACTTAAGCAGCAAATGGTGGCGGATATTGAGCAAAATGCCAAACTGGAAACCATCTTTGCAACCAATACCTCCTCTTTGCCAATCTCACAGATTGCAGAAAAAGCACAGCGTCCTGAAAATGTGGTTGGCTTACATTACTTCAGCCCAGTAGAGAAAATGCCGCTTGTTGAGGTGATTCCTCATGATGGAACGTCGGAGCAAACGGTATCTACCGTGGTAGAGCTGGCGCGTAAGCAAGGTAAAACCCCAATTGTTGTGAAAGATCAGGCTGGTTTTTACGTTAATCGCATTCTTGCGCCATATATGAATGAGGCAGCGAATGTGTTGCTCACTGGTGAGCCAATAGAGCAATTGGATAACGCCCTATTGAATGCGGGTTTCCCTGTTGGTCCAATCACACTGCTCGATGAAGTGGGTGTCGATATCGGCGCGAAGATCATGCCAATCTTAGTGAAAGAGTTGGGGGATCGCTTCCAAGGGCCGGATGTGTTTGACACCTTGCTCAATGATGGGCGCAAAGGTCGTAAGAGCGGTAAAGGGTTTTACACTTACAAAGGCAAAGATAAGCAAGTCGATAAGAGTGTTTATTCATTGTTGAATCTGAAGCCAGAAGCAAAACTCGCTGAAGCGGAAATTGCGATGCGCTGTATTTTGCCAATGCTTAACGAGGCCGTTCGTTGTTTAGATGAAGGCATTATTCGCTCGCCACGCGACGGTGACATCGGGGCGATCTTTGGCATTGGCTTCCCGCCATTCCTAGGTGGTCCATTCCGCTATATGGATCAGATTGGGATTCCAAAGCTTGTCGAGATGATGAATCAGCATGCGTCTAAGTATGGTGAACGCTTTGCACCCTGTGATGGTTTACTGACACGAGCAAGTGTGGGGGAGTCATTTTATCGTTAAGCTATCGATAAATATCGATATTTAATCTAATCAAAGGCGGGTTTCCCGCCTTTTTTGTTTCGTTATGCAGGAAATTATTGGAATTTCGCTGTGGGCAAATGTCATAAAAAGTTCAAATCGTAATCAAAACAATATGCGGTCAAGCGTTTTATTGTTACACAGAATAAAAGGATGCCAGACTTCTCACTATTGAGAATACGTTCAGATCTAGCTCATAAAAAGTGAGTTTTCTCGATTTTTTCTACTACCAAAGGAGTAGATTGCGACAAAGCATTACATTTTGTAAGGGTATATTTGAACTTATGTCATTAAAGAAGCGTTATGTCGCCCTCCTAGTCACAGCTGGTGTGTTTATCGGTTGGTTAACACTGGGTGGTTCTGCGGCAGTTATGCATTACACATCAAGCACTGAATTTTGTTTATCTTGTCACTCTATGCAGTTGCCTTATGAGGAATACCAAGGCTCTGTCCACTTTTCCAACTCACGTGGCATTCGCGCAGAATGTGCCGACTGTCATATCCCTTCTGATCCGGTTGATTATTTGGTCACGAAAGTCCGTGCGACGAAAGATATCTACCACGAGTTTTTCACGGGCAAAATCGATGATGAAGAGAAGTATGAGCAGCATCGTTTAGCAATGGCTGAAACCGTTTGGGCTCAAATGAGAGAAAACGATTCTGCGACTTGTCGTTCATGTCACTCTTATGACGCGATGGATACCTACGCTCAAAATGAAGAGTCAGTGAAGATGCACCAATATGGCATCGAAAACAATCAAACCTGTATCGACTGTCATAAAGGCATGGCGCACTTTGCTCCTGAGCCTGAAATGGACAGTGAAGCGTTTGATAACTTGATGGCGCAAACTGCGACAACGGATGCTGCGGCGAAAGTTGTTTACCCAATTCAAAATATCGAAATGGGTGACCTAGGTACGATCAACCCTACCGTTGCACTTGACGTGCTAGCTACAGAAGGGACTAAGCGCCAAGTGAAATTGGCTGGTTACCAGATGAAAGGTGCCGAGCAGGTGATGTACATGGGCGAGGGTCAGCGTGCGATTATCGCCAGCTTAACTGAGCAAGGTCAAGCCGCAGTCGAACACGGTGAATACCAAGCCGACGAATACGGTAACGAGTGGCGCACGGCGTCATTGATAGCCGAAATTGATAGTCCAGTTCTTGCTTCACAAGAGCCAATTTGGACCTATGCCGAAGAGCTAGACAATGTTTACTGCGCAACCTGTCATGCCAAGATCCCTGCGAATCACTTTACCGTGAATGCATGGGGACCAGTGGCAAAAGGTATGGGTGACCGCACGGACATCTCTTCAAGTGATTTAGAAATACTGACTAAATTCTTCCAGAACCACGCAAAAGATGTGGCTGGTCACTAATAACAAGGACAATCCTATGACTGAAATTACACGTCGCAGTTTTTTAAAAGGAACGGGTGCTACCGCTGGTGCGATGGCCATTACTTCAATTGCCCCAATGTCTGCTATCGCTTCTGATAAGCGTGGCTCTGGTGTGCTAACAGCGGGTCGTATGGGCCCAATGTTATGTGAAGTAAAAGATGGCAAATTAGTGGAAACTAAAAATGCCCTAGCGCAAACCGTACACAACAGTCTTCAAACTACAGGCCCTGACCAAGTTTATACTAAGGCCCGTGTTAAATACCCTATGGTACGTAAAGGTTACCTAGCAAATCCTGCCCAGCCACAAGGCGAACGCGGCAGTGATGAGTTTGTGCGTGTTTCTTGGGATGAGGCGTACAAGCTGATTGATGCACAACATAAACGCATTCGTGAAACCTACGGCGCAGAATCGATTTTTGCTGGTTCATACGGCTGGCGTTCAAGTGGTGTGTTACACAAAGCGCAAACGCTACTTCAACGTTACATGAGTATGGCGGGTGGTTATTCAGGCCATTTAGGTGATTACTCAACGGGTGCTGCGCAAGTTATCATGCCGCACGTAATGGGCTCAATCGAGGTTTACGAGCAGCAAACCACATACCCTGTTGTACTAGAGAACAGCGAAGTCGTGGTACTTTGGGGCCTAAACCCAATGAACACGCTGAAAATCGCATGGAGTTCTTCTGACTGTGCGGGCCTTGAATTCTTCCACCAACTGAAAAAATCAGGCAAAACCGTTATTGCTATCGACCCAATGCGTTCAGAAACGATTGAGTTCTTTGGTGACAATGTTCAGTGGATTGCTCCGCACCCAATGACGGACGTTGCTTTGATGCTCGGTATTGCTCATACCCTAGTTAAACAAGGCAAACACGATAAAGAATTCCTAGCGAAATACACCACAGGCTACGATGTGTTTGAATCTTACCTAATGGGTAAAGAAGATGGCGTAGAGAAATCGGCAGAATGGGCAGCGCCAATCACTGGCGTACCTGCGAAACAGATTGAACTATTGGCTGATATCTTTAGCAAAAACCGCACTATGCTCATGGCAGGTTGGGGTATTCAGCGTCAACAATATGGTGAACAACGCCACTGGATGCTAGTAACGCTTGCTTCTATGCTAGGTCAAATCGGTTTGCCTGGCGGCGGTTTTGGTTTGTCTTACCACTATTCAAATGGCGGTAACCCTTCTCGTGATGCGGCTGTACTTCCTGCAATCTCAGCTTCTATCGGTGGTGGTTCGTCAGCAGGTAATGACTGGGCAGTCTCTGGCTCGGTAAATGCCTTCCCAGTTGCACGTATCGTTGAAGCGCTCGAAAATCCTGGTAAACAGTTCCATCATAATGGTCATACATTGACCTTCCCTGACATTAAGATGATCTGGTGGGCGGGCGGTGCGAACTTTACTCACCACCAAGACACTAACCGCTTGATCAAAGCGTGGCAAAAACCAGAGCTGATTGTTATTTCAGAACCATACTGGACAGCAGCGGCGAAACATGCGGATATCGTACTACCGATCACCACATCGTTTGAGCGTAACGACTTAACTATGACGGGTGACTACAGTAACCAGCACTTAGTGCCGATGAAGAAAGTGGTTGAGCCTCAAGGTGAAGCGCGTAATGACTTTGATGTCTTTGCCGATATGTCAGAGCTGCTAAAACCAGGTGGTAAAGCAGTCTTTACTGAAGATAAAGATGAAATGGGTTGGCTAAAAGGCTTCTATGACGACGCACAAAAAGCGGGTCGTTCAGCGCGTATTCGCATGCCTAACTTCGGTAAATTCTGGGATGATAACCAGTTAATTGAAATGAAGTTCAACAAGAAAGCAGCCCAGTTTGTTCGTCATGCTGAGTTCCGTAAAGATCCCGTGATGAACCCGCTCGGTACGCCAAGTGGCAAGATCGAAATCTTCTCTAAGACCATTGAAGGTTACAAGCTAGAAGATTGTCCTCCGCACCCAACTTGGATGGAGCCAGTGGAGTACAACGGTAATGCGAAAGAGGGCGAGCTTCAGCTGATGACAGCTCACTCTGCAGACCGTCTGCATAGCCAATTTAACTACGCAAAACTGCGTGAAAACTACGCTATCGCAAACCGTGAGCCGATTTCGATTAATACTGAAGATGCAAAAGCACGAGGTATTCAAACGGGTGATTTAGTTCGTGCGTTTAACGATCGTGGTCAAGTGCTGGTGGGTGCATTAGTTACGGATGGCATCAAACAAGGTTCGGTATGTATCCACGAAGGTGGTTGGCCGGATCTCGATAAGGAAACTGGCATGTGTAAGAACGGTGGTTGTAACGTTCTTACATTGGATATTCCAACGTCACGTTTGGCGAACGGCTGTGCCGCTAACTCGTCACTGGTACGTATTGAGAAATACACTGGTGTTGCTCCAGAACTTACGGCGTTTATGCCACCACAAAATGGTTAATTAAGTTCTTATATCGATTAAGCCAGCAGCAATGCTGGCTTTTTTTTCGCTTGTGCCGACCGTATTCAAGGCCGTTTAGTCATGGTGAGCAAAATTTGTGAGTCAGTTATCTAATCTTGATCGTGTCAATTGTGAGACGAAAAACGAATCAATATGATGTTCTAGCGTACTAGTTTGATAGGATAGAATTCTGATGAAAAATACGTTTGACCATGCGTTACCTAACGCAGAAGGCTATTTTGGCGAATATGGCGGCAGTTTTATTCCACAAGAGCTGCAAAAAGTTATGGATGATATTACTGCTGCGTACAATGAATGCCGACAAGATCCTGAGTTTCAGGCCGAGCTTGCACGGTTGTATAAGCATTTTGTTGGTCGCCCAAGTCCGATTTTTCATGCTCAAAACCTGTCTAAAAAATATGGCGCTGATATTTATCTTAAGCGCGAAGATCTTAACCATACTGGTGCACACAAAATTAACCACTGCTTGGGTGAAGCGCTACTGGGTAAGCGTATGGGTAAGAAAAAACTCATTGCTGAAACGGGAGCAGGGCAGCATGGTGTTGCTTTAGCGACGGCCGCCGCTTTAGTTGGTCTAGAGTGTGACATCTATATGGGTGAGGTCGATATCGCTAAAGAGCATCCAAACGTTGTACGTATGCGTATTTTGGGAGCCAATGTAATTCCAGCTACTCATGGGCGTAAAACCCTCAAGGAAGCCGTAGATGCCGCATTTGAAGCCTATCTTAAAGACCCGATCAATCAACTCTATGCGATTGGTTCTGTAGTTGGTCCTCATCCATTCCCAATGATGGTTCGTGATTTTCAATCAATCATCGGCAATGAAGCGCGCGTTCAATTCCAAGAAATGACGGGTAAGTTGCCCGATAATCTCGTCGCATGTGTGGGTGGTGGCTCAAATGCGATGGGCTTGTTTAGCGCATTTTTGGATGATAAAGACGTTGCGATACATGGTGTTGAGCCTGCGGGTCGTTCTCTCACTGAAGTCGGCGAACACGCGGCGACTTTATCGCTAGGTGAGCCAGGTATCATGCATGGCTTTAAATCGTACATGCTGAAAGATGAGGCTGGCGAGCCACAAGAGGTTTATTCGGTTGCGAGTGGCTTGGATTATCCGGCAGTGGGCCCACAACACAGTTATCTTAAAGATCTTGGCCGCGTTCACTATGGTACAGCCAACGATAATGAATCGATCGATGCCTTTTTCGAATTGTCACGATTGGAGGGGATTATTCCAGCGATTGAATCCTCCCATGCGGTCGCTTATGCGCTTAAACTTGCCAAGCAGGGTGTGAAAGGATCAATGTTGATTAACCTCTCTGGACGCGGTGATAAAGACATCGATTTTGTTGTTCAGCATTACGGTAAAGACTACGGTATCGAATCTTTGGTTCAAGCGTAGTGGTTTATTGAGATAAACGAAAGCTGACACCAAGTCAGCTTTTTTACCTAAAGCATCGGTATTCGTTATGTTTTAGATAGAAAACAGCGAATAAAGGATACGAGATGGATGCATTAGAACTATTACTTAACCGTCGTTCCATTGCACGGCTCAGTGCTCCCGCCCCTGAAGGGTTGGCGTTAGAAAACATCATTCGAGCGGGACTGCGAGCGCCC
Source organism: Vibrio taketomensis (assembly GCF_009938165.1). Classification (NCBI taxonomy): domain Bacteria; kingdom Pseudomonadati; phylum Pseudomonadota; class Gammaproteobacteria; order Vibrionales; family Vibrionaceae; genus Vibrio; species Vibrio taketomensis. The sequence goes on from NZ_AP019649.1 coordinate 941,631, forward strand.
GATCACGGTGGGTTAACCCCTTGGCGTTTTGTCATTGCTCAAGGGCAAGGCTTGCAGAAGTTGGCGGATATTTTGATTAAAGCGGCGCAAGCGAGTGATAGTGAACAAGCGGTTGTTGACAAGGTTAGCCAAGCGCCATTTCGAGCTCCGATGGTGATTACGGTGATCGCCAAGGTGACACCTCATGACAAGGTTCCGCCCCTTGAGCAATATTTATCTGCCGGTTGTGCCGCTCAATCGATGCAAATGGCGGCTGTCGCGCAGGGTTTTCAAGGTTTTTGGCGTTCAGGAAAATGGATGTTCGATGACAACGTTCGTCAAGCGTTTGGCTTGCAAGGCGATGATCAAATCGTCGGATTTCTCTATTTAGGTACGCCGGGCTGCACACCAATGAAAGTCCCAGAGCGAGATTTGACGAAGTTTGTTGAGTTTCTGTAGTAAGGGAACGTTAACGCGTAGACAAGAAAAAAGCTTGGGTTAGCCCAAGCTTTTTGTATTTAGAGATATCGATTAGTGAATGTTGTAGGCAATCACAAAGTCGATAAATAAGCGTACTTTTTCCGGCAAATGGTCTTTGTGGTTGTACAGCATGTAGATGTCACGCGGGTTTGCGCTCCAGTCTCGCAGTACTTGCACCAAGCTTCCATCGTCAATAAATTCGCGGATCATCACGTCAGGCATTAGAGTAATACCTAGACCTTCTGAACAAGCGCTGCGTACGACATTTAATGCACTGGCTTGAAAACGTCCTTTATCGTTGTTAATCACAACTTCGCCGCTTTCATTGATTAACTGCCACTTCAACAGTGGGTGGCCTTTAAGCAATGAATGCGAATGTAGCTCTTCAGCATGTGAAGGTGCTGAGCATTTCGCTAAGTATTCGGGACTTGCGACTAAAATATCTTTAACGGCGCTGATTTTACGCGCGATAAGGCTTGAGTCACGTTGTGGGCCGACGCGAAAAATTACATCCCACTCAGTTGGGTCGAGTTGATCTGCATGATTGCTGGTGGTCAGTTCAATGCTAATGTCCGGGTAACGGCGCATAAAGTCATTAAACATCGGCATCATCATACGTTTTGTCAGATTTGAAGGCGAAGAGATGCGAATTTTACCTGAAGCTCCGCGACATTCATCGGAGATTTCTTCGGTAACATTCGACAATCTTTGCAGTAGAGGTGAACATTCATTGAAGAATCTTTCCCCTGCTTCGGTCAGTGACAGTTTTCTCGCATGACGATTTAACAATCGTAGATTTAATGAATCCTCTAAAGCTTGGATACGTCGCGTAATCGTTGCAACAGGAATCATGGTTTTTCGTGATGTTGCAGTGTAGCTCCCATTTTCGACAACCAATCGAAACAGGTTTAGGTCATCTAATTTCATCTTCAGGACACATTTTTTAACGAATTGCACTAATTTATATTGTTCACACTTGTCAAAGATTGAGACACATCAACAAGTAATGAGATCTTATGTTATTTTGGAATTGCAAAATATGCAATTATCCTGCGAATTTACCTGGTTTGTATAAAAGCATGTTCGCGACTAAGGTAAGAGAAGCGATTTATAAATATAACAATAGTAAAATTTTTTCACCTAGTGGGCATGAGAGGCGATTCAATGCAAAACATTTCAGACTCGCAAACTTCCCCGTCATGTTCGGTGGCTTCGCAAAGTAAATGCGTTTTGCTAGTAGATGATGACCCAGTCTTTCGCAGTATCACCAGTGCGTGTTTGGCCGCCCAAGGTTACGAGGTAATAGAAGCAGAAGATGGCTTGGAAGGTTTGAAAGTCCTTCGTGATAACGAACCAGATATCATAATTTGTGATTTAGCGATGCCAGTACTTAATGGTGTCGAATTTGTTGAAGAGGTAAGCACTGCTTATCCTTCACTGCCGATGATCGTGGTATCCGCGACCGAAAGCATTTCTGATGTAGCCCGTGTTGTAAAATGCGGAATTAAAGATTTTTAACCAAACCTATTTCTAATCCCATCAATCTTTTCGAATCGATAGAGAACATATTAGAAGACGCTGACAATCATCTTAGCGACAACAGAGACTTTTCGAGTCAATGGTTTAGAGTTGATGACAATGAGCTTCCTGAAGAGCAAGAGCTTCATTGGCACCTTGATTACTTGGAGCAAAATCCAAACGCGGCCAAAGATTTTCTGTTAGCGTTACTACCGGAGAAAGATACATCACAAGGCAGTTGGAAATGCAGCTATCGGTTGTTTCAATCGACAGACGTTATGCCAGTCGTGTTTGATTATGCTTGGTTAATGACAGGACAATTTGCGTTCTACTTAATTGATTCTGGCTCTTCAGAGAAAGGCGCATCTACAACCTTGCTTGTTAGGGCTCTGTTCCATGACTACATTCGTGGACTAAAATCACAAACGGCTAACGTGAGAGATTTAGTTAGAATCATCGAGAAGGGTATGAATTGTATTGAGTGCGCAGAACCCATTGACGCACTTTTTGGCATCGCGAATGTATCTGACGGTACAATCACCGTGTTACCCGCAGGGCTCGAGATGAGAGTGAGCAACACTAGTGCCGGTTCATTACAGTTACAAGCCGGCAGACGTTTAGGCGAACAATGCTCGAGAAATAAAATGGTCTCAGACGTAAGTTTTGATAGCAAATGTAATCTAAACATGAGTTTGTTAGGCACCAGCAGTTTTGCGTTAGGCATAGTAAATAACTCCCAGAATTAATTAACCTCCCATACTCTTTACAGCAGCGCTATGCGCTGCTTTTTTGATCGCTGGCGCATTTGTTTCAGTATTATCAAAGTTCCTTAATCTCCAAATACGGCTGCATAGAATCCCAATATAGACGTTAGTTGGGTTGAATAACCTCACTGTTCATCAGTGTTTACTGCTCGTTAATTACGCTATAGTGCAATTGTGAAACAATAAATGTGCAAATATTTAACATTGCACCATTTCAGCCCCGATAACTTCAGCACACAATGTTTAGAGAGAAAGCAATGGCAGACAAAGATTTTAAAGAGCCCTATAATATTTTCTATTTTCTTGGTTTTATCGCAGCACTTTTGATTCCGACACTTCCAGCAACACTGACTTGGATTCGCGTTTTCAATGAGTATGCTCGATTTTAACTAATCTGGAGCTGAGCCATCGTAGTGCAACGTTTGTTTCTGAATTTTATTGGTGGCCTCAGCTTATGTTTAGGATTCCTGGGCATTTTTTTGCCAGTCCTTCCTACGACACCTTTCGTATTGCTTGCTAGTGCGTGCTTTATGCGCAGCAGTCCAAGCTTTCACCGCTGGTTGAATCAGCATCCTACCTTTGGTCCGATTATCTCTAATTGGCATCAACATCGAGCAGTTACAAGAAAAGTAAAGTTACGTGGCGTGCTTGCGATGGTGCTCAGTTTTTCGTTTTCTATTTACATTGTTCCCCACAATTGGCTAAAGATTATGCTAATCGTGATGTTGGTTATCTTGCTTAGCTGGTTTATTCGTTTGCCTGTGATAGAGCACCTTGCTGACCAAGAAGAAAATCACTAAGATTGGCGAGAAGTATGCCCACATATTGACGTGGGCGTTTGTTTTTTCACCATGGGCTTTTTATGCTTGGATAAGGTGAAAACGAATAATTGCCGTTAAGCGCTCAGCATCTTGCTTTAACGTTTATGCAGCCAATTTGTAAGAATGAATTATGACAACTGAAACAATTTCTCTGATCAAAGCCAGCATCAAATCTATTCCTGATTACCCTAAAGCAGGCATCCTATTCCGCGATGTAACTAGCTTGCTAGAAGACGCAAAAGCGTACCAAGCAACCATTCAACTACTTGTAGAAAAATACAAAGACATGGGCTTTACCAAAGTTGTGGGTACAGAAGCTCGTGGTTTCTTGTTTGGTGCACCTCTAGCACTAGAACTAGGTGTAGGTTTTGTTCCAGTGCGTAAGCCAGGTAAGTTACCTCGTAAAACTATCGCACAAACATACGACTTAGAGTACGGTACAGATACTCTAGAAATTCATGTTGATGCTATCAATGAAAATGACAAAGTACTGGTTGTTGATGATTTATTAGCGACGGGTGGCACTATTGAAGCAACAACGAAACTGATCCGCCAACTAGGTGGTGAAGTAGAACACGCAGCGTTCATTATCAACCTACCTGAAATCGGTGGTGATAAGCGCCTAGAAAACCTAGGTCTGAATGTATACAGCATCTGCGAGTTCGAAGGTCACTAATCGGAAGAGTTCATGAGTTATCTTGCCTTAGCGCGTAAATGGCGACCTAGCAAATTTAATCAAGTGGTGGGTCAAGCCCATGTTTTAACGGCGCTGGAGAATGCTTTAGCGCAAAATCGTCTGCACCATGCTTACCTGTTTAGTGGTACGCGAGGGGTAGGTAAAACCACTATCGGGCGACTGTTTGCCAAAGGGTTGAACTGTGAGACAGGCATCACCGCTACACCATGTGGTGAGTGTGATACCTGTCGTGAGATTGACCAAGGTCGCTTTGTTGATTTATTAGAGATCGATGCGGCGTCTCGCACCAAGGTGGAAGATACTCGTGAGCTTCTTGATAACGTTCAGTACAAACCTGCACGTGGTCGCTTTAAAGTTTACTTGATAGACGAAGTTCACATGCTGTCGCGCCATAGTTTCAACGCGCTGTTGAAAACTTTGGAAGAGCCACCAGAGTATGTGAAGTTTTTGCTTGCGACGACTGATCCGCAAAAACTGCCAGTGACGATTCTTTCGCGCTGTTTACAGTTCCATCTAAAACCAATCAGTGTCGATAATATTCGTGACCAACTTGAGCATGTTTTGAATCATGAACAAGTAGGTTTTGAGCCGCGAGCTTTAGGTATGATCGCACATGCTGCCGACGGCAGTATGCGTGATGCGCTGAGCTTGACGGATCAAGCCATTGCCTTAGGTAATGGTCAAGTTGCGACTGAGCTTGTGAGCCACATGCTGGGCACGCTCGATACCGACCAAGCACTGCATCTTCTTGATGCCATTGCTTCCAAGCAACCTCAAGTAGCAATGGATTCGATTGAGCGTTTAGCGCAAAACGGCGTTGAGTGGGATGGTTTACTTAACCAACTCGCTGCTCAATTGCACCGTATCGCCATGTACCAAGCGCTACCCGCGACGTTGGACAAAGGGCAACCGGATGCAGAAAAAGTTGAGTTACTTGCTAATGCACTGTCACCACAAGATATTCAGCTTTATTACCAGATTGCACTAAAAGGCCGTCAGGACCTGACGTTTGCACCTTCTGAGCGTGTTGGCTTGGAAATGGTTGTGTTGCGTATGATGGCATTCCGTCCTGCGCCAATCAGCAGTAATGTGATTTCTACTGATACGGCATCAGCAACGACAGTTCAAACTGCGAACAATGCGCAAGCTTTGCCAACTTCGACTAATGCCCCAGTCCAATCTGCTGCGCCGTCACGTATGTCTGCGCCGACCGCTCAGACAAGCGCTCAAACGCCAGCGAATTCGATTCCAATGAGTTCAGCGCCTGTCGCAGACTCTCGCCCGACACCACCACCGATGCCGACAGATTACGATTTGCCGCCAGCGCCTGATGGTTATGACGATAATTACTACGATGCACCAATGCCATCAACGGCGCCCCAATCGATGCCAGCTCCTGAGCCTCAAGCTCAGCCACAGGCTGCGCGTCCATCAATTGGTGGTTTGCGTCATCAACTGCGTTCACAGCGTAGTGGGCAGACAACAAATGGTGGTCCATCACTAAAAAAGGCTGAATCGGCATCTGCAAAGAAAGAGTCAGTGCTTGATCGCGTCGCTCAAAAGCACGCGGGAGGCAGGCAGGTGCCGGCATACAAATCTGCTCCAGTAGAAGAGGAGCAGAAAGAAGAAGCCTATCGCTGGAAACCTATGTCGCCTCAGGCTGAAAAGGTCAAAAATGAGTTAACGCCGACGCAAATCAAGCAGGCGCTAGAGCATGAAAAGACACCTGAAATGGCTAAAAAGCTGGTTGATGAATCCTTAGCGCAAAGTGCTTGGGCTGCATTGATCGCAGAGCTAAACACGGCTAAGTTAGTCGAACAGTTAGCGCTAAACTCGTTTTATGAGAAAGATGGCTCAAGCATTTTGCTGACGTTGAGACCTCAACAAGCGCACTTGAACACTGATCGCGCGCAAGCAGAGTTGCTCGCCGCACTGAATGATCATTTAGGTGAAACTTGCCATTTAAGTGTGGAAGTGGGTGATAAAGGGCAAACGCCATTAGAGCTGCGAGAAACACTTTATCAAGGCAAGCTTCAGCAAGCTTTTGACAGTTTAGAACACGATCCTCATGTTCAATTTTTCGAACGCCGCTTTGCTGCGGAGTTAGATAACGAGAGTGTGAGACCAATTTAGGGTTGAAAATAACGCGTTTTAACCCCATTAATGATTAAAACCACAAGTCATCAGCAATACCTATTCGGCGTTGCTGAGCATAACCAGAGAGATAAACATGTTTGGTAAAGGCGGTATGGGCAACCTGATGAAGCAAGCCCAGCAAATGCAAGAACGCATGCAAAAGCTTCAAGAAGAAATCGCAAATATGGAAGTAACAGGTGAGTCAGGTGCTGGCCTAGTTAAAATTACTATCACTGGTAGCCATAGCGTACGTCGTGTTGACATTGACGAGAGTCTAATGGAAGACGACAAAGAGATGCTTGAAGATCTAATCGCAGCGGCATTCAACGACGCAGCGCGTCGCGTAGAAGAAACGCAAAAAGAAAAAATGGCTCAAGTGACTGGCGGTATGCAACTACCACCAGGCATGAAAATGCCATTCTAATCGGCAAGGTTAGTACATGCGCACCAGTCATATGCTGGAGCAATTGATGGAGGCCTTACGTTGCTTACCTGGGGTTGGCCCCAAGTCAGCGCAGCGTATGGCCTTTCATTTGTTACAGCGAGACAGAAAAGGCGGGCTGCAACTGGCTGACGCCTTAGCCAAAGCGATGACTGAAATCGGTCACTGCAATGAATGTCGTACCTTTACTGAAGAAGATGTTTGCCATATTTGTACCAATCCTAAACGTCAGGAAAATGGACAAATGTGTGTGGTGGAAAGCCCTGCAGATATCGCTGCTGTTGAAGCTACCGGTCAGTTTTCTGGTCGTTACTTCGTACTGATGGGGCACCTATCGCCTCTCGATGGTATTGGTCCTAGTGACATCGGTTTAGATGTTCTGGATTATCGTCTACGTCGTGGGGATGTGAGTGAGGTTATTCTTGCTACCAACCCAACCGTAGAAGGTGAAGCGACTGCTCAATACATCGCTGAGCTATGCCGTGAGCATCAAGTTGACGCAAGCCGAATCGCCCATGGCGTTCCTGTTGGTGGTGAGCTTGAGTTAGTTGATGGTACGACACTATCGCACTCATTACTTGGCCGTCATAAGCTTTGAAAATAAACCGCCGTTGATGGCGGTTTATTTTTATGTGCGATGATCAATCATCTGTATCGATCTAAGCATCGTCATTCCACACTTCACGTTAGCGTTTCTGATGTTATGCTTCTTTACCTGCAATCGCCTTATAAACGATAGCCCCTAAGATACCGCCAATGATCGGTGCAACCCAGAATAGCCATAGTTGGCTGACAGCCCAATCCCCAACGTAGATAGCGACGCCGGTACTACGAGCAGGATTAACAGAGGTATTGGTGACTGGAATCGAAATAAGGTGAATAAGAGTTAGGCATAAACCAATCGCCAAGGGTGCAAAGCCTTGGGGCGCTCTAGCATCGGTTGACCCCATCACGACGATTAAGAACATCATGGTTAACACGATTTCGCTTACTAAGGCTGCGATGAGGGAGTATTGACCTGGAGAGTGTTCGCCATAGCCATTTGCGGCAAATCCAGAGCCTACCACGTCAAATCCTGCTTGCCCGGTAGCGATAACGTACAAAACCCCACCGGCAATAATACCGCCAATGACTTGAGCGATAATGTAGGGAAGCACGTCCTTGGCATCAAACCTGCCGCCAGCCCACAAACCGATGGTGATCGCTGGGTTTAAATGACAACCAGAGATATGCCCAATAGCGTACGCCATCGTGACCACTGTTAAACCAAAAGCAAGCGAAACACCTAATAATCCAATTCCAATATCAGGAAACCCAGCGGCTAATACTGCACTGCCACACCCACCTAAAACTAACCAGAAGGTACCAAATAATTCTGCTATGTATTTATTCATTTTGACTGTGTCCTCTTTCAGAGTTCTAGCTGAACATAGTCAAAGATCACACAAGTTGCGTAATGTGAAAGGGAATTTGTGCGAAACAAGTGAAGGCAGTATGCGAGATCAGTTTTGATTACTGTGTGGATTATTTATCTCAAAAATAATTGAAAAATTGATCTGCATAGCACTGTTGTTGATCGATTTAGCTTTATTTTTTTCGTTAAAATGAGAGATTATCGCGACGTTGAAATAAAACTCAGCAAAGTTGAGTAAAAATAAAATGTATATGAGGAATACCATGAAACAAATCATCAATGCTGAACAAGCACCTGCAGCGATTGGCCCATACTCACACGGCACTACTTCTGGGCAATTTATTTTCACGTCAGGCCAGCTACCAGTTGATGGTTCAACAGGCAAAGTAGTTGAAGGTGGTATCACTGAGCAAAGCGTACAAGCACTAGCAAACCTAAAATACGTACTAGAAGCGGGCGGCGGTAGCATCGACACAGTTCTAAAAACAACTTGTTACCTAGCAAATATCTCAGACTTTGCTGAGTTCAACAAAGTGTATGCAGACGTATTTAAAACAGATTGCCCAGCACGTAGCTGCTTTGCAGTTAAAGACCTACCACTAGGTGTGTTGGTTGAAGTTGAAGCGATTGCAGAAAAGCTTTAATGACTAAATTGTTGTAAAAAGAGGGGGATCAGCTAGCTTATCCCCTAATTTCAATACTTACTGTGAAAATAGTAAAGGTGATAGCGTTGGAACTAAAACGGCTGACTCAAAGTGATCTCGATATTCTGAATTCAATGAAGAGTGTCGTGGATGGTATTGCACGCATGTATGGTGAGCATACTGAAGTTGCATTGCATAGTTTAGATGTCGACTCCCCAGCCATTATTAAGATCGCCAATGGTCATATTACTGCCCGCGATGAAGGTGCCCCGATCACCAATTTAGCGTTGATTAAGCTAAAAGAAGGCAAAGATGTTTCGGATTCGTATTTAAGTAAAACCACATCAGGAAAAACATTACACTCTATTACTACGATTATTCGTAATCCTAACCATGAACCGATTGGTTTACTGTGTATCAATGTGGATATGGATGCGCCGCTGCAGTCATTTATTAAAACCTTGTTGCCGCCAACGACAGAAACTCAATCGCCTGAGACTTTCGCAAAAAATATTGATGAAACGATCGAGAGTACAATTGAGAGCGTGAAATCTGAAGTGTGGCTCAGCAGTGAGATTACTCCTGCGAAGCGCAATCGCGAGGTCGTGACGCGTTTGCACGACTTAGGTGTGTTCAAAATGAAAGATGCCGTCATGATGGTTGCCAATCAGCTTGGCATTTCCAAAGATACGATTTACTTATATTTGCGTGGTTTAGGGGGCTAACTGCCCCGGAATATTCACTCAGCTATGTGTTAAAGTCGCTGACTCGCGACTTTAAACTCTTCAAGCGATTAGTCTGTCGCCGATTCTAAGTCGAGCAAAATAGCCAAAGCGTTGTCTGGACCGCCAGCACAAATCGCCTCATCACTATCAAATGCAGAGCAAACCTTTGGTCGGTCTGGTTGGCCGAAAATACTGCATAGATTGCGTTCATTCAATTGAATGCATCGAACACCTGCAGGCTTACCATTTGGCATCCCTGGTATAGGTGAGCTAATAGATGGGGCAATACAACACGCTCCACACCCACGGTTGAGCTTGGTGGAGATGCATGGCGACCAATCAGAAACTTCAATCGCAATAGCAGTCATGGCAGTACCTCAAACTCAAAAATAGGGGGAAATTGTGAGGGGACGGATTCTAGTTGATTGTGCAGGGTGTGGCTAGCACTGAACACAAATAAAACCCCTGCATTAATAATACAGGGGTTTGCGAGTAAGACATTTGTCACCAAACGCTCAATATAGTTAGAGGCTGGTGAGGTGTGCGAAGTGATTAGCTTCGTATAAACCTGTTATATAAGAATAGCAGAATAAAGGCGCCGAGTGTGGCAGTCACGATGCTGCCGATATTGACGCCATCTGCACCGCCAAAACCAAGGAAACCACCTAAAAATCCACCAACAAATGCCCCCGCGATGCCGAGCACCATAGTCGCGATCCAGCCACCGCCATCATCACCTGGCATCAACCATTTAGCGAGCGCACCAGCAATTAAGCCAAGAATGATCCATGAAATAATACCCATGAGGACTCCTTATCATCCAGATTTTTGAAGACGTTTTAAGCATAGAACATGCAGAGAAAATGGGTTATTTCCGCCCTAGACTTGAACTTATTAGTTCAGAAGAGTATAAATCCCACCCTGTTTTAGCATTGAAGTAAGAGTCTATGAGCGAACAATTTTGGCAAACAAAAACCTTAGAGCAGATGAGCGACCAAGAGTGGGAAGCGCTGTGTGATGGTTGCGGCAAGTGCTGCTTGCACAAACTCATGGATGAAGATACTGATGAAATCTACTACACCAACGTTGCGTGTAGTTGGTTGAACACTAAAACATGTGCATGTAAAGATTACGAGAACCGTTTCACCTCAGATGAAGATTGCACCAAGTTAACGCGTGAAGACATCGAAGATTTTGAGTGGTTACCACATACTTGCGCATATCGCCTTTTAGCGCGCAATGAACCGCTGCCAGAGTGGCACCCGCTAATCACTGGCTCTAAATCTGCAATGCACAAAGCGGGTGAGAGTGTTCGCAACAAAGTGGTGTATGAAATTGAAGTGGTGAATTGGGAAGACCACATCATGAACCACCCAAATCGCCGCTAAGCTTTGTGTTTTATTGATTTGCTGCTCTTTGACGCTGCTGTTAACCAAGCAGCAACCAGCGAATCAGTAAGCTAAAAAGGGCTAGCCCAAGTACTGAGGCTAGCCAAATCCCCACAAACCAACTGAGTTGAATTTTTCTATTCGCCTCTTTATCGCTAGCCATTAGTGGTATCCCTCTCCATGTTTCAACTTGCCACGAAATACCCAGTAAGAATAAGCACTGTAAGCAATGATCATTGGCAGCAATATCACTGCGCCAACCAATAGAAATTTGAGACTGCTGTCTGGTGCCGCTGCTTGCTGATAAGTGAGTGCGAAAGGCACCAAGTATGGAAACGTTGAAACACCGAAACCGACCGCAGAAAGCACAAAAATTCCCATGCTGTATAAGTACGCAGCGATGGCCCGATGTTGGATTAAACTGCTAAACAAGCGCCATACAAACAGTGCTGCCAGCAGAGGAATAACAAAGTAGAGCAGTGAAGTGGGGAAGCTAAACCAGCGTTCAAAAATGAGCGGGTTTATTAGCGGCAGCCAAATACTCACGGCGACGACACAAGCAACCAATCCCAGCGCCCAGCGCTTCGCTGTTGCATAGTAACGACCACTGAGATCTTGGGGCAATTTGATGATTAGCCAACATGCGCCCAGTAGCGAGTAGGCACAAAGTGTAGCAAGAGCGCAGAACAGGCTAAACGGTGATAACCAATCGAACCAACCGCCTGCGTACGCACGCTCTTCAACCACGATCCCTTGCAGTAATGTTCCGAGCATGATGCCCTGCATCAGTGTGGCGAGTAGTGAGCCCAAGAAAAATGCACCATCCCAAAGAAATTTCCCTCGCTGCGTTCGAAAGCGATACTCAAATGACACGCCCCTTAAAATGAGCCCTAACAGCATGAGTATCAGTGGCGCGTACAAAGCAGGCATTACCACAGCATAGGCAAGAGGAAACACGGCGAATAACCCGCCGCCACCAAGTACCAGCCATGTTTCATTACCATCCCAAACAGGTGCGATACTGTTCATCATCATATCGCGTTCGTTATCTGAGTGAGCGGCAGGAAATAACACGCCAATCCCAAGGTCGAATCCATCTAAAACCACATAAATGAGTACCGCTAGGCCAATCAAGGCGTACCAGATAAGTGCGTAGTCCATAATCATGCTCTCCTAGCTTAAGTGATTAGAATGAGATGCGGGTGGTGCTTGTGTACCGTCGGGCAGTCGGCTTTCTAACGCTTCTTCGTAACGAGTCGGAGATTTTCTCATTAGACGGAGGAGGTAGAAGAAACCAGCGCCAAATACGATGAAGTAAACCACGACGAAAGCAGTCAACGAGACACTCACTGCTGCGGCGTCAATTGGAGAGGCAGACTCTGTCGTTCTTAGTAGTCCATAGACCGTGTATGGTTGGCGGCCAACTTCCGTGGTAATCCAGCCCGCCAATACGGCAACAAAGCCAGCAGGACCGAAAACAACACAGAGGCGATGGAACCACTGGGTATCAAACAGGCGCTTACGTTTGCGTAGCCACAAACTGGTGAGGCCTAAAAACAACATACCAAAGCCAATGCCAACCATCACTCTGAAGCTCCAAAATACGATCGCCACCGGCGGGTGTTCATCGGCGGGGAAAGCATCGAGTCCTTTTACTTCGCCGTCCCAGCTGTGGGTGAGGATCAAACTACCGAGTTTTGGGATTTCCACCTTGTAATCGACGGTTTGCGTTTCGTCATTAGGAAAACCAAACAGTATCAGCGGTGCGCTTTTGTGTGATTGGTAGTGACCTTCCATAGCCGCCACTTTCGCAGGTTGATGTTCAAGAGTGTTCAAACCATGCATGTCACCTGCGATGATTTGGATTGGTGTCACAATGGCCGCCATCCACATGGCCATAGAGAACATGGTGCGAGCCAGTGGGTTGTTGGGTGATTTAAGCAAATGGTAAGCGCCGACTGCTGCGACGACAAACGCGGTAGTGAGGTAAGCAGCAAGCAGCATGTGCACCAGCCGATAAGGAAAGGACGGGTTAAAGACCACTTCCCACCAATCAAGTGGAATGAACTGGCCTGCCTCGTTGTAGCCAAATCCAGCAGGAGTCTGCATCCAACTGTTGACCGATAGAATCCAGAATGCAGAAAGAAAAGTGCCAAACGCAACAATACAAGTTGCAGCAAAATGCAGTTTCTTACCGACTCGGTCCATACCGAAAAGCATCACGCCAAGAAAGCCTGCTTCAAGGAAAAAGGCAGTGAACACTTCGTAACCCATAAGAGGCCCAAGCACCGGCCCTGTTTTATCTGCGAAGACACTCCAGTTGGTACCAAATTGGTAACTCAGAACGATACCACTGACTACACCCATACCAAAGCTGATAGCAAAGATTTTCAGCCAATATTTGTATAGCTGTAGATATTTGTCATTGTGGGTTTTCAGCCAAAGCCCTTCGAGAACAGCAAGAAAACTTGCTAAGCCGATCGTGAAAGCAGGGAAAATAATGTGGAAGGAAACCGTAAACGCAAACTGAAAGCGGGCGAGGTCGATTGCCAGAGTGTCCATAAGCACCTCCTATGGTATGGAAGTTTTCATACGTCGCTCTGGGCTAAATGTTCAAAAATGTTTCAAAGTTTATCTGCGCTTTTCAGCTTCTCTCATCGTATGTACTGATAGTTTTCACACTGAGGAGTTATGCATGAGTTTTAAAGATAAGCTCGAGGCGATAGCGCCCAACTTTGAACCCGGTGGCAAGTACGAGAAGTTCTATCCTGTTTACGAGGCTGCAGCTACCATCTTCTATACACCGGGGACAGTCAACAAGGGACTTACTCACGTAAGGGATAGCGTCGACCTCAAACGCATCATGATCATGGTGTGGCTTGCGACGTTCCCTGCGATGTTTTGGGGTATGTACAACGTTGGTAACCAATCGGTGACCGCGCTTTTGGCTACCTACGGTGGAGCAGAGTTGCAGCAGGTCATCGACGCAAGTTGGCGCGTATCGCTAGTGTTCGGCAGTGAACAAGCTCTCGCTGACAGCACTTGGCTCGGTAAAATTTTGTTGGGTGCGTGCTACTTTGTTCCGATTTACGCCACGGTGTTCATCGTCGGCGGTATATGGGAGGTGCTGTTTGCCGTGGTGCGAAAGCACGAGGTCAACGAGGGCTTCTTCGTCAGTTCCGTGTTGTTTGCTTTGATCCTTCCTCCTACTATCCCACTTTGGCAAGCAGCGCTAGGTATTACGTTCGGCATCGTTGTGGCAAAAGAAGTCTTTGGTGGTACCGGGCGCAATTTTCTTAACCCAGCGCTTGCAGGACGTGCGTTCCTCTATTTTGCTTATCCGGCCAATATGTCGGGTGGCTTAGTATGGACAGCTGCAGACGGTTACTCCGGAGCGACGCCTCTCAGTCAGTGGTACGACGGAGGGAAGGCGAATCTTCTCAATAACAACACCGGCGAGGCGTTACCTTGGAGTGATGCGTTCTTAGGTAATTTACCGGGGTCTGTCGGTGAAGGTTCTACTTTGTTAATTGCCTTTGCCGGTATTGTGCTGATAGCGATGCGAATAGCATCTTGGCGCATAGTCGCGGGGGTGATCGTCGGGCTTGCAGTAACGTCGACATTGCTCAATGTGGTGGGCTCTGCAACCAACCCAATGTTCTCAATGCCGTTCCATTGGCATTTCGTGCTCGGCGGCGTGGCGTTTGGTACCTTCTTTATGGCAACTGATCCAGTCTCCGCTGCGTTCACCAACAAAGGCAAATGGGCGTACGGCATTTTGATTGGTGTAATGACCATCGGTATTCGAGTACTGAATCCGGCTTACCCTGAAGGTATTATGCTCGCCATTTTGTTTGCTAATTTGTTTGCGCCGTTGTTTGACTTTATGGTCAAAGAAGCCAATGCCAAACGAAGGAGAAAACGGATTGCGAGCTAAGCGCGACTTGCCGCAAAAGGTCTGCGTTATTTGCCGCAGACCTTTTACATGGAGAAAGAAGTGGCAACGCTGTTGGGATGACGTCAAATACTGCTCCGACCGATGTCGAGGTAGGCGAGTTAACTCAAACTCAATTACCACGGAATAGGGGTACCATCATAAGCGACGAAACTCCCACTTTGCTCTGGTGAGAACGTTTGTATTAATTCGAAAAGGCATTGGGCAACGTAGGCTGGGGTAAATAGCTTGCCATCCGGCACATTGGCTTGAAAGGGTTCAGAAAGCTGAGTATCTGTCGTGCCAGGATGTAAAGCGATAATGCTGGCTTTGGGCATGGTGCGATGCCACTCAATACTGATGTCTTTTATCAGCATATTAAGCGCGGCTTTTGAGCTTCGATAGCTATACCATCCGCCTAACCGATTATCGCGAATACTTCCGACTCTTGCTGACAACACTGACATGCGCGGCTGGTCACTGCGTTTTAGATTATTACTGAAGTGTTTAGCGATCAGCAACGTTGGTAACGTGTTGATCGACATAGTGTGAAGAAACCACTCTGGTGTAACACTCGCTAAGCTTTTTTCTGGACCATGCTGCTCGTCATGTAAGAGGCCAATGCAGTTAATTATCCAATCAAGCTTTGGATAGTCTTTGCTCAGCGTTTGCAACTCTTCCTCATTTGTCACATTGACGCGCTGCCATGTTAACCGCGAGTGGATAAAACTCGGCGCTGAATGATAGTAAGTGGCGATAACATGGCTATCTCTAACCGTGTTTAGTACATGTTTTGTAAGAGCCAGTCCGATCCCGCCAGAGCCACCAAAGACTAAAACATTCATAGTCCAATCCTCATAGTAATCTTTAAGTAGCTTACGTAAATGCGGGTCACACAAACCATTATCGCTGCTTTATAAAATGACCGCCCATAAAGCCTGATTTGTAAAAAATCACTGATCACCTCAAAGACGCCTACTTTGCTGTGTTTAATAGCATCAAGTTACTTTTATTGATTTATCTCAATTAAAATCTAAGTGATTAAGAAAATAAAACAAATAACAATCGTTATCATTAATAATGCAATTTAGATGATTTTGGCGTGAATGAGAAATGCCATTTTTATTTTTAGAAATAGTAATGATACGCATTAAATAGCAATGTAAATGTCACTGATGTGGCAGTCAGTTTTAGGAGGTTGGTCAATGTTTGGTTTCTTTAAGAAAACAAAGAAAAGCACAGTCAACAAGACCAGCAGAAAACCTTATTTGGTGCCGCATTACACACCGAGCACAAAATTAAACAGATTCGTCAAGAAGACCAAGAGATGGCTTTTCTCAATACACTGGGTTGTTTTGAGGGTGAGCCAGTCACCATCGTTTCCGTGTTATCGGATACCTACGTGATTGCAGTAAAAGATGCTCGATACAGCATTGATTCTGATTTAGCGAAAACAGTGGTGCTTTATTAACTAATAATTCCCATATCAATGATGGCTTGAGACCCCAATCGTAACGCCAATAACCACAGGCGCTCCTTTCATTTTCTCAAGTTAATGGATATATGAAATGGAGAGATCGTTGTGAAAATTTCCT
Organism: Vibrio taketomensis; assembly: GCF_009938165.1. Lineage (NCBI taxonomy): Bacteria > Pseudomonadati > Pseudomonadota > Gammaproteobacteria > Vibrionales > Vibrionaceae > Vibrio > Vibrio taketomensis. The sequence goes on from NZ_AP019649.1 coordinate 958,168, forward strand.
TAGCTGGTAATCCCAATAGCGGTAAAACTACTTTATTCAATGCGTTAACAGGCAAGCAAGAAAAGGTAGGTAACTGGGCCGGCGTAACCATCAGCAAAAGAAGCTCTTTGCGTAAAGAGCTCGCTGGCGAACTCAATTCGGTAAGCGTTGTGGATTTGCCTGGTGCTTACTCAATGTCGCCTTTCACTTTGGAAGAAACGATCACTCGTGATTACGTGAAGAGTGAGAATCTGACGTCATTATTAACGTCGTGGACGCCACCAACCTAAACCGAAGCTTATTCTTTACTACTCAACTTTTAGAGCTCGGTATTCCCGTTGTTGTTGCACTGAATAAGACTGATCTCAATGTAAGTCGCCAAGCGCATGTTGATAGCCAGCAGTTGAGCGAGTTGCTGGGTTGTCCGGTGGTGGAAATTGTCGCCGCTGATAAACGTAATGCAGGTTTAGCTAAGTTGGTGGAACAAGCGGTAGACGTTCAAGAGCAAAAGCAATTAGCGCCGTACACACAAGCAAGTAGTGATGCACAAGATGTTGAAGCGATTAAAGCCCTGGATGCCCAGCGCTATGACTTTGTTAAGCAACTGGTGAGTAAAATTGAGAGTCGCCAAATTAGCAGCTCAAAACAAACGATTCATGACAAAGTAGATACAGTATTAGCGCACAAATGGCTCGGTTTACCTATTTTGCTTTGGTGATGTGGGCCGTGTTTTCTATCTCGCAAACATATGTAGGTCCTTTATTTGCGGATACTTTAGTCGGCTGGATCGATAGTTTCTACGGTATGGTTGAAGGCGCGATGGGCGATGACGTTTCCCCATTCTTAAGTGCACTGTTGCTTGATGGCATCATTGGCGGTGTAGGCGCTGTTGTTGGCTTCCTGCCTTTAATTATGGTGCTTTTCTTCCTATTGGCGCTTTTGGAAGACAGCGGCTACATGGCGCGTGTCGCGATCATCATGGACCGCTTCTTCAAAAAAGTGGGTTTATCAGGTAAGTCAATCATTCCAATGATCATTGGTACAGGTTGTGCGATCCCTGGTGTAATGGCCACACGTACGATTCAAAACGAACGTCAGCGTCGCACGACTGCAATGCTAACACCGTTTATGCCTTGTGGTGCGAAACTGCCGGTTATCGCGCTGTTTGCTGGCGTGTTTTTCCATGACTCAGCTTGGGTTGGCACTAGCATGTACTTTGCTGGTATTGCTTTGATTATTTTGGGTGCGATGCTTATCGTGCGCATCACGGGTGAAAAGAGCACGCGTTCGTTCTTTATCCTTGAACTGCCTGAATATCGTGTGCCAAGCTTGATGTTAGCAACTCGTTCGACACTATCTCGCGCGAAAGCGTTCATTATCAAAGCGGGTACCATTATCTTGCTATGTAACGCAGCCGTGCACATTATGCAGACGTTTAACTGGCAATTTGATGTAGTGGCTGAGGGTGCTGAAAATACGAGTATTCTAGCAACGCTGGCATCGCCATTTGCATTGTTCCTTGTGCCGCTTGGTTTTGGTGTATGGCAATTAGCTGCAGCAGCAATCACAGGTTTTATCGCGAAAGAGAACGTGGTAGGGACCTTGGCAGTGGTTTACGGTATTACCAACTTTATCGATACCGACGAGCTTGCTCTAGTGTCTGGCAGTGCAGATGTAGCGTCAGTCATGGCCTTCATCGGTTGCCGCGTTGGCTTATTTGATGTTTAACCATTTACGCCGCCATGTTGCCGCTATCGGTGCGATGAATGCTGAGATGGAAAATAAAAATGGTTGTTTGCGGTATCGCATTGCAAATGGGTATCGCTTACGTAGTCGCATTTTCGACTTACCAAGTGGGCACACTTGTGACGACCGGTTCTTTGGGCGATGGCTTTGTATTTGGCCTCGTGGTCTGTTTGGCGCTGTTTGCGGTATTAGTGAGTCTGCTGAAGAAAGGCTCAATCAAAGAGAGTCAAAATTGGGTTTAAGCTACTAGTAAGGAGCAATCATGAGCAATTTGATCGTAGCACTTTGCATTGTATCAATACTGGTTTGGCGTTTTATAAAGTCGTCGCCATGAAACGTAAGGGTGGCGGTTGCGCCGGATGCTCGCAAACAAGTGGTTGCCCATCTAAAGCAAAGAAATGTAACTAGAAAATAAAATGTTCTAATTTTCGCGAGCCTTCAAAGCTCGCGCTTTTTACGTGAGTTTCACGGTTACAGAGTTGATTTCGAACTACAATTAGGCTTTTATATCCAGCTTTTAAGCTTTATGGAAATGAGGTGTCTATGTCCCAAAGCTTCGCTCCAATTTGATTAGGCCATTTTCTTTTTTCTGCAACTTATTGTTGCTTCCAATGCTCGCCTTTTGGCTTTCTTTTTCAGCGGTTGCTCAAACTGATACCGCGGCGACGCCTCCTCAGCAGGCTGAGCCTCAACATTCAAAAGCTGAACTTGCGATTGCATCAATCAATCAAGATATTGCGGATTTATCAAAAAGCTTAGCGACCGCAACAGGTGATGAACGTGATGCGATTCAATTACAGTTGTTCCAAAAAAATGAGGATCTACGTAGTCAGTTAGCGATTGCGGTCAATGATAAGAGCTTGAGTGAACCTGTCCTTAAACAACAGATTCAGCAACAAATCAAATACGCGCAAAGCGCGCGTAAGTATCTTGATAATAAAATAAAAGAGCTTAATGAGCAGATTAACGAAGCGAAACCAGAAGATAAGTTAGCTCTGATTAATCAGTATCGAGAGTTACAGCATTATTTAGACACTACGTACCATGCGAGTTGGCAAAACATTACGTGGCTAAAACAGCTCGATAAGCCAGATGCGAAGCTCGAAGCTCAACTTAAAGAAGAAACGAATACTCGTTTGCGCTTATTATCGGCATCGGTGGAATACCTTGATCAGCAGCATGATTTTACCGCTACTCAATTAGCGACCAGCCCAGAGTCGGAAAAGGCAGCCATTCAACTCAACCAATTGATCATCAAACAGCGCTTAGATATTGCCACCAAGAGCATGCGTGATTTGATTTCAATTGGCAGTGATTTGGGGCTTGAGACCGCCGACTACAAACGCTTGGCATTTGAGGTGACTGGCAACATCACTCACGATCTACTCAACGCGAAAGTGATGTGGGCGATCGTCAGCAGTTGGTCGACCAACGCCTTTGATTGGCTAGTAGAGAATGCGCCTCAGCACGTATTCCAGTTGATGGTGTTTGCACTTATCTTGCTGATCACCAAAGGCATTGCGGGAATTGCGCGCAAAATCGTGTCTAAAACGGTATCCACCAAGAATCTGAAAATGTCGCAATTGATGCAGGATTTCTTTGTCTCGATGTCGAGCAAAGCTGTGTGGGTTGTCGGTATTATGGTTGGCCTATCTCAGCTGGGTTTAAATCTCGCGCCAATCCTGACCGGTTTCGGTATTGCCGGTGTGATTATCGGTTTTGCCTTGCAAGACACCTTATCTAATTTCGCTGCAGGTATGATGCTACTTATTTATCGTCCATTTGATGTCGGTGACTTCGTGTATGCGGGTGGGGTAGATGGCAAGGTGAGCCATATGAGCCTGGTGAGCACGACTATTCGCACCTTTGATAACCAAATCATCATGGTGCCAAACAGTAAGATTTGGGGCGATGTAATTAAGAACGTTACGCATGAGCGTATTCGCCGTGTCGACATGGTATTTGGTATCGGTTACAGCGATGATCTATTACTTGCTGAGTCTGTACTAACGGACATCGTTACTTCACATCCAGCTGTTCTGCGTGCGCCTGAGCCAATGATTAAAGTTCATACACTCAATACGTCTTCGATTGATTTTATTGTTCGTCCTTGGGTTAAAACCGATGACTATTGGGATGTGTACTGGGATGTGACTAAAGAAGTGAAGCTACGTTTTGACCGCGAAGGCATTTCGATTCCATTCCCACAACAGGACGTGCATTTGCATATGGTTGACAAAAAAGACGCTTAACCACAGATAACGCTTTAACAAAAAGCCCATCATTATGTAAGTAATGATGGGCTTTCACTTATGTAAGAAGAATAACTTGATGGATAATATTCAACTTAAACATTCAATATCGATCTCAGATGATACCTGACCACCTGAGGTCAATTGCTTAGCTGGGAACGATGTTGTTGAAATCAATTCTAGCTTGTTGCGATAGCTCAGAGGCAGTTTGCTTAAACTCTTGCGCCTTAGCCACGTTATCTTGCGCTTGCTGTAGCGCGTCTTGTAGTTCCTGAGGCAGTTGATGCTCTTCATTGAATGCATCAACGCTATGCTCTAGCGCGTAAGCACGAATCAGTTTACGCACCTTCATCAGTTCAGCCATTGCCAAACGCTCAGCTTCTGCAGCCTCTTGCGCGGCATCACGCGCTTTTTCGAACTTAGCCAAGGCAATACCTTCGGTCGACCAAGGATCGATTTCTGGTAGTTCTTCGATATTGATGGTTGGTTCAACATAATCTTCTTGATGGCGGAGGTCGAGCGTAGTCGCGCGTACTGCCGATACCATCAACATGACTGCAATCCCAAGCAATGGCAAACCACCAACAATAGCTGCGGTTTGTAGCGTGCTCAAGCCGCCCATAAACATCAGCACTGCAGGTAGGAATGATAATGCAAACGCCCAGAACATGCGGTTCCAGCGCATTGGCTCTTCTGTGACATCATTTTGCACCACAGAAGCTAGAATGTAGGAGATTGAGTCAAAGGTCGTCGCGGTAAAGATAATACATAGCACGGTAAAGGCGGCAATCACTACCGTACCCATTGGCAGAGCTTCAAGCATTGAGAATATTGCTTTAGTTGCGCCTTCTGCATTAAGAATGCCGACCACGTCCAATTCACCAGAAAGTTGCAGTGATAGACCGTAGTTGCCAAGCACCATAAAGAACAGGAAGCAGCCGAGCGAGCCAAAGAAGATGGAGCCCGAAACCATTTGTTTAATTGTGCGTCCGCGTGAAATACGCGCCACGAACAAACCCATGCTTGGTGCAAATACCAGCCACCATGCCCAGTAGAAAATGGTCCAATCTTGAGGGAAGTGAGTATCATCGAATGAGCCATAGCCACCAAACGGTTCTGCCCAAGTTGCCATCACGAAGAAGTTAGACAGCATGCGACCGAGTGAATCCAAACCTGTTTCAAGTATGAAAATGGTTGGTCCAACAATCAGCACAAAAGCGAGTAACCCCATTGCGCCCCAGAAGTTAATGTTACTGAGGAACTTAATGCCTTTCTCAAGTCCAGCATAAGAAGAGTAAGCGAAAATCGCGGTACAAAGCAGCAGTACCATTACTTGGCTAAACGTGTTTTTTGGTAAGCCAAATAAGTAGTTCAAGCCCTCACCAATCAAAGGTGCAGCTAAACCTAAGCTGGTGGCCGCGCCACCCAGTAGACCAAAAATGAACAGCACGTCGACGATTTTACCCAACGCACCTTTACTGCGTGTTTCGCCTAATACTGGCATCAGTGCGCTAGACACTTTTAATGCAGGCTGCTTACGCACATAGTAGAAGTAAGCAATGGGTAGGGCAGGTATGAGGTAGATAGCCCATGCAATTGGACCCCAGTGGAAAATACCGTAGGTTGCTGCCCAGCGAACGGCTTCTTCACTACCCGCTTCTAATTGAAACGGCGGTGATTGGTAGTAATAGGCCCATTCAATGCAACCCCAGTAGAGGATGCTGGCACCGATACCGCCGCAGAACAACATTGCCGCCCAAGACACGGTAGAGAACTCTGGTTTTTCATCCGGTTCGCCTAGTTTGATTTGTCCCATATCACTAAAAATGACATAGACCATAAAGAAGAACGCACCTATCCCGAGAGCAAGGTAGAGGAAGCCAAGCTTATCGGTCATAAAGGTTTTGGCCGTGGCAATCCACTCGGCACCTTGTTCAGGGAAAAGAATTAAAGGAATGACGACCGATAGCAACATGCCAATCGCGCCAAAAAAGGTCGGTTTATCGATTAACGAAAATGAGTTTTTCATGGTGTGCTTTATCCTTAAAGACCATCGTTAATCCATTATGTTTTTTGTAAACAACAGGTTACAAATTGATTTTTGTCGTAAAGATAAAACAGGGGAATATAGAAAAGTAACAATTAGCCTGAACAAAACGGTCAGGCTAACATCAGTAAAATACCACCAATGGTTGCCGCAGCGGAAACAAATTGCCCTGCGGTGTATGAATCGTCTTCCTCTTCTTTTACGACATCAGGATGATCCATACCTAGTGCGCCAGCTGCGAAAGATTCTACTTTTTCACCAACGCTTTTTTCGGCCTTAGCCCCCTCGGCACTTTCTTTTTCAATCTCTTGAAGCGCGGCAAGCAGTGCTTTACCTTCTTCAGAAAGCGTAACTTTATTTTGCTCAACCTTGAGTGGCGCAGGGTTTGCGTCCGCTTCTGTTGGTTTTGCTTGAGGCTTGACTTGTTGGCTTGGTGTCAGCTTGGCTGGCGCCATTCCTACTGGGGTCATAACCGTCTCCTTTAGTGAACCTTAGTCACTGTATCGACTAAGGCGGCCAAAACTTGTGGGATATTTCGAACAAAAGTTTAGTTTTTATCGCTAACAAAATAGCAATAAGTGCGCCAACTTTTCATTTCAGTAAGTTAGGTTATTGCTGACACTCTGAGTTTGATGCTGTCGTAGCGCTGTGGTGCATCATTTTGCGGTAAGCCGCCATTCTGTTTTGTTCTTGCTCGTATCTCGGTGGCATTGGCAGTACCTGCAATTGGTAATCCGATTTGGGCTCGATGGGGTCACTGGTGATGGAAATAACAAGCACATTCAAATCTGGATTGCGGCGTAAAATAGACGCTTTAATCCCGAGTCCATCTTCGACATGAAAATTGCCGGCGATATGCATGACGAGATGATCAGGATGATCATTTAGGTAGTTTACGATACTTTCTCCCATGGTTTCATCCCATGTCACTTGCGCGGCGTATTGATTTTCGTTTTGTGCCAAATCACCATGATGCATAGATCCCATAAACTTAGTCTTGTAGGGCGATTGTTCGGTATTGATTTTAGTAGCGATCCAACGTTGTTGTTCACTGGGTAACGATGCCACGTAGTCTGTGCCCTTACGACCAATACAGCGCACTATTTTTCTTGGCGCATTGGCTGCAATGACATCAAGATTGTTCGTTTTGGCGTATTCAATCAGGGGACGATAATCACTGGAGTAGTTTGGCCAAGCATTGGCTTCTTGCTTGAGGGTTTGCTCGCCGATCTCACCATCTACATATTGATTAACGATAGCCTGCTTATCGCGAGAAAATTGTTCCATTGAAAGTGCAAGCTTAGGTTTAGCCACGGTGAGCTTATGCAACAACTGGGCTTCAAAATAATGTGTTGCAGGGTGAGTGTGCCATTCTCCCACCAAAATGACATCGGCATCCTCAGCTGAGCTTACGAGTTGTTTGAGTGTGATGGGTTGAGTGTGCGGTGAGTACAATTGATAGTCGTAAAGCGTATTCAGGGCAGAACTGTTCGTGCTTGAAGGGGCCTGTGCGCAGCCGAACAAGAGGGTGCATAGCATCGTCGATGACAAGATTCTAAACATAAAAAAGCCTTATTTGCGTTTAACTAAAAGCGTAAATAAGGCTTACGAAAATATCTATCAAAGAGTGTAAATTTCTCTTTAAGCGTTGGTGATTAATGATTACGCAGATAGTTTACGGTAAATACGAATCATGAAATCAGCTTCGCAATCGAAGTGCTCTGCTGTCTTAAGCATTTCGCGCAGTTCGTCGCTCGCTTTCCAAGCAAATGGAGTCATTTGCAATAAATCAAAAGCATCGCCTTGAGCGAGGTTCATCATGTAGTTGAGCTTTTGCTCATGCTCGAGAGCGAATCCTTCAAGTGCTTCTGCTTCTTCATTGTGCAAGCGGACATCTTGATAAATGTGTTCACGCAGTTGGAATAGGTGGCGTCCCGCAGGAGTCACGGTTACTACGATCCCATCATTTTTTAGACAGCGAGCAAGCTCTTCGGCTTTACATGGCGCATAGATACGAAGAATCGCATCTAGACTTTCGTCAGCAAAAGGCAAGCGATGACTGGAAGCAACGGTAAACTCAACGTTTGTGTAACGTTTGGCTGCATAGCGAATCATCACTTTAGAGATGTCTAGGCCAAATACGCGAGCATTGCTGTCTTGCTGCTTAAGTTGCGCGGCGACTTCATCGGTGTAATAGCCTTCACCACAACCAATATCTAAAAGTTGGTGTTGGGTGTTTTGCAGGTACTGAGCGCAAAGTTGTGCAACCGTTAGCTTCATTGGTTGGTAGTAATCTTTCTCAAGAAAACGACGACGCGCTTGCATCATCTCTTTGTTATCGCCTGGATCTTTTGAACGCTTGTGCTGAACGGGCATCAGGTTTACATAGCCTTCTTTTGCAAGATCAAAACTATGGTTGTTTTCGCAACGGTAAGTGCGATCCGCGAAAGCAAGAGGGAGATGGCAAAGTGGACATTGATAAGACATAACAAGCTCAACGAATGAATTTAGGTCGCAGAGTCTAGCAAGAAAGGGCGGTTGGCAAAAGTAAAAAGCAAAGAGCCAGCAATGGGGCTGGCTCTATTCGCTGTAGAATCAAGCGATGATTACTTTGCAGAGATCACCGTTGATAGGATATGGCTTTCACCTGGCTGAAGCGTGATGCCATCTTTGATGCTTGGTGCGTGAACGGTGGATTCAACACACATCATGGTTTTGTAACCATCGTTTGGCATGTCTGCCATTTGTGTGGCAATTTCTACCCAAGGGTTCCATAGCACAGCAGCGTTGTGACCTTGGTTAGTGATGCTTAGCGTACGATCAAACCCTTTGTCTGCAACGTTGATCACGGCTTCTGGTTGGGTGTAAACGCGGTCGATACCAGCGGTTAATTCCAGCGTGTCACCACCTTGGCATACAAGGTTACTTTGCAGGCTATCAATGTAGCTGCTGCCCATGCCGGTGATTTGTGTTTGCTCGATATCAGCCACATTTAGGTAGGTATGCAGAGCGCCTGAGAAGGTCCACTCCTCATCATCGATGTTTAGCACTTTTAGACTAACTTTAAGCTCATCACCCACCTCAACCACCAAGCGCACATCAAACATATGTGGCCAAATATCATGCGTCGCTTCATTTGGGAAACAAGCTAGCTCAACGATAACACCTTGTTCGTTCTCACGGTGTTCGACTAACTCCCATTCCGTTGAACGAGCGAAGCCATGCGCAGGAGCGGCAACGCGACCAAACCACGGCCAGCAAACTGGAATGCCACCACGCAGGGCTGTTTTGCCATCAAAAATTGCCGTATCGCTCATCCAAATCAGGTCTTCTTGCCCCGCTGGTTGGTAAGAGATGACGTGACCGCCGAGCAGAGAAATAGCGGCATTGGCTTTTTCATGTTGAATACGTACGATTTTAACTTGGTCTTTCTGTGCGATGGTGACGTTGTCAGACAGTACGGTTACGGTAGGAAGAGAAACTAAATCCATCCTTCAAATCCTTATGTTGTGATACCAGCCAAAGAAGAGAGTCGGTTGGTAAAGTAATTCACGCTAAACCAAGAGCAATATAGTCACTTGGAAATAAATTTTAGGAATTGCAGATACTAAAAAGGCGACTCGAGAGCCGCCTTTTGTCTAACGAAATTCTTCGTTAATCACTACATTATTTAGAAACGTGAGCGATTAGGTCTAGAACTTTGTTTGAGTAACCGATTTCGTTGTCGTACCAAGATACAACTTTAACGAAGTTGTCAGTTAGAGCGATACCAGCTTTAGCATCGAATACTGAAGTTTGAGTTTCGCCGATGAAGTCTTGAGAAACAACTGCGTCTTCAGTGTAACCTAGTACGCCAGCTAGTTCGCCTTCAGAAGCTTCTTTCATTGCTGCACAGATAGCTTCGTAAGATGCACCGTTCTTAAGGTTAACAGTTAGGTCAACTACAGAAACGTTAGCAGTTGGTACGCGGAAAGCCATACCAGTTAGTTTGCCGTTTAGTTCTGGAAGAACAACGCCTACAGCTTTAGCAGCACCAGTTGAAGATGGGATGATGTTTTGAGAAGCACCACGACCACCGCGCCAGTCTTTAGCAGAAGGACCGTCTACAGTTTTTTGAGTAGCTGTAGTTGCGTGAACTGTAGTCATAAGACCAGATTCGATACCGAACTTGTCGTTAAGAACTTTAGCGATAGGCGCTAGACAGTTAGTAGTACAAGAAGCGTTAGAAACGATGTCTTGACCAGCGTAAGAAGTGTGGTTAACACCCATTACGAACATTGGAGTAGCGTCTTTTGAAGGACCAGTCAGAACTACTTTCTTAGCACCAGCTGTGATGTGTTTACGAGCTGTAGCGTCGTCTAGGAATAGACCAGTTGCTTCAGCAACTACGTCAACACCGATTTCATCCCATTTTAGATCTTCTGGGTTACGCTCAGCAGTTACACGTACAGTTTTGCCGTTAACGATTAGGTTACCGCCTTCAACTTCAACAGTACCGTTGAAACGGCCGTGAGTTGAGTCGTACTTCAGCATGTATGCCATGTAATCTACGTCGATAAGGTCGTTAATACCTACAACTTCGATGTCGTTGCGCTCTTGCGCTGCACGGAATACGAAACGACCGATACGGCCGAAACCGTTAATACCTACTTTGATAGTCATTATAGTTGCTCCACAACTTAATTTCTGATTAAAGATAACTGGTAGTAAAATTACAGAATCCACTAACAATCTGCAAGAGATAATCCGACTTAACTTGTTTAAAGTCAAAAAAAAGCGACGCTTTTTTTCACAATTAGTCGCAAATGCTTATGTTTTGCACGGATAATGAAATCTTATTCCCAACTATTATCGTAAAATCGGGAAGAGAGGCGTTTTCAGGTCCACGAAAATCAGCCAATCTGTTATGGTGAGAAAGTATGTGCTACAAAGGGTATTCGACGCAAGTTTTAACGGAAGTTTATACAATTATTACTAGAACGCGCGGGGAGGAAGTTGATGGACAATGAAAAGAAAAGCTTAATAAAGCCTGATGAATACTGGCGTGAGCGCCTGAGTGAAGAGGAGTTTCGCGTTTGTCGTATGCAGGGCACTGAAGCGCCATTTAGTGGTACGCTCTTACATAATCGAGCGACCGGCACCTATAATTGTACCTGTTGTGAAACAGCCTTATTTCATTCTGGAAACAAATTTGATTCGGGTTGCGGCTGGCCGAGTTTTGACGCGCCGATTGATGACCAAGCAATTCGTTATTTGAAAGATCTAAGTCACGGAATGGTGAGAACTGAGATCCGTTGCGCAGTTTGTGATAGCCATCTTGGTCACGTTTTTCCGGATGGCCCTCCGACAACCGGGGAAAGATTCTGCGTTAACTCTGTGTCGTTAATTTTCAACAATCTACAAAAAAGCGGTGATTAAATCACCGCAATTTGTTTTATCCTTTCATTTATATCTGTCGTGCACGTCAAACATTGTTGAACTACGTAACTTGAGGTTGTTCGGTTAGTTGCCGTTGCCAAAGCTTGGAATCATATCGCTGCGATAGTTCCCTTTGTTTAGCGCCGAGTGCACGTCATCGGCAATCTCATCTAACTGGCGATACTTATCGTCATCAAAGCCGTACAAAATGACGTAGTTTTTCTTGTCCGTGGTTTTTACATTGTATTCAGCCGCGACTTGCGCCCATACATAAGCCAATTCACGATGTTTTTGCTGTAAGTTGATACTGGCTAAAGATTTCACAGCCTCGATATTGGTTTGCTTACCGTTATCCAGCTCTAACGAACGATTGAGTAGCTTGAGGGTTTTTTCTGCGTCGCGGTCGGTATAGAAAGTGGCTAGCGCATATTGCATCGCGGCATTTTCAAGTGCTGGCGTTCCCTCCAATTGAAGAAATTGACGCTGAGCTTCCCGATCCCCTTCTTGGCTCCATAAGAAGTAATAGGCTTGTGGACTGGTTGACTGCTTAAGCTCGTCAACGACACGAGTCTGTTCTTCTTGAATGTGCATTAGCGTAGTGAAGCGCTTTGATTTGCGGTCAGACAGTGTGAGTGGCTGAATTTGAGCCGCGAGGGTCAAGCACTTCTCGTATTCCGCTAAGATCTGATATTCCTTGATTTTGTTATCATCAGAAGGGTTTTTCTGGATCTCAAAGCGATGCCAGATCAAATCTGTTCGGGGCAATCGGCATTGACCGTCGTCGATGTTTAGTGCATTACAATTGAGTGCAGGGTTTGATTCACACAATTGCTCCGTGTTTTTTCTGCCCTCGAAACAACCAGTAAGAGCAACGCTAACAGATAGAATAGAGACCAACTTAGTTTATTCATAATTTTGCTGCTTGTGATCAATTACACTTTATATTGATGATGTTCTTGACTCATCGCCCGAGCCAGTTATGTTTTTGACAAATACGATGTTAAGGATAGACCATGGATGTAGAGCAACTCGTTAACTCAATTACCCCGGAAGCTTATGAGCGCTTGCTCTATGCGGTCGAAACGGGAAAGTGGCCTGAAGGGCAGTCTATTTCTCAAGAACAGCGTGACTCTTGTATGCAAGCCGTCATGCTTTACCAGTCAAAACACAATACCCAAGCTCAGCATATGACGATTGCTCAAGGTGGCGAAATGAGCTTTAAGTCCAAAGCAGAGCTAAAAAAACAGTTTGAACCACAGCAGTCTGACATCTTACGTGTCAATCCGAATCAGGACGAATAACGATGCTTCTGAGGTCAGAGGACATAATAAAAAGGTAGATGCGCAAACATCTACCTTTTTTGTTTCATTATCCGCAGCACTTCTTAAATTTTTTGCCGCTGCCACAAATACATGGGTCATTACGACCGACTTTCAGACTGCTCACAGGTTGCGATAGGCGCTCATCTTGTACCTTGGGAAATTCACCATCGATATAATACCAAAGCTCATTTTCGCGCACGAAACGTGAGCGCTCTTCTAGGCAATATTCTTGATTGTCTTGCGTGAAATACGCTTTAAAAGTCACAAAGCCTTCATGTTCGTTTTGCCCGTCGCTTGTCTCCGTCACTTCAAGTTTGATCCAATCGCTTGAAACAGACTCAGCAATAGCATCGCGTTCTAGCTCTGCTTCGCAGCTTGGGTGATAAGTTGCGACCACAAAGTCCACTAAATTTAAAACATGAGCACTGTAACGTGCGCGCATTAACTGTTCTGGTGTCGTTGCATTAGCGTGGTTTTGGTGGATCGGTTGGCAGCATTGCGAATAGTCAGCATTGCTATGACATGGGCATGGATTCATCAACGAGAAATCTTATGGTGAGTAACAAAGCTCTAAGTGTATGTAGCGCTTCGTTGACAGTAAAGCACTACATACATTGGACGGTTGATATGACTATTTAGTCAATGACTTCAGATACCTCAGATGTCCATTGAATAGCGACATCATAGGCTCGGAAGACTTCCTCCTCATCAAGGCGCAATTTGTCACTGATTGATTCAACACGATTCCAGTTGGCCCGTTCGAGCGATTGCGATAGGGCTAATAGACCACCTAAATTACCGCGTTTCTCTAGGAGAGCATGTTGTACGTTGTCATCAATAGGCATGGCTTTGATGAGATCTTCGATGGGTCTATCTAAAAGGCTATCGAGTAGTGAGAACATGCCAGTAAGGAAAGCGTGGCCAGGTTTTGGTTTGGCATTGAGTTTAAGTGATAGGGTTTCGCAAAACTTAGCGCGCTGAATGGATAATGCATAAAGATAATCTGGTTTGTTTTCATCAGTTGCAGCCAATGCTGCCAGAGAAACAAACTTTCTTAATCGGTCTTCACCCAGATAAATCAATGCCTGCCGAAATGATTGGATTTTGGTGCTAATTTGAGATGTCGAATTGACATAACCAAGTAAATTGTGGAAAGCGTCACGTCTTGGCTGATAAGTTTTTCTATTTTATCAAAGTCCATTTCGTCTTTTGATACTTCAACCAGAAGTTGAATAATCGTGAGTAAACAAGGCTCAAGAGATTTTTTTTGCACCAATTCGGGTTTACTAAAAGTAGCCTTGGAAATAGTCAAATCCAGCTTCTTTGGCAGCAATGAACTCTTCATTTGTTTCGACTTTTTCGGCTAAGAAGCGTATTCGGCTATGGGACATTTGTTTGATAAATGCTTTGGCTTGCTCCATTGGCATGGTGCGTATATCGAATTTGATGATGTTGATATATCGTAAAATGGGCAGCCAATCATCGTTAGGCACAAAGTCATCCAGTGCGATGGTGTAACCGCGTTCAGATAGGCTTTTGATGGTGGTAAAGAGCTCGTCGGTTGGCTTGCAGTCTTCGAGGATTTCAACCACCAAATACTGAGCTGGGAACAGGCCGGGCACATCATCGATCAAGCTTTGGTATGGGAAGTTGATAAAACCTAACAGTTCACCAATGGTTTCTTGTCGAGTGGCCAAAAGGTGATCTGACAACAGCTTCATTGTCGCCAGATCCGCATCAACGTCAGGAAAACTATTGTTGGGTCCATCGCGGAATAATAACTCATAGCCAATGGTATTTTTTTCCGCATCCATAATAGGTTGGCGTGCAAAATAGGAATACTTCAAGATACTTATTCAACTCTCATTTCAACTGAGTAAATGATAGGGCGCTGTACGGTATTTACTATGAAGCAGCTCAAACTAACATGGTTATGATTGCAATGGACGTACTTGTAAACTGAAATTTTTCGGCTCAAAGCACAGAATCGAACCTTGTTCGTACCAATCCCCAAGCACGATGCGAGTGAGTTCTTGGCCATTTGTAGTGAAGGTATGAATATTGGGACGGTGAGTATGACCATGAATCATTAAATCAACATGGTGAGCGGCCATCACTTTCTCTACTTCACTTTGTGTGACATCCATGATCGATAAGGCTTTACCTTTTTTGGTATCACGAGCGTCAGATTGCACTTTCTTCACGATAGGCGTTTTGACTGCCATTGGTAAGCGGTTAAACAACCACTGTAGCCATGGCTGGTTTACTTTTGCACGAAACGCTAAGTATTGAGTGTCTTGTGTGCACAAGGTATCACCGTGCAAAATTACCGCGCGACGGCCGTAAAGGTCAATGACGGTTTCATCACCCAGTAGTACGACTCCAGTCTGTTTTGCAAAGCGTTTACCGACTAAAAAATCACGATTTCCTTTGGTAAAAAAACAAGGGACGCCGTTGTCGGTTAGGCGTTTGAATTCTGCGCGGATCTGCTGAGCAAAATCACTGTTGTCGTCATCACCAATCCAAAAGTCGAACAGATCGCCAAGTACATACAATGCATCTGCGTTGACCGCTTCTTCACGCATAAAACGTTGAAAGCAAGAGTTAATGTCAGGGGTGTTTGGTGATAAATGCAGATCAGAAATAAATAGTGTGGTCATAAATACGCTTAAAAAAGAAGGGTGCAAATACACCCTTCGTTATCGATTACTCTTCGATAGTTGTGCCAGTGATTAGCACGTCTTCTAGCGGTACATCTTGGTGCATGCCGTAAGAACCAGTGCTTACACCTTTGATTTTGTTAACGATGTCCATGCCTTCAACGACTTCACCGAATACACAGTAACCCCAACCATCTAGGCTTTCGCTACGGAAATCTAGGAACGTGTTGTTGTTTACGTTGATGAAGAACTGAGAGCTCGCTGAATGTGGTTCCATAGTACGCGCCATAGCAAGCGTGCCTACTTTGTTGCTTAGACCGTTGTTCGCTTCGTTCTTAATTGGTGCACGAGAAGCCTTCTCACGAAGACCAGACTCCATACCACCACCTTGAATCATGAAACCATCGATAACACGGTGAAATAGTGTGTTGTCGTAGAAACCATCACGGCAGTACTGTAGGAAGTTTGCACTTGTTTCTGGTGCTTTTTCTTCGTTTAGCTGAATTTTGATGTCACCAAAATTAGTGTGAAGGGTGATCATGATTATGTCCTTAACCTGTGTTTTTTTGTTGAACCTAAGATTCTATCTTAACTTTTCCTACAATAATACGCGAAAAGCAGACGTTTAGAGCTGAGTATAGGTGCTAATGGTCGTTTTTTGCGCGTTGAAGGGATTACCTAATTAGGTGTGAGTTGGTATACTGAGGAATCATTTTCGTTCATCCAAATTAAGCATAGAGATCATGTTAAAGATATATAACACACTCACAAGACAGAAAGAGGAATTCAAACCAATTACAGCTGGCAAAGTCGGCATGTATGTCTGTGGGGTAACCATATACGATCTCTGTCATATTGGTCACGGTCGTACGTTTGTCTCCTTCGACGTTGTTTCACGTTACTTGCGTTACCTAGGTTACGATTTAACGTTTGTACGTAACATCACCGACATTGATGACAAAATCATCAAGCGTGCGAACGAAAACGGCGAAAGCTGTGACTCTCTAACCGAGCGTCTAATTGGTGAAATGTACGCAGACTTTGATGCGCTGAACATCAAACGCCCGGATGTTGAACCACGTGCAACGCAATATATCGAAGAAATTATCGAGCTAGTAGAAACGTTAATCAAGCGTGGCTTTGCCTACGTGGCAGATAATGGCGACGTTATGTTTGAAGTGAGCAAGTTCGATGAATACGGCAAGCTATCTAAGCAAGACCTTGACCAACTGCAAGCCGGTGCACGCGTTGATGTTGAAAGTGCAAAACGTTGCCCACTAGATTTCGTTCTTTGGAAAATGTCGAAACCAGGTGAGCCGACTTGGGAATCGCCATGGGGCCCTGGCCGTCCGGGTTGGCACATTGAGTGTTCAGCAATGAACTCGTCAATTCTGGGTAACCACTTTGATATTCACGGCGGTGGTTCAGACCTACAATTCCCACACCACGAAAACGAAATCGCTCAATCATGCTGCGCGCACGATACCCAGTACGTAAATACTTGGATGCACAGCGGCATGGTGATGGTAGATAAAGAGAAAATGTCTAAATCACTAGGCAACTTCTTTACTATTCGTGATGTTCTAAATCACTACGATGCTGAAAGTGTACGTTACTTCCTAATGTCTGGCCACTACCGTAGCCAGCTAAACTACAGCGAAGAAAACCTAAACCAAGCTCGTGCTTCACTAGAGCGTCTATACACTTCACTACGTGGATTAGATCTGCAAGCACAAGCGGCTGGTGGCGAAGAATACGTTGCTCGTTTTAACGATGCGATGAATGATGACTTCAATACACCAGAAGCTTATTCAGTGCTGTTTGATATGGCGCGTGAAATTAACCGTCTAAAAGCAGAAAACCTAGAGCAAGCAAGTGCACTCGGTGCACAAATGCGTCAACTAGCGGACGTGATTGGTATTCTTCATCAAGAGCCAGAAGCATTCCTAAAAGGCGATGCAGGCAGCGATGATGAAGTGGCTGAGATTGAAGCGCTAATCAAATTACGTAACGATTCTCGAGCGGCAAAAGATTGGGCGAATGCAGACCTTGCTCGTGACAAGCTAAACGAGATGGGTATTGTGCTGGAAGATGGTGCTGAAGGTACAACTTGGCGTCGTAAATAGTATCTACGTTCTTCTTGGCGTTGTTGACTATAACGCCAATAAGTTAGTGGATGATGCCAATCGGAATAAGTGGTTGGTTTTATCTAGGCTGAAGCGGCAATACGCAGATTTATCAAATTTTTAGGGCTGAGTTGTCAGCCCTTTTTTCTATCCAATTGGTCTTTTTAACGGGAAACTTTTCGTGGCTCAGATGTACTTCTATTACTCGGCGATGAACGCGGGTAAATCCACTACGTTATTACAATCATCTTTTAACTACCAAGAACGTGGCATGAATCCAGTGATCTTCACTGCGGCTCTCGATGACCGTTACGGTGTTGGTAAAGTAAGCTCGCGCATTGGTTTGCAATCTGAAGCGTACCTTTTTAAACCTGAGACAAACCTATTTGAAGAGATTGCGGCATTAAATGCAGCGGATAAGCGTCACTGTATTTTGATTGATGAGTGTCAATTCTTGTCTAAGCAACAAGTGTATCAGCTAACGGAAGTGGTTGATAAACTGCATATTCCGGTGCTTTGCTACGGCTTACGTACAGACTTTTTAGGTGAGCTATTTGAAGGTAGTCGATACTTACTTTCTTGGGCGGATAAATTGGTTGAGCTAAAAACCATCTGTCATTGTGGTCGTAAAGCGAACATGGTGATCCGTACTGATGAGCATGGTAATGCCATCAAAGAAGGTGATCAAGTGGCGATTGGCGGTAACGACCGTTACGTATCAGTGTGTCGTCAGCACTACAAAGAAGCGCTAGGAAAATAGGTTCTGTTTACGCAGCTTTTCTTTGGTTTAGTTTTAAGCTTAGAGAAGGGCGGTATAGCTAACTGACTATTTAGTAAATACAAAAAACGGAGCACAAGGCTCCGTTTTTTGTTGTATTCGGTAATCTGAGATTAACGAGCACGGAAGACGATGCGGCCTTTAGTCAGGTCGTATGGAGTCATCTCTACAGTTACTTTGTCACCAGTAAGAATACGGATGTAGTTCTTACGCATTTTACCAGAGATGTGAGCAGTAACTACGTGGCCGTTTTCAAGCTCAACACGGAACATTGTGTTTGGAAGAGTATCAAGGACAGTGCCTTGCATCTCAATAAC
Organism: Vibrio taketomensis; assembly: GCF_009938165.1. Lineage (NCBI taxonomy): Bacteria > Pseudomonadati > Pseudomonadota > Gammaproteobacteria > Vibrionales > Vibrionaceae > Vibrio > Vibrio taketomensis. The sequence continues at coordinate 976,813 of NZ_AP019649.1, forward strand.
GTCTTCTTTAGCCATCTAATCCTCTTTAAATAAATGGGCGTTTTTATCAGGCATTCTAGGCTGATAAAAATGAATTAAGCAAAGTTGGGGCGTATTCTACCCTCGCCACGACTGATTTACTAGCCTTTGATGCGGATGAAAACGGACTTTATAGTTCATCGCTGGGCATTCATCGATTTGGTAGCCTAAATAGAGCCATTGTTTTCCTTTGTTCGCGACAATATTCCAGTTGTATTAAAACACCCAGTGTTCCAAGAGAAATAGGAAAGTCAGGATCGTAGAAGGTGTAAAAAGCGCTAGCACTATTAGATAAAATATCGGTTACCGCTACCGCTACCAATTGTTGGTTGTGATAGATATGCAGGTATTGGGTGTTAAGCCAATTACAGTGTGAAAATTGCTCAAAAGTTTTGCGATTAGGCGGATACATCGAGCCTTCACGGTGGCGTACTTCAATATAACGTCGATATAGAGAAAACCAGTTCTCATCGAGCGTTTCTTTGAGTTGCCAAGTTATGTTTTCGGCTTTATTGACTAATCTTTTTTGGCTACGCGTTGGCTTAAACTGATGCGCCGAAACGCGAATCGGTTCACATGCATTGCATTGTTGGCACAACGGCTTATAGATAGTGTCACCGCTGCGGCGGAAGCCATTTGCGAGTAGCACCTCATAATTCGATGAACTATGTAATGTAGGATCCAGAGCAACGGCGACACGCTCATCTTGCCCAGGTAGATAGCTACATGGGTGATTGTCAGTTAATCCGATTCGAATATGTTGTAAATCAGAGCTCATTGACGCTCCTCAACGGGTAGTGCTAGCCATTGTGGTTGAAAACATTGTGAATTTATTTCTTGTTGTCTTAAGGATAGCAGGCTTTTAATAAACGCTTCACGCTCTAATTCAAAAGCGCCCAAAGATTGAGTGTGGTCATTAAGTACTTGGCAATCAATCAGCTTGCCACCGTGTTGTTTAAAATGAGAGCAAAAATACCAAAGTGCAATTTTTGATGCGTTGGTTTGCAAACTGAACATCGATTCGCCGCAAAATAATTGCCCAACAGAAATACCATATAATCCACCAATCAACAGGTTTTGTTGCCATACTTCTACTGAGTGACAGTAACCTTGCTTGGCAAGTTGTTTGTATGCCGCACGCATATCTTCACTGAGCCAAGTTTCTTCTGCACTGCGAGTGGATGCGCAATAGTCAATAACTTGATCTGTTGCTTGGTTGATACTGATTTGATACTGGTGCTTACGCTGAAATTTTTTGACACTTTTGCTGGCTCTAAATGTCAAAGGATCAAACACAGCGCGCGGTGATGGACTCCACCAAAGTATGGGTTCATCGGGACCGTACCAAGGAAAGATGCCATTATGGTATGCTGTAAGCAGACGTTGTACTGACAGATCACCACCAAAGGCGAGTAAGCCATTTGGGTCCTCCAGAGCTTCAAATGGAGAGGGGAAACTCATGATTTCTGGGTCAAGTTCTGTCAGATATATAGCCATTAAAGGAGTCGTAGTTTGATGAAAAGTGGGTATGGATCTTATTAATTTTTCCGCTATTTGCCAATGCAGCCTATCAGCGAAATGTCGCCCGTCAAGTGAATGATGTGGTGTTCGGTAAGGTAGATTCGGTTCGTTATCTATCGCAGCAAGATATTGTTAAAGCCGAGAGCAATGGTTGGGAAACACTGCTTGGTGCTGTAGTTGGTGGTGTGATTGGCCACCAATTCGGCGGTGGTTCAGGGCAAGATGTCGCGACAGTGGTGGGCGCTGTAGCTGGTGCTGGCGTTGCAAGAAATCGCGCTAATCAAGAATATCGAGTTGAATATAAGTTGGTTGAAATCCTTATTGCCACCGATGATGATCGTTTAATTAATGTTATTCAAGATGTTGATAGCAATATGATCTTCCATCGTGGTGACTGGGTAAGAATTTTGTATTTCGATGACGGAGTGCGCGTAGATAAAGCGTATTAAGGCTGAATTCGTTCAAGTATAGGATTATGGGCTTAAAACCAGATTAGGTCTGGTTTTAAGCCTTTTTTTTGGTTAGTCTGCTTTTACGAAGAATTTATCATCGCCACTACGTCTGATTAACTTATTGGTTAAGGTTTGACCGATTTAAGAAATTTGAATCAGGGAAAGTAGGCGAGCAAGGAATAGTAGTTTTAAATGGAAAGCCTTACGTTACAACCAATCAATAAAGTCGATGGTGAGGTCAACTTACCGGGTTCTAAAAGTGTCTCAAATCGTGCGTTACTGTTAGCAGCACTTGCACAAGGGACAACACGTCTAACCAACCTTTTGGACAGTGACGATATTCGTCATATGCTTAATGCGCTGACCAAGTTGGGTGTGAGCTATTCACTGTCAGAAGACAAAACAGTGTGTGAAGTGAACGGATTAGGCGGGGCATTTCATTCCAATCAAGCGCTTGAGCTATTTCTTGGTAATGCGGGTACCGCCATGCGTCCACTCGCAGCGGCTCTTTGTCTTGGAGCGGGTGAGTTTGTGTTGACCGGCGAGCCTCGCATGAAAGAGCGCCCAATTGGTCATCTTGTTGATGCTTTGCGTCAAGCTGGCGCAAATATTGAATATTTAGAAAATGAACACTATCCACCATTAAAAATTGTCGGTAGCGGCTTAAATGGTGGCACGGTGGAAATTGATGGTTCAATTTCAAGTCAGTTTTTGACTGCGTTCTTAATGTCAGCACCATTAGCTAAGGATGATGTAACAATCAAAATCGTTGGCGAGTTGGTATCGAAACCTTATATCGATATCACTTTGCACATCATGGCGCAATTTGGTGTTGAGGTAGAGAATCGTAATTACCAAGAGTTCGCTATCAAAGCGGGTCAACAGTATGTCGCACCGGGTGATTTCCTTGTTGAAGGCGATGCATCATCAGCCTCTTACTTTTTGGCAGCAGCCGCAATTAAAGGCGGTTCGATCAAAGTCACCGGGATTGGTAAAAACAGCATTCAAGGCGACGTTCAATTTGCAGATGCGTTAGAAAAAATGGGCGCGCAAATCGAGTGGGGTGACGATTATGTGATTTCTCGTGTTGGCAAACTTAAAGCGGTCGACCTCGATTTCAACCACATTCCAGATGCTGCAATGACCATCGCGACGACAGCACTCTTCGCCGAAGGTACCACTGCCATTCGTAATGTGTACAACTGGCGTGTAAAAGAAACCGATCGTTTAGCGGCGATGGCAACAGAACTACGTAAAGTCGGTGCTGAAGTGGAAGAAGGCCATGACTACATTATCATTACCCCTCCGGCCAAGCTAAAGCATGCGGCAATTGATACCTACGATGACCATCGCATGGCGATGTGTTTTTCGCTGGTGGCGTTAAGTGATACCCCGGTGACGATTAACGATCCAAAATGTACCTCAAAGACTTTCCCAGATTATTTTGATAAGTTGAAGTCATTAAGCGTTGCTTAATGAGAGCAAGCCATGCGATGTATGGCAGATGGGTTACGAATAACGGATTCGGAAAAAGAAAAGGCTGACACCACGTCAGCCTTTACTATTTTGTGTGTCGCATAGCGCGAGCGAGCGTAAGTTGGAATTCTGTTTGCGCTTGCTTTGCGTTCAAAAAATAATGAGCTCAGCGCATTATTTTTCGATGGTAAACTCTTTTGAAAGATGATGAGCCAGGTATTTAAACATGTTGAATACTTCCGTAGTTTGCCTGGTTGGTAAACCATTGTCATCAAGGAAGTAATTACCTTTGAAGATCAATACGCCATCTTTTTCTTCAACACTGTCAGCACGCATGCCATCGATATAGCTATCATGCTCTTGGATGATTTGGTTCGCAATCAACAGTAAATCGAACTGAGAAATAGGTTTTTTATCGCTCATTTGGGCACCTTATGTTTCATGATATGGCGAGTTAGGGCTGAGATTCTATACCCAACTTAGTGCAATACGCTAGTGTGATAGTGAATAGTTAGTTTTAAGCTTTAGTTAGTGTAGTGATAACACTCCTGCTCAGACTAATTGTCAGTGCGGCAAAATGTTTTGTGACGGGCGACATAAATTCGTTTAATCCATTGGCGAAGATAATAATTCCCCGTTTAGTATGTGGCACTTCAAAGGTTTGCATACTCTTTCATACCTCAAATCGACATACTTCAGACGTTCAATCTGAGGGGCATCAGGTATAAGAAGTTCGACAAAAGATCGTCGTTAAGGTTGCCTGCGTATTTCTCTTACAGCGTCTAGGATTTCGTTGACATCAGAGCTAATCGCAATTGATACCTCGAATCGATGATTTGTCGAGCAGTCAAAATTGAATTTCAAAAAAGATATTGATCTTCTGGCAATCTCGCTCGATAGTAAAAAAAGAAGCAATGTTTTAAGTATGTTGTGCGATAAATTTCGCATCAATCGTTAAAGGACACTAGAGTCAGTTATGGGTAAGTCACTCGTTATTGTGGAATCGCCAGCCAAAGCGAAAACCATCAATAAATATCTCGGTAAGGACTTCATCGTAAAGTCTAGTGTGGGTCACGTGCGTGACCTACCGACAGCAGGTCAAAGTACCGGCCAAAAGGCAGCGGCTGTTTCTTCTAAAGGTCTCAGTGCCGAAGAAAAAGCGCGCCTGAAAAAAGATAAAGATCGCAAATCACTGATCAAAAAGATGGGTATTGACCCATACAATGGCTGGGCGGCGAACTACCAAGTCCTACCGGGTAAAGAGAAAGTGGTTGCCGAACTACAGAAACTCGCGAAAGACGCTGATTGCGTTTATCTCGCAACCGACTTGGACCGCGAGGGAGAAGCCATCGCTTGGCACCTTCGTGAGATCATCGGTGGCGATGAAGAGCGATACAAACGTGTAGTATTTAACGAGATTACCAAAAATGCGATTCAGCAAGCATTCCAGAAACCTGGTGAGCTGAGCATGCCTGGCGTTAATGCGCAACAAGCACGTCGTTTTATGGACCGCGTAGTGGGCTTTATGGTCTCACCATTGCTTTGGAAGAAAGTAGCACGCGGTTTATCAGCGGGTCGTGTACAGTCGGTAGCCGTTAAGCTACTGGTTGAGCGTGAGCGCGAAATCAATGCCTTTATTCCAGAAGAGTTTTGGGATATTCACGCCGACACTAAAACCGCTGATAAAACGGATTTCCGTTTGCAAGTGGCGCAAAAAGATGGCGTGGCATTCAAACCAGTGAACCAAGCAGAAGCGCATGCTGCAGTTTCTGCACTTGAGAAAGCCGCTTACGAAGTGTGCAAGCGTGAAGATCGCCCAACATCAAGTAAGCCGTCTGCTCCATTTATTACTTCGACACTGCAGCAAGCGGCGAGTACTCGCCTAGGTTACGGTGTGAAGAAGACCATGATGCTTGCTCAGCGTTTGTATGAAGCAGGTTACATCACTTATATGCGTACTGACTCGACTAATCTAAGTTCTGAGGCAGTAGAAGCGTTACGTGGCTACATTACGAGCGAGTTTGGTGATAAGTACCTACCAGCAAAAGCGAACGTCTACGGTAGCAAAGAAGGCGCACAAGAGGCGCACGAAGCGATTCGTCCTTCAGATGTCACTGTGAAAGCGGAAGACCTTCAAGGTATGGAAGCTGACGCGCACAAACTGTACGCACTGATTTGGAATCAATTTGTGGCGTGTCAAATGACGCCTGCGCAATACGATTCAACCACAGTGAGTGTGAAAGCGGCGGAATACACGCTAAAAGCAAAAGGTCGTATTCTTAAATTTGATGGTTGGACACGTGTTCAACGTCCAATGGGTAAAAACGAAGACCAAATTCTGCCAGCGGTACAAGTTGGTGATAAGATTGATCTTGTTACTCTGGATCCGAAACAGCACTTTACTAAGCCACCTGCACGCTTTACAGAAGCTGCATTGGTTAAAGAACTCGAGAAGCGCGGTATTGGCCGTCCGTCAACATACGCATCAATTATCTCAACCATTCAAGATCGTGGTTATGTGAAAGTCGAACAACGTCGATTCTATGCTGAAAAGATGGGTGAGATTGTGACTGACCGTCTTGATGGCAGCTTCCATGAGTTGATGAACTATGAGTTCACCTCTCGCATGGAAGAGAAGCTTGACCAAATTGCAGAAGGTGAAGCGAACTGGAAAACAGTACTTGATAACTTCTTCAACGACTTCTCAGGTGAGCTTGAGAAGGCGGAGCTAGATGAAGATCAAGGTGGTATGAAGCCAAATCATATCGTTTACACTGATATCGAGTGTCCAACTTGTTCTCGCCCAATGGGTATTCGCACCGCATCAACCGGTGTGTTCTTAGGCTGTTCAGGTTATGCATTGCCACCAAAAGAGCGCTGCAAAACCACCATCAACCTAGGTGATGAAGAAGGTATCATCAACGTACTTGAAGAAGACGTTGAAACCGCTGCACTGCGTGCGAAGAAACGTTGTCCGATTTGTGAAACGGCAATGGATGCATACCTGATTGACGATAAACGTAAGCTACACGTTTGTGGTAACAACCCGAACTGTGAAGGTTACATCGTTGAATTCGGTGAGTACCACGTGAAAGGTTATGACGGCCCAGTTGTTGAGTGTGACAAATGTGGTAGCGACATGGTGCTGAAGAATGGTCGCTTCGGTAAATACATGGATTGTACTAACGAATCATGTAAGAACACGCGTAAGATCCTGAAAAATGGTGAAGTTGCGCCACCGAAAGAAGATCCAGTGCATTTCCCTGAATTGCCATGTGAAAACTCGGATGCCTATTTCGTGTTGCGTGACGGTGCGTCAGGTCTGTTCTTGGCGGCAAGCACTTTCCCTAAATCACGTGAAACCCGTGCACCGTTAGTGGAAGAGCTAAAACGCTTTAAGGATCGTATTTCGCCTAAGTTCCATTACTTGGCTGATGCGCCAGAGAAAGATCCAGATGGCTTACCGATGGTAGTACGTTTTAGCCGTAAATCGAAAGAGAACTACGTGCGTTCTGAGGTTGATGGCAAGCCGTCGGGTTACACCGCTTTGTATATCGATGGTAAATGGGAAGTTACCGATAAACGTAAAAACAAATAATGGTTTTTTGAATTAGAAAGCAGCGCTTAGGCGCTGCTTTTTTTTATGTCTAAATTTTTTGGATGCTTTTTCTATAAGGTGTTCAGCTTAACGTTACTGACATTTTTGCTTGTTATGGTTAATAAGTGTTCTAGAAATTTAGGTCAAAACACCGTAGAGTGTACGTTATAATTTTGTGTACTTTGCATTGAAATGTGTGACGTTGATCAGGTGGTTGTTAAGAAACTTATGTTTATTCGACACTTAAGGGCATTTCAAATTGTAATCTTTATTGAATACGATAATTTATAATCAATGGTTTGTACATAACAATAGAACTAATCCCAAATTGGGTGGTTCACATAACAGCATGACCATTAAGGCTTTGCCTATCTAGGGATAAAAGTGTCAGCAATTGGCACTAATTGATAAATAATAATATGGAGAATTACCAATGGCTGGTGTTTTAGGTATGATTCTTGCCGGGGGAGAAGGTTCGCGACTACGTCCGCTGACTGAGTCTCGTAGTAAACCTGCAGTTCCTTTTGGCGGTAGCTATCGCCTAATAGATTTCGCGCTTAACAATTTCGTTAATGCTGACCTAATGCGCATTTATGTGCTAACTCAATTTAAATCACAATCTCTGTTCCATCACCTAAAGAAAGGTTGGAATATCAGCGGAATAACAGATCGTTTTATCGATCCAATTCCAGCTCAAATGCGCACCGGTAAACGTTGGTATGAAGGTACTGCGGACGCCATTTATCAAAATATGAGCTTTATGCAACTGGCTGATCCAGACCAGGTATGTATTTTCGGCTCAGATCATATCTACAAAATGGATATCAAGCAGATGCTTGAATTCCATAAAGAGCATGAAGCGGCGCTAACCGTATCGGCTCTGCGTATGCCATTGTCTCAAGCGTCTCAGTTTGGCGTTATCGAAGTAGACAACGATGGTCGCATGGTTGGCTTTGAGGAAAAGCCTGAGAATCCGAAATCGATTCCAGGTGACCCTGAGCACGCGTTAGTTTCTATGGGCAACTACGTATTTGAAGCGAAGACTTTGTTTGCTGAGCTAATCGAAGATGCTGACAATCCAAATTCATCTCACGATTTTGGTAAAGATGTTATTCCAAAGATGTACCCACGTGGTGATGTCTTTGTGTATGACTTTAGCCGTAACAAAATCACGGGTGAAAAGGAAGAAGTGTATTGGCGTGATGTGGGCACGATTGGTGCCTACTGGGAAGCGCACATGGACTTACTTAAGAAAGATGCGCCGTTCTCACTGTATAACCGCAAATGGCCGTTACACACATTCTACCCACCATTGCCTCCGGCAACGTTTACCGACTCGGATAATGGAAGAGTACAAATCATTGATAGCTTAGTATGCAACGGCAGCCTTGTTAGTGGTTCTCGTATTGAGAAGTGTGTGCTTGGTTTCCGCAGTAATATCGCTTCTGCATGTGATATCAGCGAGAGTATTCTGTTAGGTGATGTCAAAATCGGTGAAGGCTGTGTATTGCGTCGAGTGATCGTCGATAAAGATGTTGATATCGCTCCAGGGACGCAAATTGGTGTCAATTTAAAACGAGATCGAGAGCAATTCCATGTCTCAGATGAAGGAATTGTCGTGATCCCGAAAGGAGCGAGAGTTGGTTACTAGAGATTTATCTGTCCTATTTGTTGCCTCTGAAATTGAAGGATTGATCAAAAGTGGTGGCTTGGCTGATGTCGCCAAGGCACTGCCACAAGCGCTATTCGCTTTGGGTCATGACGTTAAAGTGGCAATACCTGGGTATCGTAAGATTAAAGATCTCGCTGATGCGCCAGTGTTACTAGAAACCAAACTAGAGCATTGGCCGCATACTCCGTATCGCGTGCGTCGTATGTCGGTAGGAGATTTACCTGTATTGGCTATCGAGTGCGACCAATATTTTGCTCGCGACGAAATGTATTCCCAGTACAACCAAGCCTACCCAGATAATGGCGAGCGTTTTTCGTTCTTTAGTGCTGCATCTCTCGACATGCTGCCTAAGTTAGAATTTCAGCCAGATATCATCCATGCCAATGATTGGCATACGGGGTTTGTACCTTACTTACTCAAGCATCGTTACGCAGAGCATCCATACTTTGCCAATACCAAGAGCATTATTTCTATCCATAATGCGGTATTTAAAGGGGTGTTTAGTTATGACGAGTTGCCAACCTTGGTTGAAATGCAAGGGCGCTACGCGCCAGATGCGGCGGTCAGTGTTAGCCATGTCACTATGCTTAAAGCCGGTGTGATGACTGCGGATAAAATTAACGCGGTTAGCCCAACGTATGCACAAGAGCTTAAAACTGAGTTAGGCAGTCACGGTATGGCAAGAGAATTTCGTGCTCGCGAACATGATTTGGTAGGGATTCTCAATGGCTGTGATTATAGCGATTGGAATCCTGCAACGGATGAGTACATTCCGCGCAAATACCATGCTGAATTGTCTAGCATGTTGGAAGGTAAGGCAGCCTGCAAACAGGCTTTGCAGCAAAGAGTCTGCCTACCAGAAAGAGACACTGCAGTGTACGGTATGGTTTGTCGTTTGACTAACCAAAAAGGTTTGCACTATCTGTTGCCAATTTTGGAGCGTTTCTTAAAGCTCGATGCTCAATTGGTGATTGTCGGCACGGGCGATCCAATTCTGGCGACACAGTTGGCAGAGATCGCTGCACGTCACCCAGAGAAATTTGCTTTTGTCGAAGCTTACAGCAACGAATTAGCTCATCTAGTTGAAGCGGGTGCAGATTTCTTCTTAATGCCCTCTGAATTTGAGCCTTGCGGTTTAAATCAAATCTACAGCATGGCTTATGGCACATTGCCAATAGTGCGTGCGGTGGGCGGGCTAAAAGATACGGTGGCAGACTATGATATCGACCCTGAAATTGCTACAGGATTTGCGTTTCTTGAGCCTGAGCCAATAGAGCTTTTGAGCGTGATGCAACGTTCGTTATTGTTCTATTTGCAAAACCAAGCAGAAATGCAACGCGTTCAGTTACGAGCGATGAAGCAGCAATTTTGTTGGAAGAAGGCGGCTGAAGAATACTTATCTCTGTATCGAAGTGCATTCCACTAGCCAGTTTTTGGTCTGTTCATTAACAGAAAAGGCACCACACGGTGCCTTTTTTACATTTTTCTCGTCTTAAATCCTCATAAAGTGATATATGATTTATTAGTATCAAACAACAGTATGCTAGGCTTCGTCGGTCTTAGTGTTATCTAATCTATTTTGTAGCGTAAATGAGTAATACCTTGCTGTTTCATAAAACCTATTTACATCCAACAAGCAAAGAATGGGTTGTCTTCGTTCACGGAGCTGGTGGTAGCTCATCAATTTGGTTTAAACAAATCAAAGCATACAAAGCGCATTTTAATCTGCTGCTTGTCGATCTTCGTGGCCACGGTAAGTCTAATCAGTTACTGAAGGATCTGATCTCAAGTCAATACACGTTTAAATCAGTGACGTTAGACATCCTACAAGTCCTCGACCATTTAAAGATTCAGTCCGCGCACTTTGTTGGTATGTCATTAGGCACTATTATCGTACGAAATTTGGCAGAGCTTGCCTCAGAGCGGGTGAGTTCGATGGTGTTAGGTGGAGCAGTAACTCGCTTAAATACGCGTTCACAATTTTTGGTGACACTCGGCAATACGTTCAAGCACGTCGTGCCATATATGTGGCTTTATCGTCTGTTTGCTTACATTGTCATGCCACAGAAAACTCAGCGACAATCAAGGCATTTGTTTGTACGTGAGGCGAAAAAGCTGTGTCAGAAAGAGTTTAAGCGCTGGTTTAGACTCGCATCGGAAGTGAATCCATTGATGCGCTGCTTTAAAGAAAAAGAGCTACCGATCCCAACGCTATATTTGATGGGCGAACGGGACTACATGTTTATTCAGCCGGTACGAGAAATGATCGCAGCACATAAACTGAGCCAACTACGAGAGATCGCCGACTGTGGGCATGTGTGCAATATTGAGCGCCCAGACGAATTCAACCAACATTCGATTAACTTTATTCATCAGCAAATTCGCTAGTACCGCATTGCCAACATAAGGCGAATTGTCCTTCATTGATTTCACCGCACTCTGAGCATTGCCATTCTGGTAGCGAGTGCGGCTGTTCAAATTGTTTAACCAGGGCTTGCGCTGCAGGTGCTTGGCTGACGTCAAAAAGCCAGACATGGGGCTCGCTAGAATCGCCAAAAGGTACTTCACCTTGTAAGCCAAAAATACCTTCGCCACGGACTTCACACTCAATATTATGTGAACGCAAAAGCTCACAGACAATGTGAGCTTGTGGGGGATTCGCTGCGCTGAATATTTTCACTAAGTTACTCCGTATTAAGCGTGACTTTGCGATTGCCCATCACGTTTAAACTTTGCCATCACCCATTTTGCAATGATAGGGAATAAACCAAGTAGCGCGAAAGACACTAATACTGATGGCGATACGATGCCAGACAAACTATCGATTTGCGCTAACTGTGTACCGGCGTTGAGATAAACAGCTGTGCCTGGCAGCATCCCTAGTTGACTGACTAAGTAGAAACGCGCGGTTGTGATTGGGGTTAGCCCCATCAATAGGTTGATCAGGAAAAATGGAAAAACGGGAATTAAGCGCAGTGAGAATAGATAAAACGCTCCGTCTTTGGCTACACCTTGGTTAATGGCGTTAAGCTTATCGCCAAACTTCCCTTGTACCCAGTCTCGTAGAAGAAAACGACTGCTGAGAAAAGCCAGTGTCGCACCAATGGTACTCGCAAAAGATACCAAAAGTAAGCTAGTCCAGAAGCCAAATAGCGCAGCACCTAACAACGTAACAACCGCGGCTCCCGGAATCGAAAACGCAGTGATAGCAACATATATTGCAAAGTATGTGATGGCTGCTAAAACGAAATTTTGCTCGATATAAGCAGCAAGAGCAGCTTGTTGCGCTTTGGCATTTTCTAGCGTGAGTTGATCACCAAATTGGGTGATTAGAAAGGCGATTAATCCTATTAGCAACAGGCCAAAAATCAGTTTCTTGTTCATCTTTGCTCTCCTTATACCTAGCCTGTATTAAGCTTAGTATCTAAATTTGCTGCGTTGATGAAATATAAGAACTTATAAGTCGCGAAAAACTTTCAAAAAAAAGCCAGCGAGATCGCTGGCTAGATTAAGTTAGTGCTGTAAGCGTGCGAGCAATTCCTCTCGGCGGGCTAGGGGGACAACAGACCAATGGGTGCCCTGTATCGCGCCCTCAAGCGACCAAAGAAGCTCGAGGCTAACCTCACTAGTATGAGAGTTACGAATCGCTTTAAACGCCTCTAGAGAGCCAGTTTGATGTAGCTGCTGAACGTCTTCAATGCCTGCTTTTTTAAGCATACGTTCAGTCGCTAGACGTAAATTAGGTAAATCTTTAATACGGGTTGGTTTTGTTTCAGCTTGAGAAGACTTTTCTACTTGCGCTCTGGCATGCGCAGCTCGAGCTATCTCAAGGGCTTTTTCACTGTCGTTATACCATTCTTCACTGAGTGCGAAGTACTTGGTGACAACAGGGAAACCGCGTTTGTGATAAATATAAGGTTCAAAACCCAGTTGCTTAAATTGTTTTCTTAAAGTGCTGTCAGCACGGATATGAAGCTTATTGTGTACGACTAGGGCAAACATGGTTTCGTCTGCGAAAATCCCAAACCCACCAAACATAGAGCGAGATTTAATGCGACCTAGTGGCTCAAATAGCCTCATTGAGTCTTTCAGTATTGGTTTATCCATTCAGTACTTTCTCGGTGTATGTGTATGTTAATACGCCACCAAATCAGGTCCGAGAGAATAGCAGGTAATGCAGGTATCTGGAGGTTAATCAGTTAACGTGTGCATTTCTACCATCGGCAACCCCGCTACCATACAGTCATGTTGAATCATGAATATTTAGGCCGGTGGCTTTGCGTCCCATCTTTTCAGAATGGTTTGCCCTGTGCGTGACTTAATTTGCTTTGCTAAAGATTAAAATACTTCTTGTAAGAAGTATCAGCATACTATGGAAGAATTGTGATCTTAATGCAAGAATAAAGTCTGAAATGTAACATAGCTGATGGTGAGACCATCAGCTATTGTTTTATTAATCATCGAGTTAGTTAATTTTCTTAACCGTAGAGCGCTCAACGATTTCTGGATGCATTTCAAAAACTCGCTTATCGTGTTCTTTATTTTTGATGCGCTCAAGTAGGATTTCAAACGCGTTTTTACCTACACGACGTTTTGGTTGGTGAACCGTTGTTAGCGGTGGAGAGAAGTACTCTGCCAACTCGATGTTGTCGTAACCGATCACCGACATATCTTCTGGAATACGAATGCCTTTTTGCTGTAGGCGACTCATTAGACCAAGTGCCATGGTATCGTTAAAACAGAAAATTGCCGTAGGACGCTTGTCCATTGCAACGATTTGGTCAGCGGCAAGCACGGCAGTGTCACACTCAAAGTTACCTTCAAGAATCCAATCTTCATTAACCGTAAGGTCTGCTTCTGTCATCGCACGTTTAAAGCCTTGAATACGCTCTTGGCAAACGGCTTTTTCGAAGTGACCACTTAAACATGCGATATCTTTGTGACCATGCTCAATGAGGTATTTGGTCGCTAGGTAGCCACCTTCTTCTGAGTTGTCGATGATCTTATCGACTTGAGAGCTCTCTGGGCCCCAGTCCATAACCACTTTAGGAATGTCTTTATGGCGGTCTAGCATTTCGCTCAGTTCTTCGGTTAGGTCTGAACACATTACCAAAATACCGTCGACACGTTTTTCCGCTAGCATGCGAATGTAGTCACGTTGCTTCTCGTAGATACCACCCGTATTACAAAGAATTAGCGTGTAACCTTGGCGGTAGCAGTAGCTCTCAACACCATCAATGACTTCAGAAAAGAACAGGTTAGTTGATTGCGTTACTAGCATACCGATAGTGCGTGTGCTATTACATTTTAGACTGCGAGCGACTGCGCTTGGTGCGTAGTTTAGCTCTGTAACCGCTTCCATTACACGTTCTTGTGTTGCTTCAGCAACAAAGCGCGTTTTATTAATCACGTGCGATACAGTTGTTGTCGATACGCCAGCTAAGCGCGCAACATCTTTTATAGTGGCCATAAGGTATGATCCTATCTATCGCTGCCACATCCGCTATTCACATTATTGGGAATAAATTGGCAGTAAGTATTAGAAATACAAAAACCGCTTGAGAGCAGCGGTTTGTACTTAAGTTATATTAATTTATCGTTTGCGATGACGATTTTAGACCGCATTGACGCTGGTAGCAAATGAAAAACCATCATCGCAGCTTGGGGCGTGTATGCTATTCCGCTTCGCCGGCCAAATAGTTACAGTCGAGTTCAAGGAACGCAACAAGCAATGAAGTGACGGCTGAATAGAAACCAAATGAGTCAAGTGCTTGGCTTTTCGCGGCGAACTTAGGTACCCAATTTAGAATATAACGGCGAATAAACGCCTCTTGTTCAATCAGCGCATCTTCAAAATGGCCTTCTTGCTCAAGCTCGTTAGTGCGAATAATCATATTGCCCAGCAGGTCGAGTTCAATAGCGATATGATCCGCAGGCTCATTCAAACTTTGATTGATTGCCACGCCATGTTCTGCAAGCAGCGCTTCCATTTCTTTGGCTGGCTCATCATGTAGAAGACCTGTTGTGCCGACATACATCGAAGCATATGGCAAAGCAGACTCTTTATCTGATTTCAGGAACAGATCGCAGAAGTCAGCGGCGAGTTCAAGTTGGCCATCTTCACGGTCAATTTGGCGGTTAAGCGCGTCGACTAGGCGATCAACAGATGGTTTAAGGGTTGGGTTTTCGCCTAGGCCAGATAAAAAGCCACGAATTTCAGCGCTTTGGTATTGATCCAATTCAGCTTCGGTCAGCTCTTTGGCAAATAAACTAGAAAACCACCAGTAAATTTCTGCACGCTTTTCGTTAAACGCTTTGAGTTCTTGCATCTAAATAATGCTCCAAGTTTGTGTTCTATTTATATTTTAGCGAAGAAAAATGAATAACGATAATGCCTATTGTGACTAAATGAGTCTTAAAATGGCAAATTGTTAACCGATGAGCTAGGGTTGTCTTGAATCAATAAAAATCATCTTTCTTGATTTTAATGTAATAAATACTAGAAATGTTACGACATATGAATAGAATACAACGGAAATTGATTCCCAATGTAAATAAAGTGGTTTAGATGAGCTATCACGTTTTAGTTGTAGAAGACGACGCAGTGACTCGCAGTAAGCTAGTTGGTTACTTTCAAAATGAAGGTTACACCGTTAGCGAAGCGGAGAGTGGCGAGCAGATGCGCGACACGCTACAAAGTAATTCGATTGACCTAGTAATGCTAGACATCAATCTTCCTGGTGAAGATGGTTTGATGTTGACGCGTGAACTTCGTAGTCAATCGGACATTGGAATTATCCTGGTAACAGGACGCACGGATAGCATTGATAAGATCGTAGGCCTAGAAATGGGCGCAGACGATTATGTAACCAAACCATTCGAGCTTCGTGAATTGTTGGTTCGCGTTAAAAACTTGCTGTGGCGTATTTCTGCCGCGCGTAACGCGGACAGCATGGTTGAGCAAAAAAATGATACCAACATTGTGCGTTTCGGTGAGTGGATGTTTGATATCCAACGCCGTGCATTGAGCCGCAATGGTGAACCGGTAAAATTGACAAAAGCAGAATACGAATTGTTAGTCGCACTTTCTTCATACCCGAACCAAGTGCTAAGTCGCGAGCGTATTTTGAATATGATCAGCCACCGTGTCGATGCGCCGAATGACCGTACGATTGATGTACTGATTCGTCGTATGCGCGCGAAGATGGAATTTGATCCGAAGAATCCACAGATTTTTGTGACGGTTCATGGCGAAGGCTACATGTTCGCTGGTGATTAGTCGCTAAGCATCAATAAAAAAACCGAAGCTAATGCTTCGGTTTTTTTATGTCTAATTCGCTATCAGCGTAGCGTTATACTCGGCTTTCAGAGGCTTCAATGCTTTTCTCTTCGTAGTCAGAAACCCAATTACGTAGCGATTGCCAAATACGGCCTAGTGTTTCATGCCAGTATTGCTCGGTTTGCTCTAGGTAAATCGCTTTCGGAGTGTATTTACTCCAGAATTGATGAATCTCGTTTTGCGCTAAGTAGTTGGTCGGCGCTGGGTAAGGGTCAAGGCCTGCAGAATGGAACTCGTTCAACGCGCGCTGCATGTGGCTCGCTGAAGTCACTAACACCACTTGTTTACGTTTAACGAATGCAGCAGCTTGGCGCGCTTCTTCCCATGTGTCTTTGGCGGTTTCTAGCAAAATAATGTCAGATTTTGATACGCCCAAGGCAAGTGCCACTTTGGCCATCATGCGAGCATTGCTCACTTCTGTACCGCCCGAGTAGCCAGACAAAATCAATTTAGAGCCAGGATAAATGCGCATGATGCGAATTCCTTCCGCCAAACGCATTAATGCCGTGCGGCTCAACTCTGATGTTGGTGGGATTTCATCATCAACAACATGCCCACTGCCCAACACCATCACATAATCAATCGATTTGTCGACAGGCAAAAAGGTCGTGAACTGGCGCTCTAGTGGCATCAGTAAGCGTGATGTGACCGGTTGGAATGATACGAGGAAAATACCAATAAAAGAGAACAGCACCACAAAACAGCCGGTTTTCTGCTTTCTGGTAAACATAATTAGCATTAAGCCGAAGAAACCAATGATAAGCATCGCTGGTAATGGCATAAGCAATGAAGATAAGACTTTTTTCAGCTCAAACATACATAAATAGTCCGAAAAACACCAGTTGATTATAAAATAAGAGAATCCCTATTTATATCTGCCTTTCTTGTGACAGAATAGCGGAATAGAGGGTCTTATGGCCTTTTGATATGATTTTTGTAGTTGTTTGTTGATTCTTTGCACAAAGCGAGGAATTAAGCAGCGAGTTTCCTGAATCGAAACACACGCACTTTGCCGCTTAGGGCATATCAGACACTACGCAAAGGGTTCGAACCATGCGTCCCGAATAAAGATTTTACTCTTTAGTGGAGAGGATTCTCGTTTAGCATCGCTAGGCGACAAACCTCTCGTTGTGACTAAAATGCTGTTTGCTCGAACAAATTTACCACAAAAGGTCAGCAGACCTTCAACATGATAACCCAAGCCGCTGTGACAGAAGACCGCAATTTCGACGATATCGCCCACAAATTTGCAAAAAACATTTATGGTTCCGACAAAGGTGAGATTCGCCAAATCATTGTTTGGCAGGATCTTGAACAGGCCCTTGCTTTACTCCAAAGTGATCAAACGAGCTTAAACTTGCTGGATGCAGGTGGTGGTCTCGCGCAAATGTCACAAAAAATTGCCAAACTCGGACATCAAGTTGCGTTGTGCGACTTATCGTCTGAAATGCTGCAATTGGCGAAGCAAGATATCGAAGCCAACGGATTGCTTGAGAACTACCGTTTTATTCACTCTCCGGTACAAGAGATTGCTCAGCATATGTCTGAGCCTGTGGATATGGTGATGTTTCACGCTGTGATGGAGTGGTTGGTGGATCCGAAATCGGCGCTAGAAACCGTATTAGAACAGGTCAAACCTGGCGGCGTGGCGTCTATCATGTTCTACAACCATCATGGTTTGGTATATAAAAATGTGGTGTGTGGCAACTTACCGCATGTATTGGAAGGCATGCCGCATCGCAAGCGTTTTAAACTGCAGCCACAAAAAGGCCTAGTGCCACAAGATGTCTATCAGTGGATCGAAGACGCAGGTTATGAAATCTGCGGTAAATCCGGCATCCGCTGTTTTAGTGATTACATTGGCAATCGCGCCAATATGGGTGATTACCAGTTTGAAGATGTATTGGCTTTGGAAGAGAAACTTTGTCGTCAAGAGCCATACCTCTCATTAGGTCGATACATACATGTATGGGCACAAAAGAAAAATAAACAGGAATAACAATGAGTGAGATGACTCTCAACGTTGCTGAGCAGCCTATCGATGAATTGGTAGGTTGGGTAAAGCAGCACGATTTCTCATTGAATCTAACAAGCGAAAGGTTGGCTTTTCTTATCGCTATTGCAGTGTTAAGTAATGAAAGGTTTGATGAAGAATTGGGTGAAGGTGAGCTCCATGACGCGTTCACTATCGTCACTCGATTATTTGAAGATACCGGCGAGGCATCGGCGTTTCGTGCCAACAATGCCATCAATGAATTGGTAAAACAGCGCCTAATTAGCCGTTTTACCAGTGAAGTGACTGACGGCGCGAGTATTTACCGTTTGTCACCGTTAGCGGTGGGTATCACGGATTATTACGTTCGTCATCGCGAGTTCTCGAAACTGAAACTATCGATTCAATTGTCGATGGTGGCGGATGAAATGGCGAAAGCGATTGAAGCGGCGCAAAAAGGCGGTACGCCGGGTCATTGGAAGAAAAACGTGTATGGCGTTTTGAAATATTCCGTTGGCGAAATTTTTGACCAAATCGATCTTAACCAACGTGTGATGGATGAACAGCAGCAATCAGTGAAATTGCAGATTGCGGAGCTGCTCAACAAAGACTGGCGTGAAGCGATCAATAACTGTGAATCGCTACTGTCTGAAACTTCGACCACACTACGCGAGCTGCAAGACACCCTGCAAGCTGCAGGTGATGAGCTGCAAACCCAAATTCTGGATATTCAGGAAATCGTCTACGGTGATGAGGAACTGGAGTTTATCGAAGAAACACTGTTTGGCTTGCAGATGAAGCTTGATCGCATCACCAGTTGGGGCCAACAAGCGATTGACCTATGGATTGGTTACGACCGTCACGTACACAAATTTATCCGTACCGCGATTGATATGGATAAAAACCGTGCCTTTAGCACGCGTCTACGTCAGTCCCTTAAAGATTACTTCGATATGCCTTGGCTACTGACGTATGCCGATGCAGAGCGTTTGATGGACCTACGTGATGAAGCCCTAGTGCTGCGTGACGATGAGGTAACTGGTCAAGTGCCAATGGAAGTGGAATACGAAGAATTTCAACAAGTCAATGATGAGCTGTCCGAGCGTATTGGTGAAATGCTGAAAGTTCATAAAGAGCAGGGCATTCCAATCGACCTTGGCGTGGTGCTACGTGATTACCTAGCAGCGCACCCTCGTACTCATCATTTTGATTTAGCACGAATCGTTGTCGACCAAGCGGTGCGATTAGGTTATTCCGAAGCGGATTACCAAGCAGTGCAGCCAGACTGGCAAGCAATCAACGAATTTGGCGCAAAGGTACAAGCAAATGTCATCGACAGATACTAATCAATACATGTCAGAAAATCTGGCAAAAGCAATTACAAACCCTCTGTTCCCAGCGCTTGATAGCATGCTGCGTGCAGGGCGTCATATTTCGAGTGAAGACATGGATAACCATGCTTTGCTATCGGATTTCGAAACTGAGTTGTCTCAGTTTTATCAACGCTACAACACGGAATTGGTAAAAGCACCGGAAGGTTTCTTCTACTTGCGCCCACGTTCAACGTCATTGATCAGTCGTAGCGTATTGTCTGAACTGGATATGCTAGTAGGTAAGGTGTTGTGTTTCCTTTACCTAAGCCCAGAGCGTTTAGCGCATGAGGGCATCTTTACTAACCAAGAGTTGTATGAAGAGCTGATTCAGCTGACTGACGAATCTAAGTTGATGAAGTTGGTAACTAATCGTGCAACCGGTTCTGATTTAGATAAAGAAAAACTATTTGAAAAAGTGCGTACCTCGCTACGTCGTTTACGTCGTCTTGGCATGATCATTAATATTGGTGAAACGGGTAAATTCCGTATTAGCGAAGCGGTATTCCGCTTTGGTGCTGACGTTCGTGTCGGCGACGATATGCGTGAAGCACAGCTCCGTTTGATCCGTGATGGTGAAGCGGTAGTGCATACCCAAGAGCCTAGCCAAGGCAGCCTGTTAATGGACGATGAGTCAAAGCAAGTGGCTGATAACGAAGAAGTTATCCACGATGCTATCCATGAAGAAAATGGCTACGAAGAGATTGAGGACGAAGCATGATTCAACGCGGTAAATACCAATCGCTGACCATGATCAACTGGAACGGCTTCTTTGCTCGTACCTTTGATATCGATGGCCTAGTGACCACACTTTCAGGCGGTAACGGTGCGGGTAAGTCGACCACTATGGCGGCATTTATCACCGCCCTTATTCCTGACCAAACGCTACTGCATTTCCGTAACACCACCGAGGCGGGCAGCAGCCAATCATCTCGCGATAAAGGTCTATACGGTAAGTTGCAACCAGGTGCTTGTTACGCAGCACTCGACGTTGTTAACTCACGTAACCAACGTTTACTGTTTGCGGTAAAACTGCAGCAAGTAGCCGGTCGTGATAAGAAAGTCGACATCAAACCTTTCGTGATTCAAGGTCTACCAAGTGACGTGAAGCCATGTGACGTACTGATTGAGAGCGTATCAGAGACTCAGGCACGTGTGCGTCAAATCAACGAAGTGAAAGACAGCGTTGCAAAATACGAAGGTGTGCAGTTTAAAGCATTTTCTTCAGTGGTGGACTACCACGCACAAATGTTTGAATTTGGCGTTATTCCGAAGAAACTTCGTAACTCATCAGACCGTTCTAAGTTCTACCGCTTGATTGAAGCATCGCTTTACGGTGGTATTTCAAGTGCGATTACTCGCTCACTGCGCGACTACCTACTGCCACAAAACGGCGGGGTAAAAAAAGCGTTCCAAGATATGGAATCGGCGCTGCGCGAAAACCGCATGACGCTAGAAGCGATCAAAACCACTCAGGCTGACCGTGATTTATTCAAACACTTGATCACCGAATCGACCAACTACGTGGCGGCGGACTACATGCGTCACGCCAACGAGCGTCGTAACAAGCTAGAGCAGACGATGGCGCTGCGTGGTGAGCTATTTGGTTCACGCCAAAGCCTGATCGAACAGAATTCATTGCTCAACCGTGTTCACGAAGAGCTAGAGATGCTGGTGGAAAGCGAAGCTGCACTTGAGCAAGACTACCAAGCAGCCTCAGACCATTTGCAATTGGTGCAAAATGCACTGCGCCAGCAAGAAAAGATCGAACGCTACCAAGAAGATCTAGAGCAGCTTAGTGAGCGCCTCGAAGAGCAGTTAATGGTGGTGGAAGAAGCGCAAGAGCGCGTGATGATGGCTGAAGAGCAATCAAACGTTGCGGAAGACGAAGTTGATAGCCTTAAAACCCAACTTGCTGACTACCAACAAGCGCTGGATATGCAGCAAACTCGCGCACTGCAATACCAACAAGCAGTACAAGCGCTAGAAAAAGCAAAACAGCTGATGAGTGATGACTCGCTAACCGCAGAATCTGCACAAGCGTTAGTGTCTGAGCTAAAACATCGTGAGACAGATAACACCACCACGCTGCTGGCACTAAAGCATAAGTTAGATATGTCATCGGCGGCGGCGCAGCAGTTTGAAACGGCGTTGCAACTCGTGACTAGTATCGTTGGCCACGTTGAGCGCAGCCAAGCAGCAGAACAGGCGAAAACTGCCCTTGTGCAAGCTCGTGATGCGCAGCAACTGAACGATAATGAACCGCAATGGCGCGCGCAGCATCGTGATCTTGAGCGCAGTATGCAGCAGCAACGCCAGGCGCGTGAGTTGGTACAAGAGTACCAAAAGCAGCATCATATTGAGCTGACTGACGAACTGAGTTTTGAGCAAGAGCGTGAGCGTCACAGTGTGCAAATTGAATCGCTTGAATATGCGCAAGAAGAAGTGCGTGAGCAGCGCAGTGAGCAGCGTCGTCTTGAGCAAGATGCGGCCTCTGAAATTGCCAAACTTGAAGGCATTGCACCAACGTGGATTGCCGCTAACGATGCACTAGAAAGCCTACGTGAACAAAGTGGAGCAGAACTGATTGATAGTCAATCAGTGATGAGCCAAATGCAGCAAGTGTTGGAGCAAGAGAAGCAACAATCGATTGCTAAAGACAAGCTTGCTGAGCGCCGCACTTTCCTTGATGGTGAAATTGAGCGTTTAGCATCACCTGGTGGTTCAAACGATCCTCGTCTAAAAGGTTTAGCGGATACGCTAGGTGGCGTGCTGCTGTCGGAAATTTATGACGACATTACCATTGATGACGCGCCTTACTTCAGCGCAATGTATGGCCCAGCGCGTCATGCGATCGTGGTATCTGATCTTTCAGGCATCGAAGAGAAGCTGGTTGAACTGGATGATTGTCCAGAAGACTTATACATCATTGAAGGCGATATTGATGCATTTGATGACAGCTCATTTGATGCTGAAGAGCTTGAAGGTGCAGTGTGTGTTCGTCTAAACGATCGCCAAATGCGTTACTCTCGCTTACCTGAGATTCCACTATTCGGCCGCGCAGCGCGGGAACAGCGTCTAGAGCTATTGCGCAATGAGCGTGAGCAAGTAGTTGAAGATCATGCGAAAGCGGCATTTGATTCGCAAAAACTGCAGCGACTATACCAAGCCTTCAACAACTTTGTAGCGAAGCATATTCAGGTGGCGTTTGAAGCGGACCCTGAACAAGCGCTGCAAAAGGTGCGCGATAACCGCAACCAGTTTGTACGCCTACTGGCAGAGCTAGATGGTAAAGAGCAGCAGCAACGTGCGCAGCTTCTGGCGAGCAAACAAGCGATTGCGTTATTGGATAAGCTAGCGCCAACCATGCGCTTTATCGAAGACGAAACGCTAGCAGAGCGTTTTGCTGAAGTTGAACAAAAACTGACGCAAGTCTCGCAAGCAAAAGCATTCCTAGCGCAACATGGTAAATCACTACAGGCACTAGAAAATGTTATTGGCGCTTTGGATGCGGACCCCGAGCAATTTGAAGCGCTAGAAGCGGAATACAAAAATGCTGACCAACAGCTGCAAACGCTAAAAACTCAGATTTTTGCACTGTCCGATTTGGTTGAGCGTCGCCACTACTTTGCTTACTCGGATTCAGTGGATCTACTGAGTAAGAGTAGCGAATTGAGCGAGCAGCTAAAAGCGAAGCTGGTTCAAGCAGAACAGTTGCGTACCCGTCGCCGTGATGAGCTTAAGCAGACTCAAGAACAAATGAACCAGTACAACCAAGTATTGGCGTCATTGAAGAGCTCGCACCAAGCGAAGCTCGAAACCGTTCAAGAGTTTAAGCAAGAGCTACAAGAGTTTGGTGTTAACGCCGACGAAGGTGCAGCAGAGCGTGCTCAGCGCCGTCGTGACGAGCTAAATGAACGTCTACACACTTCACGTAGCCGTAAGAGTGAGTACGAACGTACTATCACTTCAACCGAGCTTGAAATGAAGGCGTTAGTGAAGCGTCTGAAGAAAGTACAAAAAGATTACGCTGAGCTTCGTACTTTTGTCGTTGCTGCGAAAGCAGGTTGGTGCTCAGTATTGCGTCTTGCGCGTGAGCATGATGTTGAACGTCGTCTTCACAAACGTGAATTGGCGTACATGTCAGCGTCTGAACTGCGTTCAATGTCGGATAAATCGCTTGGTGCATTACGTCTTGCAGTAGCGGATAACGATGATCTTCGAGACTCGTTACGTCTGTCTGAAGATACGGCGCATCCAGAACGTAAAGTGCTGTTCTACATTGCGGTTTATCAACATCTACGTGAGCGTATTCGCCAAGATATTATTCGCACCGACGATCCAGTTGAAGCGATTGAAGAAATGGAAGTAGAGCTAGCGCGTCTAACCGAAGAGCTAACTCAACGTGAAAACCGTCTAGCAATCAGCTCTGAATCGGTTGCGAGCATTATTAAGAAGACGATTCAGCGTGAGCAAAACCGTATTCGTATGCTTAACCAAGGTCTATCAAACATCTCGTTTGGTCAGGTTAAGGGCGTGCGTCTAAACGTGAAAGTGCGCGAAAGTCACGAAGTGCTACTTAATGGCTTAGCGGGTCAACAAGAGCAGCATAAAGATCTGTTTGAAAGCACTCGCTACACCTTCTCTGAAGCAATGGCGAAACTATTCCAACGTGTTAACCCACATATCGATATGGGTCAACGTTCACCTCAAGTGTTAGGTGAAGAGCTACTGGATTACCGTAACTATCTAGAGCTAAGTGTGGAAGTGAACCGTGGCTCTGATGGTTGGCTACAAGCAGAATCCGGTGCGCTATCAACAGGTGAAGCGATCGGTACTGGTCAGTCAATCCTATTGATGGTGGTTCAAAGCTGGGAAGAAGAGTCACGTCGTCTGCGTAGTAAAGACATCGTTCCATGTCGTCTACTGTTCTTGGATGAGGCGGCGCGTCTGGATGGTAAGTCTATTTCAACGCTATTTGAGCTTTGTGACCGTCTGGATATGCAGCTTCTCATTGCAGCACCAGAAAACATCAGCCCAGAGAAAGGTACCACTTACAAACTGGTACGTAAGGTGTTTAAAGATCACGAACACGTACACGTAGTGGGTCTGCGCGGCTTTGGTCAAACAGACAAAGTGAAGAGTGAAGTTCAAGAACTGATTGAAGAGCTTTAATCATCGTTCTCTTATTAAAGGCTACCTATGGGTAGCCTTTTTTATCTCTGGTAGACAGTTATTTTTCGGTCGTGATCTGATGGTTGTGTTTGGTCCAAAACACTAATGCGATACCAGAAAGAATGACACTGCTAATTAAGGTTTCACGTAGTGTTAACGTCTCACTGAGTAATAGGGCACCGAGTACCAGTGCAATTGCGGGCACTGAGAGCTGACTGATGGCCGCTTGCAACAGGCTGATCTTAGGCAACACTTGATACCAAAGTAGATAACCTAATGCCGAAGTGACTGAGCCGGAAAGCGCAGCCAGTAGCATTCCATCGCGGCTTATTGTGTAATAATCCATCGTCGGTAATAACAACAAACTTATAATCGCTGCGGCGATAAATCCCCAAGCAGTTCCCGCTGTTGGAGTGGAAGCTTGTTTGCCAAGGGCAGTGAAGGCCGCCCATGCAATTCCAGCCCCGATCATCATCAGTGCCGATAGCGGATCCGGTTGATGAGCAGACGGTAGCATCAAGCTAACAAAGCCCATAAGTGAAATGAGAGCGCCCACCACTTCTAAACGGCGAAAGCGCAGTCCTTGAAAGCGATGAAGTGCCAACAAAGACAGTTGTACTGCTCCAAATAAAAGTAATGCGCCAGTGCCTGCGGTTAGTTTGAGGTAAGCGAAAGAGAAAAGGGCGGCATAAGCAAAAAGACTTAAGCCAGCATAAAAACTAAAACGTAGCGATTCTGCTCGAGACTTGAGCTGAGTTCGCTGACTCCCAAGTATCACTATTGCTAATGTGATTGCCCCAGACCATAAACGGATGAACGTGAAACTGCTCGGGTCGATTAACCCTTGAGTTAAAGCTAGGCGACATAAAATAGAATTAGCGGCAAAGGCGATCATGGCCAGCGCGAGAGTCGAAAAGAGAGGCATCACATCTCCACAAGGTTTTACGAGTGGAATTAAGTGTAGCAATAATGTTCGCAGTTAATTAGTTGATAAGAGTATTACTTATGCTCTCAGTCAGAGAGTATGCTTGGCCGATACGTTGTCATGTGAGCAAGAAAAAAGCTGCCATCTGGCAGCTTTTTTTGTCCCAATGCTTAAGTTACTCGCGATGAGTACCAAACTGTTTGGCGGCGTAGGCAACGCGCTCTTCAGGGGTAGGGTAACGCCCTGGCGTGCCTAAGCTTTCAATATGACGTAGACGTGGTAACAAGCCTGCACCATTAGCGATTTGAATCGCCAGTCCTGGGCGGGCATTTAGCTCTAGTACCATTGGTCCTTCTTCTTTATCGAGAACCATGTCAGTACCCATATAGCCAAGACCGGTCATTTCCCATGCGCTAGAAGCCAGTACTAATAGCTTTTCCCAGTGCGGCACTTGTAGTGTCATTAGGTCTTTGCCAGTGTCGGGATGATGACTCAATGGACGGTCAAATTGCACTGCCCGAATCGCTCGGCCAGTCGCAATATCTAACCCAACGCCAACCGCACCTTGGTGGAGGTTCGCTTTGCCATCTGAAGCTGCAGTTGAGCAGCGCATCATTGCCATCACAGGGTAACCTTTGAATACAATAATGCGGACGTCAGGCACGCCTTCATAGCTGAAACCATCAAAGCAATCGTCAAACTTAATTAAGTTCTCAACCACGGCAACATCGTTCTTACCACCGAGTGAGAAGAGGCCTGCCAGTGCATTACTGATATGGCGTTCGACATCTTCTTTGTTGATGCTAGAACCTGACGGCTTGGTGTAAGTACCATCTTTGTGTGAGGTAATCACTAAGATGCCTTTACCACCACTGCCTTGCGCCGGTTTAATCACAAATCCCGGCCAATCTTTCACCATGTCGTGAATTTTTGGCACGTCTGCTTGGCTTCGAATTACGCCAATTAACTTAGGAACGGTTGCTCCGGCGGCTTCTGCAATGATTTTGGTTTTGAGCTTGTCATCCACCAATGGGTATTTTGAGCGATCATTGTAGCGACCAATATAGCTATGGTTGCGCTGATTCATGCCCATAATACCTTTATGCTTTAACTTGGAAGGCGAGGTATAACGCTCACGTAGACGAGATAAGAACATAGCTTAATCTCCATCAACCAATGGTTTAAAGCGACGTAGCTCAGTTAAGCGGTAACCAGTGTAAGTACCAAGTAGCAGAATACACGCCAGTACAATTAACTGCAGACCGATAAAGTTAAACGTTAGGTGTTGTACATATTGGTTCGTCATCGCGAGGTAAACCAATACCGCTGTCATTAGCGAACCACCACCTTGTTTCAATACTTCTTTCGGGCCTTCTTCTTCCCAAAGGATTGACATACGTTCGATAGTCCAAGAGAGGATGATCATTGGGAAGAACGTAATAGATAAACCTTCAGTCAGACCAATCTTAAACGCCACCACTGTAAACACGGAGATGATCATGATAACGGTAATGATCACGGCTGAAATACGTGCTACCAGTAGCAAGTTTAACCTTGAGAGGTAACTGCGAATCACCAAACCTGTACCGACAATCAGCAAGAAACCCACAATACCTGTCAGCAACTGCGTTTGTACGAAAGCAACCGCAATCAGTACTGGCATGAATGTACCAGAGGTTTTAAGACCGATAATCACACGCAGGAACACCACAATCAGTGCACCGATTGGGATCAGCATAATAGTCTTAAACATCGCTTGTTCTTCAAGCGGCAAGCTGTGTATTGAAAGGTTAAGTAGAGCGTCAGCTTCGACTTTGTCTTTGGTTGCCTGTTGCGCCGAGACTTCTTGAGCAATCATCGAGAAGTGTACTTGGCTATTTTCACCACCCATCAGATCAAGCAATGAGACGTTAGATTCATCCCAAACTAAAATGTTTGGTGAGATCGTTTGGTCAGCGGTGCGCGGATTAAACAATACCCATTCACTGCCATCCCAAACTTGGTTCATTTGCTGAATGGTTTGGCGACGACGACCATCTTCCAGCTCAATCACCCCTGCAATCTTGCTTGGAATTTTGCTGTAAGCGAGAATTTTGTGTACGGCTTCAACGCGAGACATGGTGTTGAGAATCAATGCCGCATTTTGGCTGTCAACATCATTCAGTTGTTTAATCAGTTCACGGGTAAAGGTGATGTCATCAGCGGAACGCTTGTTTGCTCGTTCAATCAAAGCGACAACAGCGGCTTCTGTCGGACCGTCAAAAGTGGCGACAGGTAGCTCAGGAGCAGGAGGAATAGGGGTAACTTTAGCTTGAGGATCGACTAAAAACTGTGCTTTATAGTAAATAGTCTGCGGCCCGCTGGCTTGACGAATAGACCATTCAGCGCGACGTCCAGTGAGATTGCTGGCATACGAAACACCATAACCGGCAGATGAAGAGCTTTCGCTGATTTTAGTGTAACCGGTTTGAGTATCGGGTACCGCTAGCGATGCTTTGACTGGTTTGCCTTCTGCATCAAATTGGATTCTCGCTTCGATATCCCAAACTTGACGGGTTTCGCCCGGAGTCCATGGCACGCCATAGCTTTCATGTCTGAGGATACTCATCGTCGCGCCTATTCCGATCAGGATCGCGACGAAGATATAGAGAGGGACTTTGGAAGTCATAAATTGCCTTATTGGTTTTGTTGTTCTTCAGACTGAACGTATTTCTTACTCACATCGACAACGGCGATATCTTGAATAAATTCACGACCTAATAACACTGGGTGACTCATCTGAGAGCGATCTGCCAAGGTAAACTGCGCTTTTTCGTGAATTTTGCCGACTTTAACCCACAACTCAACGACAGCACGACGTTCCATTTCGTCGTTAGTGGATTGACGAATTTTTACGAACTTCACGATTGGTGCTTCAATCCAGTTATCTTCGCCTGATGGCGTATTTTCATCAGATAAGTGGAAGCGAACCCATTTTTTACCGTTACGTTCAAACTCTTCAATATCGACGGCGTTGAGTGAAGAGGTTGCGGCACCCGTATCAACACGAGCGTCAAAGGTTTGTTTGATAGATTCGATGGTGACTCGTTCAATCGCACCCAGCACCACATTATGGGTTGGCGGCGCAGCAACAGGGGCTACGACGGGTTTAACGGTTTCTTGTTTCAACGAGTCAATTTTCTTAAATGCAATCGCTTGGTTATCCAGCGTTTTACTTTGCATCGTTAGAATTTTTGCTTCGAGGCTTTTGATGTAAGTAGATTGTTCAGCGACTTGCTGATTGAGAGAATCGACCTGGCTGTTTAAGTTGGTTTCAACAGATTGGATAGCCGCCAACGTTTGTTGATGGTTTCTATCTATGTTGGTAAGGGTGCAGCCAGATAACAGAGTAAGAGCTACTACAGGTGTTAATCGGATGAACATTGAAATGCCTACGTTTCTTTTTGTTTCATTTCAGCAAGTAATCTCGAGTCAAACGTGCTGATAATGGTATGAGTTAATTAACGTTTTTAATTTTAGACTAAGGTTTGCAAAACCTCATAGCAGAACTGAAAAGTTCTCTCGAGTGGAGAAGGAATAACCTAAGTCTATGTAGCAAAACGAATTCAGCGGCTCACAAATTTAACCAAGTGAGCAAATTTTCGTAACACAATCCCTTTAAGCATAAAAAAAGGATGCGTTATGCATCCTAATATTGTTACAGATTCAGACAAAGAAAAAGTTAAACTGTGTCAGAAAAATACTTTTCTTATAAAAGTTACGGTTTTTCGCGACCAAAACAGCACGACGTGGTGCAGGGTGACCTTCGACTGTTTTGCTTGGATCGTTTTGATCTAGGTAATCAGGTAGCGAATTGTGCGTCATCCAATCTGTGGTGCGTTGTTCGTCGGTTGACGTCACATTTTCGTCAACGATTCGTACATCAACAAAACCAACTTGCTCCAACCACACTTTTAATGCTTTTGCTGAAGGGAAGAAGTACACATTGCGCATTTGCGCGTAGCGATCCACTGGCACTAGTACCGAGGTTTCGTCGCCTTCAATAACCAGTGTTTCCAACACGAGCTCACCGCCTGATACCAACTGATCTTTAAGCTGGATTAGATGGTCCAATGGTGAACGGCGGTGGTAAAGCACGCCCATGCTAAATACAGTGTCAAACGCTTCCAGTTTAGGTAGCTGCTCAATACCCAGTGGCAGAAGATGTGCACGCTGATCATCGCCCATCATCTTACGAATTGCTTCGAACTGAATTAGGAATAGGTGAGAAGGGTCAATACCGACTGTTAGGCGTGCACCTTCACCTAGCATGCGCCACATGTGGTAGCCATTACCACAGCCAACATCAAGTACACTGCGGTTTTTCAATGGTGAAATGTGTGGCAATACGCGATCCCATTTCCAATCACTGCGCCATTCAGTATCGATGTGGATACCGTGCACGTGGTAAGGACCTTTGCGCCATGGGTGGAAGGTGCGCAGTAAGTTCTCAAGTTTTTTCAACTCGCCAGTGTGCATTGGCGAGTTGTTAGAGATCGTCACTGAATCTTTGATATCTATATTATCAGGCGTACCCGCTGGAATTTTATTTAGCGCACGTAGCCAGCGATCAAAGTCACCGTGTTCTGCATTTTGCCAGTCTGTGAGCTGTTGTGGTAGTACATTGAGCCAAGGTTGCAGACGCGTATCTTGGGCAATAAGTTGGTAGAAATTGGCAAAATTAAACATAGTTTTCACAGAGTAATGGGTTAAAATTTGTCACTCGTTTTGCATCGGCAAAACTTTTTCGCTTCTCGCTATTTAATCGCGAACATTGAACCAAAGTTAAAGCATTGGAACCATACATCGAAGCTGCTAAAGCCGATTTGCGCAAAGCGCTCTTTGTGTTCTCTTTTCGAATCTGGACGCATTACATTTTCAATGGCACTGCGTTTTTGACTGATCTCAAGCTCACTGTAACCGTTGGCACGTTTGAAATCGTGGTGCAAATCGATAAGCAGCTCATTGGCTACGCTGTCTTCAAATACGTATTTTTCCGACAGAATCAAAATGCCACCCGGGCGCAGACCTGCATAAATTTTTTCTAGTAGTGCGTAACGATCGCTTGGTGATAGAAATTGCAAAGTGAAGTTCAAAACCACAACAGAAGCATCGACAATATCAATGTTACGGATGTCCGCTTCTACGACTTCTACAGGGGTATCGCTGCGGTAAGCATTAACGTGCAATTTGCAGCGCTCAACCATTGCAGAAGAGTTATCTACAGCGATGATCTTACAGCCTTCTTGTTGAATATGACGGCGCATAGAAAGCGTCGCTGCGCCCAGTGAACAGCCGAGGTCGTAAATATTGCTGTGTGGTTTTACAAAGCGCTCTGCGAGCATGCCGATAGCCGAGATAATATTGCTATAGCCCGGGACAGAGCGCTGAATCATATCAGGAAATACTTCCGCTACACGTTCATCAAACGTGAAGTCACCAATTTTATCGATTGGCGCCGAAAAAATGGTATCTGGATTGCTCTTTGGGTTCATAGATTTATCTCTTGCTACTTACAGTCAGCACTAAAAGGGCGCGTATTTTATGAAAATTTCGCGCCGCTGTCATGTATTGCATCAAGCCATGAAGGAGTGTTGGTTAAAACATGCTGATTTGTGAATCACCATCCACGGCAGGAAAGGCATTTAAGGCAGGTAGAGTCACTTGCTGTGCCAATTGCTGATAGAGCTTGTGCGCTAACTCAGGAGCGAGCACGTTGTCTGGTGTATGAATCATTAGATATGGCTGCTTACCTTGAGCGATCCATTGAGGTAGTTTGCTTAACCATGGTTTAAAAAAATTGAAATTGGCATCGAAATCCGGGTGACCAATAAAGCGGATCATTGGATGATCAGCGGTGGCTATTGCATGTACTGGCACGCGTGGTTTTTTCTTTTGCGCATCGATAATGACCTCATTAACAGGCTCGGCGGCAAATACCGGGCGACTATCCATAATGATGCGATCGATTTCTGATTCAATCAGCCATTGGTTAAGGCGTTTTTCATCGTCGTTTTTGGCAAAATAACCAAGATGACGGACTTCGACCCCAAGCGGGAAATCCGCAGGAAATAATGCGCAAAACTGCTGTAAAACCGGCAAATCTGCAGGACTAAAAGCGGCGGGTAACTGAATCGTCCATTGCCCGATTCGATGGTGCAGCGGCGCCATAATCTGCAAAAACGCTTTTAATTGCGCTTGGCATCCTTTGAGCATTTGTTGATGGGTAATGGCTTGGGGCAATTTGAAGGTGAACTTAAACTCATCATGGCTGGCAGCGTGCCAATTCCGCACTGTATTTGAGCTGGGTGTGGCATAAAACGTGGTGTTGCCCTCAACGGTATGAAATACCTGAGTATACTTTTCGAGCCGCTCAGCTGGCTTAGTTCCGCTGCCATAAAAGCTTTGTTGCCACTGGTTGTGTGACCACATGGTTAGGCCAAGTCGAAGAGGTAATTGCATCATATCGATTGAGAGTGATTTGCTTGTTCCCCATATTACTCAAATTTTTGTTAAATCACTAACTCGAGAAGGGTGAACAATTCTCGCGGAATCTAGCATCTTGCGGTGAGTTGGGTATATAATCCCAGCCAATTTTTTATCTTTGATGTGCTTTTGCACACTAGCTGACGCAAAAAGCATCAATAGAAGGTAAAACGCAATAAATTGTATGTTGAATGGTCGATTTTAATCATCTTTCAGCGTATAAATGGAACTTTGGTCTGCAGGCATATAAGCGTTAGCAGACGGCATCATCAATATTTAGAGAGATTGGGAATTTCATTATGCGTACCCATTACTGTGGTCACCTGAACAAGTCCCTTGCAGGACAAACTGTAGAACTATGCGGCTGGGTTAACCGTCGTCGCGATTTAGGCGGTCTGATTTTTATCGATATGCGAGATCGTGAAGGCGTTGTTCAGGTTGTTGTTGATCCAGATATGGCAGATGCTTACAAAATCGCTGAGCAACTACGCAATGAATTCTGTATCAAACTAACAGGTGAAGTTCGTGCACGTCCAGAAAGCCAAGTAAATGCTGGCATGGCTACTGGTGAAGTTGAGATTCTGGCAACAGGTCTTGAAATCATCAACCGCAGCGACGTTCTACCACTAGACTTCAACCAAAAGAACTCTGAAGAACAGCGTCTAAAATACCGTTACCTAGACCTACGTCGTCCAGAAATGAGCGACCGCATCAAACTACGTGCTAAAGCGTCAAGCTTTGTACGTCGTTTCCTAGATGACAACGGTTTCCTAGACATCGAAACACCGGTTCTAACGAAAGCAACGCCAGAAGGTGCACGTGACTACCTAGTACCAAGCCGTGTACATAAAGGCAGCTTCTACGCACTACCTCAATCTCCACAGCTATTCAAACAGCTGCTAATGATGTCTGGTTTTGACCGTTACTACCAAATCGTTAAGTGTTTCCGTGACGAAGACCTACGTGCTGACCGTCAGCCAGAATTCACTCAGATCGATATCGAAACCTCATTCATGTCTGCTGATCAAGTGCGTGAAGTGACTGAAAACATGGTTCGCGATATGTGGCAAGAGCTACTGAACGTAGACCTAGGTCAGTTCCCAGTAATGTCATTTGAAGAAGCGGCACGCCGTTTTGGTTCTGATAAGCCAGATCTACGTAACCCTCTTGAGCTTGTTGACGTTGCAGATATCCTAAAAGATGTCGACTTCAAAGTATTCTCTGGTCCTGCTAATGACGAGAAAGGTCGTGTGGCAGTGATTCGTGTACCAGGTGGCGCTGCGCTATCTCGTAAGCAAATCGACG
This sequence comes from Vibrio taketomensis, assembly GCF_009938165.1. Lineage (NCBI taxonomy): Bacteria > Pseudomonadati > Pseudomonadota > Gammaproteobacteria > Vibrionales > Vibrionaceae > Vibrio > Vibrio taketomensis. Next base: position 1,010,182 of record NZ_AP019649.1, read on the forward strand.
AATACACTAACTTCGTAGGTATTTACGGTGCGAAGGGTCTAGCATGGATGAAAGTAAACGACCGTGCAGCAGGCTTTGAAGGCGTACAATCTCCAGTAGCTAAGTTCCTAAATGAAGAAGTTGTGGCACAACTACTTGATCGCACTCAAGCGGAAACTGGTGACATCATCCTATTTGGTGCAGACAGCAAACGCGTTGTAACAGAAGCGATGGGCGCACTGCGTCTTAAACTAGGTACTGACCTTGAGCTAACTGATAAGTCAGCTTGGAAACCGCTATGGGTTGTTGACTTCCCAATGTTTGAAGAAGACGACGAAGGTAACCTACACGCGATGCACCACCCATTCACATCGCCGCTAGGTCTAACTGCTGAAGAGTTGAAAGCGAACCCTGCATCTGCAAACTCAAATGCGTACGACATGGTTATCAATGGCTACGAAGTGGGCGGTGGTTCTGTACGTATCCACAATGCAGAAATGCAAGCAGCAGTATTTGATATCCTAGGTATCGATGCAGACGAGCAAAAACTGAAGTTTGGCTTCCTACTTGACGCACTGAAATTCGGTACACCACCACACGCAGGTCTTGCATTCGGTCTAGACCGTCTAGTGATGCTACTATGTGGTACTGAAAACATCCGTGACGTTATCGCATTCCCTAAAACAACCGCTGCTGCGTGTCTACTAACAGACGCTCCAAGCGTTGCTAACCCAGCAGCACTTGAAGAGCTAGCGATTGCCGTAACGGTAGCGAAAGAGAAAGCAGCAGAGTAATTGATACTCACTGATCGATCAAAAAAAGCCACTTCTATTGAAGTGGCTTTTTTTGATCGATAAAGAGTGCAAAAGAGAGTAAACCCGATGAGCGCTCTACTATTTCAATACTTCTACGCTTGTTGTGTCGAGAAGTCATTTGGGTAGAGAAATAGAGTTCTTGCTTTGAGGATTTCAAACAAGGCTAAGCCGTCTGTGCATTTGAGTTGCTCAATCATTTGGTCATCATCAATGTAGACATGGCCCATGCTCCAATCCTGATACATTCTTTGCTCGATGTTAGCTTCGAGCAATGTGTTAATGTGGCAATGTCGTTTGTCTGCACAGATCTCTTCATAAAGGTCATCGAGAGTCGATGATTCCCCTTCAATATATTGAATAAACCCTGAGGAATGGGACATTAAAAAACCGGTAACATTGAGCCGTGCATTTTTCTCAATTGCGGCGGCGAGAAGTTGCTGTAAATCGACATCACTCAATTTTGCATCGCTGCTGTAGAGAATAAATTTCAAATCAGTCTCCTCTTGTTTTTGTACATCAAAGAATCGGCAACTTTTATGGTTTTGAAAAGGTCAAATTCTTCGTTGTAGGCCCAGCCAACACTGTATTGAATATTAGAGGCTTGAGTTTTTGAGTGTAGCTGATAATCAATGCGTTCGATTAATACGTTTGGTTCGATATGCTCATTTAAAACAATGACGACAAATTCATCACCACCATAACGAAATACAAGGTCTGTCGCTCTGAGTGACTCAAGTAGGGCGTTGGCAAATGTTTTGAGTACTTGGTTACCTGCTTCGTGCCCTTGCGTGTCATTAACGGCTTTCAAGTTGTCTAAATCAAAAAAGAACAGTAGAAAGTTTTGTTGAGAAAGGCGTTCGTTCAGGGACTTAAGATAGTCAAAGCAAAGTGCTCCAGTCAGACTATCTTTGATGCTCATGTCTTTCATTATCTTGGTGCTGAAATCAAGCAGCTCAATGTAACGTAATCCAAGTCGTTGATAGGTAACTTTATCGAGGTCTAAATTAAAGGCAAAGCGAGCTGCGTGGTGGAGAAGATCAATTTTTCGATCAATAGTGCGATTGGTGATGTGACTTTGACTAGCAAAATTGTTGCCACCATCGGAATCGCTCAGTAGAAAGCACAATACATCAAACGCATAACAGATATCATTGAGTTCCAAATCGGGGACTCGCTCTGCTAAGTACGCTTGGATTTTAGCGCATTGCTTTATGATATCGATGTCTAAGGTGCCACCGAACTTGGTGTACGTATCGCTCATTAATACCTCTACTAACCAATGGGTATAATATGCATCTCTATTGTTATAAGTAAAGTCTTGTGCAATAGATTACCGATACATTTAATATCATTAGTAAGTTTAAAATACTTAGCTAAAAAGTAAATTTATAGTTTACTTTCAGTAAGATGAGCAAAAATTCAGTACAACATAGTTCACACTTTAATACATCGTTCAACTAATGCTTTTGGTTAATGGCAGTTTTAGCTGAATCGTGTTCTTAGCCACAATCCCCACGGTGTGGTGATACCTGAAGTGAGATATTTGATTTCGCCATCTTTGACAATCGCAATCGTCGGAGTGACGCGAATTCCCCATTCAGTGCTAACAGGATGTTGGGCATCATTAATCGCGGAAAACTGAAATTGTTTAGCATCGAGATAAGATTGGATACGTGCGTTATCGCCGGATGAAAGCGCTACCGTGACCACTTGATGATCATTTGCAAACCAATCTATAACCGGGCTAACCCACTTACAAGCGCCGCACCATGTCGCCCAGAAATAGACAATCACAGGGTCACCTTGTTTGCTGAGTGCATTAACGTCGATATGGTTACCGTTAATATCGACAGTTTGAATTTCCGGTGCTTTACCTTTTGGTGCAGAGCTACTGTGATAAAAATCCATCGCATAGGATGCAACGGCAATGATCACGAGTGCTAAGCAAAACTCCTTCAGCCAATATTTCCAACTGGATTTTTTTGTCGCGCTTTTCATGGTTGGCTCGCTCGTTTAATCGCATCGATAACTTGTGTGTCAGATAGAATCACTGGTAGAGCAATCCCTTGAGGCGCAGATGGGCCATAGATAATATTAAACGGCACGCCGTAGCGTCCATGGCTTTGTAGATACTGCGTAACGTTCTCGTTTGGCGTCGTCCAATCACCGAGCATCAATACCATATTCGGCTTCTGCAATGCACTATAGACAGGGTCTTGCAGTACGACACCAATCTTGTTGGCTTTACACGTAATACACCAATCTGCGGTGACTTCGACAAATACGGTTTTGCCTTGCTTAGTTAATGCGCTGATTTTATCTGCTTGCAGTTTTTGCCACGGAAGATCATCGACGATTGGCGTCGCCCAGTTATCAGCAGTAAGGCTACCAATGACTAAGCTACTCCCGCCAAGTAGTGTCATAACGGCAATAAGCGGAACCAAAAGTTTGCGCCCATGAACACGGCCTAGCCATATTAGGCTTATGACCATAATAATGGTTGATAGAACTAGCACGACAAATTTACCGAGAAATGGCGTCAGTAAGTTGGTGAGCCAAAGGGTTGTCGCCAGCATCATAAAGCCAAACAGCAACTTAATACGGTCCATCCATAAGCCCGGTTTTGGCATAAATGCGATTAAACGAGGCGCAATAGCAAACAGTAACCAAGGAAAGCTCATACCGATGCCAAGGGCGATAAATATGATCCACAGTTCAAGGTAGCTTGCACCCAGCGCATAAGCGACCGCAGTGCCTAAAAATGGTGCACTACAAGGCGTGGCGAGTAGGGTGGCAAACATACCCTGAACAAAATGACCAAGATGGCTACTGTCACCTTGAGTGGCGGCCCAAGTGTTGAGGCGACTTGGCAGCTTGAATTCAAATAATCCCAGCAGGTTTAATGCAAATAGCAGCGTTACAATCAGCATCAATAGTAGAAACTCAACGCTTTGGAATTGAATGCCCCAACCAATACTTTCTCCGCCGATTTTTAGCAGAGTTAATGCACCTGCGATCAACGCAAATGAGCTGATGATCCCCAGTGCTGAAGCGATAAAAGAGGTGCGAATATGACGCACAGACGCTTGTTGTTGCAGCGCAATACTATTGAGTTTCAAACCTAGTACAGGTAATACGCACGGCATAATGTTGAGCAGTAATCCACCCAACAGCGCAAAACCCAACATGGTCATCAAGTTAGTTTGGCTATATTCAATCGGCGTTGTGCCCACATCGGCGCTCAGTTCTGTAGCAAAGGTTTGATCTGATATGGTTATTGTGACTGCTTTGCCTGTTAGATCGGCATGACCTTTCCAGTTACTGACATCGAAGACTGCGGTCAGTTGGTATTGATTCGCTCCAACGTTGTTGTTGATGGTTAGAGATGGCGGCGCAAAAAACTCTTTTTCCACTTGTTTGCCATCGACCAATACTTGCGGCGATTGCCACGCGTGTTGGTTAGTCAGTTGCACCACAAACTGTTGTTGCTCTGCATTCCAGTAGGTGCCAGCGAGGTTAACCTTTGGATTAACTTTGGGACTTAGGCTCATTCCCTGATTGAAAAGAAACATGGCATCAGGATCGAGTGTCAGGTTTTTAGGATCAATCTTTAGATCGATTGGATAATCGGTGATCACACAGATATCGGTGCAGGACGGTAAGCGTAGGTTGCCTTCAAGTCTTGCCGCTTGATTGGCATTTTCGAGCGTCAGAGTGAGTGGAAAGCTCACTTGATGCTTGTAGCCTAACGTCATGATTCCAAGTTGCTCAAAATAATGAGGTATTGGCCAATGCCATTGGACGGATTCAATGTTAGTGGATTCGGACCAGTGTAGTTCAGGGGCAATGCCGGCTTCACCTGGGCTTCGCCAGTAGGTTTTCCACTCTCCGTCAAGCCGCACATCAAGTACTGCTTGCACTTGTTTTAATTGTGGTTGCTGCTCACCTGTTAATAGCAGACGTAGTTTAACTGGAGGATGCTTGGCATCGGTTATCCAATCAGTGCTTTGCGCAAAGCTAACATAGGAAAATAAAGTGCTAATTAGCAGAATGAAAACAACAACAAACTGTTTGATGTAGCGAATGTTTGGCGACACGAGCGATCCGTTTTGGAAATGAATTTAGGATGAAGATAAGACCGCTTTCAAGTAATTATTCTTTCGAGAAAGTTCTTCGATAGAGTCTTTTGAGCAAGTCTTTCAAGCAAGCGTAATAATGAGTGAGTAGCGATTCAAGTGTTGATTTGTAACATCTGTTTGTAAAGCAAGGATAGAGGAGTTTCCGCTATCCTTTTAAAAGCTTGATTTACTCAGAGCGTAATTTCTTTCCATTCACCAGGTTGTAGATCGCCAAGTACAATATCACCCATTGAATAGCGAATTAAGCGCAGCGTCGGGAAACCGATGTTGGCGGTCATGCGACGTACTTGACGATTGCGTCCCTCAATAATAGTGATGGCCAGCCAAGTAGTTGGAATACTGGCGCGAAAACGCACGGGTGGATTACGCTCCCATACTTGTGGCTCAGGCATGATTTCGACTTTTGCAGGGAGTGTCATTCCATCCTTAAGCTCAACCCCTTTGCGCAGTTTATCCAAGTCGACTTGCGTTGGCGCACCTTCTACTTGTACCCAATAGGTTTTCGGAGATTTTGAGTTTGGTTGAGTCAGTTTTGCCTGCAAAATCCCATCATTAGTGAGTACGAGTAAGCCTTCACTATCGCGATCAAGGCGTCCTGCAGCATACACGTCTTTTACCGGAATAAAATCCGCCAATGTTTTACGCCCTTCACCGTCAGTAAATTGCGTTAGGGTGTCGAAAGGCTTGTTGAATACCAGTACTTTTCGTTCTTGAGGTGAAATTCTTGGCTTGTTTGACGGCGTTTTTACGTTTAGAAGAAGAGTGTCGAGTAGCCGTACCGAGCTTATCAGTCTGTTTGAAACGCTTTGTCGTTCGTTGCGTTGAATTTTTTGGTGACGGACGACGAGAACCGTTTTGCATGTTAACTACCCTGCAGTTTTGTAAATAAAATGTATTGTTCGGTTTAAAGAGTATGCGATTTAAGCTATTATTTTCGCGCCAAAATCTGCATTAGAGCGGGGTATAGTAGACTATTCTCCAGCTTTTGTTTAATTATAACGATTAGATCTCAAGGATTCTGCCTCGTTTCGGCAGAGAGACAGACAAAAAACAAATCGCAACAAGTGAGGGGATGAAGCATTAGCTTGTAAGCGACAACAAATCCGAAGCCATTCATCCGACAGGCTTTGGTTGAACAATAGGGAAATTTCATGCCTACTGAAAAACCGACCATTATCTATACCATTACTGATGAAGCACCAGCACTAGCGACTTACTCACTATTGCCAATTATTCAGTCATTTACGGCTTCTTCTGGTATTGACGTTGATACTCGTGACATCTCTCTTGCTGGGCGAATTATTGCTAACTTCCCAGAATATCTAACAGCAGAACAGCGTATCGGTGACGCTCTTGCTGAATTAGGCGAGCTGGCAACCACGCCACAAGCAAACATCATCAAACTGCCCAATATTTCTGCTTCTGTGCCTCAATTGCATGCCGCAATTAAAGAGCTACAAGCAAAAGGTTACGCTCTACCTAACTATCCAGAAGAGCCTCGCACAGAAGAAGAGCAAGCGATTAAGGCCACCTACGATAAGATCAAAGGCAGTGCAGTAAACCCAGTACTACGTGAAGGCAACTCAGACCGACGTGCACCACTATCAGTGAAGAATTACGCCAAGAAAAACCCACACTCAATGGGTGCTTGGTCGAAAGATTCACTGTCACACGTTGCAAGCATGTCAGATAAAGACTTTTTTGGTAGCGAGAAGTCGACCACGATTAATGGCGCAACCAAAGTAACGATTGAATTTGTCGCAGAAGATGGCTCGGTTAAAGAGCTGAAAGGTCCGTTTGCACTGCAAGACAAAGAAATCATCGACAGCTCAGTTATGAACAAGAAAGCGCTCGTGGCGTTTTTTGAAGATCAAATCGAGCAAGCGAAATCACAAGATGTGTTGCTATCACTGCATATGAAAGCAACCATGATGAAAGTCTCTGATCCCGTTATCTTTGGTCATGCGGTCAAGGTTTACTACAAAGACGTATTTGCGAAATATGGCTCACTATTTGAAGAGCTAGGCGTTGATGTCAATAATGGTATCGGTGATGTATACGCCAAGATTGCCAACCTGCCAGCAGAGCAAAAAGCTGAAATTGAAGCGGCACTGCAAGCGGTGTACGAAACTCAGCCACCACTAGCAATGGTCGATTCTGATCGCGGTATTACTAACTTACATGTACCAAGCGACATCATTGTCGATGCGTCAATGCCAGCGATGCTGCGTGCTTCTGGCCAAATGTGGGGCCCAGATGGCAAACAAAAAGATACCAAAGCACTGATCCCAGACCGCTGTTATGCGGGTATCTATCAAGCGGTGATCGATTTCTGTAAAGATCATGGTGCGTTTGACCCAACAACGATGGGCAGTGTGCCAAACGTCGGCCTTATGGCGCAAAAAGCAGAAGAGTACGGTTCTCATGACAAGACGTTTATTCTCGATGCGGCTGGTTCTGTGCGTATTGTGGATGAAGCAGGTAACGTACTGCTTGAGCAAGCAGTAGAAGCGGGTGATATCTTCCGCATGTGCCAAGTAAAAGATGCACCAATTCAAGACTGGGTAAAACTTGCCGTGACTCGTTCACGAGCTTCAGGTGCACCTGCGGTATTCTGGTTAGACGAAGCGCGTGCTCACGATGCTGAATTGATTAAGAAAGTTAATGCTTACTTACCAGAACATGATACATCAGGTCTTGAAATTAAGATCTTGGCACCAGTAGAAGCATGCCAATACTCGCTCGTTCGCATCAAAGAAGGACTCGATACGATTTCCGTAACAGGTAACGTACTGCGTGATTATCTAACGGACTTGTTCCCAATTCTTGAACTGGGTACGTCAGCAAAAATGCTCTCTATTGTACCGTTAATGAATGGTGGCGGTCTGTTTGAAACGGGCGCGGGTGGTTCTGCACCAAAGCACGTTCAACAGGTAGAAAAAGAAAACCACTTACGCTGGGACTCACTGGGTGAATTTTTGGCACTAGCGGCTTCTTTAGAGCACCTGAGTGTTGTGACGGGTAATGCAAAAGCACAAGTACTGGCGGATGCGCTAGATAAAGCAACGGGCGAGTTCTTGGATAAGAATAAGTCGCCATCACGTAAAGTGTGTGAGCTTGATAACCGAGGCAGCCATTACTACCTTGCAACATATTGGGCACAAGCGCTCGCAGAGCAAACTGCGGATGCGGTTTTAGCAGCAGAGTTTGCTCCTGTGGCGAAAGCACTAGCAGACAACGAAGAGACTATCGTTTCTGAGTTAAATAACGCGCAAGGTGTACCGGGTGATCTCGGTGGTTATTACTTACCGGAGTTTAACAAAGCTTCACCGTTGATGCGTCCAAGCGCAACACTTAATGCGATTATCAATGGTTAGCTAAATCGTTTGGCTTAAGTGAAAGCTTAAGCCAACGAGCCTCTTTGATAAATGTGTGCATAAATAAACAAAAACCCGCTATGTGCGGGTTTTTGTTTATCTTTCTTGTCTATATCGGCAGCGATTATTTGGCTGGCTGTGCTTCCAGCGGTGTGACCACACTAGCATGATATCCTTTAGGACCTTCTTCTACTTCAAAGTTGACTTGTTGGCCTGCTTTCAGAGTACGATAACCGTCCATTTGAATAGTTGAGTAGTGTGCGAACACGTCACTATCTTCTCCTTCTGGACAAATAAAACCAAATCCCTTGGCATTGTTAAACCATTTTACTGTACCTGTAGCCATGCTATACATCCCTCATGCATATCGTTATCATTTATGATTGGCTTCACTCCTGTCAGCCAATTTCGAAATAGTGAATATTCATTCAGCCGCTGCCGAATTTTCAACCACTTACCCTCCAGAGTAGTCAATGAGAGACGACAGTCAATAGTAAAACGTATTACTTGATAAATATTTAAAAACATTTTTGTGCTGTAGATTACAATACGATAACTTTTTTTACGCGCAAGACATGAAAACTCCAGTTTTATTAGTGCTTTTTGTTGTTTTTTTAGTCATTATCAAGATATTGGCGCTAAGAAGGCTAGGTTTTATTTGCAGCGATACAATTGCTGCATTAGTCTCTAAGTATGGGCTTTTTTAACTGCTTGTGCTTTTTGCTCTTACAAGAAAATCTACCCTTATTTTCGGCACGGCGAAGTGTTAAAATTAGATCGAAACTACCTACATCATACGTATTATGAGCAAGCATTTTGAATGGGTAACTCCAGACTCAGATCTACTGGAGTTAGAAAAAACAAAAGTAAGTCCACCATCAATGTACCACGTTGTGTTAAACAACGATGATTACACACCAATGGACTTTGTGATTGAAATTCTTGAGCGTTTCTTTTCAATGGATTTAGACAAAGCGACTCAAGTTATGCTCAAAGTGCATTACGAAGGTAAAGCAGTTTGCGGCACCTTTACTGCAGAAGTAGCAGAAACGAAAGTGGCGCAAGTCACCATGTATTCTAGAGAAAATGAACATCCACTGCTTTGCACTATGGAACAAGCGTAAGCTTGTGCGAACAATAAACGGAAGTTGTTCTTTTAGGAGGTCCTTATGCTGAATAAAGAGTTAGAGTCGAGTCTCAACGGCGCTTTCGCCCGTGCAAGAGACAAAAGACATGAGTTCATGACTGTCGAGCACCTCCTGCTGGCGTTATTGGAGAATGATGCAGCGCGTGACGCATTAGCAGCATGCCAAGCTGACATCGACACCTTACGCAACGAGTTGGACGTTTTTATTGACCAAACGACGCCACTGATTCCTGAAAATGATGAAACGCGAGAAACTCAGCCTACGCTCAGCTTTCAACGTGTGCTGCAACGTGCTGTTTTCCACGTGCAATCATCCGGTCGTAGCGAAGTAACTGGCGCAAACGTGCTAGTAGCCATTTTCAGTGAACAAGAGTCTCATGCTGCTTACCTATTAAAGAAAAACGACGTAAGCCGTCTAGACATTGTTAACTTTATTTCCCACGGTATTACGAAAGCGTCAGGCTCAAATGATGAGTCATCGTCTGATTCGTTTAGCAGTGACACTCCAACTGAGGAAGTTAACGGTGAAGAGCGTTTAGAGAGCTTTGCCACCAACCTCAACCAAGTGGCAAAAAAAGGTCAAATCGATCCGCTTATTGGTCGCGATAAAGAGTTAGAACGCACTATCCAAGTGTTGTGTCGTCGTCGCAAAAATAACCCACTACTTGTCGGTGAAGCCGGGGTTGGTAAAACAGCCATCGCTGAAGGTTTGGCATGGCGCATCGTGGAAGGCCAAGTACCAGAAATCATCAAAGACAGCGTTATCTACTCGCTGGATATCGGTTCGTTGTTAGCCGGTACAAAATACCGTGGTGATTTCGAGAAGCGTTTTAAAACGATTCTCAAGCAGTTAGAAAAAGAAGAGGACGCTATTCTGTTCATCGATGAGATCCATACCATCATCGGTGCGGGCGCAGCGTCTGGTGGTCAAGTGGATGCGGCGAACCTAATCAAACCGCTGTTAAGTAGCGGCAAGTTACGCTGTATCGGTTCGACTACCTACCAAGAATACAGCAACATCTTTGAGAAAGAGCGAGCACTATCACGCCGCTTCCAAAAAATTGATGTGGTTGAACCATCGATTGATGACACCACTAAGATCCTCATGGGTCTAAAACCAAAATACGAAGCACACCACGAAGTGCGTTATACCAACAAAGCGCTGCGTGCAGCAGTTGAGTTGTCAGCGAAATACATCAATGAACGTCATTTGCCAGACAAAGCGATTGACGTGATCGATGAAGCGGGTGCACGCAGTCGCCTTGCGCCAGCGAGTCGTCGTAAGAAGACAGTTGGCGTAGCGGACATCGAGGCGATGGTAGCTAAGATGGCGCGTATTCCTGAGAAATCAGTTTCTTCTTCAGACAAAGAAACCCTACAAACTCTTGATCAGAAAATGAAGATGTTGGTGTTTGGTCAAGATGGTGCGATTGATGTTCTAACTGAAGCGATCAAACTGACGCGCGCAGGTCTAGGCGCAGATAATAAACCAGTGGGTTCATTCTTATTTGCTGGCCCTACAGGTGTGGGTAAAACAGAAGTGACTGTGCAGCTTTCTAAACTGCTAGGTATTGAACTTTTGCGTTTTGATATGTCGGAATACGGTGAACGTCACTCGGTGAGCCGTTTGATTGGTGCTCCTCCAGGCTATGTCGGTTACGACCAAGGTGGCTTGCTGACGGACGCGGTGATAAAACACCCTCACTCAGTGGTGCTACTGGATGAAATAGAGAAAGCGCACCCAGATATCTTTAACTTGTTACTGCAAGTAATGGATAACGGTACGCTTACAGACAACAACGGCCGTAAAGCGGACTTCCGCAACGTGATTTTGGTTCTGACTACCAACGCAGGTGTGCAAGAAACGGAAAAACGCTCGATTGGTTTGGTGCAACAAGACCATAGTCCAGATGCGATGGCGGAAATTAAGAAGGTGTTTACACCGGAGTTCCGTAACCGTCTCGATAACATCATGTGGTTTAACAGCCTCGATGAGCAAGTTATCGCTCAGGTGGTGGATAAGTTTATTGTTGAGCTTCAAGCACAATTGGATGCTCGCGGCGTATCGATGGAAGTATCGGACGAAGCGCGTAAATGGTTGGCAGTGAGAGGCTATGATAAAGCGATGGGTGCGCGTCCGATGGGCCGCGTGATTCAAGAGCAGCTTAAGAAACCATTGGCGAACGAGTTGCTATTTGGCTCATTAGTTGATGGCGGTACGGTGAAAGTGACACTCAAGGGTGATGAACTTAAATTCCAATTCGATACGGAAGCTGAACCAGTACATTGATAACATCCGAAATTAACATCAAAAAGCCAGAGCATAGACTCTGGCTTTTTACTCCGGTGTTTTTCCGCTGGGAAGGTGAACGTCAAATCCGCGCTTTGATCGCTTGATACGCTTGCTCTACTTGATCTGGAATCGGTTGCTCGATTTGAAATCCTTTAGCAGGGTAGTCTTTAATACGTTCAAAATCCCCAATCATGGCTTCGAGTACGGCAAAGAGATCAACTTCTTCACTGAAGTAATCACTGAATGACTGTTTGGTGGAACTAACAGCCACATAATCAATGGGATTAGGCCACTGTTTGACAAAGGTGGCGTAGGCACGTCTTTCCATATATGGCTTTTGTACTAATATAAAGCGTCGAAAATCTAAGTTTTGCTGTTGGCAAAGCGCGAAGCTGAACTTGACGTTTTCCCCGCTATTTGAAGATTGATTTTCGATAATGATTGCGTCACTTGGTACGCCTAAATCAAGCGCGATGCGGGCGAACAACTCTGCTTCGCTTTGCTCAAATACGCCTTCTGTCAGACGACCAAAACCGCCTGAGAATAGAATCTTATTTGCTAAGCCTTGGTTGTAGAGTGATACCGCATGTTCAGCAACGCGGACATCATTGCTGCCCATCACGAAAATACAATCTGCCGGTTGCAACTTATGGTCGAGTTGCATGTATTGCCATAATACGTCGATATGTTGATAGAGTTTCACGGATTCCTCTCTAGACGATTTCAAGCGTGTGTTGAAAGTGAAATTTGTAGCCAAGGTCAACAAGTTTGTCTGCGCGGATGTGTTTATCGGCATGGTTGACAATAGGCGGAAGTTCGAGCGGTTCGCCACTGGCATCAATCGCAGCTTGGTAGAATTCAGCTTTACTGGTGGTGTTTGGCGTGGTGGCATTGACGACTTGGTTATCAATATGAAACAGAGCATAGCTTACAGCGCCAATGGCATCTGTGAGATGCAGCATGTTGGCAGGCGCTTGATCACTGACTTGCTTTAAATGAGAGACAAAACGAGCAGGGTGACGATTGGGCCCAACCAAACCGCTACAACGCACAATGGTGTAGCGAATGCCACAATCGATTAAACTTTGCTCTGCTTGCAGCATTACTCGAGCATTATCTGAAAACTCAGCATTGCCAAAGGCTAACTCTAAGCTGGCTTGATCTTCACTCATACTCTCCGCACGATTTGGGTAAACCGTGGTTGAGCTTACCATGACGATTTTATCTACAGGCAGCAGCATGGCTGCGTCAATCAAGTGTTGCCAATAAAGTGCATACTCTTCGCCGTTGCCTCGGCGAAATCCGGGAGGAAAACAACCGATGATCAGTTGAGGTTGAAAAGCGGAGAGGGCGTCAATGGTCGATTGCTTATCATTGGCTAAATTCACTACTGCAGAGTGTAACCCTTGTGCTTGTAATTCAGCCGCTCCTTCGCTGGTGGTTTTTGTCACCAATACATCGTGACCAAGGCTAGTAAATAGTTTTGCCAGTGGTGTACCTAACCAGCCTCCACCGACGATCGCAATTTTCTTCATAATTGACTTCCTTAATCGTACTAACAACGCTGATTGCGAAGCTCTCTTAATCTTTGTCTTAAGTACTTATGCGCAGGGCAAGCGAGTACGCTTTGATGTTGAATTACGTCAATATTGGCTTGCCATGACAAATTTTCAAATTGAGAGCGTAGTCGAATCACTTTATTGCCAGCCAGCTCACTTTCGGCAAGATGTTTGGGTAACATTCCCCAACCGAAGCCGCTACTGACGAGCTCTGTCAAAATATAGTAGTTGTCTGCAAACCAAACATCTGGGCTATAAGCTTGTTGAAAGCTGCTCATTTCATTGGTTTTAGAACGAATCAAAACCTGACGATGTAAGCGTAACATATCCAAATGAATCACGGTTTGTTTAGCTAAAGGATGGTCTTTTGCTACATAAACATCAAATTCAATGCCGCCCAGCCCTTCGAAATCGACGTTGTCACTTACAGATGATTCACTAAACATAATTCCCATCGTTGCTCGCTGTTCTCGAACCAGTTGACGAATATCGATACTCGAGGCAGCCAAGCACTCAAACCTAATCTCGGGAAAGCGTTCAGACACATCTTTTAATGCTTGAGAGAGTTGGGTTAGTGGAATGCCTTCATCAATTGCAAGTGTGATATCACAATAGTTGTCCTGGCTTAACTGGTTAGCGCAATTGACCAATCGCTGATGTTGAATCAGTGACGCTTTGGCGAACGGCAGGAGTTTTTGGCCGTGCTCAGTGAGTTGAGGATAGCGCCCCGAGCGGTCGAATAAATCTGCGCCGCAGTCGATTTCCATATTCATGACGTGTTGGCTTATCGCCGACTGCACTTTACCAAGACGACGCGCTGCGGCAGAAAATGAGCCTTGCTCTACGGTTGTAACGAAGGCTTCTAGTTGTTCGATGCTAAACATATCAGTTTAAGTGATGGTATCTAACTTTATTCCATCATATTAAATGATGAAAATAACTGCAAATCGAAACACATTGAGAGAAACACCATGCAAACTAAAGAACGTATTTTCCATGCCATTACGTTTGAAGCGGTCGCTCTTGCGATCATTATTCCAACCACAGCCCTAATCACGGGTAAAGCGACGGGCGATCTGGCGATTGTAGGTATTGGGTTAAGCCTGTTTACCGTGGTGTGGAACTATATCTATAACATTATATTTGATCGTTGGTTTGGCAGTGATCGTAGTCATCGCTCATTAAAGATGCGTATTGGTCATACTTTCGGTTTTGAAGGTGGGTTGATCTTTTTGAGCGTGCCGACGATTGCTTGGTTTTTGCAGATCAGCATTTGGGGAGCATTGCTGCTTGAGGCTGGGTTTCTGGTGTTCTTTTTCTTCTATGCCACGGGATTTAACATGGCTTACGACAAATTGCAGCCATACAAATGGTTGTTCTCATCCAAAACAACCAGTTCGGCACTTTAAAAGCAAGACATTGGAAAGTAAAAGAGCACCGTTCGGTGCTCTTTTTAAATCCGTTATTTTAGTACGCGTAGAATCTTGTCTGCGTGCTCGGCAACTTCAATGCCTTCGTCAGTGAGATAACCACCATCAGGGAGTGTACATAGCCCTTTATCAAATAGGCGTTTTACCGCTTGTTGCATTTCTTCAGATGCATCGCTATGAACTTTAATGCCAGTAGCTGAGCTACTAAGATCGAATTGAAGTAGCAGATTTAATTCAGAAAGATGTTCTGGCAAGTATTTCATTGTGTGTTCCTTTTAGTTAATGACCTCGAGCTCACCACGGCCTTTCATATTGAATAAGACTACCTATGGTTGCTTAAGTGTAATCAAACTACTGCGAATAGCATAGTGAGACAACGGCAGTGCTTCGAAACTGTTATTCAGCCCATAAAACTGCGCCTAAGTGACGTAAAGATAGCCAATGTCAGTATCGATACTTAAGCAAACTTGTCGTGCGAGAAGAAGTTTTGGCACTGCTTTCTGGTTCTATCGACTCAAAACAGACGAATTTTAGTTTCGCCATTTTGCTATCACTTAAATCAGTGACAGTGTGTACAGTACTGTATTGCATCGTGAAGTCATTTGAGTACCAGTAACTCGCTAATATAAAGAAAGCGAAGGGCAATAATATAAGATTAAGACAACGTACCAATATTGCCTGGTATGACCTGTTATAAATGAAAACTTAAGTTGAAGTTAAATGGGCATAAAAAGGCTGTTTATTATAAACAATAAGCCTAAAGGGTCAGAATTCTAAATATTACACTTTTATTAAAATATTAAGCCTATGAAAAGTAAGGTTTATATTTGAATCGTTTGAGGTCAATTTAGTAAATATTATATCGTATTTCAGACCTTAAAGTGTGTGGTTAGTTTGGTTACAAACATTTTCAGTTAACAATGAAATTAGCACTTGAATAATCCCAAATTTAGGAGGATTATCCGCGACCACTTATTCACAGCTTCAAATTGTTATCCGACTATGAACTTAAACCAATTTGACTCTTTATTGCCGCCACAAATGGCTGAGCGCGCAGCAGAAATCGGCTTTGGTAAAGCAACTAAAGATCCAATTAAATCTTTATTACTAGCGATATCCGCTGGCCTGCATATTGGCATCGCCTTTATTTTCTATACTACCGTTACCACAGGTGCAGGCGATATGGCCTGGGGTATGAGCCGTCTGGTTGGTGGTATTGCCTTTAGCTTAGGTCTGATTCTAGTTGTGGTGACAGGTGGTGAACTGTTTACCAGTTCTGTATTAACCTTGGTCGCACGAGCAAGTGGCAAAATTTCTTGGTGCACACTATTTAAAAACTGGTTCGTGGTTTACATCGGCAACTTGATTGGCGCATTGCTATTAGTCGCTTGTATGCTGGTTGCAAAACAATACATGTTTGGTCATGGTAGTGTTGGCTTAAATGCGATGGCGATTTCGCAACACAAGCTACACCATGGCTTCTTCCAAGCAGTTGCTCTAGGCATCATGTGTAACGTGTTGGTATGTATTGGTGTGTGGATGACATTTAGTGGTCGCACGCTTACCGACAAAATCTTGGTAATGATTCTACCTGTTGCAATGTTTGTTTCTGCTGGTTTTGAGCACTGTATTGCGAACATGTTCCAAGTGCCTATGGCGATTGGTATCAAAACCTTCGCTCCAGCTGAATTTTGGCAAATGACCGGCGCTAATATCGCGGATTATGCAGACTTAACGTTGGGCAATTTTGTTATTAATAACCTAATTCCCGTGACTCTAGGTAACATCATTGGCGGTGGTTTTTTTGTTGGTATGTGGTACTGGCTAATCTACCTACGTGATGACAATCATTGATCAGCATTGAACTGTATATAGAGGGCTCGCATATTTGCGGGCCTTTTTATTATCAGCAATAACATAAGATGCGTTTCTTTCGCCTCATTTGTCTGTGTTAAAAGACAAATATTGTCTATTCCCTTCGATGTTCGTGTATCTAAAGACAAGGTTATCGCTAAGCGTAACCAACTCTTGCGGCCTATCGACCAACCAGTTTTTCTGGAGATCAATAGCTAAGTTGAGCTCAAGCGTGTAGCTGCGAGGATGGGGTATTTGTAGGTGTTCGATATGCATCACCGGCTCTCTTTTGGGTAAATTCACAGTGATTTTGCAGAGCCTAGTTTGCAAAACAATGACACATATTTGGCTAACAAATGATCTTTCACAGAACTGCCTACAACCTTATCCACAGATTCTGTGGATAAGATCTGAAATAGGGAGTGTGTAATTGAAAATAATGGTTATTTTTTGTTCGCAGCAACAAGAATAAGACCATTTTTATCGATACAACAACGAATCGTGAGGCTTAAGGTTAGTGCAATCGATATTGATAGCATCACAAAGATCGCGAGCATGATCATTAATTGATATTTAATCGCGACTAATGGACTCGCGCCACCAAGAATTTGCCCTGTCATCATTCCAGGTAAAGTGACTAATCCCATGGTACTCATTGAGGCTAAAGATGGCGCTAATGATTTCTGTATTGCCTCTCTTATAAAGGGCTGGCAGGCATAATTTACCGGAGCACCCAAAGATATTGCGCCTTCATATTCTGCTCTGCGTTGCTCAAAGCTGTTAAACACGTTTTGCAGCGCCACAATATTGCCGCTAAGTGAGTTACCCAACAGCATGCCGGCTAGTGGGATCAGGTACTGAGCGTTGTAGAAAGGCGTGGGCCTAACGATAAACAAACAAATCAATGCTAATAAAGGTAAAAGGCCAACACTAAGCCCTGCAATTACGGGAAGAAGAAGCTTTGATTTGGGTAAGTGAGCTTTACTTACAATCGAACTTGCTCCGATCAACAGCATGGCTAGTAACCATAAAATATTGATGGGTAAATTGTTTAGCTGAAACAAGTATTCTAGATAAATACCGACTAATATCAGTTGTAAAGCCATACGACACACACTGATGATGAGCTCTCGTTCTATCTTGAGTTGATAGTAGCGGCTGACCCCCAAAGGGATAAGCAGTGTCGTAAAAAAAAGTGCTAAATCTGACCAAGAAATATCCATAGCTGCGGTCATACTATCCTCCAAAAGCAGCTCAAATTATATCGATTTTCACGTTTGGGCGGAGTGAACTTTGTACGATTTCCGCGTTAGACTATAAAGTTATTCGCAACAGATTGTTTACAATTGCGCAGTATTCGATAGAGCGTTGATGTTGAAATGATGTAAAATTAGGCGTTTTTAAAGGTGATATTTCATACAAACTCGCCTAGTGTTAATAGGGATTTCTTGTTAATAAATCTTCATAAAGAGATGCATTTTTCATATAGATTCTTATTAAAACACATCTCTGGGCAAGCTCAAAAAGTAGTGATTAAAAGGGTTTGAGAGGGAGTAATTGATTGAACCCTATAAAGAGTATGGTCTAAAATTTTACTTAGAAATAATCGACCGTTTAGCTCACTTCGGTGAGTTAAAAAATAACACTAGATACACGATAGGCAAATGTATGAGTGATGTTAACAAAATTGAGAGTGATGAAAAGCGCTCACTGGAATGGAAGTCTTTCTTCCTCATTGCAGTAGTTCTCTTTCCAATCCTTAGTGTGGCGTTCGTAGGTGGCTACGGATTTATCGTTTGGATGCTTCAAATGTTCGTATTTGGTCCTCCAGGTGCGCACGGCGGCCTATAAGCCGCTGAGCTCAAACTCACACTTTAAAAAAGATTTTAAGAGAGCAAGCAATGAAATCATTAATCATTAAACTGTGGCGCACCATGTCGCGTCCTGCAGTTCATATCAGCCTTGGTGTTCTTACCTTGGGTGGTTTTATCGCAGGTGTCATTTTCTGGGGTGGTTTTAACACTGCACTAGAACACACGAACACTGAAAAATTCTGTATCAGCTGTCACACTATGCGTGACAACGTTTACGTTGAGCTTCAAGACACTGTTCACTGGAAAAACCACTCTGGTGTCCGTGCAACATGTCCTGACTGTCACGTTCCTCATAACTGGACTGACAAAATCGCTCGTAAGATGCAGGCTTCTAAAGAAGTATTCGCACAAGTATTCGGCAACTACGATGAACCAGGTGTTTTCGAAGAGCGTCGTATCGAGCTAGCGAAACACGAATGGGATCGTTTCTCAGCAAACGGCTCTCAAGAATGTAAGAACTGTCACAACTACGCTTCTATGGACTTCGAGCAAATGTCTCCAACAGCTCGCATCCAGATGAAGCAAGCAGCTGAGAAAAACCAAAGCTGTGTTGACTGTCACAAAGGTATCGCACACAAACTTCCAGCTGGTATGGATAGCATTGGCGGTATCGTAGGCGACCTAGAAGCATTGGCTTCAAACACTAACTACGATGTTGGTCAAACTCTAGTAAGTATCCGTCACCTACCTATCTACTTCGATGATCAAGGTAAACAAGAAGCAGGTCTTCTAAACCCAGCATCTGAAGTAAAAGTAATTGCTGACAAAGGCGACTACGCTGAAATCGAGATCGACGGCTGGCGTAAAGCGAAAGGCTTTGGTCGCGTAATCCAAGCTGACTTCGGTATGAACATCGCAGTGGCATCTCTTCTAAAAGAAGCGTCAACAGATCCTAAAGTTGTAACGACTGGCGAGAAGAAAGTGGATGAGCTAACTGGTCTTCCTTGGGAAAAAGTGGCTGCGACAGTATGGGTTAAGAAAGAATCTATGCTAAACAGCATCACTCCAGTTTGGGAAAAATCAGCGGAAGCATACAAAACTAACTGTTCAGTATGTCACACCCAGCCAGCTGAAGCGCACTTCGATGCGAACACATGGCCAGGTATGTTTGACGGTATGCTTGCATTCGTAAACCTAGACACAGACAGCGAAGCATTGATTCTGAAGTATCTACAAATGCACTCTTCAGATTTCGTTGAAGGTCACCACTAATAAGCGTCGGATGGAGAAATTTTAAATGGCTATTACACGAAGAAGTTTTCTTAAAGGCGTAGCAACCACAAGTGCTGTATCAGTAATTGGTCCTAGCTTATTAGCATCAGCTTCTGCTAAGGCTGCTGAGACAACAGGTACTTGGAAAGTAACTGGTTCTCACTGGGGCGCGTTCCGCGCCCACATCTACGGCGGTAAAGTTCAAGAGATCAAACCTATTGAACTGGATAAAAACCCGACCGAGATGCTGAACGGTATCAAAGGTATTATCTACAGCCCTTCACGTGTACGTTACCCAATGGTTCGTCTAGATTGGCTGAAAAACCACAAATACAGCGCAGATACTCGCGGTAACAACCGTTTCATCCGTGTAACTTGGGATGAAGCGCTAGATCTTTTCTACCGTGAACTAGAACGCGTACAAAAAGACTACGGTCCATGGGCTCTGCATGCAGGTCAAACGGGCTGGAACCAAACTGGTGCATTCAACAACTGTACAGCTCACATGCAACGTGCAGTAGGTATGCATGGTAACTTCATCACTAAAGTAGGTGACTACTCTACTGGTGCAGGTCAAACCATCATGCCTTACGTACTAGGCTCAACTGAAGTTTACGCTCAAGGTACATCATGGTCAGAGATCCTAGACAACTCTGACAACATCATTCTTTGGGCGAATGACCCAGTGAAAAACCTGCAAGTAGGTTGGAACTGTGAAACGCACCAATCGTTTGAGTACCTAAAACAGCTAAAAGAAAAAGTAGCGAAAGGCGAGATCAACGTTCTATCTGTTGACCCAGTTAAGAACAAGACTCAACGTTACCTAGAGAACGATCACCTGTACATCAACCCGATGACAGACGTAGCGTTCATGCTGGCAGTAGCTCACACGCTTTACAACGAAAACCTATACGACAAAGAGTTCATTAATACTTACTGTCTAGGTTTTGAAGACTTTATCGGTTACGTTCAAGGCGAAACCAAAGATAAAGTAGTGAAGACTCCTGAGTGGGCGGCAGAGATCTGTGGCGTTAAAGCTGACAAGATCCGCGAATTCGCACGCATGCTAGTAAACGGCCGTACACAGATCCTTATGGGTTGGTGTATCCAACGTCAAGAGCACGGTGAGCAACCATACTGGGCAGCAGCAGTAGTTGCAGCAATGGTTGGTCAAATCGGTCTACCTGGCGGCGGTATCTCTTACGGTCACCACTACTCAAGTATCGGTGTGCCTTCAACTGGTTTTGCTGGCCCTGGCGGTTTCCCTCGTAACCTTGATCAAGGTATGAAACCAAAATGGGACAACAACGACTTTAACGGTTACAGCCGCACCATTCCTGTTGCGCGTTGGATCGACTGTCTACTAGAACCAGGTAAAGAGATTCGTTACAACGGCGGTAAAGTAATCCTGCCAGACTTCAAGATGATGGTGATCTCGGGTTGTAACCCATGGCACCACCACCAAGATCGTAACCGCATGAAGAAAGCATTCAAGAAGCTTCAGACTGTGGTTACTATCGAGTTTGCTTGGACTGCAACCTGTCGTTTCTCTGATATCGTGCTTCCAGCATGTACTCAGTGGGAACGTAACGACATCGACGTATACGGTTCATACTCGAACAAAGGTCTAGTAGCGATGCATCGTCTAGTAGACCCACTGTTCCAATCTAAGACTGACTTCCAAATCATGAGTGAGCTAACTCAACGCTTTGGTCGTCGCGACGAGTACACTCGTGGCATGAGCGAGATGGAATGGATCGAGAGCCTATACAACGAATGTAAAGCGTCAAACAAAGGCAAATTCGAAATGCCTGAGTTTAACGAGTTCTGGGAACAGAGCGTTCTAGACTTCGGTGAAGGTAAGCCTTGGGTTCGTCACGCAGACTTCCGTCAAGACCCAGAGATTAACCCTCTAGGTACACCGTCTGGCTTTATCGAGATCACATCTCGTAAGATCGGCCGTTACGGTTACGAACACTGTCAAGAACACCCAATGTGGTTTGAAAAGACAGAACGTTCACACGGTGGTCCTGGTTCAGACAAACACCCGTTCTGGCTACAATCTTGCCACCCAGACAAGCGTTTGCACTCACAAATGTGTGAGTCAGAAGAGTTCCGTGCAACTTACACGGTTCAAGGTCGCGAGCCTGTATACATCAACCCAATTGATGCGAAAGAAAAAGGCATCAAAGATGGTGATCTAGTACGCGTATTTAACGACCGTGGTCAGCTAATGGCTGGTGCTGTACTAACTGACAGCTACCCACGTGGTGTTATCCGTATCGAAGAAGGTGCGTGGTACGGTCCTCTAAGTGAGAAGATTGGTGCTATCGATACTTACGGCGATCCAAACACACTAACGCTAGATATCGGCTCTTCTGAGCTAGCTCAAGCAACGTCTGCAAACACTTGTATCGTTGACTTTGAGAAGTTCAAAGGCAAAGTTCCACCAGTAACTTCATTCGGTGGTCCAATCGAAGTTGCTTAATAGCAAATTTGATTCAGCGTGATAAAACCAGCCTTCGGGCTGGTTTTTTCGTTAATTTGTGCGTTTAACTTTGTTCCGCTTGGCTAATAGTCGCCAATCAACAAGGGCTGCTATAAACTAGACGCAGAACAAAGACATTAGTTAGGTTTTTTATGTCCATCATCTTGGGAATAGACCCAGGCTCTCGCATTACCGGTTATGGCGTGATTCGTCAAAATGGTCGTCATCTGCAATATTTAGGCAGTGGCTGTATTCGCACTTCTGAAAAAGAATTACCGGGACGTCTTAAGCAAATTTATGCCGGTGTAACGGAGATCATCACTCAGTTCCAACCGGACGTATTTGCGATTGAACAAGTGTTTATGGCGCGCAATGCGGATTCTGCACTCAAACTTGGCCAAGCGCGTGGCAGTGCCATTGTGGCGGCAGTAAATGCTGAGCTACCCGTCTACGAATATGCTGCACGTTTAATTAAACAAGCGGTGACGGGCACTGGCGGCGCTGACAAGCAACAAGTGCAACACATGGTTCAGCAGATGCTTAAGCTGCCAGCGTGCCCACAAGCTGACGCGGCCGATGCTCTCGGTGTGGCGATTTGTCATGCCAATACCAACAAAACACTGATTGCGCTTGCTGGCAAAGCGACCAGTGCGCGTCGTGGACGCTATCGTTAAATCTTCATCGAATAATTCAAATTGATTGAGGGATAGCGAGTCGTTTTTTACTGGCTATCCATCCAGTTATTTATTATTATCAAAGCAACTTTTAGAACACTAGGTACCTACCGTGATTGGACGTCTTCGTGGCATTCTGCTGGAAAAGCAACCTCCTGAACTCCTAATTGAAGTCAATGGCATTGGCTATGAAGTGCAAATGCCAATGAGCTGCTTCTATGAACTGCCAAATATTGGTGAAGAGGCGATCATTTACACCCATTTTGTGGTGCGTGAAGATGCACAATTGCTTTACGGATTTAACACTGTAAAAGAGCGTGCATTATTCCGAGAAGTGATCAAAGCGAACGGAGTAGGGCCAAAACTGGGTTTGGGTATTCTTTCTGGCATGACGGCGACTCAGTTCGTTGCGTGTGTTGAGCGTGAAGATATTTCAACGCTAGTAAAATTGCCGGGTGTGGGTAAGAAAACCGCTGAGCGCCTTGTGGTTGAAATGAAAGATCGCCTGAAAGGTTGGAGCGCGGGTGACTTGTTCACGCCGTTTACGGATGCGGCGCCGTTAGACAATGGCTTAACGCCATCTCAAGGTAACAGTGAAGAAGAAGCGGTAAGTGCGTTGCTGGCTCTGGGCTATAAACCAACGCAAGCATCTAAAGTCGTGTCTCAGGTGATCAAACCGGGAATGAGCAGTGAAGAGCTGATCCGCGAAGCGCTAAAATCAATGGTGTAATTGGGAAATTAAGGGAACAAGATGATTGAAGCTGACCGCCTAATTGCGCCAGATAATCCGAGTTTTCGTGATGAAGACGTGATAGATCGCGCGATTCGTCCAAAGAAGCTGTCTGATTACCAAGGACAGGATCATGTACGTGATCAAATGGAAATCTTCATTAAAGCCGCGAATTTGCGTAGTGAAGCGTTGGATCATCTGTTGATTTTTGGTCCTCCTGGCCTCGGTAAAACCACGTTGGCGAACATTGTGGCTAACGAAATGGGGGTGAATATTCGTACCACCTCTGGTCCTGTACTTGAAAAAGCAGGGGACTTGGCGGCGCTATTGACCAACCTTGAAGAAAACGATGTGTTGTTCATTGATGAAATTCACCGTTTAAGCCCAATGGTGGAAGAGGTACTTTACCCAGCGATGGAAGACTACCAGTTGGACATCATGATTGGTGAAGGCCCTGCGGCGCGATCGATCAAGATCGACTTACCACCTTTCACTCTAATTGGGGCGACCACTCGTGCCGGTTCTTTGACTTCGCCACTCCGTGACCGTTTTGGTATTACTCAACGTCTTGAGTACTACAAAGTGGCAGACCTGCAGCACATTGTGCAGCGCAGTGCGGATTGTTTAGGCTTATCGATGGAATCGGAAGGAGCGCTGGAAGTAGCGCGTCGTGCTCGCGGAACACCGCGTATTGCCAACCGTCTGTTACGCCGCGTTCGCGACTATGCCGAAGTGAAAGCGGATGGTCATATTAGCGCAGATATCGCCGATAAAGCACTAAACATGCTCGATGTAGACGCAGAAGGTTTCGATTACATGGACCGCAAACTGTTGCTTGCAATTATGGAAAAATTTGGCGGCGGCCCAGTTGGTTTAGATAATATGGCTGCGGCAATCGGTGAAGAGAAAGACACAATTGAAGACGTGTTAGAGCCATATTTAATTCAACAAGGGTATTTGCAACGTACCCCGCGTGGGCGTATTGCCACTGACCGCGCATATCTGCATTTCGGTATTGATAAGTAGCGTCATTCAAATCAAAAAGTAGTCACCAAATCTTGGGCTCAAACTTGTGAACAATTTAGAAAGATTGTGAAGGTTTGAGCTCATTTTCGTTTTGGCTCATCGACTTACAATGCTATGGTGATTTGCATCACAACTTCTAAAGCTAATGTACTGATACAAAAGTACTAAATTTTGATGATACTTTGCCATTTTGTGACCATTGCACGCCGTTCTATTTCTCATTTTCATACATTTCCAACAATAAAACCTCAAATTAATTGACTTGCATCAATATAGATGTTTTTTGCTCGTTTTCTGCAATTTTAGTTTGATACAGATCAACGCGGCACAATATTAGAAACCTTTTGAAACATCGGATTTTTCAAAGTAATATTAGCATTAGCTATATTAGCTGATGCTTAACAAAAAACTAACTATTGCGGCACATATTATTAACAATGTGGTGTTTTTAAGAAACATTCTCAGGGAAATATGGATTCTGAGAAGCTAAAGCAATGAACGCAAAGCGTGTCTTTCAGCCGACACATAGGAGTTCCCATGATTGACATAGTTGATCTATCGCGGTTGCAGTTCGCACTGACAGCGATGTATCACTTCCTATTTGTACCGTTGACTCTAGGTATGGCATTTTTACTTGCCATCATGGAATCGATGTACGTAATGACCAACAAGCAAATCTACAAGGACATGACTAAGTTCTGGGGTAAGCTTTTCGGTATTAACTTCGCTCTAGGTGTGGCAACAGGCCTAACCATGGAGTTCCAGTTTGGTACTAACTGGTCATATTACTCTCACTACGTTGGTGACATCTTCGGTGCACCGCTCGCCATTGAAGCTCTAGTAGCCTTTTTCTTAGAATCCACTTTCGTTGGCTTATTCTTCTTTGGTTGGGATCGCCTATCTAAGCGTCAACACCTTGTTGTAACTTGGTTAGTGGCAATCGGTTCGAACTTCTCAGCACTATGGATTCTTGTAGCAAACGGCTGGATGCAACACCCAGTGGGCGCAGAATTCAACTTCGAAACCATGCGTATGGAAATGGTGAGCTTTGCTGAAGTGGTTCTAAACCCAGTAGCACAGGTGAAATTCGTTCACACTGTAGCGTCAGGTTACACTACAGGTGCAATGTTCATTCTAGGCATCAGCTCATGGTATCTACTAAAAGGCCGTGATGTTGCGTTTGCACGCCGTTCATTTGCTATCGCAGCATCGTTCGGTATGGCAGCAATTCTGTCTACTATCATCCTTGGTGACGAATCAGGTTACGAACTAGGCGACGTGCAAAAAGTGAAGCTAGCAGCAATTGAGGCTGAATGGCACACTGAACCTGCACCAGCGGCGTTCACTGTTGTTGGTTTCCCAAGCCAAGATAAGATGGAAACAGAATACGCAATTAAGATCCCATACGTAATGGGTATCATTGCGACACGTTCTCTTGACACACAAGTAACGGGCCTAGTTGACCTTCGTGAACAACACGTTGAGCGTATCCGTAACGGTATGTACGCCTACGAGTTGCTTGAAAAACTACGCGCTGGTGATAAATCTGAAGCGAACAAAGCAGCGTTTGACGAAGTAAAAGATGACCTAGGTTACGGTCTACTTCTAAAACGTTACACCGACAAAGTAACGGATGCGACTGAATCGCAAATCCAAGCGGCTGCGGATGACTCTATCCCAGAAGTTTGGCCGCTATTCTGGTCATTCCGTATCATGGTTGGCTGTGGTTTCGTAATGCTATTCGTATTTGGTATGGCATTTATCCAAACTTGTCGTCAAAAAATCGAACAAAAACCTTGGCTACTTAAAGCGGCGCTATTCAGTATTCCACTACCATGGATTGCGGTTGAAGCAGGTTGGTTCGTGGCAGAATTTGGCCGTCAACCATGGGCAGTAGGTGAAATTCTACCGGTACATGTTGCGGCATCAGCTCTGACTGCTGGCGAAATCTGGACATCACTATTTGCCATCCTTGCGCTGTACACTGTGTTCTTAATTGCAGAAGTGTACCTAATGGTTAAATTCGCTCGCAAAGGTCCTAGCAGCCTGAAAACAGGTCGCTACCACTTTGAGCAAAACGCTGACTCTGTAGAAGACAAAGTTAGCCGCCAAGTAGAAGCATAAGGCAAGGAGACAGATTATGTTTGATTACGAAATCTTACGACTTATCTGGTGGGTGCTAATTGGCGTTCTAATGATAGGTTTTGCCATCACAGATGGTTTCGATATGGGCGTGGGTGCACTAGTGCCAATCATTGGTAAAAGTGACAATGAACGCCGTGTGATGATCAACTCGATCGCACCGCACTGGGACGGCAACCAAGTATGGCTAATCACCGCAGGTGGTGCGCTATTTGCAGCTTGGCCACTAGTATACGCAGCGTCATTCTCTGGTTTCTACCTAGCAATGATCTTGACGCTAGCTGCGCTATGGCTACGTCCGCTTGGTTTGGACTACCGTTCAAAAATTGAAGAGCCAAAATGGCGCCGTTCGTGGGATATCGCGATTTCAATCAGCGGTTTTGTTCCACCACTGATCTTCGGTGTGGCGTTTGGTAACCTTCTACAAGGCGTTCCATTCCAACTAAGTGACTTTATGATGCCGACTTACCACGGCTCATTCTTCGGTCTACTAAACCCATTTGCGCTGCTTTGTGGCCTAGTAAGTGTGTTTATGATTCTGATGCAAGGTTCTACTTGGCTACAAATGAAAACCACTGACGAACTGCATGTTCGCGCACGCTCTGTAGCTCAGCTTATGGGTCTACTAACAGTGGCAGCATTTGTTGCAGCTGGTTTCTGGATCCAAAACATGGAAGGTTACGTTATTACAACAGTAATCGACCACAACGCGGCTTCGAACCCTCTTAACAAAGAGGTAGTGCGTGAAGTAGGTGCGTGGATGAATAACTTCCACACTTACCCTCTAATGTGGGCTGCGCCTGCACTGGGTGTGTTTATGCCTCTTCTAGCGGTAATCGCATCACGCTTTGAGAAAGGTGGCTTTGCTTTCCTATTCTCAAGCCTAGGTAACGCGGGTGTTATCCTAACTGCTGGTTTCTCTATGTTCCCGTTCATCATGCCTTCAAGCCTTGAACCATCACATAGTTTGACCATGTGGGATGCAACGTCATCTGAGCTTACACTGAACCTAATGACAGCGGTTGCTGCTGTGTTCGTTCCAATCATTCTTGGTTACACCACTTGGGGTTACTACAAAATGTTTGGTCGCTTGGATAACAAGTATATTGAAGATAACAAACACTCACTTTACTAAGGAGCAATTACTATGTGGTATTTCGCATGGATCCTAGGTGTACTACTTGCTTGTGCATTCGGTATCATCAACGCTCTTTGGTTAGAGCACACAGAAATGATGGACAAAGACAGTGAATAATCTCACTGACTTGATGACAAAAATACATGCGCCGTTAGATAAAGCTCCACTGCGAGTTTTATCTTTGGTGCTGGGCTTCTTCCATGTTGCGATGCTAATGTGGAACCCTCATGCTTATTCAGAAGCAATTGGTGGCTTTAACGCATTTATTTCACCATTGCTGATTTGGGCAGTGTGTTCAAGTATGGTGTTTGGCTTGTCTTTCAAACCAAGAAATTGGTATTGGCAGGTTTTATTTAGCCCATACATCAGTTTGGGCATCTTGAGCTACTTAACAATCGCTTACGTTTTGTAGCAATAATTGCCTAAATACTCATCAAGAAACCATTGAAAAAGCGCCTGATTTTTATATCAGGCGCTTTTTTTTCGTCTAACATCAGAATTCAGCTTTTAGCGCTTGCACATAAGTCGTTGTAATGCGTTATAGTATTGCGTTAAACAAAGGATTTACGGGTAATATTGTGAGTAACACTTTGGAAATATTTTCATGGCCTGTCACGGTCTATTATGAAGATACCGATGCCGGTGGTGTGGTCTATCATTCCAACTATTTAAAGTATTTTGAAAGGGCAAGAACGGAGATGCTTCGCAGTGTTGGCGTTTCACAACATGCACTTTTGGAACAAAATATTGGTTTTGTAGTCCGACATATGGACATCGATTATTTACAGGGTGCAAGGCTTGATGATCAATTACTGGTGAATACTTCGATCGCCGAGTTAAAAAAAGCATCGTTAACATTCTGTCAGGAGATCGTAAATCCTGACGGCAAGACATTGTGCCGCGCCATGGTTAAGGTAGCATGTATCGACAATCAGAGGATGAAACCAACTGCGATTCCTCAAGCAATATTTATGGAGTTTTCTGGAAGTGACCGCTGATATCTCAATTCTTGATCTGTTTTTGCAGGCGAGCTTGCTCGTAAAAATGGTAATGCTGATTCTTCTTGGTATGTCGATTGCCTCATGGGCGATGATCATAAAGCGCAGTAAAGTGCTTTCTCAAGCAGCAAAAGACACAGAAGCGTTTGAAGACAAATTCTGGTCAGGTACAGACCTATCTGTGATTTACCAAGCGGTGGCAAAACGCAAAGATGAACTCTCAGGTACTGAAGAAATTTTCTACTCAGGTTTTAGCGAATTTGCGCGTTTACATAAATCGAATGCGAATTCACCAGACTACATTATGGAAGGTACAGGCCGTGCTATGCGCGTTGCAGTTGCGCGTGAAGTAGACGAGCTAGAAACCAGTCTACCATTTTTGGCAACCGTTGGCTCAATCAGTCCATACATTGGTCTATTTGGTACGGTATGGGGCATCATGCACGCCTTCATCGCGCTGGGCGAAGTGAAACAAGCCACCCTTGCTATGGTAGCACCAGGTATCGCCGAAGCGTTGGTCGCGACAGCAATGGGCTTGTTCGCCGCTATTCCAGCAGTTATGGCATACAACCGTCTAAGCAACAAAGTTTCTAAGCTTGAGCATAACTACGCGACCTTCTCAGAAGAGTTTCATAGCATTCTGCACCGTCAAGTGATGGCGGGAAGGGAGTAACGCATGGCGGGTTATCAACCTAAAAAGCGTAAAATGACGGCAGAGATCAACGTAGTACCATACATCGATGTGATGTTGGTATTGTTGATCATCTTTATGGTGACTTCACCGTTCGTTACTCAAGGTGTGGAAGTTGAACTACCAAAAACTGAGAGCGCGACCCCAGCCCAAGATTTGGCGGGTGACAGTGATGCAAGCTTTATCATCGTTGAAGTAGATCGCGATGGTAATTTTGGCTTGAGCGTCAACGACGAAGAAGTGATTCGTGGTATTTCTTTGCAAGATCTGATCGTACGTGTAAAAGCAGAGCTGAGCTTAAAACCTAACTCACCAGTTGCGGTGGGTGGAGATGCAGCGACACCATACGCAGAGATTGTATTGATATTGGATGAGTTGAGCCAAGCAGGCATTGCCAAAGTCGGTCTGCTAACGGACATCAAGGAATAAGTCGTTCACTGCATGAAAGACCATAAGCTAAATAAAAACAAAATGGGCAAACCGATCTTAGTATCGGTGGCCCTGCATGCGACTTTAATTGCAGCACTTATCTGGGGTACCGATTTCACGATGTCAGAACCTACGCCAACGGCGGGAATGGTTGAGGCGGTAGTGATTGACCCTGCGTTGGTGCGCCAGCAAGCGCAGCAAATTCGCAAACAGCGCGAAGAAGCCTCACGTAAAGAGCAAGACCGCCTTGATAAACTCCGTCGTGAAAGTGAACAGCTTGAGAAAAACCGTAAAGCGGAAGAAGAACGCATTCGTAAACTGAAAGAGCAGCAAGCAAGAGAAGCAAAAGCAGCACGCGAAGCGGAAAACAACAAAAAGAAAGACAAAAGAAAGAAAGTTCGCAAAGAGAAAGAGCGAACAACAACGAAAAGAACATAAATAAAGAAGCGGCAATAGCAAAGCTGAAAAAGAGCGCATCGAAAAAGAAGCTGCAGCAGCGAAAGCAGAGCAGCAGCGTATCGAGCGTGAAAAACAAGCAAAAGCGGCCGAAGAGAAAGCGCGTAAAGAGCGTGACGCTGCAGAGCGAGCAGAGAAAGAGCGTATTGCTAAAGAAA
Source organism: Vibrio taketomensis (assembly GCF_009938165.1). Taxonomy (NCBI): domain Bacteria; kingdom Pseudomonadati; phylum Pseudomonadota; class Gammaproteobacteria; order Vibrionales; family Vibrionaceae; genus Vibrio; species Vibrio taketomensis. The sequence continues at coordinate 1,040,791 of NZ_AP019649.1, forward strand.
AAGCAGCGAAAGAAGCCGCAGAAAAAGCGCGCAAAGAAAAAGAACGTTTAGAACGTTTAGAGCGCGAGCGTAAAGAGCAAGAAGCGGCTTTGGATGACATCTTCTCTGGGTTAGAAAGTGAAGCAGAACAAAACAGTGCGGCACGCGGCCAGTTTGTTGATAGTGAAGTTGCTCGTTATGGTGCCATCTATACGCAACTTATCAAAGATAAGCTATTGGTGGAGGACTACTTTCGGGGAAAGTCCTGTCGAGTTAACTTACGTCTCATTTCGACTGGGGCAGGTGCGATTGTCAGTAAGTTTAGCGTTCTAGAAGGCGATAACCGAGTGTGCGCAGCAACGGAGCGTGCCGTGTCACAAGTTACTAGCTTCCCGCTGCCTACCGACCCGAGTGTGGTTAGTAAACTAAAGAATATTAACCTAACTGTTGAACTTTAATGAAAGGATGAGCTTGTGTTAAAGCGATTAATATTAGGACTCGTACTGATTGTTTCGAGCACCATTCAAGTAGCCAATGCGGCACTGGAATTGGTGATCACAGATGGTATCGACTCGGCTCGCCCGATTGCTATCGTACCATTTAAATGGGAAGGCGCAGCGCCACTGCCGCAAGATGTTTCGGCAGTGATTGCCTCTGACTTACAACGTAGTGGTAAGTTCAGCCCTGTTGCGACTAACAACATGCCTCAAACGCCTTATACTGATGCTGAAATTAATTTTGAAGCATGGACACGTATTGGGGTCGACTCTCTGCTAACAGGCACAATTACCACAGACGCAAAGGGCGACTACGTGATCAATTACCAATTGATTGACGTTGCGCGTGGCCAATTGACCAAAGGTCAAAGTAAAGCACTCGGCGCCGATGGTGATCTTATACTTTCTCGCGATCATGTGCTGTTTAACAAACGTGCAGTGGTGCCGAAAAATCGTCTACGTGAGTATGCGCACCGCATTTCAGACCTTGTTTACGAAAAACTAACTGGCGAGCGCGGCGCATTCTTAACGCGCATTGCTTACGTAGTGGTGAATGACAAAGACCCATACCCATACCAACTGCGTGTGGCGGATTATGACGGATACAACGAGCGTTTAGTATTGCGTTCTAAGCAACCTCTAATGTCACCTGCTTGGTCACCAGATGGAAAACAACTGGCGTATGTGAGTTTCCAAGACGGCCAGGCGGAAATTTTCATCATGAACATTTACACCGGCAAGAGTGAAAAGATTACTTCTTACCCACGTCACAACGGTGCACCACGTTTTTCACCGGATGGTAAAACACTTGCTCTAGTATTGTCGAAAACGGGTAGCTTGCAGGTTTATACACTCGATCTAGCGACACGAAAGTTAACGCAAATTACGCGGGGCAGATCAAATAATACAGAACCATTTTGGCACCCTGATGGAAAATCCTTGATCTTCACTTCCGATCGGGGTGGTAAACCTCAGATTTATCGAGTAAATTTGGCAGACGGTGCCACAAGCCGTATAACTTGGCAGGGTAGCCAAAACCTGGGTGGCCAAATTACGCCAGATGGTCGTTATTTGGTTATGGTAAATAGAAGCAACTCAGGCTTTAACCTTGCCAAACAAGATCTGGAATCGGGTGCAGTACAAATATTAACCAAGACACTTTTGGACGAATCTCCAAGTATCGCGCCAAATGGTGGCATGGTTATTTACAGCTCTATCTATAACAAGACCAACGTACTATCGATGGTTTCAATAGATGGCCGCTTTAAAGCTCGTTTACCAGCAACAAATGGTCGCGTCCGCGCTCCGGCATGGTCACCGTTTTTGTAGCAAGTAAGTTTAAAATAGTAAGGAAAACACAAATGCAACTTAACAAAGTTCTTAAAGGGCTACTAATTGCACTACCAGTTCTAGCGGTTACGGCATGTAGTTCAAGCGACGATGCTGCAAATGCGGCTGGCTCAGAAACTAACAACAATGGTTCATCAACAACAGTAACAACTCCGATTGATGAGCAAGGTCAATTAGCTGAGCAAGAGCTTAAAGATCAAGTAATGCAAGCTTCAACTATTTACTTCGCGTTCGACAATGCAACTATTGCTAGCGACTACGAAAAAGTACTAGCGCTGCACGCTAAGTACCTAAGCTCTAACCCAGCAATCAAAGTTACTATCGAAGGTCACGCGGATGAGCGCGGTACTCCTGAGTACAACATCGCTCTTGGTGAACGTCGTGCACAAGCAGTATCTATGTACCTACAAGCACTAGGTGTACAGGCTGACCAAATCGCTATCGTAAGCTACGGTGAAGAGAAGCCGCTAGTTCTAGGTCAGTCTGACGAAGCATACGCTAAGAACCGCCGCGCAGTTCTAGTGTACTAATTCGAGGACGACCTCATGTTCAGTAACTTAAAGCATGTTTTTTCGCTTACGTTACTGGCAAGTGCAGCGAACCTAGCGTTCGCTGCACCAGCTCCAGTAGCCGATCTCAGTGGCAGCTCAGCCAATTCTTCCTTTTCTTCAAATGAGAACGACATTCAGCGTCTAGAACGACTGCTGGAAAACCGTAATCGCGTGCAATTACAATTGCAGCAACAAGTGGACTCAATGGCACTTGAAATCAGCGATTTACGTGGTCAAATTGAAAAGAATAATTATGACATGCAACAAATGTTGCAACGTCAGCGCGAGCTGTTCATCGAGCTCGATAAAGTTCGACAAGAAAAAGCAACGCCAGTTGTCGCGCCAGTTGAAAAACCAACGGCAAAAAAAGAACCGCAAGGAACGTTTAGCAGTAATGTGGACGAACAAACCGCGTATCAAAATGCGGTCGATTTGATCCTCAAAAAGCGTGACTACGCAGGCGCTATTGCAGCGTTTGTGCAGTTCCAAAAAGACTTCCCTGATTCTACCTTTATGCCAAATTCCCATTATTGGTTAGGTCAGCTTTATTTCGCTAAAAAGCAAGATAAAGAAGCAGTGAAGAGTTTTGCTGCAGTTGTGGCGTACCCAGATTCAAACAAACGCGCTGATGCGTTAGTGAAATTGGGGGATATTGCAGAGCGTAACAATAACGCTGAGCAAGCGAAAAAGTACTATCAACAAGTGGTAACTGAATACCCTGGTAGCGCTTCAGCCAATATGGTGCAAGAAAAGCTAAAGTAAAACATTGAGCTTTTGAAAGAGGTGCTTCGGCACCTTTTTTTGTTTACGGCTCAGTGCAACTCGCAATAACGCTATCAGCGAGTATCAGCCAAAGCGCTTTGATTCTTGATATCGATCGGAGTTACAATACTCGGACTAACGGAAGTTGCGTAGAGCAGAGCAATGAGTCACATTTTAGATAAAATCGATACAGTTTATCCTTTCCCTCCAAAACCAAAACCATTAAGCGATGAACAAAAGCGCGCTCATATCGAAAACATTAAGCGTTTGCTTAAAGAAAAAGATGCGGTATTGATCGCCCACTATTACACCGATCCCGAGATCCAAGCATTAGCGGAAGAGACGGGTGGTTTTGTTGGTGACTCATTGGAGATGGCGAAGTTTGGTAACCGTCATTCTGCGAGTACATTGATCATTGCTGGCGTTCGTTTTATGGGTGAATCAGCGAAGATTCTTACTCCTGAAAAACGTATTTTGATGCCAACACTTGATGCGGAATGCTCACTTGACTTGGGCTGTCCTGCAGATAAATTCACTGAGTTTTGTGATGCGCACCCAGACCACACTGTTGTGGTTTATGCAAACACTTCTGCAGCGGTTAAAGCACGTGCTGATTGGGTGGTTACCTCAAGCATCGCGCTTGAAATCGTCGAGCACCTAGACAGTGAAGATAAGCCAATCATTTGGGGCCCAGACCGCCACTTAGGTTCATACATCGCTAACAAAACTGGCGCAGATATGCTGCTATGGCAAGGTGAGTGTGTTGTTCACGATGAGTTCTCTGCTGATGCACTGCGTAAAGCGAAAACGCTTTACCCTGATGCAGCGGTATTGGTTCACCCAGAATCACCAGCAAGCGTTGTAGAGCTTGCTGATGCAGTTGGTTCAACTAGCCAGTTAATCAAGGCAGCCAAAGAGCTACCACAACAAAAAATGATTGTGGCGACAGACAAAGGCATCTTCTTTAAGATGCAACAGCTTGTGCCTGAGAAAGAACTGATTGAAGCGCCAACAGCGGGCGCAGGCGCGACTTGTCGTAGCTGCGCACACTGCCCTTGGATGGCTATGAACGGCTTGCAAGCGATTGAAGCGGCACTGACAGAAGGCGGTGAACAACATGAGATCTTTGTTGATGAAGCACTACGTGTGAAATCACTGATCCCACTGAACCGCATGCTTGATTTTGCCGAGCAGCTTAATATGCAAGTGAAAGGCAATGCCTAATTTGCCTTACTGAATGACTGTTTAGATACACGATTCAGAATATGATTTTCAAGCCAGCAGTTTTGCTGGCTTTTTTTATCCGCTTGCGCAGCCTCTCATCTTATCGTTCGTTATTCGCATCAATTCACTATATCTGCTTGAATTACACTATGGTTCATAATAATCAGCGGAATGATTGATGACACTGTGGCTTTATCTCAGGCGCGCATTGAAAGCGACCTTATTTGACCTCAGCACTCGTAATTTGCTGCTATTAACCGCTCTTTACGTGGTTTTATCATGGCTATTGTTGAAGCTCACGGGTGAATACGAGCTGACGGACAATTTCTCCAATTTTATTTACTACTTGATGGTCACTGCGAGTACGGTGGGCTATGGCGATCATTCACCCGTAACCGACATGGGGAAATGGGTGGTGGTGATCTTTATCATTCCAGGTGGATTGGCACTATTCGCTTCAATATTGGGGCGTATTGGTTCAAATCTTGTCGACTATTGGCGAGCAGGCGTATTAGGGAAGAGAAAAGTGAATACTGACAATCATATTTTATTATTGGGCTGGAATGGTCAACGCACTCTGCATCTGATTCGCATGTTGCAACACGAAGAAGAGGGGAATCGTCCAATCGTGCTTTGTACGCGTTCAGATATTGAAAATCCGCTGCCGGGTGAAATCGGGTTTGTTAAGGTGAGTAGCTACACCGATGCACAAGAGATGAAAAATGCCCGTATTGATGTCGCGAGTTGTATCGTGGTGGACAATTTAGAAGACGACATCACGCTCTCTGCCGCGCTCTACTGCACGAATATCAACCCTGACGCTCATCTCGTTGCTTACTTTAAAGACGAGGCTCTGAGCGCGCTATTGAGCCAGCACTGCCCTAATGCGGAATGTATTCCTGCAGTGGGTGCAGAGATGTTGGCAAAAGCGGCCGTCGACCCTGGCTCAAGTGCCTTGCATCAAGAGTTATTGGCATCAACTCGAGGAATGACGCAATACTCAACCTACTATCCGGCTACGGCATTGGAGATTTCGGTAGAGAAAGTGTTCTTGTTTATGAAAAATCACCATCAAGCAACGTTAATTGCGGTTGAAGGCGAGGGTAATATTGAGTTAAACCCAGATCTGGAGACGGTCATTAAGCCTGGAAATAAATTGTTCTATATTGCTGATGAGCGCATCGAACAGTTTGAGTGGGGGAAGATAGTGTAAGATTAGACTTGCCATTTCTGACAGCCAAAGTCCAGATTTGTCATTCCTGATTGCCGTAGTCAGGAATTTCGCCCTTTATTGCTTTGACCATAAACAAAAAGGCCCCACTGTCGCGACGCCTTGCATAAAATGTCGACGTAATTCTCAACTATAAATGAAAAGTGAATGGTTGAAGTTAGTTCCCTCGATTTATTTGCAACAAGCCCTTTCTTGGTGCCTAGGAAGTGGCTTTAAATACTATCTTTCATCTTAGTACTCTTAATTACAGCGTGTTTCTGAGACATCGCTTTTGTGGCCGCAACAGGTGATGAGCCCATTATTGGGTATATAACCATGCGTCTGATGATGGTTTTCTCCATGGTAATACGGTTGAGAAAGCGCCGTTGAATAGAACGTTAAGAGCAAGATAAATATATTTCTAGTGAGAAAATAAAATCCTTATAAATATACCTATTTAGTATTCGATTGTTCATTGGAAGCCCGCTTGCTAGAAGATATTAATTGAAGCAAATAGTGCTATGTCAAAATAATTGGTGTTGTCCGTTAAGTGGCTAATGAATAAAGCCCCTGAGCATAAATAAGCGATGTAAATGGGGGAGTGAATTCAGTCAGTAACGCGGCAACTTCAAGGAAGAAGTGTATAAGTTTTTAAGGAAAAATATGAAGTACAGTATGTTAGTGGGTGGAGTGCTGATTGCTTTCTGTCTGGGTTTTATGGCCAGTCATTATCAACAGATACCCCCATTAGAGTCACTTGATTCAAAGGCAACGGAGATAGTTGAAACGGCAGAACCTGTTGCTGACTTCAAAGCCATCTATCTAGCGGCGCGACAAGGGGATGCTGAAGCGCAATTTCAGATGGCGATGCATCAGAACGTCAAAATACTAAACCACTCTGCTTTTATTTGGTTTAAGCGTGCGGCACGTCAGGGACATGTCGAAGCAATGTATCAATTAGCAGGGTTATACTTTGAATCATATGCTAAAGATAAGCGGGCTAGAGCTGAAGAGTGGGCGATAAAAGCGGATGAAGCGGGTCATCCGTTAGCCGCTTTATTGCTTGCACGCCGAGCTCCTGATAATGAGCGTCTCAAATGGCAGGAAAAAGCCGCTTTAACCGACCCTGCTATTGGACTTCAGTTAGCTTCGAATCTTAGCTGCGGCAATGAAACAGAAAAGCGCTGCCTTCAATTGATTGAACAAGCTGCTGCTTATGGTTACGCTGCGGCACAATATCAGTTAGTGCCTCATGCCGTTTTTGGCTACACCTATAGTCCTCCCTCTCCGAAGCAACAACAACTTGCAAACCGTTGGCTATCATTGGCAGCGAAACAACGTTACGGTGAAGCACAGCAAAGCTATGCCGAATTCTTATTTGAAATAGAAGATTATCCCAATGCCTGGGTCTGGGGGAAAATTGTGCGAGACGAATATCTCTATAACGACGCCGAACGCGAATTATCAATGGTCGAGTTCGGTCCTGTATTGGAACAATTAGTCTGACTTTACAGCGTTATCAGATCCCAGAAAATAATGACGATAGGTATTAATTCAATGAAGATCAAAACTCAATATCTGTTTTCTGTGTTGATGGTGATTTTTACAGCGAGTGGCATAGTTAGCGCTAATGAGGACAAGGTTGATGTCCCCCAAAATATGGCTTCACCTTTAGCAGAACATTACCAAGCAGCGTTAAATGGTGAGCCTGAAGGGCTTATGGCAATGGTGGCACTGTATGAAAGATTCCCAGGTTGGGGCTCTGAAGAACCTCTTCAGTATTGGCTGGAACAGTTAGCAGATACGGGTGATACTGGTGCCAAGGCGAAGCTCTGTCAGTTTGATAATCAAGTTGCTTTTGATTATTGCCTCAGTGCTGCAGCGAGTGGGGAGATTCAAGCAATGCTCTCTATTGCTCAAAAATACAGCTTTGGCGATGGTGTTGAAAGATCAGAGAAAATCGAAGCTTACTGGTTGCTGAAAGCCGCTCAAGCTGGCGACTCAAGAGCTCAGGAGTCTATTGGTATTTCCTATTATTGGGGACATGGTGTTTCAATAGATTACCAACAAGCTTATCAATGGTTTACTTTGGCAGCGCAGCAGGGAGAGCCTACAGCACAACGTTTTTTAGGGGTGATGTATCTAGAAGGCACGGAGCCCGTTGTTCAAGATTATGCTCAAGCACTAGATTGGCTGCAACAGGCTTCTGAGCAAGGAGACAGCTCGGCGCAAATGGAGCTTGCAATCATGTACTATAAGGGGCTGGGTGTTGAGCAGAAAAAAGTTGAGTCCTATGCCTGGATGCGTTTAGCACTAGAGCGTGTTATAGGGATAAATAAGGGACAATGGGACGCTAATCTAGCGTCAATAAAATCTGGATTAAGCGAAACAGATATTGCAGAGGGAGAAAAGTTATTTCAAAAACTGCAAGAAGAGTATTTAGACTAATTAATATTATGCGTCGTTCCTTCATTATTCTGGGTGTTTCTGGCTTGTTGAAAAAATTAATTCAAGGTTGAAACTATCATCGTATGAAATAAGGGTTGCTGAGAGCAATGACGAACGATTTCATCGCTATTCATGGCTTTCACCGCAAACAAAAAAGGCTTCACTTAGTGAAGCCTTTGAACCAATAGCGTTAAAGCAAGTGATTACTACTCACCAGCCTCAACCAACTGAACGCCACGCATGGTTAAACCACACAGCATGGTTGGAATAGCGTTAAAGATCTCTTCAAACTGATCCATGCCTTCAAAACCTTGAGCAGCAAGTGTGGTAAGAGACGTTTCTGGATCGTACAGCATAGTCAGAGACAGCAGTACACCACCTAACAGTGCGTTGTCTTGGCTATCTTCAGGCATGATTTCTTCCCAGTCATCGCGTGCCAGTTGGTAACCTTGCAGCAAGCCTTCACAGAAGTCGCGAGTTGCTTCAGTTACAATCTCTCCTTCGTCTAGCGCGCAGCCTTCTGGCCATTGCCACTCATTGTTTAGTAGAGCAGGGCGGTATTGATTCCATAGATTGATCACCTGCTCGATGTAGCTCTCTAGCTGCTCACCGTCAGAGAATGGCGCAACTTCTTCACCGCCCCAAAGGAACGGTAGCCATTCATGTGGGTCAAGGATATGAGGTGCAGTCGCCATAGCCGTAACAAAGCCGTGAGTTTTTGCATTGTTGATCAGCTTACCTTCTAGTTCAGGTAGCGCGAGAATTTGTTCTAAAGTCAAAATCAATACCGATTCAATTTGAGATATAGGATGGGCATATACTATCAGGGCATTGTTAACAAAAATAGTTTGCTGTTCGATATTATCTACGCCCATTAACCTCAAGATACTTAGTTTAGTGAGAACGACTTGGTTTGTAGACAAGGCAACGAGTGGGCGACCTAGTGATTTTCAATTCTGCATCTTGACGTTACTCAGGTAAAGACGACTTACTTGAACTGGGTTCAGTGAAAAGTATGGAAAACCTGTATCTTGGCCCGACTTGTGTATACTGATTATCTATAAACTCCAAAAACCCAGTTGGTTATGACGGCACGTTCATCGTTAAAACGTAAGAGTATAGTTGCTCTTGCCCTCTATCTTGCTCTGGTGGTCGCAACCATTGGGGCCGTGAGCTATTTTGCTGTTGAGCCACCTATTCGCGCACAATTGATGCGTAACTTAGACTCTCGCTCGCAAATTATTGCCAGTGAAATCGAAACCTCCTTTCAATCCTCTTTAGGGGTTTTGAGTAGCTTAGTGGGTATCGCTAGAACAGGTCAATCATCCGAGCTACAAGCGCAGATAGTGCAAAACATTTTCCATTCTCTTGATGGGGTAACCGTTAGTGGTGGCTTGTGGCCAAATCCAAATATTACCAAAGGCCAGGTTAGCTATGACAGCCTATTTGTTAATCGCACATCAGAGGGTGAAGTTGAGCGCATCTATTCTTGGAACAATGCAACCCTTGGTGGTTATGATGGGGAGCAATGGTACAGCGATGCTCAAATAGAGCCGCTTGGTAGCGTGGTTTGGTCTCCAGTCTATATTGACCCATTTACCCATGTGCAAATGATTACTGCTTCCTCTCCCTATTATGTCAACGGGGAGTTTGCTGGCGTCGCTACCGTGGATTTATCACTGACTCGATTACTCGATGCAATCAAAGCGCATGCAGAGCAATATGGGCTCGGGATTATTATACGCGATGCAAATCATCAAGTGGTGCTCAACCATAACGTACAATTGGTTGAAGGCATTTATATCAGCCATCAAACCTTTGGGGACTTTGGCTGGACTTTAGATGTCGTGAACGCCAATCAGCGTGTTGCGGATCAAACCTATGATTTGGTCTCGAAAGTAGAAATGGGCATCATGCCAGTGATGTTGGTTTGTGTCTTAATTGGTTATGTGGTGATCAACCGAACCTTGATCGATCCTATCGTGCGGATTGCGCGTGATGTCGATGATTCTAAACAGGGGGGCGTTATCGATATTGATTACCGCCAGGACGATGAGATCAAACATCTAATAGACGTGTTTAATGAGAAAACACGTTACCTAGAGCGAGAGAAGCAAAATGCACAAGCTTCAACGCAAGCAAAAAGTGCGTTTTTAGCCACTATCTCTCATGAGGTTCGCACGCCAATGAACGGTGTGCTCGGCACCGCACAGATATTACTCAAAACGGATCTTACGAGTGAGCAAAGAAAGCACCTAAAAACGCTCTATGATTCAGGCGATCACATGATGATGCTGCTGAATGAGATCCTCGATTACTCGAAAATTGAGCAGGGACGTTTAGAGTTAGAAAAAGCGCCGTTCCCACTCTCTTCAATCTTGGGCAGCATTAACAGCGTTTACCACACTTTGTGTGCAGAAAAGGGGCTCGAGTTTAGGATCGTCAATAACATCGATAAGCTGCGTTGGTACAACGGTGATAAAGCACGTTTAAGACAGGTGCTGTTCAATTTGCTTAACAATGCCGTTAAGTTTACCGCTAGTGGCTTTGTGGAAATCAGTTTTGATGAAGTCAGTTTAGATGGACGTAACTGCCTGAATATTAAAGTGACTGACTCGGGTGTCGGTATTGCGCGCTCTTCGTTAGACAAAATATTTAAGCCGTTTGTGCAAGCTGAGTCTTCTACCACGCGAAAATTTGGCGGTACGGGATTAGGGTTATCCATTGTTAAGCAGATCAGTGAGTTGATGCAGGGTGATATCTCGGTACAAAGTGAATTAAATAAGGGTACAACGTTTGATGTACTCTTGGCTTTGGATACCTGCTTACCCGCTCAAGCCGATATCGTAGAGCATCACAAGCTCGATTACAGCGGATTAAAAGTACTTATTGTGGAAGATAATCGTACTAACAGTATTATTATTAATACCTTACTGTCTGCTAAGGGTTTTGAATGCCAAGTGGTTGGCGATGGACAACAGGCGATAGACACGCTTCAAAGCCACCAGTTTGATTTAATTATGATGGATAACCACATGCCGATTAAAGACGGCATTAGTGCCACCAATGAAATTCGTGCGATGCACAGTAAACAAGCGAAAACGCTAATATTTGGCTGTACCGCCGATCTATTCAAAGAAACTCAAGACAGAATGCGCGCAGCGGGTGTGGATGCGATCGTTTCCAAACCGATCGATGAAAAAGAGCTCGACGATATGCTGTTCCGTTTTGCAGATAAATTGTACCAATTCAAATCTCCTCATCAAAGAGCTGTAAAATTTAATACGGAGCAAGAGTTGATTGCTCTCTACATCGCATTAGAGAATCGCAACTCGAGTGAGGTCAATGATATGTTGCAGCGCTTCTACACTCAGTTTGAAACGACCGAACATGACCAACTATTGACCTTGCTTAAGCAGATGATCGAACATCGTTCCTTGCCCTCACAATACGAAATAGACTTGCTCACCATGTTATTAAAGGATGTTTAATCCTCACGATAAATATTCCATAACAATCTAACGCCTCTAGTGAAACTTGCTACTTTTGAACAAAAATCAGTGGTTTATTAACCGTTAATTAAAAAATATGGAATCTAAAACTGGAAAATTAATGTTTTAATAGCGCCAATTGCTAGCTGGTGGTCTTAATCATAGTTATTGGTGTTGCAATTTGGCTATTTAACTAGTTTTTTATGTTGAGGTTGGAATGAAAGTCTTTGGGGCTTTAAATATTCGAGGTGCATTGGCTGATACTTTTGCAATGGTAGTGTTTTGTTTTGTTACTGGTATGTTTATCGAGATATTTATCTCCGGTATGACATTTGAACAATCACTAGCATCACGCTGTTTATCGATTCCGGTGAACATCGCTATTGCTTGGCCATATGGTGTATTCCGTGACTTTATGTTGCGTACAGGCCACCGTATATCGCCAACGTCAATTATGAAAAACATCGCAGATTTGTTGGCATACGTATTATTCCAATCTCCGGTTTATGCCATCATCTTGTTGGTAGTTGGCGCATCAACTGAGCAGATCATGACGGCAGTCGCTTCTAACGCACTAGTATCGTGTGTGATGGGCGTTTTTTACGGTTACTTCTTGGATGCATGCCGCAAGTGGTTTCGCGTGCCAGGCTACTACATGCCAGTTACAGCGGATAAACTCTCAGCAGATTAGCCAATAGATAACCAATCAGACATCTATCGGCGGATTTTTTCAGGATTAAGCTTGACCAAACCCTCTAGAATCATTAAATTAGCGCCTCGTTAGCGTAGCGCTAACCACAATTTGATTTGGTGAGTTGTCCGAGTGGCTGAAGGAGCACGCCTGGAAAGTGTGTATACGGCAACGTATCGAGAGTTCGAATCTCTCACTCACCGCCACATTATAAAGGTCTGATTTTCAGGCCTTTTCGTTTCTAAAGCCTAGTGAGCTGCCAGAGGGCACAATGGAGCGCACAATGGCACATCAATCTTCACTCAATCCATCTCGTCGGGAATGCACGTATCTAGTGCGTGGTAGGACAGGGATCATTCTTTCGTTGGAACGTTGCTGATAACGGAACGTATCGACAGACCAAGCTCAGTTTAAGAACCCGTGACTATCTTAAAGCAATCAACTTAGCTTCAACGCTAGCATTAAAAATCACGTCGATAGGAAATATCACACCAGAAGATGTTCAAACCATCTATAGAGAGTTTAAGGGAGAAACTGACAAAGTATCAAAATGCATTCATTCTCTGTATGTTGAAGAGGCTTTGACTGATCTTGCACCTAAAGTCGGTTGGAGTATCGAAATTGTTGGCTCACATTTACGAAGACCCTCGATGCTTCCACGACAATCACTACCATTCGAAAATCCCATATAGAGAAGTGGAAAGCGACACAAACGTGCAGTGAAACCACATTAAAGAAAAAGTTACGCTTCTCTCATCATGTTTTAGTCGCTTGAGATTTCATACGAACCGGACTGGTTTAGGTTAAAGATCAAATCAGGAGGATAAGTCAAAACGCGCTCTAGAGCAATCTGAGTTAGAAAACTATTCAGCATCACTCGACAATACAAACCAGCAGATCAATCAAATAGAGCGGGTGCTTGGAATATTTACCTAGATTAGCTGCTCTCACAGGTTGCAGGCTTAACGAGATTGCACAAATGCGCGTAGGTGATGTCACCTACAAATAAGCCATTCCTTTCAATCAATGACAGCGGGGACACTAAACGCCTTAAAACCGTTCAAGCCGGAGAAATATTCCGTCTCTTCTCAATTACATGACTTATTGATACCGCTAGTTCAAGGCGGGAAAAATCAGAATTACTATTTAATGATCTGCCATATCGTGAGGTTGGTGGCTATGCTCCAGTTCCTAGTAAATGGTTTACAGGCATATTCAAAGCAGCATTCAATGATTCTACGATCACTTTTCATTCAATACGGCATTACGTCGTAACGTCGTTATTCAACAATAACTGCCATGAAGACCTAATTGCAGAGCTTGTCGGGCACAGTATTGGTAAGCGGATGACGGGCAAAGTCTACATGTCTGGATTCAGTTTCGACATAAAGCTAGCTGCAATATCTACATTGACTATCTGTAACTAGAGGATAGTTTCTGATTTTGAAAAATTGGATAAATTTTTCACGCCGATTCATGGATGTGGGGAGGTGTTGGCCGTGGTCTCGCCCCCACACATCTAAACTTTCATATTAATCATTGTGTTGAACTTTGGAGTTATATAATCAAGCTATGATGAAGTTCACATTTAACAATAGGCACAGTACTCCCCAAAAAATATTAAGAGGTTAATATTTCACCTATGTGTATCTAGTTTGAATATAATTTCCCGAGGTAAAGATGATGTATGGGGTCATAAAGTCATACGACGGAGTGGAGCAATATGGCTACGTGATGGATGTCGATACCAACAAGAGTTATCACTTTTCATTTCGCAACTGTGATTATTCGTTGATCCCTTTCATTAACGATGGTGTGTATGTCACTTTTGAGCTAAAGCCATCCCCGAAAGGTTATAAAGCAATAAATGTAGAGTTATTGAATGATAGTAACTTCCTTTACGAAATACCTAACAAACTCTTGACCTCAAAAGGAACCAGCATAGAAGGCTGGAATTTGCACCAAACACCAGATTGGTATGTTGTAGGGAGTGGTGAATCTCCTGATGAAGCGCGACAATCGATGTATTCGCATTGTCGTGAATTGGGAGCAACAGGAGTTCTAGCTGTATCGTACCAGAAGACGACTGGTACGGACGGAAACTATCAGTTTACCGTTCACAACTATGTTGGAGCCCCCGCGATGCTAACGAGAAAGCACCCTAGAGGGACAATTCACGGTCATGAACTTGGCGACTTGAATGGAGAATTAGCGAAGTTAAAAGCTACGTATATAAACAAAACGAGAACTGCATTTATGGTTAGGCTCGGACTTATTATATTAATAGCCATCCTTGGCATCGGTTTTTTTGGAGAGTTTGGTGGGCTAGTTGCCTTAATACTGGCGATAATTTTCGTTCCACGTAGGACATACGGAGAGTGGCTTCAACGATATACACCAAAGAGAAAATACTCGACGGGTAAGGAGTGGAAGTCACTGTGAACCCTCATTGGTAAATTGTGTAAAAATCGAGGTTTGAGACAATTTATTGAAGGAATGCATTTATGCATGTTTTATGCAGTATTTATTCATCTAGTTTTGGCTGGAATACATAAGAAAACGAGCAACTCAACCCAAATCCTCGAGTTACCCACTCTCTGTAGTGCAGATTAGATACATTATGTTAAATGCGGTTGATTTCTAAACAATTTGAGGAATTGCAGAGGCATGCTCCGATTCATTCGCAATGTCTGCAAGGATGAAGGCTAGTGGGTTCTCTTGATTACCCGATAGTTCGACCTGTTGTTTTGCATTCCAGTTACCACGACTACGGCAACGTAACCAGAATTCCATCGCACGTACGTCAGGCGGCAATTCTTCACGGTACTGAACTATCTCACCTGAACTCAGAACCTTCTCCTTAAGCAAAGTAATTCCAGTAGCGCGCTTGAAGAGTTGATAGGCGACCTCAGCATCTGCCTGTAACTTGCCTCGCTTACGAGCTTCTGCAAATTCAGGGTAGAGGCTAACCCAGTGGAATATCGTATCACGGTGTACGTCGAAGAAGTCCGCGAGGTCTTGATCGCGTGCGCCCATTAAACAAAGCTTGTAGGTTTGTTTTGCGTATTCGGAACAGTATTTGTTGCTATTCAAGTTCCCCAGAGGTGCAGCCATATCCGTACTCCTTGTAGTCAGCAATCTTTATTATACTCCCATTAATTTAGCAAGTGCTAATGTATGTCGGAGTTAATATTAATATCGGTAATATTGGGTTTATTAGCTGGTAGGAATATTTCTGCTGGTAGGAGCTTAAGAAGAAAATGCCCATTTCTTGTTCGTGCAAATACTCATTCATATTTTGTTAACGTGAATTTGTACTACTGCAAGTTATGTGTATTTCGCCCATTCAGGAATTATGCCTCTTAGCAGTGTAATATCTTTATACGGATGGTAAGGTAATGATTTATAAATTAATAAATAATTGAAAACGATATTTTATGAAGATTATAAACGGCTATTAGTCGTCTAATCAGCGTTAAGTGTTAAGGGTGAAAATAAAGGTTTAGCGTATGAAAATTCCAGCTCAGTTTATGCATGTCGGATCTTTGACTTGTTGTGTGATGCATTGATACAACATACCCAAGCGCAACATAGTGAAAATAGTAGTTACAGATGTAACCGTTTTCCTGCTCGTCTATTTGCATCTGTTCTGTCTATCGAAAATTGTGCTAATGCTTTACTTCAGCAAATTGAAGTATCACCGCAAACATTGAATGATTTAGACAGGATGCCAGCTTTATCAAAATAGACATGTACTTACGAGTTGAACATCAGATGTCAGGCCTAGACTACGGGAGCAATATAGTTCAAAAGTTAAAGAGTTACTTCAAATCCGCAATCAGTTTGTACATCAGAAAGGAAGCAAAATCAAAACTGATATTGGTAAACCAGAATATGGTAAGGGAAATTGGATCCTCCTATGGACTTGGAAGGCAAATTACATAAACAAGTGAAAATTCCTAAATGTTCAATGTTCTGGAGTCACAATCACGCATATGAAGTGCTTAAAACAGTTTTCAATTTTACAACTATTTGTTTTCAAAACTCGTTCCCTCAGTGAGAAGGAGTTAACCCCAATGCTGATGAACCGAATTCAATTCAATTACTATGTAATGCCAAATTTGTTTGATGAAATACAGGTTGAATTACAAGAGGCAGAAAGTATTGGTCTTAAGTTAAAGTTTTTGATGCCGCCCTTGGAAACGTACTTAACAAAGCAACTTAAGACGGATTCACAACGCTTGGCATTTTGTTTCTACTTCAAATTTAGTATTTATGGCACAATGCTTTAGGATTGATGAAACCATTGTGGAGAAAAGCTATCTGACGAGATGTTAGTGCGCATTCAGTAAACATAACAAACGCTTTAAGACAGATTCGCAACACGTAGCATTTTACCATGCGTTGATTTAGTGATTATGGTGGTGTGCAGAAACATTGCATTACGTTGATCGCGTCTAAATCGGTGTTATATAGTGTCAGTAGGTAGGTTTATGTCAGAGAAAAATGGTCACAAGTAGATAAGGCGTATACATTCTTCCTGAGAGTTTTAAGTCTGACATGAGTTCATGTTAGATGAATTAGCTGAAAAGACAGGTTGGAGTGTATCTACAGTAAAACGTATTTACGTAAAAAATGGGTATCATTGCTAGAGCGGACGAACAATGGTTATAAGGTCACAGAAGTTATTACAACTTATAACTCAACTACTTTTCGTCAGCACCAAAGCCAAAAAGATGAGGTAGAAAAGTACCTTCACCAGATCATGTTAGAAAAGGCTATCTCGGCGTGTATCTCAGCGATAGAAATATATAACAAACCTAATTTTCAGCATCGAGAAGAGACTTTCAATTCTAATGACAAATGCATGGGAACTTCTTCTAAAATCCAAGTTGGTAAAAGATGATGGTGATAATCCTGAGTCCATTCATGTTTTTAATAAGGGCGTTGTAATATCCCCAAGCGGTAACCCAAAACGATTCCATTAGGCGCCGCTCTAAATCGTTTACTAGCTAATGGGTTATCCCAAAGGTGGTCGGAGATAACATTCGATTGTTAATGAATATCCGAGATGATTCGGTGCATTTTATCTGTGGTGATCTTGAGTTGAGCACTAGTATCCAAGAAATTGGTACAGCATCACTGAAAACTTCATGACTCTTGCAATGAACTGGTTCAACCATGACTTTAGTCGGTACAACTTCTACCTCATGCCTGTATCATTTTCCATCTTTCAGATGTTGCTAGTTTTAGCGTGGATAGTGAGGTTAAATCAAACCTCTTGAAGTATCTGAAAGACATTGAGAAAGATCATGAGCGACAAAGATGCAAACTATGCTATATCGTTGAAACTTCATACTAAGTTGGTAAAACGACAAATGATGAAGCCTTACAAGTGCGTCTAACTAATGACCCTGATGCTCCAGAAATTGTTTTTCCGAAGAAGATGCTCTGAAAAATTATCCACACGATTACAACGAGCTGCTAGAAATACTCAAAGCACGTTATACGAACTTTAAACAAAATAAGGTCTTTCATGACCAAATGAGGACGTTAAAAGCTGAAGGTGAAAGGTACTGTAAACTGCGCCGATTAGATCCAACCCTAGAAGTATTAGTAAAACTTTCTATCACAACAGGGTCATCGACCAGTTTGACCAATGGTACGAAAGGGTTCGGGTCAAATAAACATATACAAGATACTATGGCGTTAATAGCTGACTTTTGACGCCACCGTCACTCCACATCACATAGTCTCTCTGTTTCGATTGGAGTATCACAACCATTTAAGGTTTCAAGATACTTTATCAACCTCAGATAAATGCGTTAGAGATCATTAATCTAACGCATTTATATCCATTTTCGTGTCTGCACGATCTGTGTTGAATATGTGATCCTTCGAGAATCAAAAGTGAATCAATCGTCACCTTTTCTCAAAAAATGCAAGACTCGATAAACGCGGTGTCCTCGTCGGTGAGGGTGTTGCGCTTTCTCACGTCTTTGGCAGAGTTACGTTTCGGGTTGTTCCTACGGAGAATCATCTTCCTGATTACGTAAAACAAGCCAAGCGCGACCAAGGCGACTATGATGGCAAAGCTCATGCTGTTATCGGCAAAATACGCTTCTATTTGGTTGCTGAACATTTAGATACCCAAAGCAAGGTTGAAGAAACTCTGTTCCATGAAGTCTAGGGTGACGTGAATAATCCTAATATAACTGGTAGTTGCTTGATGTGATGTACTGCTTGTTACTATTCCCCAAATGGCTGCCTGTTAATTTAATACCCATATTACCGACATTAATAACTAATAGGTAAATCTCATAAAAATTTGAGGTCGGTATCCGCTATTGTGGCACCGCTGATAGAGTTATCTATACTTAGGTTTCCTTACGATGATATGAGGGAACAAGTAATGGGTATGAAGAAGGGTATCAAACAGTTTGGTCAACGTAAGCAGAAGGTCTACATCACTGATGGCTGCGTACCTGAAAAATGGATTTTCAATTGATAATGCAAAGAAAGCTACAGACATCGCCGTAGATAATGAAGTGGATAGTTTTGTAGACGAGCAGTTCAAGAATAAGGATGCAGCAGGAATTACAACTCGAATTGCTGAATTTGGTAAGAAGGATGATTAAATTTCACGTTTTTAAAGCGAAGCTCTCATGCCGAGAGCTTCGTATTTAGTTGAATTGTTATACCCGCAATAATCAGGGTGTTTGTAATAAAGGATGGTTGGGTGTCTTTTTCTTATCTAAATATTATTAAAATCAATGAGTTACGGTTTTGTGGTGTTCCATAAAGTGTCGTAAAAGCGCTTGTCTAGAGTAATACCTAAAGTAATACCCAGTATTCCTACTTGATGCTAGTATTACTTTGAGCACTAAATCAGGTATTACTTTATCGTCATTTTCTCTATCAGTTCGATCTTTAACTTTATGTAAGTTAAGCAGTTATCGACTAAAAGTGATACCTAGATTTTCGAAAATCGAGCATTTTTAGGTATTACTTGAGAGGTAAAATTGCACCTGTGTTAGTTCCCCACTCACACGAAATACTGTATGTGTTTTTCTTTTGCTGACTTTGCATTGCTGGAGTTACAAGCATAACAGCCGATGCGCATTGCTGTGTTAGTCTCACATTGTGGGCAATACACATAATACCCGTATTTGCCATATCTAGGCTCTGTTTCCATGTTTTGGCATTTCTTACAACAAAAACCATTTTGAATGTTGGTTTGGTAGTTTCTTTGAGCGTTTCGGTAATACCGTATTGATTATGTCGCTCAATTCCTACTGTTTTTGGTTTAATTACTTTTTGATAACTTGCTGCTGTCGGGGTGTGTTGTTCAACGAGAAAATTAACAATTGAAACAGTTCATCACGGCTGAAGTTAGGGTTAACATTGAGAACTAATCCAGAACGGCGCCGTTTAATCAGTTTGTCGACTGCGCTACCAATTGATTCAGATTTAACGAGTTTCGTTGAGATATCTTTAGGCATAGAGTTGCGATCAATTAGTGCATCGTTTGAAGCAGCACATAGCTGATCCCAACAACGACCGCCAAGTATTCCTGAATAAATGCCACTTTTCCCAATAGTGATTTCGCATTTTCATTTAGTAAAGATTTAAGCAGTTGACTCTGCAATTTCGCTTGTTCGATTGGAGAGGGCATCCCTGTCCATTTCCCCGGACTGTTCGACTCATCTGAGTTGCTCATTGATTTTCACTTCCCACGAATGGATTTAGATTCGATAATAATGAATCTTTATTGTAGATAACAAGATGATCAATTTGAGCTGTTTCATGTTTAAGCTGGATGCGTAGATCATTAATAACGAATACGTCGTTAACTTCGCCAAACTGTCTACGCAAATAAAAGCAACGTCTTGCTCAACTTTCCTACTTTTCTTTGAGGTTTTGTATCTGGTTTTCGGTCTCTGTCTTTGGTAATCATTTTATTATCCCAAACACTAACGTTCTTATTGAAACAGAGTATCAGGTGCAACCTAATTCATACTTTGTTCTTTATAAAATATGTGACATAAGTGGTTCTTAGTAGGAAATTGCTTATAAATATGACGTTGCCAACATAACCCAATACTTTTGCTCGGCTTTATCGCCATCCATTGTTAATCCGTATACCATCTTGAATATATGATATGCGGGTTGTTGTATGGATTCAACATCTTCTTTACGAAAAAATGCCGCTGAATTGGCAGAGCAATATAATGCGCTTGATTTTGAGACTGTCCACCAAGGTGGTTAGCGTATTGGCCTTCAAAGGTGCCAGTGTTTTGGATGTTGGTGCTGCTCTGGTCGTGATGCTAAATGGATGAGCGTAAGTGGCTGCAAAGTGGTGGCCGTCGAACCATCGTATACTGCTGCGAATTGGGATGCGCAATACAGGAGCATCCGTCATTTGGCTTGATGACTCCCTGCCAGATTTACTCAAAACTCAAGCGTTGTCCCGACAATATAGTCTCATTCTTATCTCCGCCGTGTGGATGCATATTCCAATTAAGTTACGTGCTCACTCCTTGCTACGTTGAGTAGCTTGTTAACTGATGAGTGGTTGGTTGTTACTGCGTCATGGCTCATTTTAGATGGACGTGTTTTGGCGTTTCTGTTGCCGAGCTAGAAAGTTTGGCTACTGAGTATGGTTTAAAACTGGTTAACGTAAGTGATTCCGAATGATTCGATGGCAAGGATGGATGTGACTTGGCAAACCGTTGTGTTGGAAAAAGCTGGTGGCGAGAAGGTAGTAGTGTCGCTAGATTATTATGTAGATAAGTTTCAAAACTTAAATATGAACAGTAGCAACGGCAAGAAAAGCCCGCATAAGGTTTGTATGCTGCTGAGTGTGATGGATCTCATAGCCGCTGGTCATATTTCATCAAATCGTATTGAGTTCAATCAGCCACTTAAAGATAGATTTAGCTTTACTTTAATAACCTTGCCCAAGACAACGATCGTAATACGCCAGAAAACCCATATTTCCATTTAAGGAGTGAAGGTTTTGGCATTTGCACTACAAAGATGGATTTGATCAAGCCAACACGAAACGTTATTCCTCGAAAGCAATTGAATTTGCTTCATTGGATGATGATCTGTTTGTGTATATGCAAAGCTCAATTGTTTCAAATGAACTAAAAGATGCCTTGGTTTCGAATCTTGCAGATCTACCCTCATTATTCTCGCGCTGGCTGTTAGATATTGGTAAATCAGATAAAACAGTCACTAATTATCTCGGCGCAATTCGAGGTTCAATTTCGAATTGGTTGATGGATGACCAGCTTGATCGGTCTTTGATTGAAATTAAATCGTTTAAGCAGTTTGCTCATTACGAAAAGTTGCTCGTGAGTTGGATGAGTTCAAAATAAAAGACTCAACGAGGAAGGGCATGTATAGCGGCTTATCCCACTACCACCAATTCTTGGCTGATCTATCACGAATCGATGTGAACGCTGATGTGCGCAGTGATGAGTGACAAAAAGCTTAGTGAAACCGAGAAGTCGATTCTGGTCAATGCAAGAATGGGGCAAGGGCATTTTCGCTCAAATTGATCGATTATTGGGGTGGCTGTGCTGTAACGGGATATCGAAATACTCAGTTATTGGTTGCATCGCATATTAAGCCGTGGAGAGACTCAAATAATGATGAAAGATTGGATAGGTTCAACGGCCTGCTTTTGTTAGCCAACATAGATAAGGCTTTTGATTTAGGGATTTATCTCTTTTAACGATGACGGCAAAATATTGATATCAAAATTCTTAGAAAAGCCAAGTGTTCTGGGGTTGGAAGAGGGGATGTCATTTCATGTCAGAAATGAGCACAAACCTTACCTTGGTTACCACCGAGGATTCTATTTAAGGGACTATAATAACCAAGCCCGCGACAACCAAACAGTCATAGCGGGCTTGTTCATTTAAAGTGCTAAAGATCTTAATCCATCAAGCTTTTTGACTTAATCGCTTTTTTGGCAAGCTCTTTAGCAAAGTCAGCGATGTCTGCTTCCATTGCGTCGATGGTAGGGCGAATCTCATCGAGGGTTACCGTTTGCATTTGGCGGTTTTCCATCACCACTTTGCCGTTGACGATGGTGGTGTCGACGTTGCTTGGGTTCGCTTGGAATACCAACGTCGCGTATGGGTCGTAGTTTGGCATCATGTTGGCGGATTGGGTTTCAACAATGATGATGTCAGCTTGTTTGCCCACTTCTAATGAGCCGATTTTGTCTTCCATATGCAGAGATTTAGCGCCGCCTAGCGTTGCCATTTCAATCACTTGTTCTGGGATCATAATCGTGCGGTCATCATGCTTTAGACGTTGCATGGTTGAGGCATAGCTGAGTGTGCGCCATAGATCGACTTGGTTTGAGCTCATTGGGCCGTCAGTGCCTAGGCCGATGCGCACGTCATCACGGTACATTTCCCATGCAGGTGCCATGCCTGTTGCGCCTTTGGCATTCGCCATCGGGTTGTAGGCTACGCCAGCATCGGCTTGTTTTACCAACTCAATATCGTTTTCAGAGAAGTGAATACCGTGTGCGAGCACAACGCGCTCATCTAATGCGCCGATTTGTGCTAGGTATTCAACCGGTGATTTCGCGCTGTGTTCTTCTTTAATACGTCCTTCCTCATTTGGGAATTCGGCAACGTGGATAAGCACAGGCACGTCATGCTGTTTTGATAAGCGGTTGATCTCTTGCAGTTTATCTTTGCTGACGGTGTATACCGCATGTGGCGCATAGGCTGGCGTGATCAGGGGATCCTGCTTGTATTGCTCAATAAATCCCTCTGCGTACTCAATACCGCCATAAGCTTCTTTGCTATCTACTACAGGGAATTTAATCACGGTTTGGCCAAGTACTGCTCGTAGGCCGACTTCTTTGGTCGCTTTGGCCATTTCATCCATGTGGTAATACATATCAACGTAAGTAGTTACGCCGCTTTGTGCTAAGTCGATGGCACCCAATTTGGTTGCATTGTAGATAAGCTCACGGCTTAGCTTTTCACCTTCCAATGGGAAGAAGTAAGCAAAGAGGCGGTTAGCGATGCCTTCTTCACCTAAGCCACGAAAAGCAATCATCGGTAAGTGGTTGTGGGTGTTGATCATCCCTGGCATCACAATGCCATCGTTGGCATCAATGGTTTTTGGTGCACGGTATTGTGCTGCGATGTCTGCTTCACCAACGGCAATGATTTTGTCGTCTTTGACAACCACCACACCATCTTCGATCACTTGCATGGTCTGGTTGATAGTTAACACCTCGCCATTGGTGATGATGAGGTCAGCATTATAGTTAGGTGCGAACTGAGCGCAGCCGCTAACGGTAAGTGCAACAAAGGAAGCAAGCAAAGTAGGCTTAAGCATGAAAGATCTCTTCTATGGGAGGTTTTACTGGAGATAAAAATCGCGCGCATCATAGAAGAGGCGATGAATCAAAGCGACGCAAACGTTTCAAAACAGTGATGTTAAGAGCAAAAATGTTGATAAGGGGAGAGGAGAAAAGCGTGCTGATATGCAATTGCATCAATGAAATCGGCCAATCGCTCAAGAGACGCCAGAGCGATTGGAATTTGTATGGATGTTTAATTGCCTAGTGGCAATACGGTCGAGAACTTGAGAGATTCCATCGCAAAGGTTGAAGTCACATTGGTTAGGCCATCGACGCGGTTGACTAAATGTTTGTAGAAGCGGTCGAACGATTCCATATCTTCTACCTGTACGCGCATCATATAGTCGTATTCACCCGCCATGCGGTAGAAGTCCATTACTTCTGGCATGTCGAGTACTGCGAGAACAAATTTCTCATACCAAGCGTGAGAGTGATCGGAGGTTTTTACCTGAACAAAAGCGGTAAAGTTAACGCCGATTTTTGCAGGGTCGAGTAGGGCGACGCGCTTGGTTATCACTCCCTCTTCTTCAAGGCGTTTTAATCGTTTCCAGCACGGGGTCGTGGTTAGGTTTACGATTCTCGCCAATTCATTGAGTGGTAGCGTTGCATCTTCTTGTAACGCCGCCAAAAGCTGACGATCCACTCTGTCTAACTTAACTCGTTCTCCCACAATGTCCTCACATTAGATTTTAAGTCATGCCTTAGGAATATTTACTCTTGTTAAGGCAATTTAAGAAAAAGGTAAAATTTAGTGCTAACTATATAATAGTAATAATTTCAGTAATGTTAGCTCTATATCTAAATGAATTATCCCTATTTTATATTATGTTTGGTAGGAAAAAATTCTCTAAATTTACCTTAATGGAGAAAAAATGGAAAAAAAATTCCCCGACTAATGTTTTACAATGGCATTAAATCGCGGTCCTCTGACCAAAAGCTATAACTATTACTGGAAGCGAGCCAATACATGAAACAACACCTATGGCCATTATTTATTGATGTAATTAACCGTGAAGTGGTACCAGCACTGGGTTGTACAGAACCTGTTTCGGTTGCCCTAGCAACAGCCATCGCCATTGACAAGCTTGGCGTAAAAGCTGACGCAAGCGCAGTGAACATTGAAGTAAGCGTATCTGCTAACTTGATGAAAAACGGCATGGGTGTAGGTATTCCTGGTACAGGAATGGTCGGCCTACCTATGGCGGCGACTATCGGTGCAGTGGCAGGTGATCACACTGCAAACCTAGAAGTATTGAAAAACGTAACGGCTGAAGACGTAGCGGTTGCGAAGCAAATGCTAGATAACCATCAAGTCTCTGTCGGTGTGGCTGACGTAGCAAATATTCTGTATGCCAAAGTCACAGTATTCTACCAAGACCGCAGCGTAGCAGTGACGATTGCAGATAGTCACACTCAAGTGATTGCTATTGAAGAAGATGGCATGACCGTGTTTAAAGCAGAGCCTAAAGCGGCAGAAGAGAAATCTCACGACAATCCATTTGCAGAAGCCACGGCAAAAGATGTGTTTGAGTTTGCGATGAACGCCGATCTAGAAGACATTCGTTTTATCGAACAAGCTAAAGTGTTGAACACTGCGCTATCAGAAGAAGGCTTGTCGGGTAACTACGGTTTGGAGATCGGCGCAACATTTCGTAAAAATGAATCACGCGGTCTATTGTCTGGTGGATTGTTAACAGAAGTACTAGCACGTACCTCTGCAGCATCTGACGCTCGTATGGATGGTGCAATGAAGCCAGCTATGAGTAACTCAGGCTCAGGTAACCAAGGTATTGCAGCGACAATGCCAGTGGTTGCAGCTGCTGAATTCCTAAAAGCGACAGAAGAACAAACCATTCGTGCTTTGATGTTGTCACACCTAATGGCGATTTACGTAAAGAGCTACCAAAACAAACTATCAGCGCTGTGTGGTGCAACTACAGCATCAATGGGCTCAGCGGCAGGCATTACTTACCTATTGGGCGGTGACTTTGAGCAAGTGAGTGCATCGATTTGTAGCATGATTGGTGACGTTGCTGGTGTGATTTGTGATGGTGCGAAAACCTCATGCGCGATGAAAGTCTCTTCTTCTGCAGGTGCTGCAGTGAAAACAGCACTAATGGCTATCGATGGTATTCGTGTAACAGGTGCTGAAGGTATTGTGGCGAATGATGTCGATCAGTCAATCATCAACCTATCGGTACTGGCTAATGGCTCGATGACGCAAACTGACGTGCAAATCCTCGATATCATGATGCAAAAATAACTGCTTAACGCCCCCTATACGTTAAGTTAAACCGCTATCGCAGCCTCATTAGTCAGGGGCTGCGACATTCCAATCGAATTTCTCCTTTTCTCCCAATCCTGTTTCTATCCTTCATATTCTTGTTGCACGAAAATTGCGCTGCTAAGAGAAAATAATTTTTCCTTTTTTGCTCAGACATTCCTTTTTTGAACGCGAAAACTCACGTTACTTACTTATTTCTTATCTCGAATATAGCCAACAGTTGAGCGAGGAGTTTCTTACAATCTCATTAGTTTAGAATGCTGGCATATTCCAACGAATAGTCATTTATTCTTAAAGTCACAATGGTGAGGTGTTTTGTCGCTATAAGTGGAGATAAATAAGCCTTTTTGGTGTTATTTTCGCTTTAATTAGTTAGTTAATTAATAGAAGTGTGAACAATCTCCCGAATGAGTTGCGTGGGATAATGATGATAATTTTCAACATAAAGTGAAGCGAATCATGCTTTTATGGAGGTATTTTAGATTTCAATTGATGTGGATCATGACAAAAACAATAACAACAAAGGTGCATATAAATAGTATAAATTTCTACTATTGTGCTATTTCGCGATATTTTAAAAACTATTTCTCTAAGACCTGCGTATGCTCCGAAACAAGTCAAACGCTCCTAGTGAGTGTTTGTATAACAAGATCTCTCAATTAGATAATGGCTTTAGCCATATATAAATGGAATCATACTTATGAGCGAAACAATCCAAAGCGTCCCTACAAGCGCCACTGATAACAGTTTACCGCACGAACGAGCGAACATGACCAAACAAGAATGGCAACAAGCTATTAAGTTTGACAGTGTCGATATCGGCTGGGTGGTGATGAGTATCGGTATGGCAATCGGTGCCGGTATCGTATTCTTGCCAGTACAAGTTGGTGTAATGGGTCTATGGGTATTTCTTCTTTCTTCAGTGATTGGCTATCCAGCCATGTATCTGTTCCAAAAACTTTTTATCAATACTCTAGCCGAATCTAAAAAATGTACTGACTACCCAGGAGTTATCGAAGGTTACTTAGGTAAAAACTGGGGCGTTGCGCTTGGCGTGCTTTACTTCCTCATGTTGGTTATCTGGGTGTTGGTGTACTCGCTTGCAGTGACCAATGACAGTGCATCATACTTACACTCGTTTGGTGTGACAGAAGGCTACCTAAATGAGAACGTGTTCTACGGTTTAGCGCTTATCTGTGTGCTTGCGTTTATCGGTTCTAAAGGCGAGAAGTTACTATTTAAGCTTTCTGGCTTTATGGCGGTAACGGTACTGTCTCTGGTTGCAGTGATGGGTATTTTGCTCATGGCTCGTTGGGATATGGCAAACATTCCTGCTATTGGTGAATTTGGCCCAATGCTGAAAAACGCCATCATCACACTACCATTTACGCTAACGTCTATTCTGTTTATCCAGTCGTTAAGCCCAATGGTTATCTCATACCGCTCACACGAAAAATCTATCGAAGTGGCTCGCTATAAAGCTGAGCGCGCGATGAAGATTGCGTTCGCAATCCTATTTGTTGTAGTGTTCTTCTTCGCAGTATCGTTCACATTTGCGATTAGCCAAGAGCAAGCAACAGAAGCGATGAACAAGAACATTTCTGCGCTAGCAATCATTGCACACTACTTCCCAGGTAGCTGGGCAACCGTCGCTGGTATCGTAATCAATATCTTTGCCGTGGTAACTTCATTCTTTGGCGTGTTCCTAGCGTTCCAAGAAGCATGTCGTGGCCTAGCGATGAACATTCTACTTCGTTCTCGCAAAGAGTCTGATATCAACAAAGAATTGGTAAATAAGCTTGTAACCGTATTCATTATTCTGCTTGCTTGGTCTGCGATTGCACTTAATGCTCCAATTCTGTCGTTTACTTCAATTTGTAGCCCAATCTTCGGTATGGTTGGCTGTTTGATCCCGGCTTACCTTGTTTACAAAGTGCCTGAGCTAAACAAATACAAAGGCATGGCGACAAATCTGATTATCATCACTGGTATTCTACTGTGCATCTCTCTCCACTGCTAGCGTTTATGTAATTTCTAGTTAGCATATTGAAATGAAAAAGCGGCTCACAAGAGCCGCTTTTTTTGTTGGAGCAAATTGAGAACTTAGAACCACTACGCATAAGATTACGACATTATTCAACGAGTTTATTATTGTCCGTATAATGTACTAAATAGTGGAATTTGCGAGAGCCGTAATGAGATTGTGGAAAGTTGTATTACTGTCACTATTGGTTAGCGGTTGCAATGAAAGTGAAGAGCAGCAGTGTGTAAAAACATTGGTCGCTTTTCATGACTACACAGGTATTGAAGCGCGCTCTTTTTGTGTTGGTTACTACAAGGAACTGCAGCAACTAACGAAGACGCGTGGGCCTAATTCAGAGAATCAAGATCGTTTTGTTGCTCTAGATTTTACTGAGCAATCGGCAATCGATTCGGAGCAAGTTCGTATTAATCAGCAGAAAAATCTGGCGAGGTCAGACGACAATTTTCTCTATTGGTTAAAGATGTAGTTTTGCATCTGGAGTGACTTGAGTATCAGCGTACATAAGGAAGTGTTCGTGAGAGGATTATTAACAGCTGTGTTAATTCAGGCTTTATTGGGTTGCTCGGAATCAACAGAACAACTGTGTATCGATAATGTGATGACATTCCATCACTTATCTATTCTTGAAGCCCATGATCATTGTGGGCAGACGATCAGGATCAGCAAACAAGAGACCGTAAGAGAAGCATTTAGACTCGGTATGTCGCAAGGCTTTAATGACTTTTAGAATGTTATTTCAACCACTCTAACGGTGACTATAGCAATCCACTTAACCGTCAATATTGTTCGCTCTAAAAATAGGAAATATAAAAAAAGGTGCCGTTTGGCACCTTTTTTTAATTGAACAACAGATTTGATCTAAGCGTTCTGCGAGCACGTCTTCTAGACGCGCTTTCCAGATCGCCATCGCTAGTGCTGGAGTGCGCAGCACTTGTGGTGTTGGGATCCATTTGTGTTTGATTTTTGAGAACACATCAAAGCGCTCGGCGTTGCCAGCCATAGCTTCGGCAACTACTTTACCTGCGATGTTGGTTAGACCAACGCCGTGGCCAGTGTAACCGTGTGCCACGTACACATCATCACCTAGGTGATCGATCTGTGGCATGTATTCACGTGTTACGGTAAATAGACCGCCCCAATGGTATTCCATTTTCACATCAGACAGTTGTGGGAATACTTTCACCATACGTTGACGCAGGCGCTCCATTGAGTCTTTGTATTCCAAGTTAAATGGATGGTTAACACCACCAAACAGAATGCGACCATCAGGGGTTGGGCGCATGTAGTCTAGGCTGTTCTTAATGTCAGAAATCGCCATCATGTTGGTGATTGGTTGACGATCGCCTAGTGGTTCAGTTACCGCGATGTAAGAAGCGACAGGTAGCACCACACTCTGCGCTTTGCGGTTTAAACCATCAAGGTATGCGTTACACGCAAGGAGAATAAACTTCGATTTAACACGGCCTTTAGGTGTTACCACAGTGTGTGGTTTGCCTTTGTTCAGCTTTACTGCTGGCGTGTTTTCAAAGACTTGAGCGCCAAGATCAATCGCCGCTTTAGCAAGGCCAAGCGTGTAGTTTAGTGGGTGCATGTGAGCACTGTTAGTGTCATGCAAGCCACCAAGGTAGCGCTCTGTGTTTGCGACTTGGTTGATTTTCTCTTTATCCCACCAAGATGCGCTAGGGTAGTTGTAATGGCCTTGCTTTAGGTCATACCAAGATTTCAGTTCTTTCTCATGGTTTTTAGTCAGCGCGACTTCGATGTAACCTTGTTGGAAGCCACAATCGATGTTGAATTCTTTTACGCGGTCACGTGCGATGTCGATAGCTTCAACAGAAAGATCCCAAAGCTGTTTACCCCAAGTCTCGCCGTACGTTTCATGAACTTCACGCAAGCCTAGGCAGTAACCTACCAAACATTGACCACCGTTACGGCCAGAACCACCCCACGCAAGGCGCTTTGACTCAAGTACTGCAACAGTGTAACCGCGTTGGCGCAGTTCAATCGCTGCGTTCAAGCCAGTCATACCACCGCCGATGATACAAACATCAACATCAATATCTTGAGTGAGCTCAGGTTGAAGGGGAAGAGGGTTAATTGTTGCTTGATGGTAACTATCGATATATTCGCTTTGAATCGACATGGAAATTGAATCCGCTAGGTATTGAAATAAAAATTCACAAAAACCAGTAAAAACTGATGAAAAAATATTGTCCCATGTTTTCATATGCGCGACAAGCTATTGATAATGTTGCCAAAACATTAAAATAACTTGTTTATCGTGACGACAATAAATTATTTGTCGTTTTTTATATTTTATTTTCTTAGAGTTTATCGAAATGAAAACAACAGTTTATTACTGGTTTAATGATCGCTTCTTGCAGTGTTTCTGCGTTCAGTGTGGCCGCTGGTGAGCGCATGCTGAACGTATACAACTGGGCTGAATATATGCCAGTGGACGTGATTAAGGCGTTTGAGAAGGAATATGATGTAGCAGTGAACTACTCAACCTTTGAAAACAATGAAGCGATGTACACCAAACTTAAGCTGCTCGATAGCAAGGGGTACGATGTCGCATTTGCCTCGACTTATATTATTGCCAAGATGGGCAAAGAGGGCATGTTAGCCCCAATCGATAAAGCTCAGCTTTCTCACCTAAAAGATATTACCCCAAGTCTTCTTAACCAATCTTTTGACCCTAATAACCAATATTCCGTGCCTTATGTATGGGGCGTAACGGGTATTTCCTACAATGGCGATTACTACCAAGCAAGTGACGTTCAAAGCTGGCAAGATCTGTGGAATGACAAATTCCAACAACAGGTGATGCTGCTAGATGACGTGCGTGACGTATTTGGTATGGCGCTAAAATCTTTGGGTTACAGCATCAACTCCACTAACGAAAATGAAATCAAACAAGCTTATGAACGCTTGCGCGAACTAAAACCAAACGTCGTGGTGTATAACTCTGATGCGCCTCAAGTCCCATTTGTGACTGGCGAAGTAACGGCTGGTATGCAATGGAACGGCAACGCTTATTTAGGCCGTGAAGAACTTCCAGAACTTGGTTTTGTGTATCCAAAAGAGGGTGCCATCTTGTGGATGGACAACTTTGTGATTCCGAAAGGTTCGGCAAACAAAGAATTGGCTCATCAATTCATTAATTTTATTTTGCGCCCAGAAAACCAAGCTCAAATTGTGAAAACATTAGGCTACCAACCACCAAGTCGTGCAGCGAAACAGCACCTACCGGTTGAAATGCAAAATGATCCACTGATCTTCCCTGATGATACCTTGATTTCAAACGGTGAATTCACCAATGACATCGGCAGCTTTGCTGAGGTATATCAGAAATACTGGCAAATGCTAAAAAGCTAATTTGCTCGCGCTGCCTTAACTTTACGATTAGGGTGGGGTGACAACCGAACAGCAATACTAGCTGTTAATACTGATTTGTATATTGAACCCCGGCACTGTGTGTTGGGGTTTTTTAGTTACGCCTAAACCACACAAAAGTACTTGTTTTCGCGTGAATACTTTGGGTGTCTGTTTGATAAATATTTTTAGTGATGCAGAGAAGAAAAGATTGTGTAGAATGCGCCACCTTTTATAAAATCACCATAAAAACATTCATGAAATTCAAATTGCTTATTTCTTTTGTCGTAGCTTTGACTTTAACGGCATGCGCAAACCCAGTGCCTAAAAACTGGTTTGTTGTAGATGGCAGCAAACACCACGCGACGATTAAACTTGCTTATGATGAAGGCCTGTTACAACAAGCGGTTGTTGATGAACAAGAGGCACTGTTTACGGCGCAAAATGGTTGTAAAGCTTGGGGCTACAAAAATGCGCAAAGCTTAGGTGCACCGCTAGCACAATGTGCGCGTAAAGATAAGCTATTGGGTTGTATCTCTACTCGTTATACTCAAATTTATCAGTGCACTAACTAAAATATACGCATGTAACCTCGCTCTTAGGGAGTCAGTTACTTTCTGATGTCAGCATATTGAAGTTACATTGCATACAAAGGGGCTTATTGGCCCCTTTATATTACCGCTCGAACCACTTCCTCAAATTTTCTACGGTCATTTACGTTGAAAGAAAGATTGAGACACGCCTTATCATTTCGGTTTATTGTGTTGTTGAGTGTTTTTTAATCAAATCGAGATCTCGAATACAAAATTTTTAGCAAACAAGGACTATGCTCGTAGGTAACAAAGTCGCTGAGGGCATAGGTATGAAGTACAACCATATTCTTGTTGCATTAGAACTATCCGAAGACAGCAAGGTGCTGATTGATAAGGCAGTTTCTTTAGCCGAAATGATAGGTGCTGAAGTCTCTTTAATTCACATAGATGGTAACATCGGTGAGGTTTATCCGGAGCTTATCGATATTCAAGCTGAGCCAGAGCAGCGTCCTTTGAATTTGCATGCCATGGAGCAGTTACATCAACTGCAAAACTATACAACGTTTCCGTTGCGACACTTTTTTGTTGGGACGGGCGATTTAGCTGCAAAACTAAAAAGTGTGGTTGAAGATCATGGTGTTGATATGATCGTCTGCGGCCATCATCATGATTTTATCAGTCATATTATCTCTTACTCACGTCGCCTAATAAATAAATCAACCGTTGATATGTTAGTTGTACCGGTTGATTAATATACTCAAGTAACCTCAAGGTGCGGAGTTCAGCGAGAATGACTTGGATTGCAGACAAGGCAATGATTTGAAGATCTAGTGGTTCTAAATCAAAAATCGTTAACGACGTATGCGAGCCAAGTCATCTCGCCCTTTGGGAGCAAGTTACTGCCTCGATTTTTGCGTCAAACTACTCGAAAATAGATGGCTATTTCGCTTCGTAGTTTTCCTTAAACTCAAAGCAGTAACAATGCTCTGAATCCTGCATCTTGAAGTCACTTGAGTATAAACCCATTACTTCGCCTTACTCGAGGTAATTAAAAGCCCTTTCAATATTAAGAGGGCTTTTCATTAATATCATTATTTAAATATATTATTTAGCGGCTACCAAGTTCGCGTTTTCTATATTCATATTCAACATTTAAAATAGGTTGATAGGCAATTTGCCCATTGTCTTGTAGAAACTCGTCCACAGTGACCGTTGCTTCCGTTACTGCAAATGATTGGCGATCCACGTTATCGAAACTCGATGTAAATTCTTTACGTAGTTCCAACGAGCTCTTGCTTTGGTAATCATTAATCATCGCTAAGCCCATATCGTAAGCCGCTTGCTTCGAATTCACCACATCACCTTCGATGCTTTGGACTTTGCTTTGCCATTGATATCCGCCTGCAAAAGCTGCAGAAGATGCGCCGAGAGCTAGGATGCTTACAAAGAGATAATAGTCGTTTCATAATATATTCCCTTTAGGTGACAACGCTTGATAAACGCTTTATTTGTCGGTGGTAATAGTTTTATTTAGTATCACTATTACTTGCTGTGTAACTTGCTTTGAACAAGTGTATTGCTCAAGAAGACCTCCAGGTTTGCCAGGTAATTTCAAATTAATTTCAGTTTATTTTGTTTTACAGATTGAACTTTTTCCGGTCTGAAATTTGCTCTGAAAAAATTGGATGATTAATCTGATGTTTATGATTTATTCGTCTTAGTTTGAGTACAGCAATGGCGGTTGTTTCGATCGCTTTTTATGCGGTTTGGGAATAGCGAATTACTCAAAGGAATAAAGAAAGGGCATTTTTGTTTTGCGACAGAACGGCAAAAGTAAAGCGAGCATTTTAGTGCCGCACTAAGAGATTACGCTTAAATATCACTCAGTTAATCAATTTTCTCTATCAATGAAATAGGTAGTAACTGTTTTAGTCTTACACAAGGAGGAGTATTGTGCCTGTAACACGAAGTTATCCCAAAGCGTCTGATTGTAGGGGTTTCGGTATGACGGGTAAAAACAGCAAATATTGTAATTAGCTAAGTCCCGATTGATAGGGAATGGAGTGAACATGAGTCAAAATAATAACACCAGCGGACAATGCCCTGTAATGCACGGTGCAGTTACGTCATCTCAATCTTCAAACGTTGCTTGGTGGCCGAATGCCTTAAATCTAGACATTCTTTCTCAACACGATACCAAAACAAATCCTCTAGGCGCAGACTTCAATTACCGTGAAGAATTGAAAAAACTTGATGTTGAAGCGTTAAAAAATGACGTTAAAGCATTGATGACTGATAGCCAAGAATGGTGGCCAGCAGACTGGGGTCACTACGGCGGTTTGATGGTTCGTATGGCATGGCACTCAGCAGGTTCTTACCGTACAGGTGATGGCCGCGGTGGTGCAAGTACGGGTAACCAACGTTTTGCTCCACTTAACTCATGGCCAGATAACGCAAACTTAGACAAAGCACGTCGTCTACTTTGGCCTATCAAACAAAAATACGGCAACAAAATCAGCTGGGCAGATTTAATCGTACTTGCTGGTACGATGGCGTACGAATCAATGGGCTTGAAATCATTTGGTTTCGGTTTTGGTCGTGAAGACATTTGGCATCCAGAAAAAGACGTTTACTGGGGTTCTGAAAAAGAATGGTTAGCGCCATCAGGTGCTGAAAACAGCCGTTACTCAAATGACCGTGACCTAGAAAACCCACTTGCATCAGTAATGATGGGTCTAATCTACGTAAACCCAGAAGGTGTAGATGGCAACCCAGATCCACTAAAAACAGCGGAAGACATGCGTGTGACATTCGCTCGTATGGGTATGAACGATGAAGAAACGGTTGCGCTAACTGCTGGTGGTCACACAATCGGTAAAGCGCATGGTAATGGTGATGCAGCGAATCTTGGTCAAGATCCAGAAAGCGCAGACGTTGTAGAGCAAGGTCTTGGTTGGAATAACCACAAATCTCGCGGCATCGGACGTGATACGGTAACAAGTGGTATTGAAGGTGCGTGGACTTCTAACCCAACACAATGGGATAACGGCTTCTTTGAAATGCTACTAAACCATGAGTGGGCACTGACTAAGAGCCCAGCAGGTGCATGGCAATGGGAACCAGTTGACATTAAAGAAGAAGACAAGCCAGCTGACGTTGAAGATGCAAGCATTCGTCACAATCCAATGATGACAGATGCGGATATGGCGCTAAAAGTAGACCCAGAATACCGTAAAATTTCTGAGCGTTTCTACAACGACCCTGAGCACTTCTCTGATATCTTTGCTCGCGCTTGGTTTAAACTGACTCACCGTGATATGGGTCCTAAATCTCGCTACCTTGGCCCTGATGTACCAGCAGAAGAGCTAATTTGGCAAGATCCAGTACCAGCTGGCCGTACAGATTACGATGTGGCAGCCATTAAAGCGAAAATTGCGTCAACAGACCTAAGCATCGCTGATTTAGTTTCAACTGCTTGGGATAGTGCTCGCACTTACCGTGGTTCCGATAAACGTGGCGGTGCAAACGGAGCTCGTATTCGTCTAGCGCCACAAAAAGATTGGCAAGGTAACGAGCCAGAAAAACTAGCTCGCGTATTGTCAGTGCTTGAAGGCATTGCCGCTGAAAGCAATGTAAGCGTTGCAGATGTTATCGTGCTTGCCGGTAACCTAGGTGTGGAACTTGCAGCAAAAGAAGCTGGCTTTGAAGTGGAAGTACCTTTTGCTCCTGGCCGTGGTGATGCGACTGCAGAGCAGACCGATGTTGAGTCATTTGAAGTGCTAGAACCTGTTGCTGACGGTTTCCGTAACTGGCAGAAACAACACTACGCTGCGGCACCTGAAGAAATGTTGCTAGACCGTGCACAACTAATGGGGCTAACTGCGCCAGAAATGACAGTGCTACTAGGTGGTATGCGTGTTCTAGGTGCGAACTACGAAGGCAGCGCTCACGGTGTATTCACTGACCGCGTTGGTGCGCTAACTAATGATTTCTTTGTTGGTCTAACTGACATGAATTACAACTGGAAACCAACTGGCCGCAACTCTTACGACATCGTTTCTCGTAAAACAGGTGAAGTAAAATGGACTGCGACTCGCGTAGACTTGGTGTTCGGTTCGAACTCAATCCTACGTGCTTACGCGGAAGTGTATGCGCAAGACGACAACAAAGAAAAATTCGTGAAAGACTTTGTTGCAGCTTGGACTAAAGTGATGAATGCAGATCGTTTCGACCTAGCATAATCGCTTAGCGAATGAACCCCGTAATGGCAATGCTGTTACGGGGTTTGTTTTATCGAATATCCAATGTGCCTAAAAGCGATGGATAGCCCCAACCATTTTGGTTCACCGTGACGCTTTCTTGAGTGAGGTATTCATATAGCGTTGGCGCTAAAGAGCCATTTTCTTCACTAATCAGCGTTTTGGCATTGTCACCAATGGGGTCACCCCAAAAGCCGATAAACGCGTCTTTTTCTAAATAGCTTTCACCCGCATGTCGACCGGGCACTTTCGTGTTATAGCCGATACCATCACGTGG
The DNA here is from genome assembly GCF_009938165.1 of Vibrio taketomensis. Taxonomy (NCBI): domain Bacteria; kingdom Pseudomonadati; phylum Pseudomonadota; class Gammaproteobacteria; order Vibrionales; family Vibrionaceae; genus Vibrio; species Vibrio taketomensis. Next base: position 1,077,167 of record NZ_AP019649.1, read on the forward strand.
AAATAGGTTGATCGTTCCAGCCCGAGATTCGGCATAAATATTGGCTAATTGCACCACAGAATCTGGACGAGGGGTGTAGCTGGTGAGCATTTGCCACTGTTTTTTATCACACCAAGTGGTGCTATCTGCGATATCTGCGTTAATGACACATTGTTGATACAGTCCGAGATAGCGGTTGAACTCATTTTGATTTGGTACGGATAAGTAAGGGTTAAAGGTGGTTAGGCCAAGTAGGCTAGCATCATTCGACTGACTCGATGGCATGGTGTTCGATTGCATGGTGTAATAGTAACGTTCACCACGCTTATAGATCAGCTCGTCACTACGCTGGCCATCTCGCAGACCAATGACGCGCACGTCGCAGTTCTGTTCATTGCATTGTGATTCACGCACCACCAAATAATCGAGTGTTTCATCTAAGTAGTGCAGGGTTTTATCGATGATATCGACACTTTGCTCTGGCTGCGCATGAATAGGTTTCCACACCACCAGTTCGTTATACAGAGGTTGAGTTGTCCAACCTTGCTTAGAGTTAAACAGATCCAGCATAAAGTTGCCGCCAGCGGTTGAAGCAACTACAACGTCGATACCTTTATTACTCGGTGAGTTTAGAGCATTGGTGATTTTAGGGCCTTCACCTTCATCAGATGAGATCTTCACTATGTTCAATGGATAGCCAAGTTCTTGTTCTAACGGAGAGAAGATCGCTTTTTCAGGGTTTAGGGTATAGTAAACCGGAGCAAGCCCATGATCGCCCGCCATTCCCCACAAGGTGCGTTGATAGACGCCAGCATCGCGATAAGTTTGCTCAATTTGCCCAATCCAATAATCCAAGCGGTTAAGTTCACCAGTCGGCATAATGATCTCATCACTAAACGGGCCCACAAAGTGCGCAAAGTGATCTGGCCAAGGGTTGTAGATCAAGGTGTAATCAGGCATGCCTTTGCCATCGAGTGCAGCGTATTGTTCGAGTTGTTGCTCAATCTTCCATTTTAAAGAGAGCTTGGTGTAGAGTTTCCAACTTGATGTCGATTGATAGCGTTCGATCTCTGCAATTAGGTCGGTGCGCATTTGATTTAATCGTTGTTCATTGCTGGCTCTTTCTTGCAATTCCCGCACGCAACGTTTTTCTCCGAAATCACGTAACGCTTCTCCCGCGCCCAAATTGACCAGAGCGTCATAACTGGTGTGAGCATTCCAATCATATTGGGCATTGCAATTGAGCGTTTTGAGATAATTGAGTCGATCAAACATGGTTTCGACTTGGTTGGCCTGCATCAGACGGTCAAGTTGTAGAGCATCATTACCAAAGAAATAGTAAGCGCGGTCTTGTTCTCGATCGACAAAGTGAAAGTTAGGGATCCCTGTTCCTTGTGCACCCGCAACCTTAGCTCCCGTCTTAATAATGGGGAGATTTCGAACACTGATTGTCGGCGTGGAAGATATGCCCACCCGAGCAATACTGGTTTGATGTTGCTGATAAAGACGTTTAAAGAATGGTAGATAATAAGGGTCTTTGTACGTCTGCTCGGCGAGGGTTTGTAAAAAGCGTGTATCTTGTTGATGCTCAGGGCTCGATGTGGCTTGAGACGCGCGATAGCTTTGATGTTGCAAATGATTGTTATAGGCATGCTTAATAAAGGGTTTATTTGGGTCAACTAAGCCTTCCATCAGGCCTTGCTGCAAACCATCGACCGTAATTTGAACTGCGATGCGACGCTGTTGCTGAGATTGAAGAAACCCTTTGGTCTGATTTGGATCTTGTTCAAAGCTATCCTGTAGCCATTGATTGAGGGCGATGGAGCGCTCATCTTGGTAGACAAATTGGCGATAGGCTTTGAGAACATTTAAACGCACAAAATCAATCAAAGTAATGGTTAATGCTTGTGCTTTGTTGTTCGGTTTATTGGCATTTTCAGCTTTACCGTCATCAATGATGGCAAGGAGCGCGTTTTTCATGTCTCCTTCATCCATACCCGATGAGGCTTGGATTAGGATGTGAATCACAATCGGTTGAATGCGATTGATCAGCGCTAAATCCTCGTCACTATCGGTAAGATAAGTGTACTGTGCCGGCAGTGTCTCCATCTTTTGCCATTCGCCAATTTGTACCAGTGCGTCATAAACGGTGACCATGGCAGCCATAAAATCACGGTTGATCTTTATGCCTTCTTGATGGGCTTGATCCTTTTTGTGTTCTTGAACTGTCGCATCCGTTGTTTCATCGAGTTGGAAAAGTGAATGCTCAAACCCTTTTAGGGCTCGGTCGTCATAAACCGTTTTCAAATACGCTTTAAATGTGTCTTCGCTGCCGATGCCGGTGTAGCGATCGTAAAACTGATACAGAAAATATCCGAGTGGAATAGAGTAGGTTGGATCGGCGATTTGACCCATGACTCGAGTTTTGGTTTTTACATCCAACGGTAGGCTAAGTAAGTAGCTCTCTAAGGTGACGCCACCAATGGTAAACAGCGTCATATCGCGTGAGACACGAGTGGAGTAGGAGATAGCGGATACAATCTTGTTTTGCAGTATGTCCGCAGAATTCACCAAGCCACCGAGAACCGGAGCATCACTGACATTTGCCCAGCTGATTGCCGGCATAAGTAAGCAGATTGGTGTCAGTTTCCACATTTGCTTGTGTGAAGTTGCGTCGAGATTCTTCCTTGACATAAAGCCGTCCCACTAAATTCCGTTTATTGAGGTTGCTTGAATATGTTGGCTATATTGGCAGCAAACAGAAATTGTGCAACTACTCGAGGCTAACTCGAAGTTCAAGTGATCTAGCGTTGAGTGTATGTATGATTAGTCACCGTGACTAATGCAAAGCGGCATCACTCTACAACACGTAATATCAAATAGTGCGATCGGCATCATCTTGTTGTTTTCTCGTCATTCATAACCTTTTGCTAAAGTGGTGTTGCAAGCCATGTTTTGCCGCTTGGTTTACTCAAAACCAAACAGGGAAACGCAGTATTAATGACGGACGAATGAATAGAGGGAACGATGAAAAAAGGATTGATTGCGCTGATGGCAACCATGGGAGCATTAATGGTTATGCCAGTAAAAGCCGATACGATGGCATTAACGACCTGTTTTGTTGATTCTTTAAATGGCAAAGAGCGAAAACAGTTGGCAACTTGGATCTATTTTGCGGTTGCTGCCCATCCTGAGATGAAGCCATTTTCAAATATTTCACCGCAGCAAAGAGAAGCGATCGATAAAAAGGTCGGTGCATTGGTGACTCGCTTATTAGTTGAAGATTGTGAGCAAGAGTTTATCGTGGCACAAAAACGCGATCCGCTAGCGGTTGAAGCGGCATTTGAGATGGTCGGGAAGGTCGCGATGCAGGAGCTTATGAATAGCGAAGATGTCACACAATCGATCACCAATTACGTTAAATATACCGATCAAAAGGCAATATCGAAGTTGTTTAATCAGTGATAAACATGCTGTAGTTGCGGATACGAGCAAGCGAACAGGTATCCGCAGCTAAGATGCTATTTAAATTTTGGCCTTTCAAAAAGCGGTAAAAAATGCGAAAGATAATCATCATAGCGCTGATGGTAATCGTTGTTCGAGCTGCATATGTGAGCTGGGATAGCGGTGGTAACGATTTATACGCCAGACTGGTCGCTCAATTGGATGAAAAACACGTTATTCATTAAAGGGCGGAAAAACGCTCAAGATGTCACTATAGCGTCGGGCTTTTGAGCAAGCAGCACATTGACTGTTTGGCCAGTGCAAAACCTCATTGGGGCGAAACCCAATCATGCTGGTGGTCAGTATAATCTGTTGCCGAGCATTGAATTGGACCAAATCAATTATTACCTAATGGTCACTTTCGATGATAAGCAAAAACGAATAATGTCATGCTTGTATCCAAGAGGAGGATCGCTTTGAGACTTATCACACTAGCCCATTATTTCTGTTTTGTTCACTGGAAAACAAGACTGGTTAGCTTCGCGTTAAATCTATTTTAGCCAACCAACTGATACTATTTAAGAGCTTGCTCGTATTGATTAGGAGTGCAATGTCAGAGTAAGGATACTGGGTTCGATGAATATTTTCGTATTAGACAACAACATCAATAAGTGCGCGCAATACCACTGCGATCAACACGTGGTCAAAATGATTCTCGAGAGCGTGCAATTACTTTGCACGGCGCTAAACAAAAAAGGCTTTACGACACCGTATAAATCAACCCACGTTAAGCACCCGTGTGTCTACTGGGTGGAAGAGTCGTACGACAACTTTCTCTGGCTCAAAGATCTCACCTTAGCGCTGAACAAGGAATACAAATATCGCTATCGCAAAGAGCAAGATCATAAGTCGATCGCGGTGCTAGAACAGATCAGCCATATTCAATTCCCTGCCAAGGGTCTAACGCCATTTCCACAAGCAATGCCAGATGAATACAAAGTCGAGAATGATCCGATTCAGGCTTATCGAAACTTTTACTTGGGTGATAAAGCGAAGTTTGCTAAGTGGACTCGTCGTTCCGTACCTGAGTGGTTTGCAGCCTCGTGAAATAAGCTGGATGTGTTGTTGCACCCTCTAAAACAATACGTTGTAATGTCCTCGTTTAAATCTAAGGAGCGACGTTGTGATTTTAGAGGGCATTCATCATGTGGCCATCATTTGTTCAGATTATGCAGAGTCAAAACGATTTTACACCCAAGTTCTGGGCTTAAAAGTGATTGCTGAGACTTACCGAGAGCAAAGACAATCTTACAAGCTGGATCTTGCCATGCCCAATGGTAATCAAATTGAGTTGTTTTCCTTCCCGAATGCTCCCAAAAGAGTGAGCGGACCTGAAGCGCAAGGATTGAGGCATCTTGCTTTTGTGGTGCAATCTGTTGAGGAGTCCGTCAAATATCTGCAGTCGCAGGGCGTTGAGGTTGAACCCATTCGTATTGATGAACTCACCGGAAAACCATTTACTTTTTTCAAAGACCCAGATGATCTGCCGCTGGAGCTGTATCAGGCTTAGCGAATTAACCGTGAATAGTCGGTTACAGTAAGCTGACCCCAAAGTGTTTCGCAACAAGGTTGGTAATGGCAAAGCAGGTTATGGAGACGACACAGCTAATCAGCAGTGTCAGCCAAAAGGAATACTTGCTCAGCAAATAAGGAAACAGCAGAAACATGGGCAGGGTTGGTACCACAAACCAAAAGGTATAAAACGCATGGTTGGCGAGTTTCTCGTGACCTTGCCCTTCAATGTACATCCAGATCAACGCTAATATGGTGACCGTTGGCAAGGCAGCAACTAATGCGCCTAATCGGTCACTGCGTTTAGCCACTTCTGAAATCAGCACTACGAGCGCGGCTGTCACCCCATATTTAAACAAGATCCATAACACGGCTAAATTCCTTTCAATCCAATATCCAATACTGTAACCACCTGAGTATATAGCTTAATTGAGTAGGACTGTGGCGGAAACACTAATTTCAATTGTTGGTGATAGCATGAGGCATACGTGGCAGTATTTTTCGATGGCTTGATTCGCCGCCTCAATAATGACCGCTTCTGTCATATTTGGCGCCTTAACTGAAAAATGCAGGTTCGCGGTTTTGTACAAACGTGGTTCTTCATCGGTCAGAGTATAGCTGACTTCATTTTGCAAGCTTTGAATGGCATAACCTTGCTGTTGTAATTGCAATACCACATCCGTCGCGCTGCACGAACCTAGTGCAGACAATAACAGTTCGGTTGGGCAAGGCGCTGCTTGATTGTTGGCATCGACATTGAGTTCAAATCCTTTATTCGTCGTGATCTTGAATTGGCACTCAGTGTTCCATTTGACGTTAATTGTCATTATTGCGTTCTCTTCTGCTCGTTATATGGTCAGATCGAATCAAGTCGCCTTTCCATTTTGTGGATTTACCCACGGATTCAATTGTTTCAGAAAAAGTTTTCTTGCTTGGTGAGAATTGGTGACTATTTGCGCGTTGACCGAACAAATCGTATTCGATTAATTATTCGTTATAGAAATGGAACAGGGAGTTCCATATAACGGAACAACGGTATGTTAGACAAGGTCGCCCTCGTTATTGCTCAGTATCAAATTCCTGGAAGCTATAACGGATTCTCATATTCTGAGTTGCTCACTTACACCAAGTTACCAAAGAGTACTTTGTCACGTTTGTTGGCAAATCTTGTTGCGTCGGGTTTTCTGGAACGCGATAAGCAAGGCAAGTTTGTGCTAGGCAATTTAATCATCGCATCGGCGACCAATGTCCTCTCCAGTAATTTAATTGACATCGCATCGGAATTAATGGGCAACTTGTCACGTGAGACGGGTTTAGCGGGATACATTTCGGTGTTATCAGGTCACAGCGTGATTGTGACTCGCTCTTATTCTGGCAATCGTCTTCAACCTCAATTTGTCTCTCCTGTTGGTTGCCGCGTTTGTGCCGCGCAAACCGCGGTAGGCCGTGCCATTTTGTCACGAATGGACAAAGCCGTCGTACTTGACGTATTGACCGAGCATTATGCCGAGTACGACGCATTTCAAATTGCCGCGCAAATCAAAATGGCGGATTCCAGCCGATGTATCAAAACAGAGGGTGAATTTATCACTGGCGTGGGCACGTTGGCGACGAACGTTCGCCACCCTATGACAGGCGATGTGGTGGGACTTTGTTTGTCCTATCCACAAGATCAGTTAGAAACAGATGTATTAGTGAGTGCAGAGCAGGCACTGCTTGGTGTTGCACGTAGAGTTGGTGTCCAAGTCAAAGACACGTATTGGGTTGAGTAATCATTATGATTTTAAAACAAACATTAACCACATTGGACTTGTTAGATTGTCCAAATGTAGACGGCACAGTCATTAAGAATTACTTCGCTCAATATGAAGGAGTGGACTGCACGGTAAGCACGATTCATGGCAAAAAAGGTAAAACGGATTTCGTTCGCATCGTTATTCCAGGGCTTAATGGCAAGTTAAGCGGTGGTCAATCACCGACGTTAGGTGTGATTGGTCGCTTAGGTGGTATTGGTGCAAGACCGACTCATGTTGGATTGGTATCTGATGCAGATGGCGCAGTTGCTGCCATTGCGACAGCAATGAAGTTGGCGGAAATGTTCCAACGTGGTGATCGCATTCAGTCAGATGTGATCATTACCACGCATATTTGCCCTGATGCACCGACATTCCCTCACAAACCGGTCGACTTTATGGACTCTCCAGTGTCAATGGTCGAAATGAATCAACATGAGGTCGATCCGGCATGCGATGCGATTATCTCTGTTGATACAACCAAGGGGAACCGCATTATCAACCATAAAGGTATCGCGATTTCACCAACGGTTATGCAGGGTGTGATTTTGCATGTGGCAGAGGACATGGTGCGTATCGTCGAGACTTGTACCGGTCAACCTGCGGTGACATTTCCACTCTCAATGCTAGACATTACGCCATACGGCAATGGTTTGTATCACATTAACAGTATTTTACAGCCAGCCGTCGCTGCGCAATGTCCGGTTGTTGGCTTGGCGATTACCGCAGCGGTTGCTGTTCCGGGATGCGCAACGGGTGCAAGCCATGCGACCGATATTGCTCTGGCCGCTTCAGTATGTGTTGAAACTGCGAAACAGATGAGCGCTGGTAATTGTAAGTTCTTCTGTACTGAGCAAGTCGAAATCTTCCGTAATTTATACGGCAGTATGCAGCATCTTCAAAGTTGATGTGTGCGGCTTAGATGAATTCAAATCTAGTTAAAAGGAATAAACTATGAAAGAGAATGAAAATCTCATTAACAACCCGGTCCCCATGGACCAACGTATCGGCTGGAAAGCGCCATTAATTAACTTCTTGGGCTGTAATATTGCGCTAAGTGAGTTGATGGTTGGCGGCGCACTTATCGCAGGTATGAGTGTTTCTGGGTTAGTGACTGCGGCGATTATTGGTAACCTTATTTTGATCGTGGTTGCCACTATTCAAGGCAATATTGCGGCTCGTGAAGGTCTGAACACTTACGTATTAGCAACGGGTGCTTTTGGTAAAAAAGGCGGCGTGTGGATGATTTCCTTGCTGCTTGGTTTTACCAGTTTTGGTTGGTTTGGTATTCAAGCCGGGGTTGCGGGCCTCTCTATTCAACAAATTTTCCCATCCGTAAACCTGACTTTTGCCACTATTGTACTTGGCCTGTTGATGATGGTTGTGGCTGTATACGGCTTCTCGCTAATGGCAAAATTTAACGCTTTTGCATTACCACCTTTGATTTTGCTGATGATCTACGGTTTGTACAAAGCGATGTCCGTAGACAACAGCATTGCCATTAGTGATTACCAACCATTGGCTGAAAATGCGATTTCGATGTTAGACGGTATCAATTTAGTGGTGGGTGTGGTGATCGTTGGTGCGGTTATTTCACCAGATTATTTACGCTATACCCGTAACGTGAAAGATGTGGCGATCATCGCGATTGTTGGCATTGGTTTTATCTCATTTATTCAACAGCTTTCTGCCGGCATTATGGCGATAAACTCACCAACCTGGGACATCACCGCTGTAATGGCTGATTTAGGCATGGGGTGGGGGGCATTCTTAGTTCTACTCCTAGCGGCTTGGTCGACTAACTTGAGCAATGCCTATTCTGGTGGTTTGGCGCTGAAAAATATCTTCCCAGATGTGAATCGCTCAACGCTTACCTTGGTTGCAGGTTTAATTGGTACCGCTTTAGCAGCATCAGGTTTGATCTTTAAGTTCCAAATGTTCTTGTCGGTACTGAGTATCGCCGTGCCTGCAGTCGCTGGGGTTATGTGGGCAGAATATTACCTGATCCAAGGTAAGAAGTTTGTTCAACGTGAAGGCTTCAACTGGTTTGCAGTCGGCGCTTGGGTGTTGGGCTTTGCAGTATCGATGCTTTCCAATAAATACGGTTTTGGTTTACCGCCAGTGAATGCGATCTTGGTTTCGGGTATCGCTTATTGGTTGGTGATGTCACGTCTTGAAGTCGCAAAAGTACAGCCTCAGTAATAAGAGCATGACTTGGAGTATAGAATGACGACAAAACTTCAGTTAGCCATGATCCAGCCGGGCGGTAAGCCTGGCGAGGTCGAGCAAAACATTGAATTGGCTATCGCACAATGCCGTGCCGCGGCTGAGAAAGGCGCGAACTTTTTGTGCCTTCCTGAGCTTTTCAATACTGGCTACCACTTACAGTATTTAGCACATGACACGATTACCTTAGGCGAGCAGTGGTACAAATCTACGGTTGAGCGATTTTCAGCGTTAGCGAAAGAGCTCGAAGCTTATATTGTTTGCCCGATAGTCGAGCCAACGTCAATGCCAGGTGTGGCATTAAACAGTGCATTGTTATTTGACGATCAAGGTGTGTTAGTGACTAGCTACGCTAAGTCACATCTTTGGGCACTTGAAGCCTCATATTTTTGTGCGGGTAACCGTATTGAAGCGATTGATACCAAGTTCGGCCGCATTGGCTTATTAATTTGCTATGACATTGGCTTCCCTGAAGCGGCTCGTACGCTATGCAAAGATGGTGTGGAGCTCCTCATCGTGCCAGCGGCTTGGCGTATTCAAGATAAAGATATGTGGGATTTAAATCTTCGTCAGCGCGCGTTGGAAAACAACTTTTTTGTGGTGGGTATCAACGCAGCAATGGATTTTGAAGGTTTAAACCTATTTGGTCATAGCTACGCTTGTGATCCTCGTGGAACGGTCATCGCGCAAATGGATCAGCAAGTAGGGCATCAATTAGTCGAGTTGGATTTAACGCAAGTTAAAGCCTTTCGCCAAGAGATCCCTTACTTAAAAGATCGCCGTCCAGATTTATATCGATAGTCATCCCTCAATAAGGCACCAAATGGACTTGGTGTCTTATTTTCTCACACTGGCTTTCTAAGAGGCAGCAATGAAGAATAAAACCATTGGTTTGATTCGCGTCCTTTCGGGACAGTCTAAAGAATTTCTAGCGATTCAAGAGCAGCTTGTCAGTTCATACACTGGATGTCGAGTGGTGAGCTTTTGTATTGATGATCAACCACAAGGGATCAATAGCGCAGAAACCCTCGCTTGTGCCGTGCCTAAAGTGGTGGCATTGGCTCATGCCAATCAAGATAAAGTGGATGGCATGATTATTAGCTGCACTTCAGACCCAGCAGTAAGAGAGCTAAAGCGTTCGTTAGATATTCCTGTCGTTGGTGCTGGGGAGTCTTGTTTTACGCAAGCATTTAGTATTGGTGAGCATCTCGGTGGCATTGGTATAGAGCCATATCAACCAGAAAGTATTAGCGACTTAGCAAAATCCTATCAATGTGAAGTCACGTATCGACAACCGACGGACGTGATAGATACCAATACTCTGGAAGATAACCTAGATAAGGTTACTGACAACATTCTTCGCCTGCAAAGAGAAGGGTGTGATGCAGTGATGCTACTTTGCACTGGATTATCTAGCCTAGAGTACAGTCGTTACTATGCGCACCACTTTCGCATCGCGATTGTTGACCCACTTGAGGCAGCATCAGAAGCCATTATGCAGTTACTTTAACTGGAATAAACTCAACTCACCTATGGTAACTCAAAAATTAGGGCAGTACTGTTTGTAGTGCTCGGGTTATGGAGTTTCAGTTGGGTTTGATGCTCTACTTTTGCACCATCTCCTGCACTTATGGTGATGCCATCGACAAGCAACTCACTTTGAACTTGTTGTACATACATGTTCCGATTGAGTGGAATGTCAAACTCAAGGCTTTGGTTGGGAGCAAGGATCAATTGACGTAACGTGGCATCTTGTTTGATCTGCAGAGCGCCATTTTCACCGTCTGGTGTAGCAATGGTGGTTAACCCAAATTCTTGGCCAAAGTTTTTCTGTTGGTAGCTCGGCTTACCACCACGGGTGTTCGGTTCAATCCAGATTTGCAGTAACTGTAGCGGCTCACTATCTGATGCGTTGTATTCGCTATGATAAATCCCTTTTCCGGCAGACATTAACTGAAATTCGCCAGCGGGTAAGATCTCCACGTTACCTTCGCTATCTTGATGTCGAATCGCACCTTGAATAATGTAGGTAATGATTTCCATATCGCGATGACCATGCGTATCAAAACCGGTATTTGGTTGAATAATATCATCGTTAATGACGCGCAAAGCGGAGAACCCCATATGCTCTGGGTCATAGTAACTACCAAACGAGAAACTGTGCTTGGTATTGAGCCAGCCAAAATCCAAATGCCCTCGATGTTCTGCTTTACGTAATGTGATCATAACCGTTCTCCTTTCATTGATTGCGATCAGTCTAAGCTGTGCAATCATCGAAAATAACGACGCAATTTCGTTCAACACCATCAAATAATTCGAAGGTCTATTGCCAAATTTCGTATCGGTGACGAGTTTGAGTAATAACCGCTAAGCACACTTTACTTTTGTATCTAAGGCAGACTAACTTATTGAGTAGTAACAGGAGTGAATTTATGGCTGAAATAATAATTAAAACTGACCGACCTAGGGTAGAGATGTTGTTTGCGAAATATCGTGATGTGATTGGCAATGATTACATGGGCTATCGCAATCATGTCTATCGCAACATTACGTATGCGATGTATTTTCTAGACAATGATGAGCAGTACGAACAATTGGTTGAAACCGCGTTTGTTTATCACGATTTGGGATTATGGACGGATAAAGAGCTCGCTTATCTTGAACCTTCAGAAGCCATTGCTCTGGCGGATAACCAAACCCATCAATGGGGATTGGATCCCGATGCACTACGCGGTGCGATTCATTGGCATCATAAGATCTCGCCATACAAAGGGCCGCATCAAAAAGTGATCGAAGCGTGCCGTAAGGCGGATTGGATCGATGCTTCAATGGGTAATGTGCGTAAAGGGCTAAGTAAAGAGCAAATTCGTCGAGTGGAAGCCGCATTCCCTAATGAAGGTTTTCACAAAACGCTGTTGCGTCTGACCAAAGATTTAGGCGGCTCGACGGTCGTCGGTAGCATTAAAGTCACACTCGGTATTGTTAAGCTCTAGTTCTTTTGCTTTCCTTCTCCACACTCTTCACTGATACAAACAATGCAATTTAGCATGAAGGGTGTGGAACATTTTGCTTACGCTATCCTTTCATTTGTTCACAACTCGTCACAAAAATAATGATGAGTTGTCCGTTTTAACGACAATATCGCGCTCCCATAGCAAGCTTTATTTCACTGTTAACATTTTTAGCTCTTCCATCCTTAAAGCTTCTCAAAATGCCCCAAACCACTGACACATTGGTTTCAAATTGCTCATAAATCACCAAATCAACGCGAAAACTCAGTGTGTATTTTGATTTAAATCATGAAAACTTAGATTCTGGTTTTTGTGGCACCACTTTTCCCCATAAATTTCTATTTCATTGGTTCACATTCATTTATATTTCTTCACCTCAAAAGTGGCTAGCACGTAAATAACGTCATTTATTGTCACAAAACACGCTGATTTTCCTTACGAGGATATTCAACGTGAAACATAAAAATAAGCAATGAATCGCACAAGCGATGTGAGAAAAAATGAAAAACTGGATTGATAAAGCGGTACTAACACCGATGAAGCGTCGTAGCTTCATGAAGTGGGGTGCAGCCGTTAGCGGTGGTAGTGCCCTAACAGCAGCGTTACCATTAAAAGCAGTGGCTAAATCGGCAGCTGAAGAAACAGCGCAAACCAACACGGTTTGGTCGGCATGTATGGTGAACTGTGGTAGCCGCTGTGCGCTGCAAGTACACACTAAAAATGGTGTGATCACACAAATTGAGTCAGACAACCGTGGTGATGACCAAGGTTTTGGTAACCACCAAATCCGTGCTTGTTTGCGTGGCCGTTCAATTAAGCACCGTGTTTACAATCCAGATCGTTTGAAATACCCAATGAAGCGTGTTGGCAAACGTGGCGAAGGTCAGTTTGAACGTATTAGCTGGGATGAAGCACTTGATTTGATGGCAGAGAAACTGCAATACACCATCAAAGAGTACGGCAACGATGCGATTTTCATTACCTACGGTTCTGGTACTCAGGGCTACCGCACCGATGGTAAAGATTGCTTTAAGCGTCTATTCAACCTTGTAGGTGGTTTCCTAGATTACTACGGTAACTACAGCTGGGGCCAAATTCAGTTTGCACTGCCATTTACTTACGGCTCAACAAAACCATCTGCTTACGGTAGTTACACCACTGAGATTGAAAACTCAGATTTATTGGTGATGTTCGGTTACAACCCAGCGGAAACTCGTATGAGTGGCGGCGGTGAAATTCACGAGCATATCAACGCACAACGTAAGAACAACGTACGCACTATCATTATCGACCCGCGTTACACCGATACCATGCTAGGCAAAGAAGATTTGTGGCTGCCTATTCGCCCAGGTACGGATGCGGCATTAGTGGAAGGTATTGCACACGTATTGATCAAAGAAAACTTGGTTGACCAAGCGTTCCTGGATAAATACTGCCAAGGCTATGATGAAAAAACGCTGCCAGCGTCTGCACCAAAGAACGGCCACTACAAAGCGCATATTCTAGGCCAAGGTCCGGATGGTATTGAGAAGACTCCTGCGTGGGCTTCACAAATCACTGGCATTCCTGTGGATCAAATTGAACAACTTGCGCGTGAAATCGGTACGGCGAAAGCGTGTTTCATCACTCAAGGTACAGGTATTCAGCGTCAAGCTAACGGTGAGCAAACTTCTCGTGCGATCGTTATGTTACCAATCCTAACGGGTCACATTGGTCGTAAAGGCACGAACACCGGTGATATGCCTGCGAACTGGAGCTACCCATCGCCACGTATTCCAGTGGGTACTAACCCGATTGCGGTAAAAGTTCCGTTCTTTAAGTGGAGCGATGCGATTTTCCGTCACCATGAAATGACTGACAAAACAGACGGTATTCAAGGTGGTGAACGTCTACGTACGCCGATCAAGTTCCTGTTGAGCTACTCAGGCAACATGATCATGAACCAGCATGCTGACATCAACAAACACCGTAAATTGATTGAAGATGAGAGCAAAGCAGAGTTCATCGTAGTGTGCGATAACCACATGACGGCATCGGCTCGTTTTGCGGATCTTCTGCTACCTGACGTGACGACAATCGAAAACAACGAAGTCAGCTCAGATGGTTACTCTTCAGGCTCACTAGGCGGCGTATTCCCTCTAGTGCGTGCAATTGAACCGCTATACGAAACGCGTTGTGCTTACGATATGTGTGTGGGTCTGTCTGAGCGTCTTGGCGTGAAAGAGGCGTTTACAGAAGGTCGTACTCGTGATCAATGGCTTGAGTTCCTATACAACGGCGCGCGTGCAAAAGATCCAAAACTGCCAACGCTAGAAGATCTACGTAAAAATGGTCCTTACACATTGGCGGCGCCAATGGAGGGACGTGTGGCACTGGAAGATTTCCGTAACGATCCAGAAAAACATGCGCTAGGCACACCATCAGGCAAGATTGAGATCTACTCAACTAAGCTAGAAACCATCGCAAAAGAGTGGGTTTTGGCAGAAGACGAAGTGATCACCCCAATCCCACAATACGTGACGACTTGGGAAAGCCATCTAGACCCGAAAACTGAGCAGTTCCCACTACAGCTATTTGGTTACCACACCAAAGGCCGCACACTCAACCTACCACAACATTCCATGGCTACGTGAAGTAGTGTTTGACGGTATTTGGATGAACCCAATTGATGCGAAAAAACGTGGTCTGCAAAGTGGCGATTACGTGCGCGTATTCAACGACCGTGGTGAAATCCGTGTGGCGATCAAAGTGACTCCTCGCATCATGCCAGGCGTAACTGCACTAGGCCAAGGCGCTTGGTATAACCCAGACAAAAACGGTATCGACTTGGGTGGTTGTGTGAACACACTAACCTCGCAAAAGAATACCCCATTGTCGAAGGGTAACCCTCAACACACCATTCTGGTTGAAGTAGCTAAGGCTTAAGCGAGAGATAGAAAATGACTCAATACGGATTTCACGTAGATACCAGTAAGTGTACTGGTTGTAAAACATGCCAAGTTTCATGTAAAGACCGCAGCGATCTTCCAGTGGGTGTTAACTGGCGTCGCGTATACGAATACGCTGGTGGTGACTGGGTAGAAAATGAAGACGGCACAGTAAGCCAAAACGTATTTGCTTACTACATGTCAATCTCATGTAACCACTGTTCAAACCCTGCGTGTGTGAAAGCATGTCCAACAGGTGCGATGCATAAGCGCAGCGAAGATGGTTTGGTTGTGGTTGATAAAGATGTGTGTGTAGGCTGCCAATACTGTGGTATGGCTTGTCCTTACGGCGCACCTCAATACCACCCAGAGAAAAAACACATGACTAAGTGTGACGGCTGTTACGAGCGCGTGGCAGAAGGTCGCAAGCCAGTGTGTGTAGAATCTTGCCCACTGCGTGCATTGGATTTTGGTCCAATTGATGAACTACGTAAGCAATACGGCACCAAGAACGATGTGGCACCACTGCCAGACCCACGTTTAACGTCGCCAAACGTGATCATCACTACTTGTCGTAACTCTCGTCCTTCAGGCGATACAACAGGTAGCATCCAAAACCCAACGGAGGTGTCGCTATGAGCGAGTTATCACTGGTTTTCTTTACCGTACTAGCACAATCAGCAGTCGGTATGTTTATCGCATTGGGTTTGGTGGAGCTATGCTTCAAGCCTGAACGTAAAGCGATGAATATTGCGTTTATGGCAAGCCTTGCGTTACTTGGTCTTGGTGCTCTTGCATCAGTGACTCACCTTGGTCAGCCACTGCGTATGTTTAACGTTATGTTCGGTCTTGCGCACCTATCACCGCTAAGTATGGAAATTGTTGCGCTATCACTATTTGGTGGTGCGGCGTTTACTTACACGGCGATGCGCGTACTTAACATTCAACCAATGCTACAAAAATTGGTGTTGCCAGTGGCAATGGTGCTCGGTGTGGTATTTGTGTTGGCGATTGTTAACGTTTACCGCCTACCAACAGTTCTAAGCTGGAACTCTCATTGGACTACGTTCCAATTTTTGATGACAGCGGGTGTGGTTGGCCCTGTTGCGGCAGCGTTAGTACTGCGAGTATTAGCACCGCAACTTGGCACGACTCAAGTGCATGCAGACCGCAGCTTGGCGCTACTTGCGCTAATGACGATGACGCTATCACTAGTTGGTTTTGCTGCCTACGCAGTGTGGCTAGGTCAGTTGAACGCTTACCTTAATCCATTTGCGATCGCACACGGTGAGTTATTCACAGTGGCACGTATTGGTTTGATGGTGATGGGTGTTCTATTGCTGGCGATTCAAGCGCTACGTGGTGAAAGCCTAAACAAAGGCAGTGCATTGTTCGCATTTATCTTTGTTGTTCTGGCTGAACTTGCTGGTCGCGCGTTCTTCTACGATTCATACATTAGCGCTAGCGCAGGTATGTAATCTCGCAATCTGGGGTTAATCACTTAACCCCAGATTCTTTTTGTTTATTTACATGATTTAAGTCCTATGAACGAAACACATTATTCCAATCTTGCAGGCCTAACGATTGCGAGTCACTTTCTATACCGTGCCTTGCATCAAGCTGCGAACTCAGAGTTTATCGACGCGCTATATCAAGATGCGTTGTTTGATGAATGGCCGGTTGAATTGAGTAATGACAAAGTCAATCGAGGACTAGAACTCTTAAAGGCTGAGCCTGAGTTAGCGGCACTAGGTCGTGATTATGCTCAATTGTTTGTTGGTCCAAATGCACTAACGGCTGCTCCTTGGGGCTCGGTGTATCTGACGGAAGAGCAAATCACTTGTGGTGAATCAACGTTAGCCATTCGTGACTTTTATCAAGCACATGGCATTGCCATTGACACGGGTGAGCGCGAGCCAGAAGACCATATTGGTATTATTTTTTCTTTTATCGCTTACCTTACGGATACGGCATTAGATGCACAAGTGGTAGAAGTGAGTCACAACGATAGCTTGCAGGCATTACAAACGTTTCTGACCGAGCATGTATTGCCATGGGCACCACGCTTTTGCCTGACGATGCGTGAAGCGGCGCAAACACCATTTTATCAAGGTATCAGCTATTTAGCAGAAGGTACCCTCGAGCAGTTAGCTCAATTGGTGGATGCAAAATATAAGTTGGTGAAGTTGTACCGATAATCGAGTAGGGCAAGACCTTGTATGCGAGATAAAGATCAGCGTTATTACCAAGCTCAACTCAACATGCAGCAATGCAGTCGTCGAGGTCTGTTTCGTGGCTTTTGGTCTGGCGTGAATAAATCGATGCAACAAAGTGAGCGCATGGTTTGTCGACCGGTGCCACGCCCACCCACCGCGGCGGATGAAGCAACGTTAAAAAGGCTGTGCAATCAATGCGGTCTGTGCGTTTCAGCTTGCCCGCAACGTGTAATCACACTCGTGAGCGGATTGCCTGAGCTGGCGCTAGATTCCAATAGCTGCACCGAGTGTGGGGAATGTCAGCGAGCGTGTTCAACGTTAGCGTTAGCGGCTTCGACCCAGCATACCGGGGCGCTGGCGACGATGTCGGGCATGTGCATTCGTCAAATGGGTGCCAGTTGCCAAGAATGTGTAGAAAGTTGTCCTCATCAAGCCATTGTCTTGAGCCCGAGAGGGATAACGATTGATAAAGAGAGTTGTAGTGGTTGTGGACAATGCAAAGTCGCTTGTCCTTCAAGTGCCATTCAGATGGGTATGAAGAGCTAATTGTGCAACAGTAGATGTAGAAACCGACCGAGGGGCATCCCTAAACGGTCGGTTTTGATTGTTATAGAAAACTCTCAATAGGCAATAGGCCGCTTAGCCACGCACCACTGCGTAGCAGCCATCCAGCATCCGGTTCACTATCCAGCACTTGATTGTTTTGGTAGTCATGCCAAATCAGATCACCATCTTTGATTTCAAGTTTGTAGGCACTGGTTTTTAGCAGTTCCAATAAGCCCTGCTCAGCTTCTGCGACATACTCTGGATGCTCAAATATCACTGCCATTTCAGTATTGAGCTCAGCTGAACGTGGGTCCATATTCATCGAGCCAACAAACATCTTGCGGCTATCCAATAGCATCACTTTAGCGTGCAAACTTGAGCGACTGCTGCCCGTGACACTCCATTGATGCTCAATCTTGGCTTTGGCTTTCATTTCCCATAATTCGACGCCACCCTCGAGAAGTTCTTCACGGTATTTCGCGTACCAGCCATGCACAGCAAATACATCATTTGAAGCGAGAGAGTTGGTCAATATGATGATTTTTTTGCCACTTTTTGCGGCTTTGGTGAGTGCTTGGGTACCTGTTTCAGTGGGTACAAAATACGGCGAAACGATGATGGCAGTATTTTGAACATCAGCCAGAAGTTGCGCCAAGCCATCAATCAACTGACTTTGCCCATTGTCGATTTTTTCCGGTAAATCGTAGAGTAAGACGCCTTCGCCCCAATTGAGTGCCAATTGGTTATCAATGATGTGTTGATAGAGTGGTAATGACTCAAAGCTGTATTGATCACTGGTAAACTTGTGCTCAATTTTTGATTCTTTGCGCCACTTTTCAATATCTTGTTGGTTTAAGGCGCGCTCGCTTTGGTGGATTTGTGCCATGGGGATGGCAAAATCGCTATTCCAATAATGGTCAAACTGAACTTGAGTTTGTTCAACGACGGGACCATGGATCAGCAAATCAAAGTCACCAAACTCAACATCAGATTGAAATGAAAAATATTCGTTACCGATATTTCGCCCGCCAACGATAGTGGCGACACCATCGGCTGTCAGCGACTTATTGTGCATACGACGATTCAGTCGGTCGCCATCGGTAATCCAAGAGAGCATACGTAGATAACGATGTTGATGTGGGTTAAAGAGACGGATTTCGATATTAGGATGGCCATTTAGATAGGCAATGGTACTGTCTTTACGACTTTGCATATCATCTAACAACAAGCGTACTTTGACGCCTCGTTCTGCTGCCTCAAAAATACGCCAAATGATTAGCTGGCTGGTTTCATCATCACGAAAGATGTAGTACTGCAAATCCAGAGACGTGGATGCTGATTCAATCAAAGCCAAGCGTGTTAGCAGCGCATCATGTCCTGTTCCAAGTGGGTAAAAACCGGAATAATGGGTCGGCGTGTTTGCTGGTGGTTGGAAAAACTCCGCCAGTGGTGAGGAGGCATCAAGTCCTGAATGATAACTTGCTACTTTTGGAGCAAGCGCTGCATTTGATTCACAGCCAATTAATAGTAAGGCGCTAAGCACCAGCGCAGAGCATCTTTTCAAGCCAAATCATCCTTTGAATAGCGTAAATCGATACGGTAACACATTTGTGTTTTTATTGGAGAGAGTAAAACAGGGGTTTTTGAACTGGATAGAAAAGTCGCAGTGATACAGTAACCACCTATACCCAAGTTGTTCCCACATCTTCAAACGATGACAGGGATCGAAATTCCATTGCTTGAAATCACTTGGGTATATTGTTTAGCGGTTACATTTGAAGATTAATGCGTGGTATTTGGGCCTTTGCGCACAAGGTCTTGGCCGTTTTTAAATACTTCTTCAGAGACCCAACGACCCAGTACAAGTTGGTGCTTGTCATCAAGTACGGCAACAAAGTGGCGACCGGTTGAGTTTTGTGTCGCCAGCGCTACGCCAGCAACATTTTGTAGGCCTAGAATACCGCTATCAATCGCGTGCAAAAATGCTTCTAATTCTTCTAGGGTATCGATAATTCTTTCGTCTTTAATCATGACTGAAATCTCAAGTATTACTTTGGGCGCTACTTTACCTATCCCACACTATAAAATCTATAGTTGTGCACCTTTAGAGGGTGGTAAGGCATCGTGCATCAGGCTTTGCGAGTCAAAGACTGTTCATTCGTTGGTTGATCCAGCAACCGATTTGCTTGATGGACATTGACGGTAAGTAGGTTGACCAGTTGTTGAAATTGCTCGACGTCAGGAATATTACCCGCTCGAACTTCATGTTCGATTTTTTGTGTTAGGTTGCCAAGATTGTCCAACTGTAAGTTGAACGCGACGCCTTTTAATGCGTGGAGGGTTTCGTGTAGTTCTTGTTTATTTCTGACACTAAAGGCCGCAATCAGTTGGTCAATGTAGCTTTCAAAATCATTGATCAGCGAAGTGACTAACTCGCTGTAGACGCTAGGGTCAATTTTGAGCTCTTCCAGCATCGCACTGTTCGTCAATTCTTCTTCTGTTAGACGTAGTTTCTCTAAGTTTTCCCGATGCAGTTGCACCACATTACTGGGTTGATGATGTTGCTCGATGCGATGATTGAAGTTGACTAAGGCATCATGAAAACTCTCTTTTTGCAGCGGCTTAGTGAGTACGTGGTCTGCGCCTGCAGCAATAAAATCATCATGCGCTTCTCGGAATACATCCGCAGTGTAAGCGAAGATCAGCGTTTTTAGTTTCAACTTCTCTCTGAGATAGCGAGTTGCCTCGATGCCATTCATCTCCGGCATATGGTTGTCCATCAAAATCAGGTCATAATTGTTTCGCTCTGCCATTTCGATCGCGATACGCCCATTTTCCGCAGTATCAACGTGGTGGCCTAGTTTAGAACAAAATCCTTTGGCAACAATGGCGTTCACTCGATTGTCATCCGCCAACAAAATTTTGAGTGATTTCTGATTTACCGCTACTTGATTGACTTGCACGCACTCTTGTTGACGTTGGCTATGCTGTTGGGTGCGTTGCTGGTCGATGGCTAATGGCAGAGTAATTTGAAAGCGGCTACCTTGGCCTAGGCGGCTGGTTAGTGTGAGCTCACCGTGCATGAGTTCAGTCATCTTTTTCACGATCGCGAGACCAAGGCCGCTACCACCAAACTGGCGAGTCGTTGAAGAATCGGCCTGTTCAAACGATAGAAAGATGGTTTCGTGTTTATGTTCATCAATACCAATACCGGTATCAATGACCGCGATCTGTAACTGTTGAGGTTCCTCAGAGGTTAAGGAAAATTCCAATGTGACATGGCCTTTTTCAGTAAATTTGATCGCATTACCGGCAAGATTAAATAGGATTTGTCTCAAGCGGGCACAATCGCCAATAAAGTGCGTGTGCGCAGGGATACGATTGTCGATATTTAGCGGGAGGTTTTTTTCTTCTGCAAGTGGAGAAATAGCGCTGACCACCGGATCGATCACTTGGTTTAATCCAAAACTGGCAGACTCAAGCACGAGTTTATTTTCTTCAATTTTTGAGTAATCGAGAATGTCATTCAAAATCGTCAACAGGTGCTGACCTGATTCGAGGATCACCTTGATATTGTTTTTGGTTGCAGCTTCTTGGGTTTCTCCATTAATGATTTGTGCAATACCGAGTACGCCATTCATTGGCGTTCTGAGCTCATGACTCATCGTGGCAAGAAATTGCGATTTGGCTTTGGCTGCTTTGAGCGCTTTCTCAGAAGCCATCTTCATTTCTTGGTTGATTTTTTGTAGGTGGATAAAGCGTTGATAGCCTTGAAAGGCAATTAAACCAATTAAAACCCCGACAGCGGCAACACAATAGTACAAAGCATGGCTGAGTTTGAGGTTAGCTAAGTTTCTTAGGGTAATTTCCGACTCTTCAATAAAGTGGTGATTATGTTCACTCAGTAGATCCCGATACAGAGCCTCTTGGCGACCGTCGATAAGCTTTAATTGCTGAGTAAACTGCTGAATTTGGGGGTGAGCAATATGCTCCCCAGAGAGGTTATTGTTTACAAAATCAAGAAAGTACCAATGATTGTCACGGTGTGTTTGGGCAGCAATGGTTTTTTTGAACAAAGCGTCTAACGATATCAGGGCGTATTTTCTGGCGACTTGCACGCCTATCAGCATGTCGAGCATACCGGTTGTATGATAGAGCTGTTGTTCGAACGCGTTGATATTTTCCTGAGTCGTCTCAAATGAGGCGTCGATAGGGAACCAAAGCATGGCCTTGAGGGTTTGTGGTAATAATTGGGCTTCTTTTTCTATGTCGATAATGCGGTCGGTAAAGGTGTAATGTAAGCGGTCTTGCTCAGGTTGATAATTGAGGATTTGATCTCTCAGGCCAAGTAATTCATGCCCAATATCCGTAGTATCAATAGAGATTTGTTCGATGTTGCGACTATTTTGAAAGCTCATGTAAGCGAGGGCAAATAGGGTGGTTGAACCAATCGCGAGTAGTAGGCTGAAAATTTTGACTCTATTCATTTTCAAACTCCTGCAAAATCTTTGGCCTTGGTGCGCTGAGTGTTTTGAGGAAGGCTTCTATTTCAGTGATTGATTGCGCATCCATGGTGATGCCGAGCTGTCCTTGGGCCATAATCTGAATCGCTTGAGCAAGGGTTGGTGTCCGTCCGTCGTGAAAGTAGGGGGGAGTATTGGCGACATTGCGTAAACTGGCGACGCGAAAGTAATACTTATCGAGCGTATTTTCGGTGACTAAATGTCTGCCGGTGTCCTCAGAGTGATTGAGGTTGGTGAAGTAGCCAAATTTTTGAATCATGTTGCCACCAATATTTTGCCCTTGATGACATTGAACACAGCCTACTTGTTGAAAGGTTTGCCATCCGCGTTTTTCCATGTTAGTTAGCGCAGATTCATCTCCATGTAAGTATTGATCAAAGCGAGCATTGGGCGTTTGTAAGCCGCGCATGAACTCAGCGAGAGCGAAACGTATGTTTTCTTGGTTAATGTCAAAATCTTGAACATCGGCAAATAGAGTCTGATACCGCGTAGAGCGCTGTACATAGTCCTCAATTTTTGTCCAGCTAGAGTCCATTTCAACTGGATTGGTGACAGGTCCATTCACTTGTTCCTCTAAACTATTGGCACTGCCATCCCATAAAAAGCGATAGTTAAAAGACGAGTTAAATACCGTAATGGAGTTGCGAATTCCTTTACCATTTACGCCGGTTGAGACTGGAGTGTATTGTGCGCCATTGGTTTGCAGATCATGGCAACTCTCGCAACTGATGGCGCGGTTAGAAGAAAGATTAGGGTCACGGAATAGCGTCCAGCCAATTTTGGCAATATCACGGTTAAATTGAGTTTGTTCTGGGATGGGTTCAACCAATCTCATCGCTTGATAAGACTGCTGTTTATGATCTGAATGGTGATGGTCTTCGCCGCTGTGGACGAACAGCGGCAACAGGATCACTAAAGTTAGTATTTGCCAACGTGTCATAGATAAAATTATTTTGTATATTTATCTATAAATTTAGTTGCATATGAAAATTTGCAATCTAACCGCTGATGTTGGCGTCATCGGTATGCAAAACAGGTGCGTTAGGTTTTACGCCTCTCTTTGGGGTAAAAGCTTTTTACCAAAGACATTAACCAGCGCACCAAACATAATCATTGCGCCGCCCATATAAGTCCACATCGAAGGAATCTCACTAAATATCACAATACCAATTAAAGTAGAGAAGATGATTTGCACGTAAGAATACGCCGAAGCCGTGCCAGCAGCC
Organism: Vibrio taketomensis; assembly: GCF_009938165.1. Taxonomy (NCBI): domain Bacteria; kingdom Pseudomonadati; phylum Pseudomonadota; class Gammaproteobacteria; order Vibrionales; family Vibrionaceae; genus Vibrio; species Vibrio taketomensis. The sequence goes on from NZ_AP019649.1 coordinate 1,100,630, forward strand.
TGTGTTTGCATTGCTTTGGTTAGACCAAATTGGCCAATTTGAGTAAAGACGCCAACCAACACTAACATCGCAATTAAGGATGGATTGGGTAAAACAAACTCATCCCACATTAAAAAGGTCGAGATGGGTAGTGCGACCAAAGGAAAATAGAAAATGATCACCGAACTGTCCTCGGTGCGACTGAGCTTGCGAACTACCACATAAGCAATTGAACTGGCAAATGCGCCTAGCAGGGCAACCATAACCCAGAATAATGGAAGTTCAGGAGCATTGTTCACGTGGGATAAATTAGGTTGAACCATTAACCCTACGCCGACTAAGCATAGAAAAATACATAATGCAGTTGAGCGTTGAATACGCTCTTTAAGAAACAGCAGACCCAGTAGAGCGGTAAAAATTGGGTGACAGTATTGAAGGATTGTTGCTTCTGCAAGTGGCAAATGAACCACAGCATGGTAGACGCACATTAGCGCTACGGTACCAACAGCACCTCGCAATAGCAGAAGTTTTCGATTATTGCCCCAAATCGAGATACCTTTACGCTTTACATCAAGATAGCTAAGGATAAGAGAAACTAACGCGCGTGCGGCGACAATTTCAAACACCGGAATGCCGTATTGGCTCACGTATTTGACGCAAGCAGACATAAGGGCAAAACCCAAGGCGGAAAGCAGCATAAATCTCACCCCAACAGGGATAAGATTGTTGAGAGTATTTGGCATGATGGTCGCAGTGGATGGGTTTTCAGTCATCATATACCTAAGTCACCCAAAGGTGCTAGTTATCTTCGGTATGACTTGGCGTATCAGTGCTCAAGGGAGAGAGTTGAGCGCTTAACGATTCGTTTTGCGTGACTCTTCAGGCGAGTAGCTTTGCCACTTTAGACGACCATTGGTTTCAAAGTCAGTTGCGTTCTCACAACGCAATAGAAAGCCGCCAACCTCAAGCAGTGAGCCTTCGGAGTAGGCTTGTCCTTGGTAGTAGCAGAGTCGTTGGTTTGTGTTATCGCCATCGACGATAACGGCGGTGCGGTTGGGCGTTGAATAACTTTTCTCGCTCGCGACACTGACACTCGCAATAACACTCAATCCCAAGCTCAATAAGACAAATAAACATTGTTTCATACTGACTCTCCAAATTTGCGTTGGTAGCGTGGCAACATACTCTCATTGCCTAGTAATCCACCTTGGTGAATATAGAGCAAGGTTTTATCTCGATTATTGGGATACCAATCGAGTAGACACTGCCACATCATTGGGTCATAAAGTAATTCAAATTCTACGCCAGTTTGTTGCTGTAGTTGCTGCCAAATTCGATAATCTTGCAGGTAGAGCTTGCCAAAATGATGTTTGCTCGCCGGTTCGATAATGGTTGGGTGGTCTGTTTCACCTAGCTGTTTAAATTGTAGACGCAGATAAGCACTGCCACCTACGCAGGCACACGTAATCACCTCAATCGCATGCTCATTAAGTTGATCATGATGTTTGAGTGCCTTATGAAGAAAGAGTGCGGTAGTCCCCGTTCCTGAGGGCAACGCAATGGCCCATTTTTGTTTTGGCTGAGTTAAAATCCACTCAGCAATTTCATTGGCAAGTTGCGTAACACCATATTCCGCCAGTTCGCAGCGTCCTCCTTCCGGTACAAATAAACAGTGTTCATCCGGTTGACGAATTTGTTCAATGTAGTCAACTGGATGCGAGTTGCTCTCGGCAACAGGAATCACTTGTGCACCTAGGGCTAATGCTGCGCGGTAGTTGCCGGTTGGTGTCTCCTTCAGCCATTGAGGAATACGATCAACGTAAAACTCTAATTGCCAACCTTTGAGGTGTGCGAGTGCCGCCATGGAATACAAGGAGTTGGCTTGAGCACTGCCGTAACCAATCAATGTTGTTACTGCCGGAAAGTCATCTTCTAACAACGCCATAAACTTACGCGCCTTATTCCCCGAGAACTGCGGGTGTAGCTGATCGTCTCGCTTTAGGTAAAAAGGAATATTGCTAAATTGGTGCTGGGTGACGGGCGTGTCGGCGAGTTTCATTCTTAATCTGCAGTGATAAAACAACTAGGTCCCAATCATAACGGAAGGGGACCTTGAGTGTTATTGAAAAGTGATGCTTGCCATGCATCCGCGTGGTGCATGATTTTTCAAACTAAACTGCCAATGATAGCGATGGCAGAGATCTTCAACAATTAACAGCCCCAATCCGTGGCCTTGTGTACTTGGGTTGTCACTTAGCCCCGGACCATCATCAATAATACGGATTTGATGTTGATCCACTTCTATCGTGATTTCGCCCTGCGGGGTTGCTGCAATCGCATTGCGAATAAGGTTGCCAACCACCATATTCAGTACCGGTTGGGAAGCGCGTAAGATTGGTGCAGAGGTATAACTCAACGTAATCTCAATCGCTTTGTCTTTGGCTTGGTTTGAGTTGTCTGCGACGATGGTTTCAAATTCGGTGAGTTCGATTTCTCTCAGCGGAGCATCGTCAACATTTCTCTCATATCTGACGATACTCAATAGCGCATCAACCATCGTAATCATTTGTGTTGTGGCGGTATCAATGCGGTCAATTTGGCGTTGATTGAACGGCTCCTGCTGACGTTTAGCCAGCAACTTGTTCGCGCCTTTAACCACTGTCAGTGGTGTGCGCAGTTCATGGCTGGCATAACGAGCAAAGGCTTGTTCTCGTTTCAGCGCTAAGTTGAGATCTGAGCGATATTGGTTGAGGCGTTCGGTCAGGATCTGAAATTCTTCCGCTGCTTCTGAAGAGATGCTAAATGCGTTTTCAGCGTTACCAGAATGGTTTTGCAATTGATCCGCGATATTATTGAGAGGCTCGATCAAGCGAATTGAGAGTCGATATAAAACGGTACCAAAAATGAACATCAACGTTGAGACGATCAAAACCACTATAAGGCTAGAATAAACGATCTCGTCTAAATCAAACTCGACATTATCGATTTTTGACATCAGGACGATATCGTAACTCTGCCCATTTTTGGTGTAAGTGCCTTTGTATATCATGCGCGAAATTTCGCTTTGATTACTCTCCTCAAGCTCCACTTCACCTAAGTAGTCTTCGTGTAACATTAAGTATTGGCGGTAGTCTTCAGGCACCAGTGACATATCATTGTAGGCATCAGTGAGCATGTCGATTTGGATTTCGCCATTTTCACCGGCAGTAAATCGCTGAATCGCGATGTCGCGATCGAGTAAAATTCGACGCTCACCCATGCGATCTTCCGACCAATGAATGGCCAAAGAAAAAACACTAAAGCTGATCAAACCAATGAGAAGTGACATACCGATAAAGAATATCGCCAATCGATTGGTTAAAGATTTGGTGCTGCCTAACAGTTGCATTATTCACTCATCTCTAAACGAAAGCCAATTTTCGGAATAGTCACCAGCAGCGGTTTTTCAAATGGTTTATCGAGCTGGTTTCGCAATTGGTAGATATGGCTGCGTAGCACGTCGTTGTTGGGTTCGCTCTCATCCCATAGTTTTTCTGAGATCTCTTGGCGAGTGACGATTTCTGGAGCTCGAGCACACAGCATTTCTAGGATAGTGTAGGTTGTCGGATTGAGTGCCAGAAGTTTTTCTTCTCGATAAGCCTTGCGTGTTTTTTGGTTGATGGTGACAGGGCCAAAAATAAGCTGAGTTGGCGCAATTTTTCCTCGATAACGTTTAATCAAAGCATTCATGCGAGCTTCGAGGATTTCAAGATCAAATGGTTTAGTTAAGTAGTCGTCGGCACCATGTTGAAAGCCTGTCAGCATGTCATCTCGACTATCTAAGGCAGTAAGCATCAGTACTGGTGTAGTATTACCTGCGTCACGGAGTTTATTGCATACGGTTAATCCATCCATACGTGGCAACATCAGGTCGAGAATGATCATGTCAAAGTTACCGTTTAGCGCCAGTTGTAATCCCAATTCGCCATTGTCTGCGTAATCCAGTTCCATTTCTAAGCTCTCGAAGTAATCGAATAAGATTCCTGCGACTTCACGGTTATCTTCAACAAGTAATATTTTGTTCATAGGTCTTCTGATTGTCTTATATGGCCATATTGAATCAACAATAGCGTGAAAAAAACGTCAATAACATTCTTTTCACACCTTCCCCCGTAGATTAGCCGCAGAACATCTCAAAGTTCCCACTTTGTCCTCTAACGTTGAAGTTAAACATTATGGCGGTTGTATGGATTTAATATCTATTACTCAAAAACGTTTTGAATCGGCGATTACTCTCTCGGTTATCGTTCCTTATTTTAATGAGTCTGCAGTGCTTCCTGCGTTGCATGCTCGTCTTACTGCGACGTTGGATCAGATCCCGGAGCGGTGTGAAATTATTTATGTCGATGATGGTAGCAATGATGACAGTCTACAGCTCGTTGAGCATTTTCAATCAACCAGCAGCATTGTGCGTAGTGTTTCGTTAAGCCGTAACTTTGGCAAAGAGTCGGCGATGAGTGCAGGCCTTGAGTACAGCCGTGGTGAGGCGGTGATTCTTATTGATGCAGATTTGCAAGATCCACCTGAATTAATACCTCAAATGTTGGCAAAGTGGCGCGAAGGTTATGACGTGGTCAATATGCAACGCAAAGAGCGTCACGGTGAAACTTGGTTAAAGCGTCGTTCAGCGGCTGCTTTTTATCGTTTACTCAATAGTTTAGCCAAAGCTTCTATTCCGGAAAATGTTGGCGACTTTCGCTTGTTGAGCCGCCGAGTGGTTAATCATATCAACCAAATGCCAGAGCGTAATCGCTATATGAAAGGGATTTTTTCTTGGCCTGGTTTTTCTCAGTACACCATGCAATTTGATCGCGACCCTCGTTTTTGTGGTGAGACAAAATGGAACTACTTTAAGTTATTTGGCCTAGCTGTTGATGGCATTACATCATTTTCTATTCGTCCTCTTCGATTGGCCACCTTGTTCGGTAGCCTTATCGCTTTAGGTGCATTTTTCTATGGTATGGTGATTGTCACGCAAACATTATTGTGGGGCAGTGATGTGTCGGGCTATCCATCGTTGATGGTAGCGCAACTGGCAATTGGCGGTATTCAATTGCTTTCTATAGGCATTTTGGGTGAGTACATCGGACGTATTTTTATTGAATCGAAACAGCGCCCGCTGTTTTTGGTGCGCTCGGTAAAAGAGAAGCCGGCTGTGATGGTGTTTGAACCTATGGAGAAACGCGCATGAGTTTTAACCGAGTTCATTTGTGGGCGATCTTAGGCACGGTATTGCTGGTTCGATTGATTTCTCTTGGTGCGTATCCGCTGATGGATACGACAGAAGCACGGTATGGCGAAATGGCGCGCTTAATGATCGAAACCGGAAACTGGCTCACTCCGCAGTTTGATTATGGTGTGCCGTTTTGGGGGAAACCACCACTTTTTACGTGGATGAGTGCCACCGGGATTGAAGCATTTGGCATTAATGAATTTGCCGTGCGTTTTCCTCATTGGTTGGCAGGCATTGCTGTACTGGCATTGATGGCGCATTTTGCACGCAAACAATACGTGAGTGGGTTAGTCACGACAGTCGTGTTAGCCACATGTGCGATTTTTGCTGTTGCTGCGGGAGCGGTGATGACCGATATGGCGCTGACCTTTGGTCTCAGCCTTGCCATGGTTGGTTTCTATCAATGTTGGCAAGGGAGTAAGCGTTGGGGCTATGTGGGCTTTGTTGGATTGGCGATAGGATTGCTGGCTAAAGGACCATTAGTGATTGTATTGATGGGTATCGCGATTGTGCCATGGTTAGTATTACAACACGGTGTTAAAGGTGCGTTGGTTACACTATGGCAACGTATTCCGCTGTTATCGGGCGCCGCATTAATGCTGCTCATTGCGGTGCCTTGGTATGTTTTAGCTGAGCGCGCAACGCCCGGGTTTATTGATTACTTCATTGTGGGTGAGCATTTTAAACGATTCTTAGTCAGTGGCTGGGAAGGGGATCTATACGGCTCTGCACATGATGAACCGCGTGGCACGATTTGGCTGTTTTGGTTATATGCCGCCGCACCATGGTCAGTGGTTCTGCCGGTGTTGCTGTGGAAGAAGCGTCGCCTATTCATGCTACGTGAAGCTAAACATTTTCCTTTAGTGAGCTTTTTATTGTGTTGGATGTTGTCACCATTGCTGCTGTTCACCCTGTCTGGAAATATTTTGCCAGCGTACGTGTTACCGGGTATTCCGGCTTTGGGTATGCTCGTGGCGATGTTGCTGGCAGACGTTAAGCACGATCCTAAGTGGTTTAAAATCACAGCCGGTTTAATGCCAGTATTGTTAATCGTTGCCGTAGTAGTGATCAACTTTGGCGTTGATGACAAGAAGAGCGACAAGATGATCTTTGCGAAAGTGAGTTCTGCGATACCGACGTTTTATGTTGGTGACCGTCCGTTCTCGGGGCAGTTTTATAGTCACGGTAAAGCACTTAAGTGGGATCCATCGGTGCAACTACAAGCGATGCCTGGTTTTCAGTTGATTGGCAAGAAGCATGACGTGCAACAGCTAGTGCACGAACAAGCTCTGAATTGTGTTGTGGAATATACCGCTAAAAGCAAGCGTATTCTGTATCGCTGCACTCCTTCGAGTTAGCGATGAAGGTTTTGTTGAACTTGTTGCAGCGACCTTTTATTCGGTTCTGTGTTGTCGGTGGGGTTGGATTTATTGCTGACGCGTTGGTATTTGCGCTTTGCGTTGAGTTATTTGGTTTTCCTTTACTGTGGGCGCGTGCAATCTCTTTTGTGATCGCGGCGAGTGTGACTTGGTTTGGCAATCGTTGTTTTACATTCATGGATGTCGTTAACGGTGGAGTATCTTCGCTCGTACAATGGGGTAAATTTATGCTGGTGGCATGTTTTGCTGCGATACCTAACTTCGCTATGTTTCAGAGCGTGTTATGGTTATTCGATGATCAGGAATGGGTTCCATATCTGGCACTGCTTCTGGGTATTGTCGCGGGTATGTTGGTGAATTATTGCTTGAGTCGCCGCTGGGTGTTTTCTTCACAATCAGCTGCTCATCACCATTAAAACAGAACAATATAGACGGCGCTTAATCGCGCCGTTTTTTTGCTCGAAAGAGAATAAAAAAAGCCCAGTGCAAGTGTGCGCTGGGCTGATACAAACTAATTTAGGAGTTAATTAGGAAAAAGCAGTGTAAATAAATACTGTCAGTAAGGGAGAGAGTTTGCGGCCTGTAAACTCGTCATATCCTCTTACACTTATTCAGACCCACCGATCGTCGAACAGTTCCCAAAAATCACTTTTTTTATTTATTTTTAATTATCAGCTAATTAGGAGAGCTTGGTTCTCTCTGAGGTCAGAACTTGCTCAAAATGTGATGTTAATTGGTTGTTAATGATGTTTTGTGCCTGTATATTTTCAAACAGGTGTTTAATACAGACGATTAAAATGACTGCAAAGCTGAAGACAAAAGATAAGATTTTAGATGTCGCAGAATCCTTGTTTGCAGAGCATGGTTTCAATGACACCTCTTTGCGCACGATTACCAGTAAAGCCGGGGTGAACTTGGCTTCAGTGAACTATCATTTTGGTGACAAAAAAACGTTAGTGAGAGCTGTGCTTAATCGCTATCTAGAGGCGCTAATGCCTGCCGTATCCGATGCTTTGATCACTCTCAACTGCAATGAAACGTTTTCGATGAAGCACGTGTTTGAAGCGTTACGCGGTCCTTTGATGGCGCTGAATCATGTTCGTCCTAATGGAACCAGCCGTTTTATGTTGTTAATCGGGCGAGGATATACCGATGTTCAAGGCCACTTACGTTGGTTTATCACGACGCGTTACCAAGAATCGCTGACGCTGTTTGTCGATTCGGTACTGAAAGCCAATCCTAACCTCAGCCGTGAAGAAGTCTTTTGGCGTTTGCATTTCACACTCGGTACTTGTGTCTTCACCATGGCATCCAGTAAAGCTCTGGCTGAAATTGCCCACAACGATTATGGGCAAAAAGTCGATGCCCAAGATGTATTAGACCAATTGATTCCCTATCTTGCTGCTGGTGTATCAGCAGAGTAACCATCAAAAATAATAACTATTTATAAGTACGCAAATACGTATAGAAACGTGAACAAAAGGAACTGGTTATGAGCTCTTTACGAAGAAAATGGATCAGCGATCCAGCTTTTAAATTGTTTAAACAAGTACTTCCACCGCTGTCTGATACTGAGAAAGAAGCGATGGAAGCGGGCAGTGTGTGGTGGGATGGTGAGCTGTTCTCAGGTAAGCCAGATTTTACCACGTTGCACCAATACCCTAAGCCGACTCTAAATGCTGAAGAGCAATCCTTTATGGATAACGAGTTGGAGACGCTACTTTCGATGCTCGATGATCAAACCATCAATAAGCACGATCGAGACTTGCCAGAGGAAGTGTGGCAATACCTACGTAAAGAGCGCTTCTTCTCTTTGATCATTTCTAAGCATTATGGTGGTAGAGAGTTCTCAGCTCTTGCGAACTCAACCATCGTATCGCGCATCGCAACGAAGAGTATCAGTGCTGCTGTTACCGTTATGGTGCCTAACTCGCTTGGTCCAGGTGAGTTGTTATCTCATTATGGTACTCAAGAACAAAAAGATTACTGGTTGCCGCGCCTAGCCGATGGAACCGATATTCCTTGTTTTGCACTGACCGGCCCAGAAGCGGGTTCCGATGCCGGCGGTATTCCTGATGAAGGCGTGGTTTGCATGGGGCAATATCAAGGTGAGGAAGTACTTGGTATTCGTGTTTCATGGAATAAGCGTTACATCACGTTAGCCCCTGTCGCGACGGTACTTGGTTTAGCGTTTAAGATGAAAGATCCAGACGGGTTGCTTGGCGATAAAACCGATATTGGTATTAGCTGTGCGCTGATCCCTGCTGATCATGAAGGCGTTGAGATTGGTGAGCGTCACGATCCACTGGGTTCAGCCTTTATGAATGGTCCGACTCGCGGTAAAGACGTGTTCATTCCTATGGATTGGCTTATCGGCGGCCAAGAATATGCAGGTAAAGGCTGGCGTATGCTGGTGGAATGTTTATCCGCAGGACGAGGTATTTCACTGCCGGCACTCGGCACGGCAATTGGCCACTTAACGGCGCGTACAACCGGCGCTTACGCCTATGTACGCAAACAATTTGGCATGTCGATCGGTAAGTTTGAAGGGGTAGCAGAGGCCTTGGGTCGAATTGGTGGCTATACCTACTTACTTGAAGCGACACGTACGCTGACCACAACCTCTTTGGATATGAATGAAAAACCGGGGATTGTTACTGCGATTGCTAAATATCACATGACAGAAATGGCGCGCACCATTTTGAATGACTCTATGGATATTCATGCAGGCCGAGCAATCCAAGATGGCCCAATGAATTATTTGGCTAAGCACTACATTGGTATTCCGGTGGCAATTACGGTGGAAGGCGCGAACATCCTGACGCGTAATCTAATGATCTTCGGTCAAGGTGCAACGCGTTGTCATCCATATGTACTCAAAGAAATGGAAGTAGCGGCAAACCCTGATCAAGAAGAAGCAGCACGAGAATTTGATAAGTTACTGTTCAAACATATCGCACATGCAACCAAAAATACCCTTGGAGCATTTGGCGCGGCGTTAACGGGTTCTCAGTTTATTTCTGCCAAAATGAGTGGCCCAACCAAACGATACTACCGCGACATTACACGCATGAGTCGAGCGCTTGCGGTGAGCGCAGACTTCGCGATGTTGACGTTAGGCGGCGAACTGAAACGTAAAGAGATGATTTCGGCACGTTTGGGTGATGTGCTAGCGTATTTGTATATGGCGTCAGCGACATTGAAAAAATATGAAGACGATGGCCGTCAGCAAGAAGATTTGAACTATGTGCATTATGCTGTTCAACACTGTTTGTATCATGCTGCGCAATCACTTCAGCAAGCGTTTATTAACTATCCGCAAGCGGCAATAGGACGCTTGATGAAGGTGTTGGTATTCCCATTTGGGAATCATTTCCATAAACCAAGTGATGAACTGTCGGTGAAATTAGCGCAAAGCCTAATGATTCCGGGTGCACACCGAGATCGTCTCACTCATTTGTGCTACATCGGTGAGCGTGAGGATGACAATATTGGCTTGATGGAAAATGCCTTTATTGCCATGTATGACGTACAAGGCATTGAGCGCAAACTCATGGAGGCCGCTAAACAAGGTAAGGTGGCACGTAAAGGTTTATTAAGCGAGCGATTGGAGCAGGCGAAACAAGCGGGTGTGTTAACGGATAAAGAGATTGAGCAAGTGTTGGCAGCAGATAAACTGCGTTACCATGCGATTCAAGTTGACCACTTTAGCCATGATTTCTCAGAGGTAAGAACACCACCTCTTAATCCAGAGCCAAAGGCCAAAAAAGCGAAGCAGAGCAAACCTAAGCTCAATAGTGTTGCTTAGTACGTAGCGAAAACAGAGTGAAAGGCACCTTCGGGTGCCTTTTGTGTATTTTTGGCAATAAAATGGATGGAATTTGTTTGAAAGTGCTCCAACCACTTGCATTTTCACTGCAATTTTTCAGAAATTAGATGCGATTTCCCGACGAACCTTTTATCCTAGCGAAGATTTTTAAAGGAAGTTGAATATGATCATCAAACCTAGAATTCGTGGATTTATCTGTACCACAACACACCCAGTGGGTTGTGAAGCTAACGTAAAAGAACAAATTGCTTACACTAAAGCGCAAGGTCCAATCAAAAATGCACCTAAGCGTGTACTTGTGATTGGTTCTTCAAGTGGCTACGGTCTATCTTCTCGTATCGCTGCAGCATTTGGTGGCGGCGCATCAACGATTGGTGTGTTCTTTGAAAAAGAAGGTTCAGAGAAAAAGCCGGGTACAGCTGGTTTCTACAACGCAGCAGCTTTTGACAAGCTTGCGGGCGAAGCAGGTCTGTATGCAAAAAGCCTAAACGGTGATGCTTTCTCTAACCAAGCAAAACAACAAGCAATCGATCTGATCAAACAAGACCTTGGTCAGGTTGATATGGTGGTTTACTCATTGGCATCGCCAGTACGTAAAATGCCAGAAACAGGCGAAGTGATTCGTTCTGCGCTAAAACCAATCGGCCAAACTTACACTTCAACTGCGGTAGACACTAATAAAGACGTGATTATCGAAGCAAGTGTTGAGCCTGCAACAGAACAAGAGATCAACGATACTGTTACTGTTATGGGCGGTGAAGATTGGGAACTTTGGATCAATGCACTTGCTGAAGCAGGTGTACTTGCCGACGGTTGTAAAACCGTTGCATACAGCTACATCGGTACTGAGCTAACTTGGCCAATCTACTGGGATGGTGCGCTAGGTAAAGCGAAGATGGACCTAGACCGCGCTGCTGCTGCACTAAATGCAAAACTGTCTGCAACTGGCGGTACGGCGAACGTAGCTGTTCTTAAGTCAGTAGTGACTCAAGCAAGTTCAGCAATTCCAGTAATGCCTTTGTACATTGCAATGGTATTTAAGAAAATGCGTGAAGAAGGCGTACACGAAGGTTGTATGGAGCAAATCTTCCGCATGTTTAGCCAACGTCTATACAAAGAAGATGGCAGTGCGCCTGAAGTGGACGAGCAAAACCGTCTACGTCTAGATGACTGGGAACTGCGTGAAGACATTCAGCAACACTGCCGTGAGCTATGGCCACAAATCACGACTGAAAACCTAAAAGAACTGACTGACTACGTTGAGTACAAAGAAGAGTTCTTGAAGCTATTTGGTTTTGGTGTTGAAGGCGTAGACTACGAAGCGGATGTGAATCCAGCGGTAGATGCGGGCTTTATCACTATCGAATAAGCCTATTGATTGCCCACTTAATGCTAAGTAGGCTAAAAATTCAAAAGCCACCTGATATTACAATGGTAATCAGGTGGCTTTTTTATTGTCTGAAGGCTTTGCATGTAGCGCCTAGAAAGCTAGGCACTAATTTGCTTAGAAGCTAAACGTTGACCAAATAGGTGCGTGATCAGAAGGTTTGTCGATACCGCGTAGCTCGTAATCGATGTCTGATTCAACGCACTTTGCAGCAAGGCTTGGCGTGGCCAGGATTACATCAATTCGCAGACCACGGTTATCATCAAAGCCACGCGAGCGGTAATCAAACCATGAGTACTTATCTTCTACTTGTGGATGTAGTGTACGGAAGGTATCTACCATGCCCCAATTAAGTAGAGTTTGCAGCCATTGGCGCTCTTCTGGTTGGAATGAACATTTACCAGTTTTCAACCAACGTTTACGGTTTGCTTCACCGATACCAATGTCGAGATCAATCGGGCTGATATTGATGTCACCCATCACAATGATGTTTTCACTATTGGTGTGGTACTGATTCAAATAACCCATGAGGTCGGTGTAAAACTGACGCTTGTATGGGAATTTGGTTTCGTGGTTAATGTTGTCGCCTTGCGGGAAGTAACCGTTAAGAATCGTGATTTTTTCACCTTCGCTATTCTCGAAGGTCGCCATAATCATGCGCTTTTGATGATCTTCATTATCGCTTGGAAAGCCTTTTTGAATCGCGATTGGCTCTTGTTTACATAGCATCGCGACACCGTAATGGGCTTTTTGACCATGGAAATAAACTTTATAACCCATAGCTTCCACATCTTCGATTGGAAAAGCTTCATCATGTACTTTGATCTCTTGTAGCCCAATCACATCGGGTTGATGCTTGTCGATAATGGCTTGTAATTGATGAAGACGGGCTCTAAGGCCATTGATATTAAATGAAATAACCTTCATTTCTCATCCTTATATGGTCAATTGGCGATGGCGTTATTGGTTTTTTAGCTTCGCTTCTAGATCGTTTTGTACGATTTTAAGCGCGGCCAAGGCAATGTGTGGGTCTACTTCGCTGCTCTCAAGTAAGTAGATCAGATCAACAGCCAGTTTTATTTCATCAGGCGCTTGCTCAAGACTGCTCTTGGGTGTGGACATATTACTGATTTCTCTCTCGATAGGTGATCTGGTTTTCCAGTTTTATCTTCGCTGCGCGACAGCGCTCTAATCGTTGCTCGGTGACTAACAGTGCTTGCTGCGCTTGTTGTTGAGCAAACGGCGGAGCGGAGTTAAGCGCGTTTTGTTTATCGATCACCATTTCCATCAATCTGCGTTCCCAATCTTGGTGTTGCGCTAACTCTTGGTAGAGAACATTGATTGGTTTTTGATAGAAACTATGGTGTTGAGGCGCTTTTTTGCGTATCGCTTGAGTGGCTAACTCTCGTTGAATCGCGCTCATTTGGGCAAATAATCGCTCACTTAGGTATTCCGCTCGCAGCGTGGTTAACTTGTCCGTCTCTTGTTCTCGAATTAAGGTTTCGAGTGTGCTCTTTGTTTCTTTAACGCAAGGAACTAGTAGCTTAGCGCTACCATGAAATAAGCGGTCATCAAACAGAGCTTGAGGTTGCTCACCTCGGCGTCTATCGATATCAGCAGCTTGAATTGCCAACTGATCAAGTGTAGAGATAAGTTGTTTTAGTTGAGTCATACTGCGACAAACCACGCATCGTAAGCCAATTTCACCGCGAGAATACTCACCACGGTAACGAAAATGGGGCGAATAAAGTTAGCACCAAAGCGAATTGCTGAGTGCGCACCAACAAAAGCGCCTGCCATAAGGCATATTCCCATGGTTAAACCTAAAAGCCAATCAATATGGCCTAAGATGGCAAAGGTAATGAGCGAGGTGAAATTACTAGTGAAATTCATTGCCTTTGCCACGCCGGAGGCAATCAGAATATTGAGGCGATAAAGCGCCATGGTGCTCACAGTCCAAAAAGCGCCGGTGCCCGGTCCCGCGACACCATCATAGAAGCCAAGCAACGATCCTTGAATAATTTGTTTTTTATGGAAAATAGGGCACGGTGGTGGAGTTTCATTGCCGCTGTTTTTTGGAGTTTTGTGCCAGACAGAGTAGATTGCAGCGATGAGAATGACGAGAGGTAGTGCTTTTTCTAACCATTCGTTACTGATCCAGTCAACGAAAAGCGTGCCAAGAATCGCACCAATAAAAGTGGTGATAAAGGCTCGCTTCCAACTTCGAGGACGGAATAAACGTTTGCGATAATAAGTGAATGCTGCTGTTGATGATGCGAACGTCGCCGCCAGCTTATTGGTTCCTAACGCCATATGAGGCGGTAACCCTAAAGAGAGTAGGGCTGGCACGGTGAGCATACCGCCGCCACCGGCAACGGCATCGATAAATCCAGCAATAAAAGCGACTAACGCCAACACCAACAGCATGGTCGGCTCAAACATTTCCATTAATTATTCTTCTTATAGTCTTTATTCAATAACTCGTTTAAAAGGCGGTAATGAATCAAGTAACGCTGTGCCGTATCGTTTTGTTACTAGTCGTCGATCAAGAATAGTAACGGTACCACAATCACGTTCTTTTCGAAGTAGTCGGCCGACTGACTGAATCAATTTTTTACTCGCTTCTGGAACCGTGATCTGCATAAATGCATTGCCGCCTTTGTGCTCAACATATTCGGCGTGAGCTTGTTCAACTGGTGAAGTTGGCACTCCAAAAGGAATTTTAGTAATGACTAGGTTTTCTAGTAATTCACCTGGTAAATCAAGACCTTCAGAGAAACTTCCGGTGCCAAAAAGGATACTGGTTTTACCGCATTGCACTAAGGTTTTATGTTTTTTTAGAATTTCACCGCGTGATTCTTTACCTTGAATTTGCAGTGCCCAGCCATTTTTGATGAACTTTGACTCTAACGCTTCCGCGACCTGATTCATTTGCCAATAAGAAGAGAATAAAACTAAATTAGCCTGTTTGTCTTTGATTTGATTAGGCAGAATTTCAATAAGATATTCCGTAAATTCTTTGGCTTGCGGTTCATATTTCATTTTAGGGATGCGTAGCTCAGCCTGATTTTGATAATCAAAAGGTGAGGCGAGGGCTAAAAAGCGCGTGCCATCTTCTGCTCGATCACTGACGCCTGATTGACGGCAGAAAAAGCTGAATGAGTTTAGGGCACGCAGCGTCGCAGACACCAATACTGCACCTAAGCAGCGGCTCCAAAGCTGCTGATCGAGCTGCCAACCAACTTCTAAAGGGGACACGTTGACAATAAAGTCCCCTTCGCGTTCTGGACTCACTTCTAACCAGCGAGCAAGAGGCGCGCCCTTGTCTCGTTGTGGCTCAGCCATAAGTTGCCAAACTTGCGCTAAGTTATCCATACGTTGAATATAGAAACCCAACTCAGCAAGGACAGGCTCTGCGAGGCGAGCTGCAAGCTCACCATCTTTGACTCTTTCCGCGATTAAATCGGCGATTTTAGCCGTTGCTTGCGCGCCTTTTTGCGAGAGCTGTTTAAGCTCTTTAGATTCTTCGCTCAACCAATCTGGCAGTTCACCATGTTCAAAGCGATAGATGTTTTCGCTGAAATGCGCGGGGTCAAATCGAGAGGCGAGTTGAGTCAATGAAGGGATTAACTGCTGAACCGAGTTCTGTAACTCGTTTCTAAAACGCCCGACACGCTTTTCATCCGCCATGCTCGCATATTTGGTCATCGATTGGTTGAGTCTTTCAAGCCAAGTTGCCGCCCCTTTGAGGCTTGCCGCTGCCGCTGAGTGATCTCGCGCTACGTGTGGTAAATGGTGCGCTTCATCAAACACGTAAATTGTGTTCTCTGGTTCAGGTAAAATTACGCCGCCACCCAAATCCGCATCCGCCATTACTAGGCTGTGGTTAGCGATAATTACATCGGCTTTATCGAGTTCGGCGCGCGCTTTTTGGAATGGACAGCCACGGTGTGCTGGCATGCTGTTGTTGCAGCTATGCTTATCACTTGCGATCAGTTGCCAAATTTCATCAGGGATGGTTTTAGGCCATGAGTCTCGGTCACCATCCCATTTACCTTGAGAGAGTGAGCGATACATAGTTTCTAATAGCTCAATGTCTTTGCGCTTAGGCTTTGTTTCAAACAGGGCTGTTTGTTGTCCTTCCGCTTCTGTACCACAAGCCACTGCCAACTTTTCTGCACAGCAGTAACGTTGACGCCCTTTTGCGAGCAAAAAAGAAAAACTGAGGTCGGTAATGCGTCTAAATAAAGGTAAATCTTTATTAATGAGCTGCTCTTGCAGCGCAACCGTTGCTGTCGATATCACTACCTTACGTTGGTTCAATACTGCAACGGGAATGGTCGCCATTAAGTAAGAAAGCGATTTACCGATACCAGTGCCAGCTTCTGCAACAATGATGCGATTTTTGGCGTGATATTCACCACACAATGTTTTGGTTATTTCTGCAACAAGATAGTTTTGTGCTCTGCGCGGTACAAAGTTATCCAGCTGAGCTTGTAGGTTTTGGTAACTTTTTCGAATCGATTGTTGGATTTTATTGTTGGTCATATCAGCGCCTTACTTACGGACGGTGAGTCTAACACACTTCCAGGACTGTTACGTAGTTCACGAAATTAAACGTGAGTGAAAAAATTGTCGATCAGCTTCACAAAAAAATAATGAACTATTCAAAACTCGTAAATTGCTACAAACAGACAGTATAAGATTCTGCTTTGGGTTTGGTTAATGGTTTTATGTTTTGCGTAGTGGGTGTTTTTATACCTTGTATGGATTTAATGCTTGTGAGGTGCATTTCCTTGACCGGTTATGCTGGGCATCTCCCAGATTAGAAGTTAGTCGCAAAAATGAGTTTTATTACTGTAACTATATGATATTTATGGATTTGATGTTTTTATCTTGATTTTTATAAGATTTGACAGGTTTCGGATTCTTCTGCACTCTAGCGTCGAAATTTGAAAACAGCGTTGTTATGCCAAGGCTGACGGCGCTAAAAAATATAAAAGGGAACCGGATATGGAATTCCCTAATCTAAGAAAAGGCAGTGGATTAACTATGAAAAGACTCTAGTAGCTCTTTCGATTCTTGCAGCAGCAACTTCTGCTCAAGCTATCGAACTATACAACCAAGACGGCGTAACTGTTGACATTCACGGCGACATCGAAGTTACTTACCAAAACTCTTTCTCTGATAGCTCAATGAGCCAACAAATCGAAGACGCTGACTTCGGTTTCGACGTTCGTTACGCTCTAAATGACGACCTACAATTTGGCGGCTACTGGGCATTTGACGGTTCAGAAAGCAACAACGCTGAAGTAACTCGTAGCGGTGACGTTTACGTTGCTCTTTACTCAAAAACTTACGGTTCAATCAAATTCGGTCGTCTATGTACTGCAGTCGATGACCTAGGTGGCATCACTACTGATTACCAATTTGACGTAAACAAACTTTACACAGCTGGTGCAAACGACGTTACATGTGCTGACGAAGCAATCCGTTACGACTACGACAACGGTTCTTTCTACACAACTCTTGGCTTTATTCAAGACAAACTAGGTCACAACGATCTATTCACTAACGTTGATAACGGTGAACTAATTAAAGTTGACGGTCGTGATTTCAACTACTACGACGGTCGTTTTGGTTACCGTGTAGCTGGTCTTGATCTATCTGCATTCTTCGCAGCGCTAAACTTTGAAGATAAAGCAGCAGGCGACGACAAAGCATACGGTTTCGAAGCTGATTACTCTGGTATCGAAAATGTACGTCTAGGTCTTGGTTACTACGCGACTAAGAACGATCACGACAACACAAAAGACTCTGATGTTGTTACTGTAGGTGCTGATTACTACCTAGGTAAGTGGACTTTCGCAACTGCATACTCACACGCTAGCCAAGATTCTGCTAAAGACCTTAACAGCTGGTTCGTAAACACTGGTTACAACCTAGCACCAAATACTACAGTTTACGCTGAAGTTGCTGGTAATGATGGCGAAACTGAAGGCCGTGACAACACGACAGCAGTAGCTATCGGTGTTAAAGCATCATTCTAATGATTGCTGAATAAGATATACTAAAGCCACCTTCGGGTGGCTTTTTACATTATGCTTTGCTAATTCAAGGAGAAAACCTTTGAAAATTAAACACTTACTGGCTGTGCTGGCTGGTGCGTTGGCCCTGCCTTTGCAAGCTGCGGTTTTAACTGCACAAGATGGCGTTTCTATTCTTTATATCAATGGTCAAGCGGCTCAAGAAAAAATTGGTAAAAACCAGGTAGAAGATGGATTTATTCAAGCTGTAGTGCGTTTTGATGACAAGCTAGGAAGTGGCAATAGCGGCAAGGTATACACATCTAAACCTTACTTATTAAGCTTTGATGCTCAAGGTGAGGCGATCAATATCGTTGCACCTCAAGTATACAGCGAACAAGAAGCCGACATCGAGTTTGCAAAAGCAAAACCGAATTGGAAAATTGTGGTTGATGGTAAAGACATTGCTTTTGAACAATCACAACTTAAAGGTAAGAGCGGTTTTATGCCTTATGCAGGCATGGAAAATCTAATTGCTGAACATAACAAGCAAAACGGTATTTACTTTAAAGATGGCCAGCTAGTCGATGCACCTGCGGCGTTAGAAGTTGCTGTTGTTCCGGCTGCAGTAGCAAAAGCAGAGAACAAACCAGCAGTAAAAGCGGCACCAGCGGATGTGAAAAACGTTGAGCAGCTGAAAGCTTGGTACCTGAAAGCGTCTAAAGAAGAGCGCAAAGAATTCCGTCGTTGGATGATTGACCAAGAGTAATCATTAACGTTGAACGATCAAAAAAGGGTTGGCATTGCTAACCCTTTTTTGTTGTCCTATTTCATTGTTTGGCGGTTAAGCAACGAAACACTCAGGCTTATTGAGCGCAGTTTCAATGGCATTAACTAGTTTTCAATATGTTTAGGTTGGCTAATGTAAGGTGGCATCATATAAATGAGTTTGCCAAAAGGTCGAATCCACACGCCTTGTTCAACAAAGTGTTGTTGAATGATTTCCATATTGACCGCAGACGTCACCTCAACCACGCCAATTGCACCTAACCAACGTATTTCATTGACTCTTGGGTGTTCAGCCAATTGAGGAAGCAAATCCGCAAAGCATTGCTCGATCTGTTGGGTTTGTTGTTGCCATTGGTTTGCTTCAAGCAGTTCCATACTCGCTGTTGCCACTGCGCAAGCTAAAGGGTTCGCCATATAGGTTGGCCCGTGCATAAAACACCCCGCCTGACCGCCACAAACCGTATTGGCAACATGAGAACTGGTAAGGGTGGCAGATAGCGTCATGTAGCCGCCAGTCAGTGCTTTTCCTAGGCACAAAATATCGGGTTCAATATTGGCATGTTGATAGGCAAAGAGTTTACCAGTGCGGCCAAAACCAGTGGCGATTTCATCCAAAATCAGCAGTACCCCATATTGATCGCATAGTTCGCGAACGCCGCGTAAAAATTCGGGGTGATAGATGCGCATTCCGCCCGCACCTTGAATGATCGGTTCTAAGATCACAGCGGCAATGTCATGGTGATGCTGTTTGAGTTTGCTATGAAAGTCATCAAGATCTTTTGGATCCCAAGGTTGCCAGAAACCTGATTGGGGAGAGTTGGAAAAAATATGCTGAGGCAAAAAGCCTTTGTATAGGGAGTGCATCGAGTTATCAGGGTCTGTGACAGACATGGCAGCAAAAGTATCGCCATGATAGCCGTCCCTTAAGGTTAAAAACTTGGCGCGCTTTTCCCCTCTAGCATGCCAGTATTGCATCGCCATTTTTAAGCTAACTTCAACTGCCACTGAGCCAGAGTCAGCAAGGAAAACATGCTGTAGTGAATCGCATGTCATGCTGATCAATTTTTTGCACAGATCAATAGCAGGTGCATGGGTCAGTCCACCGAACATCACGTGGGCAAAGTGCTCCACTTGTTGATGAGCTGCGATATTGAGCGCTGGGTGATTATAACCGTGTACCGCCGCCCACCAAGAAGACATGCCATCGACCAGTTCCTCACCACTTTCTAGATAGATATGCACACCATCAGCGCGGATAACGGGGTAACACGGTAAGGGGTTAAGTGTAGAAGTGTAAGGATGCCATATGTGTTGGCGATCGAAATCTAGATCCATGATAGCTCACTAATGTATAAAAATAACCAGATGTAAACTTTTGTATTTATTTGTGGTTGACAGCTTAACGCCTGTCTTTAGACTGTCAACCACAAATCAAATCACTAGGCAAGATTGGCTCCAAGTCATTATCTAGATCACACAGAAGGAAGACAGGTGGAAGTTCGTCATAATTGGACGGTTGATGAAGTTAATCAACTTATGCAAAAGCCCTTTATGGATTTATTGTTTGAAGCTCAATTGGTGCACAGAAAATACCAGCAACATAATTATGTTCAGGTCAGCACCTTGCTTTCGATTAAAACCGGCGCCTGTCCTGAAGATTGCAAGTATTGCCCGCAAAGCGCGCGTTACACGACGGATATCGAAAAAGAACGTTTGATGGAAGTTGAACGTGTATTAGAAGCCGCAAACAAAGCAAAAAATGCAGGTTCAACTCGTTTTTGTATGGGTGCCGCTTGGAAAAACCCTAAGCAGCGTGACATGCCACATTTAACGAAGATGATTCAGGGCGTAAAGGAATTAGGTCTTGAAACCTGCATGACATTGGGCATGCTCACGGCAGAACAGGCCAATCAACTGGCGGATGCTGGCTTAGATTATTACAACCACAACCTTGATACTTCACCTGAATTCTATGGCAATATAATTACGACTCGCACCTACCAAGATCGACTAGATACTTTATCCCACGTTCGTGATGCAGGTATGAAGATCTGTTCTGGTGGCATTATTGGTATGGGTGAAAGTGCCAATGATCGTGCTGGCTTATTGGTGGAGTTGGCTAACTTGCCGATTCACCCTGAAAGTGTGCCGATTAATATGCTGGTTAAAGTGAAAGGTACGCCACTTGAGAACGTGGATGATGTGGAACCTTTTGACTTTATTCGCCTTATTGCGATCGCGCGAATTATGATGCCTGCTTCAGCTGTACGTTTGTCTGCTGGGCGTGAAAACATGAATGAGCAGATGCAGGCGCTCTGTTTTATGGCTGGCGCTAACTCAATATTTTATGGCTGTAAGCTTCTGACAACGCCGAATCCATCTGAAGATAAAGACATGCTGCTTTTCAACAAGCTTGGGATTAACAGCCAACAAGTCTCTCAGCGTCCCGATGAAATAGAAGAGAATGAATTGCTCGACCGCGTTGTAGAGCGCGTTGCTGCTCGTCCGAGTAAAGACGATCTATTTTATGATGCCACTGTTTAATCAACGTATGGCTGATGCGATAGCATCGCGAGAGCAACAAGGTTTAGCGAGAAAGATCGCTACGCTGGATGGTGGCAATTCCACGTCATTACGTTTTGAAAATCAGCATTATGTGAATTTTTCCAGCAATGACTATTTGGGGTTAGCCACGGATCCAGACTTGGCACTGGCATGGCAACAAGGGATTGATATTTATGGTTGTGGCAGTAGCGCTTCGCCGTTAGTCACTGGTTTTAGCTACGCGCATCAAGCTTTGGAAGAACGTTTATGCGACTGGCTTGGGTATGATCGTGCCATTCTGTTTTCATCCGGATTTTCTGCCAATCAAGCGATGCTGTTTTCTCTATTAGAAAAACACGATCTAGTACTGCAAGACAGACTTAATCACGCTTCTTTGATGGAAGCGGGCCAAATGTGTAATGCGACAATGAAGCGTTTTCGTCACAACGACATCGCACATTTAACGCAGCAAATTGATGGCAATACCCTAGTAGTTACCGAAGGCGTATTTAGTATGGATGGCGATCAAGCGCCACTACGTGAAATCGCACAAGTGACTCAAGGTAAGGCTTGGCTGGCGGTCGATGATGCCCATGGTATTGGTGTTTTGGGTCAACAAGGACGAGGTAGTTGCAACCATGCGGGGATCAAACCTCAACTATTAGTCGTGACATTTGGTAAAGCATTTGGACTTTCTGGAGCGGCGATTTTGTGCGATGAATTGACCGGTAATTATCTCACTCAATATGCACGTCATCATGTTTATTCGACTGCTATGCCTCCAGCACAAGCCCATGCGCTGCGTTGTGCGGTGGATATGATAGCTTCTCAGCAATGGCGTCGTGATAAGTTAGCTGAACTAAATGATTGTTTTAATCAACATTTGGCCGATGCCCCAGGGCATATTCACACCAATACGCCAATTAAACCTTATCTCATTGGTGATGCCTCGCAGGCAGTCGCGTTAACTCATCTCCTACGAGAAAGAGGGCTGTGGTTAACTGCCATTCGCCCACCTACAGTGCCGCAGGGTAAAGCAAGGTTGCGTATTACTTTGACCGCCAATCACACCACTAAGCAAGTCAAACAGCTTGCGGAATCGATATACTCTTTGACTCAGGATTAATCATGACCCAAGTTGTATCTGCTGATTTATATCCAACTAACGTATCAAACAAGCAGGCAATCGCCGACGCATTTGGCCGAGCCGCGAGCAGCTATGACCGCCATGCCGCCTTTCAAAGAGATGTCGGTCTGCGTTTGATGGCAATGTTACCGTCTGACCTAAGTCACCAACGAGTATTAGATTTGGGCTGTGGCACAGGCTTTTTTAGTCAACTATTGCAGCAGCGTGGTGCAAATGTCGTGTGTTGTGATTTATCTAGCGCGATGCTAGAGCAAGCTAAACGGCGTTGTGGAACCGAGAATATCGAATATTACCAAGGTGATGCTGAATCTCTCCCTTTTGCGACGGGTGAATTTGATCATGTTTTATCAAGCTTGGCATTGCAATGGTGTGATGATCTCTCCTTTCCTTTGAGAGAAATGATGCGAGTCACTCGTGATGGAGGAAGGATCTACTTTTCGACGTTATTGGACGGTTCATTATGTGAGCTAAAGCACGCTTGGTCGAAAATTGATACATATCAACACGTCAATGATTTTATTACCCTCAATCAGGTAAAAATTGCGTTAGCGCAAGCTCAAAGCAAAGTTCATCACTTAGACTTGCCGACCATTAAAGTATGGTACCCGTCTGCATTAGCATTAATGCGAGACTTAAAGGGAATTGGTGCAAATCATGTTGAGGGTCGAGCGCATGGTTTGACGAGTCGCCAATCTCTTAAGCGTTTAGAGCGAGAGTACCAAAATATTGAGTACAACCATCAAGGGTTAGTACCTGCAACATATCAAGTTTGTTTGGGGAAGATTGATCGATGATCGATGCATTTTTTATTGCTGGTACGGATACCGACGTGGGTAAGACGGTCGCTTCAAAAGCGATCCTCAATGCGCTTGCAGAGAAGGGACTAAAGACGATTGGCTACAAGCCAGTTGCAGCGGGTAGCGACGAGACAGAGCAAGGTTTGCGAAATTCAGACGCGTTGTATTTACAAAATGCAGCGACAGTTGATGTGGATTATGACGACGTAAACCCTTACGCTTTAGCGCTACCTGCGTCGCCTCATATTGCGGCGAAACGCGAAAATATAGTAATTGACTATGATGTGTTGAGTGAAAAGCTTGCTCAGCACAAGCAGAATTCCGATATCGTATTGGTCGAAGGTGCTGGTGGCTGGCGCGTGCCAGTGTCTGATGAAGATTGCCTTTCAAGCTGGGTGCAACGTGAACAGTTACCAGTGGTGCTGGTCGTAGGTATCAAGCTTGGTTGTTTAAGCCATGCGCTATTGACGCTTGATGCGATTAAAGCCGATGGTTTGGAATTGGCAGGTTGGGTCGCTAACCGTATCAATCCGGGTACAGAGAACTACGCAGAAATCATCGAAATGCTAGAGCAAAAAATTGCTGCGCCAAAGATCGGTGAAATCCCTTACGTACCGAGTGTGAAGCGTAAAGATCTCGCCAAATACATTGACGTTACGCCGTTAGTCGCGAAGTAAAATTTTATATAGAATGTAATAGAAAGGGCTGCTCATTGAGCCGCCCTTATTATATCAATCTGAATAAACATTTTACTCGTTGCTTAAACCCATTAATGCAGATTGAGTTTCGGCTACACGCTGTTGAAGTTGGTTGTCAGAAGCAATGCCAAGTTGTTGTTTGGCTTCGTCTTCTGAGATGCCTAGATGACAGCAAAGCAAATCAATAGCCATTTGATAACTGTTAATTTCAGCCATGGTGAGTCCTTTCCGACGTTGTTTTAAAGCTCCATTTAAATCTAGCAGCTTTTTTTCGCCTCACAATTCGACCAAAGTCTAAATTTATGCCTCAAAAATAGCCGCTTTGTTATGCCTGAAAGCCATCAGCATAAAACAATTGTATCTATTTGCTTCTGAGTATTGTGTTTCATGTGATTCGGCTATATCTATATGCTAGCCTAGAGGTTAGAAAATGATGTGACTAGTAATCTGCTCGCATCTATATAAAGGTATCGTCAGGTACCACGAATAATAAGCTTCCTGTTCGGAGAAAAGTAATAATGAAGCGAGTCATGTTATTCCTTGCAACAAACTTAGCAGTCGTACTGGTACTAAGTGTTGTTCTGAATATTGTTTATGCTGTTACTGGTATGCAACCAGGCAGCTTATCTGGTCTGCTAGTTATGGCCGCAGTGTTTGGTTTCGGTGGTTCAATCATCTCTTTGATGATGTCTAAAGGCATGGCGTTACGTTCTGTTGGCGGCATGGTGATTGAAAGCCCGCGTAATGAAACTGAGCACTGGTTGTTAGAAACCGTTCGCCGTCAGTCTCAGCAAGTAGGTATTGGTATACCGACAGTCGCGATTTACGACTCTGCAGATATCAACGCATTTGCAACTGGTGCTAAGCGCGATGATTCACTGGTGGCGGTATCAACAGGTTTGCTACACAACATGACACGTGATGAAGCTGAAGCTGTATTGGCACACGAAGTCAGCCATATTGCGAATGGTGACATGGTAACGATGACGCTGATGCAAGGTGTGGTGAACACATTCGTTATCTTCCTATCACGCTTTATCGCAAACATCGTTTCGTCAAATAATGATGAAGAAGGCGAAGGTGGCAGCAACATGATGGTGTACTTCGGTGTATCAATGGTGTTGGAATTGGTATTTGGCTTCTTAGCAAGCTTTATCACTATGTGGTACAGCCGTCACCGTGAATTCCATGCTGATGCAGGCGCAGCGAGCCTTGTTGGTAAAGAGAAAATGATCGCAGCTCTTGAGCGCTTGAAGGTGAGTCATGAATCTCAACTAGAAGGTTCAATGATGGCGTTTGGTATTAACGGTAAACGTTCAATGACAGAACTACTGATGAGCCACCCACCACTAGATAAACGTATCGCAGCACTACGTAGCGGCATGTAATTCTGAAATCTGCTTAATTTATTAAAAAGGCTTGGAAATTTATCCAAGCCTTTTTTTGATCTCCTTTTGTAAAACCCCGTATCAACTCAATAGTTATACAAAAATAAATTTGTACAACTTTGTTTGATGTTCTAGTTTTTACATATTATACAAAAAATAACATGTATAAGATTATTGGAGAGCCACATGGATGTAACAGCAGTCAGCTCGGTTTATAAACAGCTTAACAAAGCAAACCTGCATTTATTAGAAGGTTTGTACCATCCTAACGTGGTGTTTGAAGATGCGGCACACCGACTTGAAGGGTGGGGTGAGCTCAAACATTATTTTGAATCCCTTTATTCAAACGTACATAGCTGTACTTTTGACATCCAAGAGACCCAGCAACAAGGCGACAGCGGTTTTATCACATGGGTAATGGCACTTGAACACCCTAAGTTGCAGCGTGGCGGAACAGTTTACGTCAATGGGGTTAGCCACTTAAAGTTTAGCCAAGGCCAAGTTATCTATCATCGAGACTACTTTGACTTGGGAGAAATGCTGTACGAAAACCTACCCATCCTAGGCAGTGTAATTCGCACGATCAAGCATAGGTTGGGCGAGTAATGAAGACGGTGTTGATTACTGGGGCAACGTCGGGTATCGGTTTCCAACTTGCTCTAGATTATTTAAATCATGGCTGGCACGTCGTTGCTTGCGGTCGCAATGAGAAACTCTTGTCTTCTTTGCAAAGTGCCTATCCAAACGTAGAGACACTTCAGTTCGACATCACTAAAGCAGCAGAAACTCGGCAAGCGATGTCGGAAATGCAATCGAAGCCATCGGTCTGGATTTTTAATGCTGGTAATTGTGAATACATTGAAAACGGTCACTTGGAAAGTGAATTGCTGCGACGTGTATTTGATACCAACTTCATGGGATTAGTTAACTCCATCGAATCGACTCAAGATCGTTTTGAAAGAGGTGATTCCGTGGTCGTCGTGGGCTCGATTTCTAGTGAAGTCGCGCTACCTAGAGCAGAAGCGTATGGCGCTTCCAAAGCCGCAGTCAGCTATCTCGCTCGCACCTTGCAAGTGACGCTCAAGCCCAAAGGTATTCATGTTTCTGTGGTTTATCCCGGTTTTGTTGAAACACCACTGACGGATAAAAACACGTTTGATATGCCAATGATTGTCTCTGCAGAACACGCTTCGAGCGCGATTCGCAAAGGCATCGAGAAACGCACACCACACATCTATTTCCCCACCCGTTTCACGTCCATTTTACGCTTGATAGGGTTGCTCCCATATCGTTGGCAAAATGCACTGACAGCCAAATTACTCAAAGGATAGAGGTAAGTACTGATGAAAATAGCAATAATAGGATCAGGAATATCTGGATTAACCTGCGGTTATCATCTTCACCAGCATCATGACATTACGCTGTTTGAGGCGAACGATTATATCGGTGGGCATACGGCCACTGTCGATGTTGAAGTCAATGGTGAGGAGCATGCGGTTGATACCGGTTTTATTGTTTACAACGATCGTACTTATCCGCATTTTATTCAAATGATGAATGAAATAGGTGTGGAAGGCGTACCGACTCAAATGAGTTTTAGTGTTTCCAACCAAAGCAACGGATTGGAATACAACGGGCATACAATCAGCACTTTATTTGCACAAAAGCGCAATTGGTTAAGACCTAAGTTTTACTATTTTATTTATGAGATATTGAAATTTAATAAGCTGGTTAAAGAGGCTGCGAGCACGAGTCAATCAAACCTATCAGATAGCCAAACGTTGGGCGAGTTTTTAACCGCGAACGGTTTTAGTGACTACTTCTGTGACAACTATATCTTACCAATGGGAGCGGCGATTTGGTCATCAACTCTGGCTGACATGCGAGCCTTTCCACTTGGATTTTTTGCGCGATTTTTTCTCAATCACGGTCTTTTGGATGTGGTCAACCGTCCTCAGTGGTACGTGATAAAAGGGGGATCTAAGCAGTACATTCCAGCGTTGACACAGGGTTTTGCCAATAAAATAAAACTTTCGTCTCCGGTAACCAAAGTGTGGCGAGATGCTGATGAAGTTTTTGTTGAGTCCAAGGGGCACGTGGAGTGCTTCGATCAGGTGATTTTTGCTTGTCATAGTGACCAAGCATTAGCGATGTTGGGTGATCCAAGTATCGATGAGCAACAGGTGCTAACCGCATTAGCTTATCAAAATAACGAAGTGGTGTTACACACCGACACCTCATTGTTACCGATGCGACCTGCCGCATGGGCATCGTGGAACTACCGCATCGCAGGGAAAGACAACGAGCATGACGCGCCGCCAATGCTTACCTATAACATGAACATTCTACAGCACATCAAGAGTTCAACGACTTTTTGTGTCTCGCTTAATAGTTCAGATTATATCGACCGATCAAAAATACTGCGTCGGTTTAACTATAGCCATCCGGTATTTAACAATGAATCATTTGCTGCGCAGCAGCAGCGTGGCCGAGTTAACGGTATCGCAAATACCTGGTTTTGTGGTGCTTATTGGTACAACGGTTTTCATGAAGATGGTGTGCGTAGCGCGCTCGACGTTGTTGATGCCATTGATAAACAGCAGCAAATGCATGTCACTAAGGGAGCAGCGTAAATGGAAAGCTGTTTACTTGTTGGACATGTTCGACACCGACGCTTTACCCCAGTAGAGCATGCACTCAATTACTCTTTGTTTATGCCTTGCCTTGATTTGGATGAACTGTTGGAGGTTGAGAGCCAAGTATGGGGGTTCGGTACTCGCTGGTGGCACTGGGCTCGTTTTCGTCGAGAGGACTATATTGGTCAAGGTGATCTGAAAAGTGCTGTTTTGATAAAGTATTCGAGCTGACGGGTGAAAAATTCGATCAGGGTCGCGTCGAGGCCGTGGTTCATCTCAGATATTTGGGGATCTATTTTAGCCCAGTGAATTTCTACTATGTGTACGACAAAGGCGGAGATTGGAAATACTTATTGGCTGAGGTGAGTAATACACCTTGGAATGAACGCCATTACTATGCAGTGCCTGCCGATTCTAGCCAGCAATGGCAGCACGCAAAAGCATTTCATGTTTCGCCCTTTAACCCCATCGAGCAACAATACCACTGGCGTGTGAAGCCACTTAAAAAGACGTTGAGCATTCATCTTGAATGTCATCGTGATCAGCGTGAATTTGATGCCACCTTGGCGATGCAAAAGCAGCGTTTAGATAGCGCGTACCTTATCAAAAAACTGATCTCGACACCCATCATGGCGGTAAAAGTGACCGTTGGTATTTATTGGCATGCGTTAAAACTTTGGCTTAAAGGCGCACCCTTCTATTCACATCCTAAATATTCGAATTCATCGAATAAGCAGAGCAAAAAAGGAGCGTAGGAAGATGACAACTCAAACTCTAACCCTTCCAAAGCGACTAACATCGATAGAAAAAACAGCACGTAGTGTCGTTTTCACCTGTATGCATAAAATCGCCATTGGCAATTTAACCGTGGTTGAAGAATTTGAAACTGGAAAAGTTGAGCATAGAGAGACGTTTGGTGAGGGCCCAAGTGGTCAAATCAACGCGGTCGTGATTGTACGCAACCCAGCCTTTTACACGCGCCTTTTAAAAGGGGGCAGCATAGCAGCTGCAGAGGCCTATATGGATGGCTGGTGGGATAGCCCCAATCTCACCGATGTCACCGAACTAATGGCTCGAAACATGGCGATGTTAGATAACTTAGAAAGCCGGTCGAGTTTTCTTACTGACATTATCAATCGGGTTTCTCATTGGCTCAATCGCAATACCTTGGAGAACTCGGAAAAAAATATTCATGCTCATTATGATTTGAGTAATGATCTCTATGAGACATTTCTTGATTCAAACATGCTTTACTCGGCGGCCATTTTTGAGCGTGCAAGCGAGACATTGGAGCAAGCACAAATCAATAAAATGGAACGCCTTTGCCAACAGTTACGGTTGTCTTCTACTGACCATGTGATTGAAATCGGCACAGGTTGGGGGGCAATGGCCATTTATATGGCACAAAACTATGGTTGCCATGTGACCACCACCACCATCTCTGATGCGCAATACGACTACACCAAACAGCGAGTCGAAGCCCTGGGGTTACAAAACAAAATAACGCTGCTCAAGAAAGATTACCGCTTGTTAGAGGGGGAGTATGACAAACTTGTTTCGATTGAGATGATTGAGGCAGTTGGTAAAGAGTACCTCACATCTTATATCAAGAAGTGCCAGTCCTTACTTAAACCTCAAGGTCTCATGGCCATTCAAGCGATCACCATTGCTGATCAGCGTTATAAGAGCTACAGCAACAACGTCGATTTTATTCAGAAATATATTTTCCCTGGCGGTTTTTTACCGTCGATTACGGCTCTGACTCAAACGGCTACCCAACATAGCGACTTAGTACTTCGTGACTTATTTGATATCGGTGAGGACTATGCCAAAACACTGAATCATTGGTATCAACGCTTTAATGCTCAGTTAGAGCACGTTAACGAGTTAGGTTTTGATGACCGCTTTGTGCGTATGTGGAACTACTACTTCTGTTATTGTGAGGGCGGCTTTAAAGCTAAAGCGATCAGTACCGTTCACATGACATTTCAACGTCCGTGATGAGTCATCTGTCATGAGTGCGATTAAGCAACTGGTTATTGTCTCCACCATTTTTCAAATTGTTTGGTTTATGGCGGTGTTAGGGCGTGAAACATGGCAGTGGTTCACGCTTGCTACTATTGCTGTGATTCTGCTGATCACTGCAGTGCGTTGTCAATTTCGTTGGCGTGTTTGGTTGTTACTTATTATCGTCGGAGTGAGTGTCGATGTACTTAACATCGTGTTTGGTGTTTTGGTTTTTGACACCACTTTTTTCCCGCTCTGGCTATTGGGTCTTTGGGTGACATTTTTTTGGTATGCGCAATTTCTAGCCCTGGTATTGAGCCAATATCCACTTCCTCTCGTATCAATAATTGGCGGCGTCGCTGGTGCTGTAAGCTATGTCGCTGGATACAAGCTCGGAGCTGTGACACTAGGTTTATCTTCTGTTTTAGCTTTTGTGGTTTTCTTTATTGAGTGGACACTTTTGGTTGCCCTCATTATGAAGGTGGTGAACAGAGAGGGTAAGAATCATGGAAAAGATTCAATGGCGTAGAATAATTGTTTTGGTGTTAGTGCTCTTCAATATATCGTGGGTAAAGGCTTCACCGGCAGGGCAGAATGATAATACTGAAAAGTTTGATACAACGAATTGGCAAAGCTGGCAGCAAGTAGGCAGTGCGCAGCTCAGTGTATTTGTTTTCGACATATACCAATCTAGATTGCTTACTCCCACCGGCGTTTACAATCTTGGCAACGACATCACTCCTCACCCGTTAGCGTTAGACATTCGTTATCAAAGAGATATTACGAAAAAGCAGTTGCTTGAGGCGACATATGAACAGTGGGTTAAATTAGGTTTCAACCAACAACAATCCACGCAATGGATAGAGCAACTCGAGTTAATATTTCCAAATATAAAGGAAGGACAGCGT
This sequence comes from Vibrio taketomensis, assembly GCF_009938165.1. NCBI lineage: Bacteria > Pseudomonadati > Pseudomonadota > Gammaproteobacteria > Vibrionales > Vibrionaceae > Vibrio > Vibrio taketomensis. Next base: position 1,131,416 of record NZ_AP019649.1, read on the forward strand.
TTAACGTATGTCACCAACGGACAGACAGGACAGTTTGTTTATTCATTGAAATCCGGTCAGCAAAAAAAGATTGGTTATATTAATGATGAATCGTTGAATGATGCTTTTCTCGCCATTTGGTTGTCACCAAAAACAGAATATGCGGATTTACGTAGAAGGCTTATAGGGATGAAACGATGAGAACTAAGCTGTTTGTTATGATATCGAGTTTTCTTACTTTGGTCGGCTGCGGTACCACGCTTAAAGACTATCAAAATACGACGCCCACATTCTCATTGTTTGAATACTTTAATGGCAAAACACATGCTTGGGGAATAGTACAGGATTTCTCTGGTAAACAAACGCGCAGCTTTGAGGTAAAAATAGTTGGAACTGTAGAGGGGAACAATCTCACGTTGGTCGAGGATTTTATCTACAGTGACGGGGTTGAGGAGCAGCGCATTTGGAATATTCAACGTCTTGAAGATGGAACATATCAGGGAACTGCAAAGGATATTATTGGCGTCGCAACAGGAGCGGAGCAGGGCAATGCGATGCGATGGCAGTATGATTTTGAATTACCCTATGATGGGTCGACGATTACCGTCGCCATGGATGATTGGTTATTTCGCCGCGACGAGAGTCATTTGTTCAATATTACCAGCGTGAAAAAATTTGGGATTGAAGTAGCGACCGTGACGATATTTTTCCAAAAGCAGGATTGATGATCAATTTCAGATATCTGAGATAAAATTCTGAGATAAAATAAAGCTTCCATAAGGAAGCTTTATTTTCTATTTATTACGCTATTACAGCATATCAGTCAGTTCGATAGCTTGACCAATGTAGTTCGCTGGTGTCATCTCTTTTAGACGAGCTTTTTCGTGTTCAGGAAGCTCAAGACCGTCGATGAAGTTACGCATAGCTTCACCATCAACACGCTTACCACGAGTTAGCTCTTTAAGCTTCTCATATGGTTTTTCGATGCCGTAGCGACGCATAACGGTTTGTACAGGCTCTGCAAGTACTTCCCAGTTTTTGTCTAATTCAGCAAGCAGTGCTTCACGGTTTACTTCTAGTTTGCTGATACCTTTCAGTGTAGAAGTGTAAGCGATGATTGCGTAGCCCACACCAACGCCTAGGTTACGTAGTACTGTTGAATCCGTAAGGTCACGTTGCCAACGAGAGATTGGCAGTTTTTGTGCTAGGTGGCCAAATACTGCGTTTGCTAGACCTAGGTTACCTTCTGAGTTTTCAAAGTCGATTGGGTTAACTTTGTGCGGCATAGTTGAAGAACCGATTTCGCCAGCAATGGTTTTTTGCTTGAAGTGGCCAAGAGCGATGTAGCCCCATACGTCACGGTCGAAGTCGATTAGGATAGTATTGAAACGCGCAACAGCATCGAATAGTTCTGCGATGTAATCGTGTGGCTCGATTTGCGTTGTGTATGGGTTCCAAGTTACACCTAGTGATTCAGTGATGAACTCTTCACTGAATTTGTGCCAATCTAGCTCTGGGTAAGCCGATAGGTGAGCGTTGTAGTTACCTACCGCACCGTTGATTTTCGCTAGGATCTCAACGTTTTCGATTTGCTTGTATTGACGTTCCATACGGTACGCCACGTTTGCCATCTCTTTACCCATAGTTGATGGAGAAGCAGGTTGGCCGTGAGTACGAGACAATAGTGGAATGTCACGGTGTTCAACAGCAAGTGCTTTGATTGCATCAATTAGGTTACGAATTTCTGGAAGAATAACCGTTTCACGTGCTTCTTTAAGCATTAGCGCGTGTGACGTGTTGTTGATGTCTTCAGAAGTACAAGCAAAGTGGAAGAATTCGTTAACTGCGTGAAGTTCAGGAACATCAGCAACTTTTTCTTTTAGGAAGTACTCAACCGCTTTAACGTCGTGGTTAGTGGTACGCTCAATTTCTTTGATGCGTAGTGCGTCTTCTTCAGAGAAGTTGGCAGCAAGATCGTCTAGGAATTGGTTAGCTTCAGCGCTAAACGCTGGCACTTCAGCGATTTCAGCAGTAGCAGCAAGCTTTTGTAGCCAGCGGATTTCAACGATAGTACGGTATTTTAATAGTCCGTACTCACTGAAAATTTCGCGTAACGCAATAGTCTTGCTTCCGTAACGGCCGTCTACTGGTGAAACAGCAGTCAATGCTGACAGTTCCATGATGTTCTCCTGAATTGAGTTTCTAGAATTTGTGAGCTTTATACCAACAACTTGGGCATTTGTCACGAATATTGCGCAAACGTTTGCGCAAGGATGGTTTTGCTCTAAAAAAACAAACACGCGGCAAGCCGCGTGTTCAAATTACATTCGAGCAAGAAGAATTTGTGCTTGCTCGACCATTTTTTTGCGGCCAAAGATCAGGTGACGTCTTTTGCCTCCGACCTGGCGCCATAGTACTGCGCTACGAATTCCCGAGAGAAGCAGTGCTCGCACCTTGTTTTGATTGCTGCTTTGTTGCAGTACCGTTGGTGTTCCAGTGACTTGAATACGTGGACCAATCGGGCTCACAACATCAAGGTACACACTCGCAAGGTTACTGATCATTTGGTCATCAGTAATGGCAAAATGTTCTGCTTGGCGGCCTAGCATTTGAATGCGATCACCAAGTTGAGACATTGCATCATTGCGGCTGCTCAATTTACGTTCAAGCGCCATCAGGCTGATAATGTAGCGAGTAATTTCACTGCCCGCAGGTGTATTATCAATCCCTTTTACTAGGCACTCTAGTCCAAGCTTTAGGTCGGACTCACGACCAAATACGTTTAATGTGCTGCTTGGACTAACGTTGAGAATCGCTTTCAGTGAAGTTTCAAACGCGTCAGTGTCACAATAACCGTTCTTTGCTGCTTGCTGAACCAGTGCGACAGCTTGGCAAATACCTGCAAATGCAATAGTGCGGTCATAAAGAGTGTTAGCCACGTAGAGTTACTCCTGAAATAAGTACGATTAAATGCGTTGTTCGATGATACCACCACCAAGACACACTTCACCTTGGTAGAATACTGCTGATTGACCCGGAGTTACAGCAACTTGTGGCTCATCAAAGATAACTTTAATAGTGTTGTCATCCACAGGGATGATAGTACACGGAATATCTGTTTGACGGTAACGAGTTTTTACACTGCATTGTAACGGCTGGTTAATCGGCGTGCGGTCTACCCAGTGTAGTTGAGATGCGATCAAACCATTTGATTTTAGTAGTGGGTGATCAGCACCTTGTACCGCGATCAGTACATTACGTTTGAGATCTTTTTCTGCTACGTACCATGGATCTTCATTGCCGCCGCCACCTTTGGTGCCACCGATATGTAGACCTTTACGTTGACCTAGAGTGTGATACATCAAGCCTTGGTGTTCGCCAATCACTTTGCCCTCTGGCGTTTCAATTTTACCTGGTTGAGCAGGTAAGTAACGACCTAGGAATTCAGTAAATTTACGCTCACCGATAAAGCAGATACCCGTTGAGTCTTTTTTCTTGGCTGTAATCAAATCTTGCTCTTCAGCAATACGGCGTACTTCTGGTTTCTCTAGTTCACCAACAGGGAATAGGCTGCGAGCTACTTGCTCATGGCTTAGAGTGTATAAGAAGTAGCTTTGGTCTTTGTTGCCATCCAAGCCACGTAGCATTTGTGGCTTCTCACCATTTTCTGGGAACGAGCGGCGTACATAGTGACCCATTGCAATGTAGTCAGCATCAAGTACTTCATCTGCATACTCTAGGAATGCTTTGAATTTGATTTCTTTATTACAAAGAATATCTGGGTTTGGCGTACGACCTGCTTTGTATTCTTCTAGGAAGTACTCAAACACATTGTCCCAGTATTCTGAGGCAAAGTTGATTTTATGTAGGTGGATGCCAAGCTTGTCACATACTGCCTGTGCGTCCGCAAGATCTTGCGCCGCAGTACAGTATTCTTCATTGTCATCTTCTTCCCAGTTCTTCATAAACAGGCCTTCAACTTGATAGCCTTGCTGTTTTAGAAGATACGCAGAAACCGATGAATCAACACCGCCAGACATACCAACGATGACTTTCTTTTGACTGTTGTCAGTACAGTTCTCAGACATTGCTTAACACCACATAATTTAACTGGGGGCAGATTCTAACAGAAAGCATTTCGCTGCGACAGATCCGAGACCGAAATCACACTTCGAAAAGTACTTCTTTTACCGATTAATTGGTTAAAACCTGCTTTATTGATAACGATGAGTCCTCTATATATGGCATAGTAGGCCAAATTCAAGCTCGGAAGATGTATTAATTACATCCCGTTGTTATTTTTGTATTTGCAGAGAACAGCACAAATCATGACTGATGAAAACCAAATCCTTGAAGAAGCCGACCTAATTGAGGTTATTGAGAACCAATTAGCGGACGGTAATCCTCTTAAAGTGAAAGAAACATTAATGCGTCTGATGATGACAGGCACAACGCGTGATGATGCCGTTGCGATGATGGCTTGTGCCGTTGCAATTGAAATTTTTGATGTGATGAAAAACGAAGGTGAGTTCAATTTGAAGCGCTATTCTGAGCATCTTGATCGCTTACCAGACCTAAGTTTTATGGAAGGTGAATAGAGTAAACGTTTGCTATAATCGCAGTTATTGCCGCTAATATCATCGCGCGGTAGAATCCGCGCTCCTGTCATCCATTAACAGAACCTGAACTATGAAATTTCCTGGTCAACGTAAATCAAAGCACTACTTCCCAGTACATGCGCGTGATCCTCTTGTGAGCCAAGCGCAAACCAGCAAAAAAATGTCACGTACCCATATTATCGGTATTGACCAAACCCTAGTAGACATTGAAGCAAAAGTTGGCTCGGAGCTAATTGAAAAATACGGTTTGAGTAAAGGACACTCATTAGTTATTGATGATCAATCAGCAGAAGCGTTGTATAACGAGCTTAAAGAAAACTGTCTGATCACCAACGAATATGCAGGCGGTACCATCGGTAACACGCTACATAATTACTCTGTATTAGCGGATGATAGATCAACACTGCTAGGTGTCATGAGCCAAGATATTAAGATTGGCAGTTACGGTTACCGTTACCTATGTAACACATCAAGCCGTATGGATTTAAATTACCTACAAGGTGTTGACGGGGCAATTGGTCGTTGTTTCGCGTTAATTACTGAAGATGGTGAGCGTACGTTTGCTATCAGTGAAGGTCAGATGAACCAGCTTCATCCAGACAACATTCCAGAAAAAATCTTCAAGAATGCTTCTGCATTAGTGCTGACCGCTTATCTTGTGCGTTGTAAAGAGGGCGATCCAATGCCTGACGCAACAATGCGAGCGATTGAATACGCTAAGAAGCATGATGTGCCGGTGGTATTAACTTTGGGCACTAAGTTTGTTATTCAAGATGACCCTAAATTCTGGCAAGACTTCCTGCGTGATCATGTGAGCGTGGTAGCGATGAACGAAGACGAAGCTGAAGCGTTAACTGGTGAGCACGACCCTCTAGCAGCTTCCGATAAAGCACTTGAGTGGGTTGATTTGGTATTGTGTACTGCAGGCCCTGTAGGTCTATACATGGCTGGTTATACCGAAGATGAAGCGAAACGTGAAACATCACTACCACTTCTTCCAGGTCAAATTGCAGAATTCAACCGTTACGAGTTTAGTCGCCCTGCAGTAAAAGACCTTTGTGATAATCCAATTAAGGTTTATTCACATATTTCACCATACATGGGTGGACCAGAAAAAATTAAAAATACCAATGGTGCGGGTGATGCGGCGTTATCAGCTTTATTGCATGATATGGCAGCAAATAAATACCATAAAGAAAACGTACCAAACTCAAGCAAACATGCATATGGTTTCTTAACGTATTCATCTTTCTCACAAGTATGTAAATACTCTAACCGCGCAAGTTATGAAGTGCTAGTGCAACACTCACCACGTTTATCTCGTGGTTTGCCTGAGCGTGAAGATAGCCTTGAAGAAGCGTATTGGGAACGTTAATAAACGGAAAATAAGTATTAGATAATGAATCAATTGTTGTCTAATACTTCAAATAACGACTAATAAAAAAGCTCCCATATTTGGGAGCTTTTTTTGTATCAATCTATTCGATTAACCTATTAGATTAGGAAGTCATCTAGAGATTTACCAGCATCTAGTTCAGCTTGGATTGCTGAAGGAGTGCGGCCTTGACCTGTCCATGTTTTTTCTTCACCGTTGTCTAGGTATTTGTATTTAGCAGGGCGAGGTGCGCGTTTAGATTTTGCTTTAGTCTTAGTTTCACCAGCAAGTGCGCTAATCAATGCATCAACGTCAATACCGTCTTTTGCGATTTGTTCTGCAATAGCAGCTAGCTTAGCTTCTTGCTCAGCAAGAGCAGCACGCTCTTCTTCTTCTGCTTCTTTGCGTTCAGTAACTACTAGAGTTAGTTTCTCTAGCGCTTCTTCTAATTGCTCAAGAGTAAGTTCACGAGAAAACGCACGAAGGCTACGAATGTTCAAAAGAGTTTTTGTTAATTCCGACATAGGATCTCACCAATATATTGTAAGCAAAGCTAATATTAATATCGTATTTCAAATAATACAATTTAATTGTATTCAATAAAGTATTTAAATTGAAGTTAATTCGCAGTGTATGAAACTTTAAAGCTCATATCACACACTTCTACGCAGTAAATGAATAAATAGCCACATACCTTATTTGGTATAAGTATAGTGTGAAGTTTCATAGTCGCCAGTAAAAGTTAAACTCAAATTGTTTGTGTAACCAGCAATGATCATTACTCAAAACTAATTATGGAAAATACTCGGGAACTTAATTGAAAGTTATTGCCACAATCCGTTATGGCTTCATCCTTTATTGGTTTAATTGCTCGTTGTCTAGAATGCTCTAGTAATCTTATTGCAATCGGGTTACTAGGAATAACTTGTTTAAGGGTGAAGTAATGAATTAAGTCTTTAGTGGCTCTAAATTCGAAGTCGTTGCTAAAGTCCTCCCTCCTTTAAGTGGATTGTCATTGCATCTTTTTTTACAGCTAACCATTTGGAAATAGATAACTATTCCACTGAATTTGCATCGGACTACTGACCATTTATCAATGAGTAAAGTGAAGTGGCAAAGCGCCAATCTTGCGTCGAAAATTTTTAGAAAGATATGTTGTAAATGAGTTTATTATAAGTACAATGACAAATACCTGATGCACTACATTGGTTAGCAATGTGTTAAATTTTATTTTTCACAGGTTAATCTATAGTCAGTGCGGTAGAGGTGCGGAATTAAATAGTAGCGTTTGTTGGGGTGATGCCAATGAATAAGCGTGAAAGGTCTTATCCGCCGAAGTAAGTTGGCACATCAAAGCCGCTTGCTGGGGTTGTACTCGAATAGGGACAACACTGCCATAGTCTATTATGTTGTATAACTATGGAGCGCTACTGTAGGGTTGGGTGAAGTTTTCGCTTCCCCGTCGCTATGTTCAACATACACACAAATTATCATTTATGTGTCTGCAGTAGATCTCTAACCAATTATTACTGGTTTCGAAGATCATGAATTTAATCGATTTTGCATCATCTCCTATTTCACTGCTGCCTCCGGTAGTAGCCCTGACGCTAGCAATTGTTACGCGTCGTGTTCTGTTATCGCTTGGTACGGGTATTGTACTTGGCGCTTTCTTACTTGCTGATGCGTCATTTGGCGGTGCTTTCAGTTATATTGAAAATATCGTTGTGGGCGTATTTGTCCAAGATGGCGGCATTAATGCAGGTAAAATGAGTATTGTTGCTTTCCTATTGCTACTTGGCATGATGACTGCGCTCTTAACACTGTCTGGTGGTACGCGAGCATTTGCTGACTGGGCACAATCTCGTATTAAGAGTAAGCGTGGCGCTAAGCTACTTGCAGCATTCCTAGGTATTTTCATTTTTATTGACGACTATTTTAATAGCCTAGCGGTTGGTGCCATTTCTCGCCCTGTAACAGATCGTTTTTATATCTCTCGTGCCAAGCTTGCGTATATCTTGGACTCAACGGCAGCACCGATGTGTGTGGTCATGCCAGCATCAAGCTGGGGTGCATACATTATGACGATTGTCAGCGGCATTCTGGTAACACACGGTATTACTGAATATTCCGCACTTGGTGCGTTTATGCGTGTTGTACCGATGAACTTCTACGCAATTTTTGCCTTGTTGATGGTGTTTGCCGTGTCATGGTTTGGCCTGACGGTTGGTAAGATGCGTGACCATGAAATCGCTGCTTCGCAAGGTCGTGGTTTTGACGAAGATGCGGCTGATGAACGTGAGCAAGCACGCGAGCTTGACGAAGAACTCGACATCCAAGAAAGCACTCGTGGCCGTGTAATGGATTTGATCCTGCCAATCGTAATGTTGATTATTGCTACGTGTGCATCCATGTTGTTTACGGGCGCTCAAGCACTCGAAGCTGCAGGCAAAGCATATTCATTACTTGGTGCATTTGAGAACACTAACGTCGGTACGTCTCTTGTTTACGGTGGCCTTGCGGGACTAGCTGTTGCACTTGCGACAGTACTAAGACAGCGTCTAGCGGCAGCAGAAATCGGTGTTACGCTTTGGATCGGTGCGAAATCAATGTTTGGCGCTATCCTTATCTTGGTATTTGCTTGGTGTATCGGTACGGTAATTGGCGATATGAATACCGGTAGTTACCTATCGAGCCTTGTTCAAGGTAATATCGACCCTAAATGGTTGCCAGTAATCTTATTCATGCTTTCTGGTGTGATGGCATTTGCTACCGGCAGTTCATGGGGCACGTTCGGTATCATGTTACCAATCGCAGGTGACCTAGCAGGTAATACTGATATTGCGCTTATGCTACCAATGCTAAGCGCAGTTTTAGCTGGTGCTGTGTTCGGTGATCACTGTTCACCAATCTCTGACACGACGATTTTGTCTTCGACAGGTGCGCGTTGTAACCATATTGACCACGTACAGACTCAGTTGCCATATGCATTGGCAGTGGCATTGGTCTCTATCGTTGGCTTCATTGTACTGGGTATGACCGATTCATTGGCAGTGTCATTCGCAGCAGCAAGTCTTGCTTTCATTGCGGTGTGTTTTGCGATGAAGCATATGTCTACCAGTCGTATTGTTAGCAGTATTGACTAACGAACCATTGATTTGTGAAAAGGAAGCTTCGGCTTCCTTTTTTTACACCTAAAGTTTATTGCGGATGTTTATCATCGTATATCACTGTATCTCAACGCTTTCTAAGTGATTGTTAAGGTTTAATAGTTGCTCGTAAAGTACGATATGTTGTTTATAAAATGAAAAGAAAAAACTTAAATTAATGGTTGAAAAAGTTAATAGCTTGGTTAGTGTGGTTAGCATCTAAGCAAGAGAATAAGAATTCATCAGTATGCGTAAATCAGTAATGAACATTCATCACCATCATCACCCATAGTTGTCTTTCGGGAGATGTACGCATACCCGGGAGATAGGATACTCCCGGAGGCTTAAGTCAAAGATTTTAAGAATTAACCCTCGGGAGACACGTTTCTTCCGAGGGTTTTTCACTTTTCGCGCTTTATAAATTACTCAAATTAAATTTGCACAGGGACAACGCAATGCAAACAAAACGCCTAAGAATCGCAATTCAAAAAAAAGGTCGCCTTAGTAAAGAGAGCCAATTACTCCTAAACAAATGCGGCGTGAAGTTCAACATTATGGGTGAGCGTTTGGTTGTTCACTCTCTCAATATGCCAATCGATCTGTTATTGGTGCGTGATGACGACATCCCTGGTTTAATCATGGACGGTGTGGTTGATCTTGGTTTCATCGGTGAAAATGAATTAGAAGAAGTGCGCTTAGACCGAAAAGCTCTCGGCGAACCTTGTGAGTTTATCAAACTGCGCCGCATGGATTTTGGTGGCTGCCGCTTATCCATCGCCATTAACAAAGGTCAAGAGTACAACGGCCCTCAAGACCTAGCAGGTAAACGTATCGCGACTACTTATCCGCAATTGCTAAAAGCGTATATGGATGAACAGGGTGTGCCATTCTCTACATGTATGCTCACAGGTTCAGTGGAAGTAGCGCCACGAGCAGGACTTGCTGATGCGATTGCGGATTTAGTTTCAACAGGTGCCACGCTTGAAGCCAATGGCCTTAAAGAAGCGGAAGTGATTTTCCGTTCTAAAGCAACACTTATTCAACGTCTTGGTGAATTTGAGCCTGAAAAGCAACGCCTTATCGACAAGCTGTTGACCCGTATGCAGGGTGTTCAACAAGCCAAAGAATCTAAATACATCATGTTACATGCACCAGTTGATCGCCTAGAGCAGATCAAAGCGCTACTACCTGGTGCGGAAGATCCAACAGTACTGCCATTGTCAGCAGAAAAACAGAGAGTCGCAGTACATCTAGTAAGTAGTGAAAACTTATTCTGGGAAACGATGGAGCAGCTAAAAGAGTTAGGTGCAAGTTCCATTCTCGTATTGCCAATTGAAAAAATGATGGAGTAATTAGCCATGAGAACAGTTGTTTGGCAATCGTTAAGTGAGACACAACAAGATGCGGTATTAGAGCGACCTGCGATAACAGAAGGCGCTAATATTACCGCAGCGGTTTCACAAGTTATTGCTCAAGTACGAGAGCAGGGTGATGCGGCATTAATAGAGCTGACTGAAAAGTTTGATCGCGTAAAGCCAGAGTCTATTCGTGTTTCTCGCAGTGAAATTGATGCTGCGTGTGAGCGTCTTAGCGACAATATGAAACAAGCGCTTGAGCAAGCCTATGCGAACATCGCTAAGTTCCATAAAGCGCAAAAGCCGCAGCTAATTAAAGTCGAAACACTGCCAGGTGTGATGTGTGAGCAAGTCACTCGCCCAATTCAAAAAGTGGGTTTGTACATTCCCGGTGGTAGTGCGCCTTTGCCATCAACCGTATTGATGCTTGGTGTGCCAGCGCAGATTGCGGGTTGTCAAAAAGTGGTGCTATGTTCACCTCCGCCGATTGCCGATGAAATTCTCTATGTGGCGAAGCTATGTAATATCGACGAAGTATACAATGTTGGCGGTGGTCAAGCCGTAGCCGCAATGGCCTACGGTACTGAAACGGTTGCTAAAGTGGACAAAATTTTTGGCCCAGGCAACGCCTATGTGACCGAAGCTAAGCGTCAAGTGAGTAACGATTTTCGTGGTGCGGCGATCGATATGCCAGCAGGACCATCGGAAGTTCTAGTTATCGCAGATGAAAATGCGGACGCTGATTTCGTCGCATCTGACTTGCTAAGCCAAGCTGAACATGGCCCAGACTCTCAAGTGGTGCTTGTGACACCATCGCCGGTAATGGCTGATCAAGTTGCCGATGCGGTGCAGCGTCAATTAAAGCAATTGTCTCGTGCTGATATCGCTGAAAAAGCATTGGCTTCAAGTCTGATAATCATTTCAGAGTCACTGACTCAAGCGGTTTCTATTTCGAACTTCTACGGCCCAGAGCACTTGATCGTGCAAACTAGGAATCCACGTGAACTGTTGCCTTTATTAGATAACGCCGGTTCAATTTTCCTAGGTGAGTGGTCGCCAGAATCAGCGGGCGATTATGCTTCAGGCACCAACCACGTGTTGCCAACGTATGGTTATACCCGTACCTACTCAAGTCTTGGCTTGGCCGATTTCTCAAAACGCATGACAGTGCAAGAGCTGTCTGCGGCAGGCTTACAACAATTAGCGCCGACAGTCGTAACTATGGCTGAGGCGGAAGGTCTCGATGCACACAAACGTGCTGTGACCATTCGTGTCGAAAAATTGCTTCAACGAGGAGAAGCGTAATGGAAAAGTTAGCTCGCAAGCAGGTTCAGAAGTTAACCCCTTATCTTTCGGCGCGCCGTATCGGCGGCTGTGGTGATGTTTGGTTGAATGCCAATGAATCGCCGTTCGATAACGAATACAAAACGGATTTTACTCGCCTTAATCGATATAGCGAGTGCCAGCCTAAACCTTTGATCGAGGCTTACGCGGCATATGCGGGAGTTAAGCCAGAACAAGTACTGACTTCACGTGGTGCTGATGAAGGCATTGAATTATTAACCCGCGCTTTTTGTGAGCCAGGTGAAGATGCCATTCTCTATTGCCCGCCAACTTATGGCATGTATGCAATTAGTGCAGAGACCATTGGCGTAGAGCGTAAAACCGTACCGTTGACTGCAGATTGGCAACTTGACCTTGCGGGTATTGAGCAAAACCTCGCTAACGTCAAATTGGTGTTTGTGTGTAGCCCGAACAACCCAACCGGTAATCTTGTTAAACGTGAAGACATTATTGCACTGCTTGAGATGACGAAAGACCGTGCCATTGTGGTCATGGACGAAGCGTATATCGACTTTTGCCCGGAAGCTTCAACAGTGGATTTGTTAGCACAATATCCAAACTTAGCGATTCTGCGCACGCTTTCTAAAGCGTTTGCTCTAGCAGGTCTGCGTTGTGGCTTTACCTTGGCAAACGAAGAGCTAATTGGAGTGCTAAACAAGGTAATTGCGCCTTACCCAGTGCCGGTGCCAGTGGCGGATATTGCTATTCAAGCGTTGTCAGAGGCGGGGCTAGCTCGTGCAAAATTCCAAGTGTTAGACCTCAATGCTAACCGTGCTTATTTGCAAGTCGGTCTCTCGATGATTAGTGGTGTGCAAGTCTTTGATGGTTGGGGTAACTACCTGTTGGTTAAATTCCCTGATGGTGACGCATTATTTAAAGCGGCTTGGGAAAGCGGGATTATTTTGCGTAATTCCCCGATCGAAAATTGTGTGCGCATTAGTGTCGGTAACCGTGAAGAATGCGAAAAGACTCTGGGCTTTATTCGTAACTTTTACCTGTAACCGTCATACCAATAACCCAATATCAAAAAGTTAGCGCGCTCTGGCATCAGCGAGAGCGCAAAAATGAAAAGGATGTTCTAGTGAGCAAGCAGCAAAAAATACTTTTTATTGACCGAGATGGCACCTTAATTGTTGAGCCGCCGGTTGATTTTCAAGTTGATCGTTTGGATAAACTGAAATTAGAGCCATTTGTTATTCCAAGTTTGTTAGCCCTACAAGATGCGGGCTATCGCTTAGTGATGGTGACAAACCAAGATGGGTTGGGAACGGACAGTTATCCGCAAGCAGATTTTGATGCGCCGCATAACATGATGATGGATATCTTTACTTCACAAGGGGTGAAGTTTGATGATGTCTTAATTTGTCCGCACTTTGCCGAACAAGAATGTAGCTGTCGTAAGCCTAAATTAGGTTTGGTCAAAGAGTACCTACAAGCTGGCAAAGTGGATTTTCAGCATTCAGCAGTGATTGGTGATCGTATTACTGATTTACAGCTGGCGGAAAATATGGCGATTCGAGGTATTCAATACCACCCACAAACCATGGGTTGGCTGCAGATCTTAAAAGACTTAACCGTTCATGCTCGAGTGGCCGAAGTGGTTCGTACCACCAAAGAAACGGACATCAGAGTGCGTGTAAATTTGGATGAGCAAGGCGGCAACCAAATCTCTACTGGGCTAGGTTTCTTTGACCACATGCTCGATCAAATTGCGACTCACGGTGGTTTTCAGATGATTTGCCAAGTGGAAGGTGATTTGCACATCGATGATCACCATACTATTGAAGATACTGCTCTTGCACTTGGTCAGGCATTAAAAGACGCGCTGGGTGATAAGCGTGGAATTGGTCGCTTTGGTTTTAGTTTGCCGATGGATGAGTGCTTGGCGCAATGTGCGTTGGATTTATCAGGTCGCCCTTATTTGAAATTCGAAGCGGAATTTAGTCGTGAGCAAGTGGGCGATTTGTCGACCGAAATGGTTGAACACTTCTTCCGTTCGCTGACGGATACCCTAGCGTGCACGCTGCACTTATCTTCAAGTGGTCATAATGACCACCACATCATTGAGAGTTTGTTTAAAGCCTTTGGTCGTACGTTACGTCAAGCGATTAAGGTGGAAGGCAATGAACTTCCAAGCAGTAAAGGCGTGCTGTAGGAGGCATTATGAAGCAACAGAAAGTGGTTATTATTGATACCGGTTGTGCCAATGTTTCTTCGGTTAAGTTTGCTATTGAGCGTTTGGGCTGCGACGTGGTGGTGTCAAAAGATCCTCAAGTGGTGCTCGCCGCAGATAAACTGTTCTTACCTGGTGTGGGTACCGCCAGTGAAGCGATGAAAAACCTTGAAGAGCGCAATTTGATCGAATTAGTTCAACAAGTAGAAAAACCATTGCTTGGTATTTGCTTAGGTATGCAATTACTTGGCACCTTTTCCCAAGAAAAAGGGCAAAAAGCGGATGAGCAAGTTGAGTGCCTTGGCTTGTGTAATGGTGAAGTAAAACGGATGCAGACTGGTGATCTACCTTTGCCACACATGGGTTGGAATACGGTGAAATCTCGACCAGAGAACCCTTTGTTTAAAGGGATTGAAGAGGGTGAGTATTTCTACTTCGTGCATAGTTTTGCCATGCCGATTGGTGATTACACCATTGCAGAGTGTGAATACGGTCAGCGTTTCAGTGCCGCGGTGCAAAGTGGTAATTACTACGGAGTGCAATTTCACCCAGAGCGTTCAAGTAGCGCTGGCTCAAAACTGATTGAAAACTTTTTGAACTTATAAAGGGAATTACTCGTGATCATTCCAGCTTTAGATTTAATAGAAGGACAGGTAGTTCGCCTTTATCAAGGAGACTACGGTCAAGTAACCGAATACAAAGTCGACCCAGCCGAGCAGTTTAATCTTTACCACCAAGCAGGCGCGAATTGGTTGCACTTAGTGGATCTCACTGGCGCCAAAGATACCAGCGCTCGTCAGTTAGATTTGATCGCAAAACTGCTCGCGAGTACACCGGCCAAGATCCAAATTGGTGGAGGTGTGCGTAGCGAACAAGACGTGGTTGATCTGCTTGAAGCGGGGGCACAACGTGTGGTTGTGGGATCAACGGCAGTGAAACAACCAGAACTTGTCAAAGGATGGATGGAAAAATACGGTGCTGAGAAAATCGTATTGGCACTGGATATCAATATTGATGCCGATGGCACTCGCAAAGTGGCGATTTCTGGCTGGCAAGAAGACTCGGGTGTGACGATTGAAGCGCTTATCGACGATTATCTCACCGTTGGTCTGACCCACGTTTTATGCACTGACATCTCTCGCGATGGCACTTTGACGGGTTCTAATGTTGAGCTTTATATCGATTTATGCAAACAGTATCCACAAGTGCAATTTCAATCATCTGGCGGCATTGGTAGCCTTGCCGATATTGCAGCATTGAAAGAAACAGGCGTCGCAGGTGTGATTGTTGGTCGTGCATTACTCGATGGTAAATTCACCGCAGAGGAGGCATTTGCATGTTGGCAAAGCGAATAATTCCGTGTCTCGATGTTCGAGATGGGCAGGTGGTGAAAGGCGTTCAGTTTCGTAACCACGAAATCATTGGTGATATCGTACCGCTGGCTAAGCGTTACGCTGAAGAGGGCGCTGACGAACTGGTGTTTTACGATATTACCGCATCCAGTGATGGCCGAGTGGTCGACAAAAGTTGGGTGAAGCGTGTGGCAGAAGTGATTGATATTCCCTTCTGTGTTGCTGGTGGCATTAAGTCGGCAGAGGACGCTGCTCGCATCCTTGAGTTTGGCGCTGACAAAGTCTCGATTAACTCGCCAGCGCTTGCCAATCCTGAGCTTATCACTGAACTTGCTGATAAATTTGGTGTGCAATGTATCGTGGTTGGCATCGACTCGTACTATGACCAAGAAACAGGAAAATACCAGGTTTATCAATTCACTGGTGATGAAGCGCGCACCAAAGCGACCCAATGGCAAACTCGTGATTGGGTACAAGAAGTGCAAAAGCGTGGTGCTGGTGAAATCGTTCTTAATATGATGAACCAAGATGGAGTGCGCAACGGTTATGACATTGCGCAGCTCAATATGGTACGTGAAGTGTGCAAAGTGCCGCTGATCGCATCAGGTGGTGCCGGTGCGATGGAGCACTTTGCCGAAGCATTTGAGAAAGCCAACGTGGACGGTGCATTAGCAGCATCTGTTTTTCACAAACAAGTGATTAATATTGGCGAATTGAAACAATATCTATTGGCGCAAGGCGTTGTAGCAAGACCAGTCGAGGTGAAGTAATGAGTTTTAATGTAAATGATTTGGCGGCGCTAAATCAGCGTATCGATTGGCAAAAGGTCGATGGTTTATTGCCAGTAATCGTGCAAGATTTTCAATCAAGCCAAGTATTAATGATGGGTTATATGAACCAAGAAGCCTTGGTTAAGACGAGTGAAACAGGTCATGTGACCTTTTTCTCTCGTTCCAAGCAGCGTTTATGGACCAAAGGGGAAACCTCAGGCAATGTGCTAAATTTGGTTAATGCCGCCCTTGATTGTGACAATGACACGCTATTAGTAAAAGTGAATCCAGTTGGCCCTACTTGCCACACAGGGACCACAACTTGTTGGGATGCGGATAAGCAAGAAGAGACTCAATTGGTGTGGCTTCATCAGTTGGAGCAACTTTTGGCTGCGCGTAAGGATGCCGATCCGAATTCTTCCTACACTGCCAGTCTCTATGCCCGTGGCACCAAGCGTATTTCGCAAAAAGTCGGCGAAGAGGGCGTTGAAGTCGCGCTTGCGGCAACGTCGGGTGATAAGGCGGAATTAGTGTGCGAATCAGCAGATTTGATTTATCACTTATTGGTGCTGTTACAAGACCAAGGTTTGTCGTTAAACGATGTGATCAACAAACTGAAAGAACGCCATAAATAGCCATTATTTAACTATAAAGCCCAGCAATGCTGGGCTTTTTAAATTGTGCGTTCTTATCATTCTCCGCTCTTGAGGTTTTCACACCTCAAACAAGAAATAGAACCCATAGCCGACAATGAGAGCCGGAATAGCAGAGTAAATGGTCGCGACCAACGCCGCTTTGGGTGCTAATGCAATCGCAGGGAAGAGAGCATCACCATCATTTGAAATTGAGTTCGCCAGCTGTGCAGAAAGTGGGGCTGCTCCCGAGATATAAAGGCTGGTAACGAGTATTTGTGGACCACAACCAGGCAACATACCAACCAATAACCCCATCAGTGGCATATAGGCCCCCCAACCAGAGAATATCAGTGGCAAGTCAAGATGGCCGAAGTAGGCGACGAGCTCGAAAGCCATAAAGGCAACAATGACCCAAGCGGTGACGAAGTTGGTGTCTTGTGCGGCTTTTTGTAGTGGGTGCGAAGAGACACATTTTGCATCCTCTGAGACAGTCGATTCGTAATCTTTGATCTCTTTCGTCATTGCCCATAAAAGCATACTGACGATGATCAAAATGGTACCTGTCCATTCAATACTCATTTCAGGAAGGTGGAACAGTTGGTTGATATCAACTTGAAACGATCCTAATGCGGCGATGATGGTTGCGGGTACAATCAACCACTGCCAAAACGCGCCTTGGAGGTTGATTGCTTTGCGCTCAAATGCATTGGCATTGTTAGAGTTACAACCTGCTATTGGTAACGCCTGCTGTAATTCAGGGCGCAAAAAGTCATCCTTATGAATAGCATTGACGAGCCATCCAGATAAACAACCAACGACAATTCCGACTCCGATAACGAATACACCAATATCCGGTTTACTCGCGAGCAGTAAAAATGCGGCATCTCCCATGGTCGAGGTGAGCACTGCGACGATCGCACCAAAACCAACGCGGCCGCTAACAAATTGTGTTGTGACGATAATCGCGCCACCACAACCCGGTAACGCGCCTAAAAGCGCAGAAAAGAAGACTTGGTAATTGCGTGAGCGATGAAAGAGCGTTACCACTTTATTCTGTTTACTGATCAAACGGGATAAATAGTGGTAGATAGCTAAAGTGAATGCCACGTAACAAGAGACAGCCCAAAAAGCGTCAGAAAGCGTGTTGACCGTTACTTCTCTTGTCACTGGGCTTGCTATCAGAGCAATTAAGGTCACGGGTAGCAGTAGACGTTTATAAGCCAGATCAAACTGACTAAACGTAAACAGATTTGAAAACTTGGTCGATAGTGTAGAGTTCATATTGCCATCTCGATGATAACGATTCTCATTATTAATATATGCAATGAGAATTATTTGCAACAAAAATAATTATGATTATTTTCTTTACTAACCAATGGCTGAAACCGATGACAAATGACAAAAATCAGGTAAAGTATCGGCTTTCATAAGTAAGTAGCCAAACCTTGACGCTAAGTGTCTAACACCTGCTTTAAGTATGGCACGCAATAAGACTTAAATAGGAAGAGCAATGATTCTAGTTGTAGGTCACAAGAACCCTGATAGTGATAGTATCTGTAGTGCAATCGTAGCAACTGAGCTACTTAAAGCACGCGGTGTTGAAGCAATGCCAATTCGCCAAGGTGAAATCAACCGCGAAACTCAACACATTCTAGAAGTAGCAGGCGCACAAGCTCCTGAACTACGTACTTCTGTAGCTGGTGAGCAAATCTGGCTAGTGGACTACTCAGATCTAGCGCAAGCACCAGATGACGTGGCTGAAGCAGAAATCCTAGGTATCGTTGACCACCACCGTCTAGGTGATGTGATGACTGTAAACCCAATGGAAGCTTGGATCTGGCCTGTTGGCTGTACAAACACTGTACTATTCAACATGTTCAAGATTGAAGGTCATGAGATCACACCACAAATCGCTAAGCTAATGATGTCAGCAATTCTTTCTGATACGGTTGGCTTTGCATCTCCTACTTGTACACAAAAAGACAAAGACGCAGTAGCAGAGCTTGCTGCAATTGCTGATGTACAAGACGTAGACGCATTTATCAAAGATCTACTGATCGCTAAGACAGACATCGAAGGTCTATCTGCTGCTGATCTAGTTGAGAAAGACCTGAAAGGTTACCCATTCAACGGCCGTGACGTAGTCGTTGGTCAAGTTGAGCTAGCAACTCTAGAGCAAGTTGCAGAGATGATCGAAGCACTAGAAGCGGATCTAGAGCGTCGTTGTATCGAAGAAAACCTAGCGTTTGCAGCAGTAATGCTAACTGACATCACAACAGCACAAACTCGTCTTCTACACAAAGGTGAGTGGTCTGAGAAACTTCTTAAACATGAAGTTGAAGGCATGCTAATGATGGAAAACACGCTAAGCCGTAAAAAACAAGGCTGGCCTTGGCTACAAAACGAACTGGCTTAATTGTGGTTTGTAAGTAGTACATTGGTTCCAAAACCCATCCTCGGATGGGTTTTTTATTGCCACTACGGTTACCGAAGTAATTGATGCAGGGGAGCTGAACGAGCCAAAGATACCGCTTCAGCTAACATTCCTTGTTGTTGATATCGAACAAGTAGTTTGTCCAACTGTTCAGTGACTTGAGCTTTATTCATACCACTTCGCATTTCAGGTTCATAGAGAAGCTTGAGCAAAATAACATCGAGTGGTGATAGCAAATCGTCTGGTGTTTGATCGTTAAATATCGATGGATAGGCGAGTTCTGAATCATTAGGTAGCCCTAACACTTGAGTGATTTCTTCTACCACACAAGCTAACAGTTTGCCGTGAGTGCGGCTTTGGTCGACTGGGATAATAACGCTGGCTTTGATGATTTGACTATCTTGTACAGAGACTCGATATCCAGCTTTGCAGATAGCCCCCCGAATATGCTTTAGTGCATGAGGCCCAATTTCACGTTTGATATCTTGTCGCCACAAAGATTCTTTTGTGTAGATCCAGATGACGTTTGCTTGTTCCCGCTTTGAAACGCGTTCGATGGGATGACTGGTGATTTGGCGTAAATGTTCGATATGAGCATTAGTGAGTTGTTCATGGAGTTCAATATCACCAACGCGATGTTCGACCCATATTTTGATGGGTTGATGCCATTTAACGAGAGGTTTGTCACCACTAGAGTATTCATTTTTCAGCGCTACCTCGAGGAAGGCTCGCTTGACAAACTCTGGCTCTAGCCACGTTTGCCGAACTGCAAATGCGTGGCTAGAAATGAGCAATGAGAGAACTAAACAGGCGATCCTTGCCATTGTTATCGTCCTTACTTGAAATTAGGCGCCTTATTAAAGTGGCTCTCAATCAAGCGCTGGGTAATCGGGCTTTGTGGGTCGCTCAATACTTTATGTGTATCTCCCGCTTCCACTACAGCGCCTTCGTGCATCACCATCACTTTGTCAGTAATGTGTTTCACGGTGCCGATATGCTGAGTTACGTACACAAATGACACGCCCATCTCTTCTTGCAGTTCGAGGAACAAGTTGATGATCTGTGAGCGCATAGCCATATCGAGACCATTGAGCGCTTCGTCAGCAACAATGATTGACGGTTGTAGAATCAATGCTCGAGCGAGACAGACACGCTGTTTTTGACCCGTTGCTAGCATTTGTGGGTAAAAATACGCGTGTTCAGGTAGTAAGCCAACACGCAGCAGCGTGTCTTTTACCCGTTTGAGACGCGCTTCCGGAGACATATTGGTATTACGTTTTAGTGGACCTTCTAAAATTTTACCAATTTGTATTTTCGGGTTAAGTGATGTGTTGGGATCTTGGAAAATCATACGAATCAGCTTACAGCGAGTCGAATAATCTTTGTGTTCCAATAAGTCACCATTGACGCGAATCTCGCCAGACGTTGGCTCAACCATGCCTGCCAACATGCGAGCAAGAGTTGATTTACCTGAACCATTCTGACCGATAAAGCCAATAGTTTGCCCGGCTTCAAGCGTAAAACTGACCGGCTGAACCGCAACGTGTTCTTTTTTACGAATCAGCCCTGGTCGACTGATAAACACCTTCGAGAGGTTGGTGACTTCTAATAATGCACTCATGCTTTCTTCTCCGTATTGAGTGGGAAGTGGCATGCGTATTTATGGTTCTTAACACGGATAGGCATTGGGATCTCGACACATTGACGTTGTGCGTATGGGCAACGAGGGCCAAGGCGACAACCAATCGGTAAATGTTGCAGTGGAGGAATCGTGCCAGGTAGCGAATGTAATTTTTGCTTGTGCGGAATCCACTCTGCAAAATCTGGCATCGCTTTTAGCAGTGCAGCGGTATAAGGATGCTTAGGTTTTTCTAAGATCTTATCGGTATCCGCGGATTCAACTGATTGACCACAATACATGACCGTAATTCGAGTCGCCCATTGGGTGATAGTGGTCAAGTCATGGCCAATTAACAAAATACTGGTGTTATGTATTTGGTTCATGCGGCTCAGTAGACGCAGGATTTGTGATTGCGTGATCGGGTCCAAATCGTTGGTTGGTTCATCGGCGATCAGCAATTTTGGCTTGGCGGCAATGGCCATCGCAATCATGACTTTTTGGCACTCACCGTCGGTGAGTTCATACGGGTAACTGCTCATGATTTGGCGGTGGTTTTTGATACCAACTTTGTGTAGTAGGGCAATCGCTTGTTTACGACGCCAATGGAAACGTTGCCACCATTTACCTTCAAATGCTCGTGATGGGATTGATTCAATAAGCTGTTTACCCACCCCTTCAGAAGGGTCCAAACAGGTTGACGGTTCTTGGAAGATCATTGCGATATCGCGAGCGATTACGCGGCGGCGTTCACGAGGTGTTAACTGTAGTAAGTCGATATTGCCAAGGCGCATACGGTCAGCGGTGACCGTCCAGTTGTCTTTACAAACGCCAACGATCGCTTTGGCAACTAAGCTTTTACCTGAGCCTGATTCGCCCACGAGGCCACGAATTTCACCTTCGGTCAAAGTCATACTCATGCGGTCAACGGCTTTCACGCGACCTTGCGGTGTTTCGATCTCAATTGTGAGGTGTCGAATATCTAATAACGGCATTATTCTACCCCTGCATTAAGAGCTTGGCGTACGCCTTCACCCACTAAGTTTACAACCACAACGGTAAACATAATCGCCAAACCAGGCAGTGTTACTGTCCAAGGAGCAAGGTAGATCAGCTCTACCGAGTCTCCAAGCATCGTGCCCCATTCAGAACTAGGTGCTTGAGCACCTAGCCCCAAGAAACCAAGTGCTGTGATATCGAGAATCGCGATAGAAAGCGCGAGCGTAAACTCGACAGCAAACACGACTAGAACGTTAGGTAAAATGGAATTCCAAAGCAGGTAAATGTTATTCGCACCATCAAGACGCGAGGCGAGGATGTAATCTTTCTCAACTTCATTGTGTACAGCGATATAGATCGAGCGAATAAAACGCGGGATCAACGCGATACAAATGGCCAACAGAACGTTGAACTCCCCGAACCCTAAGAAAGCGACAAAAATGATCGCCAGTAGCAGTGAAGGGATCGACATCACTGTATCGAGTAGGTGGTTTAGAACACTAGAAAGCAGACCTTTGGTCATCCCTGCAAGTGTACCGATAGCACAACCAATCGTTGCCGCGACGAGAGTGATAAGCAGTGCAGCACCAAAGGTGGGTTGAGTGCCAACCAGTAAGCGAGACAGAATATCGCGGCCTAAATCGTCAGTACCAAGAAAATACTCAACAGTGCCTGCAGGGCTCCATGATGGTGGAAGCAGTAGCTCTCCGGTTTGCATTTGAGGATCGTGTGGAGTAATCCAAGGAGCGATGAGGGTAATAATGGCAATGATGATCAGACACCAAAGTCCAAACATTGCCAAACTGTTCGCTCTATAACTGCGCCAAAACCGCTCGAATTGAGTTGGGATGCGCTCTTCTTGATAAATATTATCGGTTAGCATACCACTCTTTCCTTACTAGCGGGTTGATCATGGCGCCAATCAAGTCAGACAAAATATTGGCAGTGAGTACAAGGGTGGCAACAACGATAACGCCAGCTTGAATCGAAACGTAATCTTGATTTGATAATGCATCGAGCAGCCAGCGGCCAATGCCAGGCCAGTTAAAGATGGATTCAGTAACAATGGTTAAGGTCAACATACTTGATAGCTGAACACCAATCTTAGGAATAATCGGCGGAATCGCATTGCGCAGTACGTGCTGCATAACGATCTCACGAGTAGAGAGACCTTTAATGCGCGCGGCACGAATGTAGTTTTTGCTCATTACTTCAGATACTGAGGAGCGCATCAAGCCGATAACTTGTGTGGTCGGTGCCAGCGCCAGTACGATACAAGGCAAAATTAGATGATCAATCACACTTTGCAGAGCGTGGGCGCGTTGTGGGCCTTGCATTAAAAATGCGTCAACCAGAGCAAACCCAGTGACATGGTCGATTTCATACAGCAGATCGTAGCGACCCGCGACAGGAAATACCTGATAGTGAAGTGAAAAGACCATGATCATGAGTAGGGCGACCCAAAATATCGGCGCTGAGTAGCCTGACATTGAGGTAAACGAAATGATGGTGTCTACCCACTTACCTTGTCGCATCCCAGCTAAAGTGCCAATAGGAATGCCAATTAAGAGCGAAATTAAGAACGCGATTAATACCAATTCTAACGTGGCAGGAAAAACCGCTCTCAATTCAGTAATAATCGGTACGCCGGCTTTATTGACGCCAAAATTAAGATGGAGAAGTTCTCCGAGATAGTGTAACCAACCCGCGCCAAATGGTTGCATTGCCCAATGTGAGTTTGGATCTAAACGAAGTAAGCTGTAACCCACCAAAGTGAGGATCAGCAGAGTGATGATAAATAAGTTCAGTCGACGAAGCGAGTAGAGAAACATCTAGCGAACCCTCTCTACATTATCGAATGGCTGAGCATTGAATGGGCTCATTTTAAAACCTTCTAACGAACTATCATGGGCTTGGAACTGCATTCCGTGATTTAAAGGGATCACGGGAAACTCTGAATTCAGGATATTTTGTGCTTGTTTGTATAAATTAATTCGATAGCGTGGCGTTTCAACTTCTAATGCTAAATCAAGCAAGAAGTCGAAATCCGGGTCACACCAGCTCGACATATTAAGGCCTACTCGCTCAGAATCACAAGAAAGTAGGGGACGTAAGAAGTTATCCGGTTCACCCGTATCTGCAATCCAGCCAGTAAGGTACAAATCGATCTCATGCTCGTGACCAGATAAGCGATCATCGGTGAGCAAGTTTAGAGTTATCCCTATTTCAGCAAGATTGGCTTGAATTAATTCGGCGGTTTTCAATGGACTTGGGTTATATGATCGTGGTTCAAGAGGCACCAACATGTTTAGCGTTAGGCCGTCAGCAAACCCAGCTTCACGAAGTAAAGCAATGGCGTAATTGCGATCATAACGAACTTGAACGGTGTCACCATTATACGCCCAAGAATTTTCCGGTAGCACTGAGTATGCGTTGCTCCCCGTGCCATAGTAAACCGAATCAAGAATATTCTTGCGATTGATAGCATGGTTCAATGCGCGACGCACTCGGACATCACTCAAGGCAGGATGTTCAGTATCTACTGCGATATAAGAGATATTCATTGCGGGCTTGACGGTGAGTGTTAGTTCCTCGTGAGCCTCGATGGTAGGAATTTGGCTTGAGCGCGGCGAGGTGAGTACATCACATTCGTTGCGCAGTAGCTTAGCCAGTGTACCTGTACCTCGATGGGAAATATCGAACACCACCTGACGCATTATCGCTGCCCCAGCCCAATAGTGATCGTGGCGTTTTAGGCGGACCAAGTCATTCACTTGATAGTCGTCCAAATAAAACGGTCCAGTTCCGACTGGATGGCTATCGATGCGTTGAAGCTCATCACTAAGCAACAATTGATTGGCGTATTCTTTTGAGTGAATGACCGCATGGCTCGTGGCGATATTGGATAGAAAGCTGTTGTGTGGTTTGTTCAGCACAAACTTGACTGTTTCATCATCCAGCGCAATCACGTCAGCAATGAGGTTTTGAAAATCTATACCGCTAAACCAAGGGTAACGACCGCCACCAACCATGTGAAAAGGATGTGATGGGTCGACAATTCGACGGAAACTGAATACGACGTCTTGAGCATTTAACGGGCGAGAAGGTGTAAACCAAGGCGTAGTTTGAAAAGAAACGTTTTGCTTCAGTTTGAAAATATACTCAGTGCCACTGTCATTCACTTCCCAGCTTTCCGCAATACTTGGTTGTGGCTGATAAGTGGTTGAATCTAAGGTTAAAAGTGTATCAAACAGCTGTGAGCTTAATGTTTCAGAGGTAATACCGCTGTCCACCAACTGAGGGTTAAAGGTCGAAGGGCCTGCTTGCCCACAAAATACGAACCCGGTTTGGCGTGCTTTCTCGTGACTGATTTCTTCTCCACATCCGACTAAAAAACCGGCAGCGAAGAAGCTAATTGTCAATTGTATGAATGCTTTCATATGATCTAGCGTTTATAGCGCAATGGAACCTTTAATTATGCCTTAATGAAGTCGAGATTGACTACTAATTGTTGATACTCAGCACGTTATTCTCAAAGCAAATTTACATTTTTTGAGGATTAGTAAGCATATTGTTGATGTGAGAGTGCGTTATGTAAACAAACTCGGCGCTTTTGCTTGAGGCCTTTTTATCTTCCTCGTTTAAATTAAGCTTGAAAGATAAACGAGTCCTACTAGCAAACTCGTTTTTCGACTCAGATTTTCATGGCAACGATAGGTCTTGCTTGGATGGTTACGATGACTTTTCTCTGCCTAGTTTGTACTTACGCACCATCCCCCTTAATTGGTGGTAGCTCAAACCAAGTAACTCTGCGGCTTTACGTTGATTGAATTGACTCTCTTTGAGCACTGCTTTGAGCAATTCCTGATCTTGTATTTCTTGCCACTCTTTGTAATCAAGCGGAAAGCTAAAGTCGCGTTGAGACTGGTTTGTCTCGGTATCTTCATCTACTTCATTTAAAGTGTGGCGTGCAAATGGGTCGAACACAAGTTCGTCAATAGGTTGATCAAGCTCACCATGCTGATAAACCGCTCGTTCAACCACATTTTTTAGTTCACGGACATTACCTGGCCAAGCATAGGTTTGCAGTGCTTGTTGAGCAGCGCGACTGAAACCAACAAAATACTCAAAGCCTAGTTCGCGACACATTTTGATGGCGTAATATTCCGCTAATAACAGAATATCTTCTTGTCTTTCGCGCAGTGGCGGCAAATGAATAACATCAAAGGCGAGTCGGTCGAGCAAGTCCGGACGAAACAAGCCTTGCGCTGCCATTTGGGGTAGATCGGCATTGGTTGCGCAAATTAATCGAACATTGGCATTGAGAAGGTCGTGCCCACCTACGCGTTCATATTGTCCATACTCGATCACTCGAAGGAGTTTTTCTTGCACCAGTAGCGGCGCGGTGGCCAATTCGTCGAGAAATAAGGTGCCGTTTTCTGCGCGTTCAAAGCGACCTTTATGGCGGCCTTTTGAACCAGTAAACGCGCCCGATTCATGACCAAATAGTTCGGAGTCAATCAGACCTTCACTGAGTGTTGAGCAGTTGAGTGAAATAAGCGGTTGGTCCCAGCGTTTGGACAAGTAATGTAAACGCTGAGCAATCAACTCTTTACCTGTACCACGCTCGCCAATAATCAGAACTGGTCGTTCAATGGTGGCCAGTTTAGAGACTTTGTCTAACACAGAAAGGAAAGCGGGAGATTCCCCAATCAGGTTTTGTTTCATCAATCTATAACTCGAGCATAGTGGTAAATTTTACCCATAGTTGGCGAAAATCATCATTCACTCAAGTAATAATTTCTGGTTTGATTATTATGTTATTGATATTTAATAACTTAAATATTGGCACGAGATTTGATTGCTCTATCGGATAACAGAGTAAACAAATCGCAATAATGAAACATAAGGAGCGTTCTATGGGTATTTTTTCTCGTTTCGCCGATATTGTAAATTCGAACATCAGTGCACTGCTGGATAAAGCGGAAGATCCAGAAAAAATGATCCGTCTTATTATTCAAGAGATGGAAGATACATTAGTTGAAGTACGCACCAATTCAGCTAAAGCGATTGCTGACAAAAAAGAGCTAGCTCGTAAAGTTGAGGCGATTGAGGATCAAGTAAAAGAGTGGCAGCAGAAAGCAACGCTGGCATTAACCAAGCAAAGAGAAGATTTGGCACGTGCTGCACTGATTGAAAAGCAAAAGTTGCAAGACGTACTAAAAGGTTTGCATACTGAGCAAACGTTGGTTGAAGAAACGATTGACAAATTGACCGGTGAAATCGGTAAACTTGAGAGTAAGATTACTGAGACACGCGCAAAGCAACAAGCACTAGCGATTCGCAGTCAAACCGCATCAAATCGTCGTGATGTTCAACGTCATCTGCATACGGCACGCACTAGCGAAGCAATGGCGAAGTTCGACCAATACTCTCGCAAAATTGACGAACTAGAAGCGGAAGCGGATCTGTATGCCAAAACCGGCCAAGGTAAATCACTTGAGCAAGAGTTTGCTGAACTTCAAGCACAAGATGAAATTGAGCAAGAGCTGGCGAAACTAAAGCAGCAAATGGAAGAGAAAAAGTAATCCAATATGAATAATGAAGTCTCATGGCTTATGGATTACGTTGTGATTAAGGTTCTGGCAGGCAAACTGTCTGTCGGTAACCTCTATATTTAGGAGTTACTTATGTCTTCATTTTGGATTGCAGGACCACTGATCGTTTTCCTGATTTTCGTGGCTCCACTTTGGCTCATCCTGCATTATCGCAGTAAGAAAAAAACCAGCAGCGGTCTTTCACAAGAAGATTATCAACGTTTGCAGGTGTTATCAGAACGTGCCGAATCGATGCAAAAACGTGTCGATACGTTAGAGCGAATTTTGGATGCAGAATCGCCTAGTTGGAGGCGCAATTATGAGTAAAGAACTCTACCGTGATACGGTCAATGGAAAGTTAACCGGCGTCTGTGCAGGTCTTGCGAACTATATTGGTGCCGAAGTTTGGCTAGTGCGTATTCTGGTTATTTCAGCGGCACTGCTTGGCGGGTCGTTTTTAGTATTATTGATCTATATCGCTTTGACGCTGATGTTAGAGAAGCAACCCGCCAACTACGTTGAGCAATTGAGAGCAAAACAAGAGCACAAGTTGAAAGATAAGCCTTGGCAGTCAGGGCAATCACCAGAGCAACTATTGGCGACGCTGGATAATGACTTTAGTGTTCTGGAAACCAAACTACGCCGAATGGAAGCGTATGTGACGTCAGATACATTCAAAGTCAACCGCGAATTCAACAAGCTGTAGCGAACCCTTAAAGAAAAAGCGATAGCAGAACGCATATCGTAAACCAATGATATCTTGAGAGGTTGTCTGGCCTCTCAAGTGATTAATTTTATTACTGAAACTATCCTCTCTGATTGGCACTATCTAAATCGATCATCTATGTTTTGTTAAAGGCTGGTGAAAAGTCTCGCAATACAAATGGATGATTGATTATGCTCAAATTCTTTTCTTTCCTTGCTTTCACGCTGGTAGTGACTGGCTGTGGTAAGGATCTTCCTCCTGTACCTGAACCAGAATCTCGTCCCGCCAAATTGTTCACGGTTACTGTTGGTAACTCAGCATTTGAACGCCGCTTTCCTGCCACAACCGAAGCGGGTGATAGGGCCGTATTAGCGTTTCGTGTTCCCGGACTTTTACAAACGATTGATGTGGTGGCTGGGCAGTCTGTTGTGAAAGGCCAAGTGTTAGCAACACTTAACCCAGATGAGTATGAGTTGCTCGCGCAACAAGCCCAAGCTCAATATCGACTCGCTGACGTGCAGTATCAACGGAGTAAAAAACTTCGCAGAGATGCCGTTGTGTCGGAGCAGGATTTTGATGAAGCGAAAGCCAATCGCAATTCAGCGAAGGCGTATTTAGATCAAGCGAACGCTAATTTGCGTTATACCCGTTTGGTTGCTCCCTATGATGGCACCATCTCTCTCGTTCCCGCAGAAAACCATGAGTACATTGCAGCGAAAGCGGGCGTAATGAATATCCAAACCAATAGCTTAATGAAGGTTTTTTTCCAGTTGCCAGATGGATTATTAGGGCGTTTTTCTACTGGAGCGAACCCTGAAGCCTACATGCTGTTTGACGCGTTCCCCGGCAATACATACCCACTTACTTTTCAAGAGATAGACACTGAAGCGGATCCCAAAACAGGCTCTTATAAAGTGACGATGGTGATGGAGAGGCCAGAGAACACCGGTATTTTGCCAGGTATGTCTGGCACGGTTCGAGTCGTTGCAGCCTCTTCGACAGCGACCCGAATTCCTTCGTCCGCCTTGTTTGATGAAAACGGTAAAACATGCGTTTGGCGCGTCAACGATCAGGGTATCGTTGAAAAGGCGGCGGTAGAGCTCAACGACAAACAACAAGTGGTCTCTGGACTTAATGATGGGGATAAGATCGTGATGTCTGGGGTCAGTGGTATCACACCAGGGATTAAAGTACGCGAATGGATCAAAGAGCGGGGGCTGTAGGAATGAAAAGTCGAATTATTTTAATTTCTTCAGTACTTGGTTTGCTCACGGCGTGTGGTGAGCCAGTAGATTATACCGATCTTGGATTACCTAAAGTTGAAACACTGGTGGTGAAGCCTATTGAGCGTGGAGACAACCTCTATTTTCCTGCCGTTGCGAATGCAGCGGAGCGTTCTCATCTGAGTTTTCGTGTTGCAGGCGAGGTTAGCCGAGTTTATGTCAAAGAGGGGGATATGGTGAAGCAAGGTGCGATGATCGCCGAGTTAGAGCCAACAGATTTTCAACTTGAAGTGGATAATGCTTCCGCACGTTACTCAGTGATTGATAGTCAATATCGCCGCTCTCAGCCGCTGGTAAAGAAAGGCCTACTAGCGAAGTCTCAATTTGACGAAATCGCAGCAGAGCGAAGAATAGCGCTCGCGGAGTTGGAGCTTGCCAAACTTAGGTTATCTTTTACCCACCTCAAGGCGCCAGTGGATGGCATTATTTCGCGCGTCGCGGTTGATCAGTTTGAAAATATTCAGGTGGGCCAAAACATAGTGAATATTCACAGCATTGATAGTGTGGAAGTCTTAATTCAGCTACCAGATCGTATTTACGTCAACCAGCCTGAGCAAGAAAAACTTTCCCGCATCGATGCCATTGTTCGTGTGCCAAGCGGCAATCAATATCACGCACGGATTAAGGAATTTACGACAGAGCCAGACCCCGCCACAGGTACATTTAATGTTACGTTGTCACTTCTAATGCCAAAGGATGAATACATTCTTGATGGCATGGCGGTTGAGGTGACATCGAATCATGAGGATGTTGGACTCGATCTCCGCGAGGGAGTGCAGGTGCCGATTGAGGCGATTTTTAACCAAGACGGCGATGATTTAAATAAAGAAAACAAATTTGTATGGTTACTCAACCCTGACAATACAGTGAGTAAAACACAGGTCACGCTGGGTAAAGCAACCAAAAATTCGGTACAAATCCTATCGGGGTTAGCGACAGGCGACACCATTGTAACCGCGGGTATCTCGCGGTTGACTGATGGACTGAAAGTGGAAACGGTAGCCAAGGAGGCAGGAAATGAACAGTAAAAGCAACCAGCCTCAAACAGACGATGACATCACGGGTATTGCAGCCTACTTTATTCGTAATCGCGTCATCAGTTGGATGATTGCTCTGATCTTTTTGATTGGAGGTATCGCTTCATTTTTCGGGTTAGGGCGCTTGGAAGATCCTGCCTTTACGATCAAGGATGCAATGATCGTTACTTCTTACCCAGGAGCAACACCGCAACAAGTGGAAGAAGAAGTCACTTATCCACTCGAAAAGGAAATTCAACAATTAACTTACGTTGATGAGATTAATTCAATTTCTACTCGTGGCTTATCGCAGATCACCGTCACCATGAAAAACAATTATGGCCCGGACGATTTGCCACAGATATGGGATGAATTGCGTCGTAAGGTCAATGACCTTAAAGGTTCCTTACCTCCAGGTGTCAATGATCCTCAAGTTATTGATGATTTTGGCGATGTGTACGGAATTTTGTTAGCGGTTACCGGTGAGGGCTATAGCTATAAAGAGTTGCTGGATTATGTTGATTATTTGCGCCGTGAGTTAGAGCTGGTTGATGGGGTAAGCAAGGTCTCTGTGACGGGGCAGCAACAAGAACAGGTTTTCATTGAAATATCGATGAAACGCTTGGCCAGTCTTGGTTTGGCACCGAATACGGTATTTAATCTTCTCGCTACGCAAAACCTCGTTTCAAGTGCAGGCGCGGTG
Organism: Vibrio taketomensis; assembly: GCF_009938165.1. NCBI lineage: Bacteria > Pseudomonadati > Pseudomonadota > Gammaproteobacteria > Vibrionales > Vibrionaceae > Vibrio > Vibrio taketomensis. Next base: position 1,162,520 of record NZ_AP019649.1, read on the forward strand.
CGTATTGGTGATGAATATATTCGTATTCATCCGACAGGAGAGTTTGAAAGTGTTGAGCAACTGGGTGATTTGATCATTACTGAGAGCGGTGCTCAGGGGCTTATCTATTTGCGTGACGTTGCAGAGATAAAACGTGGCTACGTAGAAGTGCCGAGTAACTTAATCACGTTTAATGGCAGTGTCGCGCTCAACTTAGGTATCTCTTTTGCGCAAGGCGTCAACGTGGTTGATGTGGGTAAGAGCTTTGATCGTCGTCTGGCTGAACTTAAGTATCAACAACCCGTTGGTATTGAGATCTCAGAGATATACAGTCAGCCAAAAGAAGTGGATAAGTCGGTAAGAGGATTTGTGGTCAGTTTAGGCCAAGCAGTCGCGATCGTGATTATCGTTCTGCTGTTCTTTATGGGCTTACGATCAGGTTTATTGATTGGCCTGATTTTGCTGCTCACGGTACTCGGCACCTTTATCTTTATGAAATACTACCAAATCGATTTGCAGCGCATATCGCTTGGGGCGTTGGTCATCGCGCTCGGGATGCTGGTGGACAATGCGATAGTGGTGGTCGAAGGGATCTTAATTGGTACGCAGAAAGGGAGAACGCGGCTGCAAGCTGCCACTGACATTGTTACTCAAACCAAGTGGCCTTTGCTTGGCGCAACGGTGATAGCGGTGACTGCCTTTGCGCCAATCGGGTTATCTGAAGACTCCACTGGTGAGTACTGCGGTACTTTATTTACCGTTCTTCTTATTTCTTTGATGTTGAGTTGGTTTACCGCTATTTCACTGACGCCATTTTTCGCTGATTTGTTTTTCCGAGGTCAAAAAGTCCCTCAAGGCGATGAAGATTCTGACCCGTACAACGGAGTTATCTTTGTTGTTTACAAGGGTTTTCTCGAGTTTTGTATGCGCCGTGCGTGGCTTACCGTAATCGTATTGGTCGTGGGGCTTGCGGCGAGTATTTACGGGTTTACTCATGTAAAACAGTCGTTTTTCCCATCTTCAACTACGCCAATCTTCCAAGCCGATATTTGGTTGCCAGAAGGGACTGACATACGCGCGACCAATACCAAGTTAAAAGCGTTAGAGACATGGATTGCTGCGCAAGATGGGGTGGAACATGTAACAACGACGGCGGGTAAAGGTTTACAACGCTTTATGCTGACCTATGCACCAGAAAAAAGTTATGCCGCCTATGGTGAAATTACCACTCGAGTGGCCAGTTATGAACAATTGGCGGATCTCATGAGTCGTTTTCGAGAACACGTAGTGAAGAACTACCCTGAGATTAACTACAAACTCAAGCAAATTGAATTAGGACCGGGCAGTGGGGCGAAAATTGAGGCACGTATTATCGGCTCAGATCCAACTGTATTACGCTCAATTGCCGCTCAAGTTGAAGCGATTTTGCATGCTGATCCAGGTGCAACCAATATTCGTCATGATTGGCGCCAACGAACTAAGATCCTTGAGCCACAGTTTAATGAGAGCCAAGCAAGACGTTACGGTATTACTAAATCCGACGTGGATGATTTCCTTGCGATGTCTTTTTCAGGCATGCCAGTGGGTGTTTATCGGGATGGCACGACACTAATGCCAATTGTGGCGCGTTTACCAGAAGGTGAGCGTGTGGATATTCGTAATATTGAAGGAATGAAGATCTGGAGCCCGGCATTAAGTGAATATATTCCACTGCAACAAGTGACGTTGGGTTACGACATGCGTTGGGAAGACCCAATCATAGTGCGTAAAGACCGCAAACGAGTGCTGACCATCATGGCGGACCCAGATATTTTGGGTGAAGAAACCGCTGCGACACTGCAAAAACGAATTAAAACCCAGATTGAAGCCATTGAGCTGCCATCTGGCTACAGCTTAGAGTGGGGTGGGGAATATGAGTCGTCTGGTGACGCGCAGGCATCACTGTTTACCACCATGCCGTTGGGATACCTATTTATGTTCCTTATTACGGTGTTCTTGTTTAATTCGGTTCGAGAGCCTCTGATTGTTTGGTGCACTGTTCCGCTAGCGATTATTGGCGTAACCACAGGGCTGTTAGCTCTCAATACCCCATTTGGCTTTATGGCGTTACTTGGCTTTTTGAGCCTTTCAGGAATGGTGTTGAAAAACGGTATCGTATTGCTTGATCAGATAAATATCGAAATCCATGCTGGTAAAGAGCCATACACGGCTGTCGTAGATGCCGCACTTAGTCGTGTACGCCCTGTTTGTATGGCGGCGATTACCACCATTTTAGGTATGGTGCCGCTACTGCCGGATATCTTTTTCAAACCGATGGCGGTGACTATTATGTTTGGTTTGGGTTTTGCTACGGTACTGACGCTAATTGTGGTTCCGGTACTGTATCGACTCTTCCACCGCGTACCTGTTCCGAGTTATGCTGCAACAAAACTCGAACCGGCAGGGGAATAATGGATCATCAAGTTTGTGCATGGGCACTAAAGCATGAGTTAGAGAGGGAGTACCACGATAAAGAGTGGGGGATTCCAGTTTACGATGATACTCAGTTGTTTGAGTTTATAACCTTGGAAGGAGCGCAAGCTGGGCTAAGCTGGATCACCATTTTGAAAAAGCGTGAGGGTTATCGCCAAGCGTTTGAAGGGTATGATTTACTGAAGCTGGCCCAATACGTGGAAGCCGGGGCAGATGAGCGAGTTGATGAGATCATCGCTCAATTTGATGTGGTGAAGCACCGTGGCAAAATTGCTTCTGTATTCACCAATGCCAAAGCGGCATTGGCATTGATTACGGAATATGGCAGCTTGTCTGAGGCGCTTTGGCAATTTGTTGATCATAAACCAGTGATCAACCATTGGCAGTCAATGGAAGACGTACCTGTTTCGACGGAAAGTTCTAAAGCTATGAGTAAGTTTCTCAAGAAACGCGGCTTTAAGTTCGTCGGAGAGACAATCTGCTATGCCTTCCAACAAGCTGTCGGTATGGTAGATGATCATTTAGATGGTTGTCCCAAAAAGACTCAAGTGTAACGATTATTCCGTTCCGTAAACAAAAGCCCGCTAAACTTTAGCGGGCTTTTACTTTCACTCTCATAGGATGTGTACTCAAGTGACTTCAAGATGCCGGATTCAGAGCATTGCCACTGCGTTGATTTTAAGGAAAACTACGAAGCGAAATAGCCATCTATTTTCGAGTAGTTTGACGCTGAAATCGGTGTAGTGACTTGCTCCCGAAGGGCGAGTTAACCTGGTTCGTATTCTTCGTTATCGATTTTTGATTTAGAGCCACTAGATTTTCAAATCGCTGCCTCGTCTACAAACCAAGCTATTCTCGCTGAACCTAGCACCTTGAGGTTACTTGAGTACAATTACAACTCGGCGGCACTCTCGAGTATCACGCTATTGTAGCGTGCTAGGCCAGCCTCTAAATCAGCAATAAGATCATCAACATCCTCTAACCCGATATGAAGGCGAATCAACGTGCCAGTAAAATGCGGGTGAGCTACTGTACGTAAATGATCAAAACTCTTAGGTTCATTGGCCAGTATTAGGCTTTCGAAACCACCCCAAGAGTAGCCCATGCTAAAGTGTTTCATCCCATCGAGTAGCGCTGTTGTTGCCTTTGTATCAGAGGTTTTAAGTACAAATGAAAACAGTCCGTTACTGCCAGTGAAATCACGCTGGAAGAATTCATGGCCGGGACAAGTCTTTAACGCGGGGTGTCTTACATGGTCTACTTCTGGTCGCGACTGTAACCAGTTAGCGACTTTTAAGCTACTTTCGGCATGTTGGCGCAAGCGCACATCGAGAGTTCGAATACCGCGCAGTGCAAGGTAAGCATCATCTGGAGAAATGCATTGCCCCATCAAGTAGCTTTGTTCGCGCAGTTGATCCCAACATTTTTCGTTCGCGACAGCGGTTCCTATCATGACATCGGAGTGACCAACGATATACTTGGTTGCCGCTTGAATAGAAATATCCACACCAAAATCAAACGGTGAGAAGTTCACTCCCGCCCCCCAAGTATTATCAAGCATCACTACGATGTCATGTTGATGGGCAATTTTGGTGAGTGTTGGCACATCTTGCACTTCCATGGTTACTGAGCCTGGCGATTCAAGGAATAACACTTTGGTATTGGGTTGGATTAACTCTTCGATTTCTTTACCAATGGTTGGCGAGAAATAGGTGGTTTCTACCCCCATTTTTTTCATGATCTTATTGCAAAAATCACGTGTTGGCTCATAGCACGTATCGACCATTAGAATATGATCGCCAGCCTCTACAAAGGCTAAAATCGAGTTTGAAATTGCCGCGGTACCACAGGGGTAAAGAGCGCAACCAACACCACCTTCAATTTCAACCATCGCATCTTGCAGAGCAAAATGGGTGTGTGTGCCACGGCGACCATAAAATAGTGTTTGGTTGGCACGATTGATAATCGCGTGTTTTTTCTCTGCAACCGTATCAAATATAACTGTAGAGGCACGTTGTACGGGTGGGTTAACCACACCGTTGGTCCATTTTTTATCACGTCCAGCGGTGATGAGTTTGGTCTTTTTCCCTTCTGACATTACTAAATCCTTATTCTACCGAATGCCTTTATTTAAAACATGCCGGGGTATACAAAGCAAGGGATGATTGGCTTAGTCACTGTGCAATCTCATCATTCATGCAACACCAGTAAGGCAAATTATTATTTGTAAGTTTGAGATATGAGCAGATGCGAGGGTAGAAATGAGAGGTGTCGTTACCAACACCTCTATGCTGAACGGAGTTAGAGTAATGGATTGAAGAGATAGAAGGTGCGTTCTAAAAAGCGAGAGAAAATCGAACGTTCACGCCAAGTCTCTAAACAAACCGTATGCGATTGTGCAATATACTGATCTTGCAATTGATGCATTTGTCGCGTGAAGTCTAGATCATCAATCGCTAACGTCACTTCAAAATTGAGCCATAGACTGCGCATATCCATATTAACCGTGCCAACCAAGCAGAACTGCTCGTCAATTACGACTGATTTGGTATGCAGCAGGCCACCATAAAACTCATAAATTTTTACGCCAGCGAGCATTAATTCACTGTAGAACGCGCGAGATGCCCACTGCACCATCAGAGAGTCATTCTTATGCGGAATAATCAGCTCAACAGTGATGCCTCGTTGCGCCGTCATCTTTAGCGTTTCGAGCAAGTCCGCACTTGGCACAAAGTATGGCGTAGTAATTCTTACTGATTTATTGGCTTGATGAATGGCTAAAGTGAGCACTTGATAAATCAGATATTCTGGCATTCCGGGGCCTGATGGCACGACTTGAATCGGATGTTCCGCAAGTTTTTCATCAACTTTACATTCAGGGACCGGAGGGAAAGAACGCTCGCCAGTCTCGACTTCCCAGTCCCAACTGTGGATTGCAGATAAGACGTTCACGGTTGGCCCTGTGACTCGCACCATGATGTCTATCCATTGGCCCACGCCTGCATCTTGTTTGAAAAACGCTGGATCGACCATATTCATCGATCCGGTATAAGCAATTTTTTCATCAATAATGATGATTTTGCGATGTTGACGTAAATCAAGACGACGTAAAAAAATACGCCACGGGCTAACTTCTAAAGCTTGAACAACAGTGATGCCGACTTGCTTCATTTTCTCAACCCACGGGCTGGAAAAAGCGTGGACTGCCTGCAGAATCAAGAAGCAACTTAATTTTGACTCCCCGCAGCGGCTCAGATTAGCGCATTGGCTACCTCATCGGCCATTCCGCCAGGATGCCAAATATAAAACACCATGCGAATGCTATGTTGTGCTTGCTCAATATCGTCGATTACTGAGCGCATCACTGATTCTGGAGAATTTTGCAGAGAAAGCTCGTTACCACTTAAAGCCGGCAAACCAAGGCGATTGTTGCAAAGCTCGTCAATGCGATAAATATGCCTGCCAAAGTTTTCTGGAGAGTGTGCGTGGCAATTACGCAGTTGAGAGAACCATTCAATAAAAGGCGATAGCATTTCTTTGGCACGATCGGCTCGCTTGCGTCCCAAATTGAGCTCGCCAAACAGGAAGTAACAGGCAACGCCCACAATGGGGATAATATAAATCACCATCAACCATGCAAGGGAAACGCTGACTGCTCGACGTTTAAGTACTACGCGTAAGGTGACACCTGCGACAAGAATCCAGTACAGAACAATACTTGCTAGCGTCATGAAGTGGTAAAACTTTTCCATCGACCATCCTACATCTATTAACTCTTTAAATACTATGCTGAATTCGACCGAGTTAACAACTAAACCCGGTCACAATGATGCAAAAACTTACATTTCCAAATCGTACCTGTTGCTAATTCAACCAACAGGTACGCTGAGTTGCTTCTATCATCATATGAAACGCAGATGTTATAAAATGTTTCTACTGCATGCATTAGCAGCGATAAATAGGGGGTAACCGACAAAATGGCGGAAAAACAAGCTAATGGGGTTCCTTTTTTATCCTGAAACTGGTTTACTTTCCTGTAGAGCGTTAACAAATTTATCCATAACACTTATAAAAGGATACATTTGCAACCAAAAGCGCCAAAGCAAACAAACACAACAAAATTTAAATGGTGATTATGTGGCTACAGTTACAACCAATAAACCCCGCGATAACTGGGGGTCTAAATTAGGTTTCGTTATGGCCGCTGCAGGTTCTGCGGTAGGTCTCGGTAATATTTGGAAATTTCCGTATACAGCAGGTGAAAGTGGGGGCGGCGCATTTGTTGCTATCTACCTACTTTTTGTTATTTTTATCGGCTTTAGCGTGATGCTAACCGAATTCGCGATTGGTCGTAAAACCGGTGTCTCAGCCGTTGGTGCATTCAAATCGACGGACCGTCGCTGGACGTTTGTCGGTGTCTTGGGGGTGCTAAGTGGTCTTTTGATCATGGGCTTCTACCCTGTAGTGGGTGGTTGGGCTGTCGCTTACATCTACAAAATAGCCACGGGGCTCCTCAGTACACCTGAAGCGATCGGTGACAGCTTCGGTGCCTTTATTTCAGATCCAATTCAGCCGCTATTGTGGATGGGTTTATACCTTTTATTCAACATTTTTGTCGTTATTCGCGGAGTGTCTGGAGGGATTGAAAAGCGGGCAAAATTCAATGCCGTTGCTATTTATCATTCTTATCATCGTAGCGGCAAAGGTTTGAGCCTACCGGGTGCGATGGCAGGTTTAGAGTTTTTGTTTAAGCCAGATTTCTCTAAGGTAGACAGCAGTGTGGTTCTTGCTGCTCTTGGTCAAGCATTCTTCTCATTGAGCCTAGGTATGGCTGTATGATTACCTATGGTAGTTATTTGAGGAAAAAGAAAACTAGAGCAAACGACCGCAATGGTGACGGCAATGGATACGGGCGTAGCGTTGCTTGCGGGTATCGCAATGTTCCCAGCGATGTTTGCCTTTAGCATGGAACCAGCAGCTGGCCCTGGTTTAGTATTCGTCGTTGTTCCACAACTATTTGCTGAAATGGGTGGTGTGATTGGCCTATTGCTCGCACTGCTGTTCTTTATTGGTCTTAGCGTTGCAGCATTGACCGTGTTTTCCATTTAATTGATATCGTCAACGGCAGGTGAACCGGCCCCAAAACTGTTTGATACAGGTGCATTTGATATCTTTGATCTGCTAACGGATAAGATTTTCCTAGCGGTTGGCGGTATGTTTGTGTGTATCTTTGCGGGTTGGCGCCTCAATCGTGAAGAATTACATAAAGAGATCACTAATGATGGTGAAGTGAAATTCCCACTCTTTGGTCTTTGGTACAACTTGGTTAAATTCATCATTCCATTTGCGATTGCAATCGTGGCTTATGCCGGTATCAAAGGCGGGTTTGATGTAGGTAAAGGGGAGATTATGATGTTGGGTGTTGCGATTATCGCGCTGACCGCTCTAGTCTCGAAAAAGCTATAACTTGGCTTTAGACCAATAACGTTTACGTATATACTCACGGCTCCTAATAGGGGCCGTTTTCATGTTTGACATTCTATATACCCACCCAGATTTTCTCATCATCAATAAACATCCTGGTGTGTCAGTGCACAAAGATACTGGCGAGACCATGTTGCTTAATGAAGTTGCGAAATGCAGCGGTGATTCTCAACTCTATCTTGTGCATCGTTTGGATAAGATGACGTCAGGTATTCTATTGCTGGCGAGAAACGCGCAAGCAGCGAGTGAGCTTTCTCAGGCCTTCGCTAATCGTCAAGTAGAGAAGTACTATCTGGCGATTGGGGCAAAAAAACCAAAGAAAAAGCAAGGTCTTGTGAGCGGGGATATGGAGCGCTCTCGTCGCTCTGCGTGGAAGTTGGTCAACTCACAACATAACCCTGCAATTACGCAATTTTTTTCGGCGAGCGCCAAACCGGGTGAGCGTCTGTTTTTATGTAAGCCACACACCGGCAAAACACATCAAATCCGTGTCGCATTGAAATCAGTCGGTTCAGCGATTGTTGGCGACCCAATTTATAACGCAGGTGACGATGCCGACCGTGGTTATCTGCACGCTTTTGCGTTGGCATTTACCTACCAACAGCAGGCGTATCAATTTTCATGTGATCCTCGTGAACACAGTTTACTTGGGCAAAAATGGCAAGATGCAGAGGTTCAAGCAGGTATTGATGCTTGGCTAACGCCTTGGCAACTCGCATGGCCGAACATTAAAAAGTAGTGACAATAATGCAAGCAAATCAAATTCCAGTATTTATTCGCCATGTAGAGCAACAATTGGCGGTGGTGCCAAATGAAGTCCGTCGTTTGTTTCATGGCCGCGGTCAGCGTTGGCAAGGGCTAGAGCAGTTGACGTGTGATTGGCTAGAAGGGCAGCTCATCGTCAATCTTTTTAAAGCGGCAGACGATGAGTTTTTAGAAGCATTAAAGCAGGGCTTAAGCGACTTATCACGTAGTGAAGTGTGGCAACAGCGTCAAGGTCAAGTGATCCTACTTCAGCACCGCTATGCAGATGGCACACCGTCAGAAGTGCTGCTGGGTGAACTAAACCCAAGACCAGTGGTAGAAGAATTGGGTTTAAAATACCAGCTCGATATTGGTCGTAATCAAAACTTTGGTCTGTTTTTAGATATGCGTTTGGGCCGTGAGTGGGTGCGAGAGCATGCGAAACACGCCAATGTATTGAACCTGTTCGCCTATACGTGTGGTTTTTCGGTTGCAGCGATTGCTGGTGGTGCAGACCAAGTGGTGAACGTTGATATGGCGAAAGCGTCACTATCCAAAGGTCGCGAAAACCATAAACTTAATGAGCACAACCTCAACCAAGTGAAGTTTATGGGCCATGATATTTTCAAATCATGGGGCAAAATCAAGAAATCGGGTCCCTATGATCTGATCATTATCGATCCGCCGTCATTCCAAAAGGGCAGCTTTGCATTAACCAAAGACTACGCCAAGATTTTACGTCGTCTACCCGATTTATTGAGCGAGAAAGGCCAAGTCTTGGCTTGTGTGAATTCACCGGCAGTGGATTGCAGCTTTTTGATTGATGGAATGGCGGAAGCAGCGCCTGAGCTTACGTTTGTGGAGCGTTTGGCTAACCCAGAAGAGTTTGCCGATATTGACGAGCAAGCGTCGCTAAAATGTTTGGTGTTTAAGAGATAATACCGCACTTCCATATTGAACTAGCCCCGTCGTTACTATATATAATAATCGCGGGGCTTTTTTACACTCATTTATTGTTTTAGCGTGTGGTAGCCGGCCCAAATTCGGGTCGCTGTTGTAAACCAGCAAGCCGCACCATACACATAGGCGATCAGCGCAAAATGAGTAGGGAATAGACAAAACAGAACAAAGCAGGCGATGGTTTCAGTGCCTTCCGTTAAACCACTCATGTAATAGAGCGATTTGTTTTGATAGACCGGATTTTCAATTCCGCGTTTACTCGCCATCACAGCAAAAGCAAGAAAGCTTGAACCGGTGCCAATAAATGAAAAAATCAAAAACGCACCTGCGACGGCATTTTGTTCAGCATTGGCTAGCACAAACCCAAAGGGTATCAGTGAGTAAAATAGAAAATCCAAACTGATATCGAGAAACCCGCCAGCATCAGTAATGCCTTGAATGCGGGCAATCGCCCCATCAAGCCCATCACAGATTCGATTGAGCACAATAAACGTTAGAGCTAGCCAGTAATTTTCCAGCGCTAAAGCAGGCAATGCCAAGCAACCAATTACAAAACCAACCACCGTAGTTTGGTTGGCGGTAATGCCGCTTTTATTTAGTGCTTTCGCACCAAGGGTTAATGGCGCACGAATAATTTTAATACTAAATCTATCAAGCATGGTCTGGTACAACTTGTGGTTCTAAATGGTTTTGCCATGGCCAGTGCAACACTTGCGCATTGCTTGGCACGTCATCGATATCATGGGTGACTAATAATGTCGGTACATTCGCTCGCTGTAATTGTTCAAATACCCAATCTCGAAATTGGCTGCGTAACTCTTTGTCTAATTTGCTAAATGGCTCATCCAATAGGGCGGCTTGCGGCTTGGCTAACAGCATTCTCAGCAAACTAATGCGAGCACGTTGCCCGCCTGAGATTTGGTCTGGATAAGCGTTAGCCAATGCTTCTAATTGAACTTGCTCTAAACATGCCATCGCCTGTTGTTGTCTTTTGATGCCTTTCACTTCGTTAGGGAGAGCAAATGCAAGGTTTTGCCACACGTTCCAATGAGGAAAAAGCAAATCATCTTGAAACAGAATGCCAATTTGCCGAGCGTGAGGCGCAACGTGATCGAGCGCCTTTTGATTCAGTAGTACTTCTCCGGTGTAGCGAAAGTCTTGGCTCATGTGGCCGGCAATAAGATTGAGCAACGTGGATTTTCCACAGCCGCTTGGTCCCATCACGGTGAGCACTTGTCCCGGTTCAATTTGAGCATGGAACTGCTCAAATAACACCTCGCCGTTTGGCTTAGAAACGGTGAGGTTGTTTAGAAATAGAGTCATAGATTGCTCGCTGATTCATTAATGGTTTTGAACGTCTTCTGGTAAGTCGACTGAAAAAGAGTGCCATCGTGAAAAACACCAGTGGCAGCAGCGCTTGCCAAAGTGCATAAATGGCGGTTACTCGACGGTCAAAGCCGCTCGATAGCGCAACAGCTTCGGTCGTAATGGTCGCGATTCGCCCAGCTCCTAACATAAGTGTGGGTAAATATTGGGCTAAGCTGACACTGATTCCGACAGCCCAAGCATAAAAAATAGCGGGTAGTAACATACGGAATTTAATCGAAAACAATACATGTAATGGTGACTTACCTAACCAACCCGCTTTGGTATAGTTTGGGTCATAGCTTTTCCATGGGCCATCAAGGGCTAAGTAGACAAATGGAAAAGCAAAAAAGATGTGCGACCAGATCACCCAAAACCAGAAGCGATCTCCAGAGAGGTAGAGCGCAATCACCTGTATGCCAAATAGCATCGACAATTGCGGAATGAGCATAGGCAGGGCGATAACATAATCAGGTAAGTGCTTTTTACCATTATGTTTATATTCTTGAGCGATCAGTGCTAAAAGCAGCGCTAAAGAGGCAGAAACTAGTGCCAGCAGTACGCTATTTAGTACAATTGGCACAATGCCTTGCCATTCAAATTGCCAAAAACGCAGGCTAAACTGAGTTGGTACTAAATCAGGAAAACGCCAGCGCTGCGCAATGCTCCAAATCAGCAGCAAGGGCACGATACTCACCGCAATTGAAACGGCGGAGCCAAGAATAGTTAACCCCGGCAGCGAAAAGCCCGATCTTCCAGAAAACTGCCAGCGGTTACACCATCGTGTCACCAACCTCTCGGTACCCACAACCAATAACATTAAGCAGCTTGCGAGCACGAATAATGTAATTGCGCCTGCAGAGGCTCTAGGTAATAGCGCCAAATCAGGGTCGTTAAACCATTGCCAAACGAGTACCGCAAAGGTAGGTGGATTGGATGGGCCAATCACTAAAGCGACATCAACCACGGCAACGCCATAGGCAATGACCGCAAAGATGGCAAAGCGCATTTTGCTTAGCCATTGAGGGAAGATGACTTTGAGCCACATTTGCGCTGGAGTATAACCGAGCATGGTAGCGACTTGATTACTTTGTTCTACCTTTAACTGCTGTAACACAGGAATGCTCATCAAGAGCAAAAATGGCAGCTCTTTCAGTGCTAGAGCGAGTGTTAGCCCCAAGCCATAAGGATCGTTAACCAGAAGTGGCTGCCTACTGGGATCTGTTTGCCAATCGAATAGCGTAAAAGCGGCACGAGCGATAATCCCAGTTGGCGCCAACAGAAACGAAAATCCAATCGCAAAAGCGACGTGGGGTAGGGCGAGCAAAGGTGCTAATAGACTTTCCACCTTATGCCAACTTCGGCTTAGCCATAGTCGTTGCACAATCGCAAAGCTGAATAGCGTCGCAAGTACAGTGCTGACGATAGCGCTAAACAAGGTGATTAGCAGTGACTGTTGCACGCCATGCCAAGCAAACATCTGCGCGTACCCATTTGCACTTACCTCGGTCATTGCTAAAGGTGGGATATACCCAAGCGATGAAATTAATACACCGAGTAGACCCGGTGCAATGGGTAAGCAGCAAACAAGTACGACTAGGCTATAACTCAGTTTTCGCATTAATGGCTAGTTTCCGTATCGCTCGAGCCATGCTTTTTCTAGTGCGAGTTGCCAATTCGGGTGTGGTTCTGCAATAGATTTAAATAGCGTGGTGTTTTTCGCGCTGCCGGTAAGATATTGGTTTTCCAGCACCGATGGATCACCCCAAATATTAAGATCGCCTTTACGTGATTGTGCTTCTGGACTGAGGAGGAAGTTAATCACCACTTGCGCTGCTTCTGGAGAATTCGCGTTCCACGGGATAGCAAGAAAGTGGATATTGGACAATGCGCCTGACTGCATCGCATAAGCGGCAGTAGTGGGGGCAAGTTTTCCGGTTGCTTGCGCTGAGAACACCGCATTCGGATTAAAGGTAATTGCCAAATCCAATTGCCCGTCATCAAGCAATTGAGTCATTTCGGAACTTCCATTCGGGAATTGTTTACCTTGACGCCAAGCGACTTGGTGAAGGCTATCCAGGTAAGTCCAAAGTGGTTCAGTAACAACTTCAAAATCGCTTTCTGTTACTGGTTTGCTTAATCGAGGATCATTGTTGGTTAACTCAATCAACAGTGCCTTAAGAAAACTAGTGCCGTGAAACTCAGGTGGACGAGGGTAGCTAATACGATTTGGGAATGCATTCGCATAGCTTAGAAGCTCGGCAAAAGACTTAGGCGGATTATTTAAAGTCTCGGTATCGTGAATAAATACCAACTGGCCAACACCCCAAGGTGCTTCAAGTCCAAGAGTTGGCTCGGAAAAGTCACTGTCGACAGGCAAAGACTTATCGACATAGCGCCAGCTCGGTAATTTACTCACAAAGGGACCGTATAGCAGACCATTATGCTTCATGGATTTGAAGTTCTCACCATTAATCCAAACCATATCTACACTGCCACCACGGTTTTTGCTGGCGGCTTTTTCTGTGATTAAACGAGCCGTGGTTTCGGCAATATCGCTCACTTTGACGTGTTTGAGCGTTATTCCGTATTTTTGCTGCACCTGTTGAGCCGTCCAACGCAGATAGTTGTTAATTTCTTGGCTACCACCCCAGGCGTGAAAGTAGACAGTTTGACCTTTTGCCTTGTTGGTAATAGTTTGCCAATCGTCAGTGGCTAACGAGTTGAAAGAAAATAAAAAGCAAGAGAGAAGGATAAACAGCCTTGTCATAATGATTCCTAGTTTAATTAGAGAAAATGGAAGCTAGCTCGTACTAGACCTACCTAAGCTAAGATTTCGTTCATTATGACTGAAAAAATGTTTTTTAGATATTTGTAGATATTGTTGCTGTTGGGTTGTGAAAATGTGTCACACAATAAAAAAGAGCAGCCTAGAGCTGCTCTTCAATAACTAAATCTTCAATGTCTAATGGACTGAAAGATTATTTCCAATCGCTTAGTTTAAATACTAAAGTGTGCGCTTCATTTTTAAGAACTAGGCCATCTTTAGTTAGAGTCATGTCGCTCCAATCTGAAAGTGCTTTAGAGAAAGTACTTTCGATATTCATGGTTTCACCCATGCACATCTTCATCGTCATGCCCATTTTTTCGATGCGGAACTGGTTGTCTTTCAGCTCAGCTTGGCCAAAGTATGTGTTACAGCCAGCGTTGCCGTTTGCTGTCATCTTTTCGCCAACTTCTAGGTTTGGTGCACGTTCACCTTCCTCAACTTGGATTGCTTTGCCATCAATTTGGACAAGTTCCCAGTTGTGGTGTTGAAGATCTGCTGCTGTAATAGTTTTCACGTCATCACCATTGCTTGCACAAGCGGTCATTAGAACTGGCAGAGAAAGTGCCGCAACTAACGTTTTTAAACTAAACTTCATAGTATTAAACTCCAAAAACAATAAGGTATACACTTATATTTAACAACTTCAAGAAAGGTTGAGTGTTGTACACCACGATGAATTTTCAACGCCTCTTATTATAGGCAACAAGTTGGTGTTTGTGTCAGTATTTAGTCATAGTTTCTTGATTTATTTTTATATTATTGGAGCGCGCTGCACGGTAATTCGCCTTGAAAACTAGGTCGGCTTATGTCGCAAAGGAGTCAGTATGGAGCAATTAGAATTTTTTACCGTACCCAGTCCCTGTGTCGGCGTGTGTACTGTGGATGAAAAAGGCTATTGCCAAGGATGTATGCGCCGTAGAGAAGAAAGATTTACTTGGCTGGAAATGACACCAAGCCAGCAGCTACATGTTATCAAGCTGTGCCGCCAGCGCTACAGACGGAAAATGCTGGCGGGTAACACAGCCAAAGAACAGTCTCAATCTTCCGAAGCATCATCTCCGCAGCGAAACCTGTTCGATTGAGTCTTGTTTGAGGTAAAGACCAAGGTTACTTCATTCCCCATTTATCACTGACCCAGCCTCCCGCATTATCATCGAAATGACAGCCAGAAAATCGTTGATTGTGCTCGCTATTTTTTTCTACATCAGGTCGTTCATCTAACAGATGTTGGATATAAGCCGCTAAAGGATCCCCACTGTGCAAACGTTCTTGGCGAACGGCTACTTCTTTAATGATTTGCAGGCGGTAAGAGTTACTAGCACGTTTCATAGCGGAATCCTATTGTTGTTGAGACCTTAAAAAAATTTAGATCTACTCAGTAGAGGCGTCAATTGATAGATAAGAATTATTTTGAACCAAAGGCAGGTGGATGAAATATTTATGACTATTGTTTGACGATAATAGTGAGGAAAACCAGTAGATTAATTGGTTTGGAGGTAATGAAAAGTGCAATAAAAGTTTAATAAAATGAAACCAGCAAGGAAGAGTCGGTTTATTTTTAGTCGACTAAGTCGTCACCTATATAATTGGGTAATTAGAATGCAAATGGGTGTATATCTTAAATTTCCTACGCACAAAAAAACGCCCGCATATTGAGGCGGGCGATAAATACTAATTTTGTTCGCAGGTGTCTTTTGTAACAAATTCGTCATACATAAGCTGGCCGCGAGTGTTGCGCATCTTGATGCGATAACTTAAGCCGGCTTCAAGGTTTTGCGTGGTGTCTTTATTGGTGCAATAGTAACGAACGCCTTGCTGCATAACTTGAGCGATAGGTTTCGCTCCAGCTTGATCTTGATTGTAGATCATCATGATTTCGATACTTGTCCCTTTCGCGTTAGCTCTCATGATAGATAGAGGTCCAGCTTCAAGGGGAAGCTCTGAAGACAGAACGCTAGCACGATTACTTGCTAATAACTCCAAATGTTTTTGGTCTGAGTTACTCGCACAACCAGCTAAGGTTGATAGCAAGAGAAAGGCTGAAAAAACACCGAATTTCATACTTAGAACACTTTCTTAAATGGTTTAACGATCACATTTTGGTACACACCCGCTGCGATGTATGGGTCAGCATCTGCCCACGCTTGTGCGTCTTCAATTGACTCAAATTGTGCGATCACAGTTGAACCGGTAAAGCCAGCTTCACCAGGGTTTTCTGAATCGATCGCTGGCATAGGACCTGCAGTCAACAGGCGACCTTCATCTTGCAATTGTTGTAAGCGAGCAAGATGCTCTGGGCGCACGCTTAGACGTTTCTCTAGTGAGTTTTCAACATCTTGAGAAAAAATAACGTACCACATTCTACTTTCCTTTTTTGAATCGTTCTTGTTAATGAGTAACTGTAACGTAGGGGAGAGCAAAGCAAATTTTCAATAAATGAAAATGTGACTTGCCCTATGCTAATTTATTGCTCGTGGTTTACCGTTTGCGTCGATAGCAACGTAATTAAACGTGGCATCACAAACCATGAATCTATCTTCGACACCATGCTCTTTAATTGGTTTCACCCAAACCTCAAGATCGATACTCATTGAAGTGCGGCCAATTTTAGTGCATTCGCCATAGCAGCAGACTACGTCGCCGACTTTCACTGGTTTTTTAAACGTAATGCTAGATACAGAGACGGTAACGATTCGACCGCCAGATATTTCTTTGGCGAGAATACCTCCAGCCAAATCTAGCTGAGACATAATCCAGCCACCAAAAATATCACCGTTGGCGTTGGTATCGGCTGGCATAGCCAGTGTGCGAAGGAGAAGTTGTCCGCGAGGAGAGTATGAATCCTGACTCATTTTGACATCCACAACATATTGACGTCACTGTCGAGAGTGAAGCGTAGGTTGACCAATTAGAAAGCGACCCGATTGTCGCTCAACGGATTATACCTGAGTTCACGAGAAAAGCATCTGGCGACTCAGAGCTTATTCTTCTATATCCGATTTAGCTGCATGCTTATAGATGTAGATGCCCGACAAAATGACGAAAGCAAATGTCGCGGCTAACAGACCAAAAACTTTAAAATTGACCCATGTATCTAGCGGTAGCGTGAATGCCACGTAAATGTTGGTCAAGGCGCAGGCAGCGAAAAATATTACCCAAGCCCAAGTAAGCCTTGTCCACACGAATTCAGGCAAAGTCAGTTCTTTGTCGAGCATGTTTTTGATGGCTGACTTTCCAAGTAATTGACTGGTGGTCAATCCAATGGCGAAAAGCGCATAGATGATGGTGACTTTCCATTTAATAAAGTTATCGTCATGTAGGAAGATAGTCATACTGCCAAAGATAGCCACCGTAACGAAGGTGATTAACTGCATTTTTTCTACTTTCTTATACAGCCAATAGGTCAGTGTGAGCTGCAAAGCGGTTGCTACGATCAATCCCCCTGTCGCGATGTATATATCAAATATTTTGTATAAAGCGAAAAAGATAATTAAGGGTATAAAGTCGAGCAGTGATTTCATTACTAAAGATCGTTTTGACGAAGTGAAGGACCAGTATATACCCAAATCTCCTCTAAATGCAGGGGGCACGACATTGCTAAGTCTCTAGAGCCTGGATTTTCGCTGAGCGACAGCTTTGGGGGCGGTTCTCGTGACACATTACAGCTGCAGAAAATGGCATAACGCAGTCTGCACATTAATGTGGAATGAGCCGCTTTATTTCCTCTAAGTAACCTTCTTGACGCAAATTGTCTACTGCATTGATCAGCTCATCATCACTCATATCTGAGCAACTGTCTTTGCCAATCATCAGGCTTAAGTACATTGAAAACTCGGGTTCAGAGTAAGCGCCAAGACGATCGGTGGCGAAACATCGAATACCATGATGGATTAAGTCGTAGTAGGTGTAGCGGTTCATAAATATGCCTCCTATAAACACCTGGACATAAGTTGCCGTTGGTGGGGAAAGAAGCATATTCAATGCCAATGTTAGGCAGTGTTAGCGATACTTGTTGCGTCTTTCATCGCCAGTGCGAGTTCAACCGCACGCTTTAATTCCTGAATTGTGGCTGGTTTTGATAGTCGGCCATCCATGGTCTGGGCTATTTTTTGTAATTCATACTCTCCAAATTCCCCTGACAGAGCAAAAACAGGCAGTGCTGGGTGGCACTGTTTTATCTGCTGGGTGGCCTCAAAACCGTTCATAACGGGCATTCGAATGTCCATTAAAACAAAATCGACCATACATTTCTCAAGTGTGTTAATCGCATCTTGGCCATTGGTTGCGAGCACGACCTGATAGCCTAGTCTGGTTAATAACATTTGCACCAATTCACGCTGGCACTGGTTATCGTCTACCACCATTATTGTTATTTGGGCTGGTGCGTGAACGTTGGGTGTCAATGCGGTATGACGAGGGGCGAATGGTGTGATACCGGGGCTTAGTAGACCGCTGGTGGGAAAAGAGAGGTGGAACTCTGTGAAGTGTCCTTGTTTTGAGTAGCACTCGATTGAGCCACCAAAAGACTTCATCACTCGTCTGCAGTAACCCAAACCTAACCCGCTGCCATCGGATTTGTTATAGCTGAAAAAATCGTCGAAAATTCGGTTAATGAGAGGCTTTGGAATGCCAGGGCCAGTATCTCGGACGATAAGAAAGTGCTCGTATTTTCCGACTTGCGACTTAATCTCAACGTTAGAATCAGGATGAGAATCAAAATAGTAAACACTGTTACGCAGCAGATTAAAGATAACAAAGTTAAACAACGTCTCGTTGATTCGTGCAACAAAGTCATGCTCGATATCAATATGAATACGTTGTTTAATTGTTTCACTTTCAAAGGCATAACCATCAATCGCTTGAGCAACCGCGTAACGCATTGACACATCGTTGGTTGGTACGTCTTCCAAGGCGGTGTTATTCACTTCACGTAAAATGATGTCGATTAATTGTCGGCCTCTTTCGATTGAGTTTTTGCCTCGATTCAGTGCGTCTTGCAATTCATGGTGCTCGGCATTGTGATTGATTTTGTGATCGAGCACTTCGAATTGATATTGAGCTTGGGTGAGGGGGTTGCGCATTTCATGCGCGATAGAATTGGCGAGCACCTGAGATTGATGCACTTTACGGTCAGCATTGATGTAACCTTGAGCAATGAGTAGTACATGTTGAAGGGCTTTTACCTCTTCAAAGAAGTACATTTGACCGTTGGCTTTATTTTTGGCGAGCAATAGATGGCTAAGGCGTTGGTTGTAGTCAAATATGGGGAGTACCAGCGAAACCGCCTCTGCTTGCATCTTGTTGTAGATAGAGTAGTGAATGTTATTGACCTCTCTACCACTTAAAACAATATCTTCGATCTCCTGAAAAATGAGCACGTTACCATGTTGATGTAATTGTGATGTGTAAAGTTGTTCATCTTGTAAGTTAGAGACTAGTTGTAAATCTTCACTATCAATTCCAATGATTTTTGCGATTTCTTTTAATGCATTATCCGTTGAACGTTGAAAATCTCTGCCCAGTAAACGGATCCTTTTTGAAGGGGAGCTGGCAGAACCAAAAATAATCTGACTGCAAAACACCTTGATGATACGTAATAGGTAACGCCACACAATAGCCGTGTATAGACAACTAACGGTGACAGCAATGATAGGATTTTGGATAGAGATTGCATTGAGCACCAATGCAATAGGCACAATGGTGACTATGCTTGTCAGCGTAAACGAACACAATGTGTAGACCACTTGTCGATTGCTAAAAAATCGAGAGGTTAGTAACCCGTATCCTATGAGGAGTATTTCACTGATCGCTAGAGTGGGAGGGATCCATGTCAACGAATAGTTGTTCCATAACACCGGAACAAAGCCACTAAAAACGATGGTTGAAATCATGAATATGCAGATACCAGTTAACACGTACATTGATTTCACCTGACGCAGCGGACGAGCTTTACGCGCGTAGAGCAAAATATTATGAAAGGTGACGCCCATTAGAATCACGATCGTCAGATAAAACCAGTGAGCTTCTGCGCCGAGGTTTATTTGGAAATCACCCACTTTATTGACGGTAACGTCGGTAATGGTGCGATTAGATGCGAAATTGAGATAGGTAGCCCAAATGGTAAGTGTTGCCAATAGAGCAAGTTGTATATACCGAGATCGCTTGCTTTCTACCTCAGCAATGAGAATGCGAGTTACGCTGCAAGCGCAAATAAAACCAACAAATGAGGCCGTATTTGCAATGAGCGCAACGGAAAGTATTAGAGGTTCACTTACTTTGATAATGCTGGGGGAGTAGAAAAAGGCATTGCTTAATACCCAAATCAAAATGCAGCTTGAATAAAGTATGTATGGCGTTCTAATTTTTGAGTCAAAATGCGACTGGCGAGTTCTCAATGAAAAAACAAAATAAATAATCCACGCCGATATCGCTGATGCGACACCATACAAAAGAATGAAAATGGGGTGTAAGTTCAAACTAAACATGCGATGTTCCGTTTCGTCGGCTGCAGATACTTAAGAGGCTTCAATACATTACATAGTGTGCAAATCGAGGCATTTTCTCTGAACCCAGTACTTGGCGATAGTTTGGGTGTAAACTACTCTAATTGCTACAATATTAACCACAATTTAACGGTTTATATAACCTTCAGTCAGTGTGTTGTGTCGCATAATTTGACCGTTTTTCAATCAACTCAAAGCACAAACATGGTTTAGTGGGCCATTTGATTAAGCAATTAGTTACACAAAACAACAAGTTCGTATTGGGCAATCACAAAAACGAGGAAAATTTTTGCAGATTAAAATGTTTTTCATAGGCTGAAATTTGGTGAAATAGACTGAATTTGTTTTCTATTTATTGAAAAATGTCGCTGAAATTAAGCAGATAGTAAATTTATCTGACTGGTTAGTATATGACCTCAATATCTTGACATAAAAAAGTTGGCGAAAATCATGAGCTTGGCATACACTTCCAAGTGTTGTACCTATGTCATTGATTGACGAGGCGAAATGCTTTGGCGCTGCCTAATGGCAGTGATGTTTAACGCAGCTTTTGAGGATATTTCTATGGCGCTCACTAAAGCCGATTTGGCCGAGAACCTGTTTGAAAAGCTTGGATACAGTAAACGAGATGCCAAGGAAACGGTTGAGGCATTTTTTGAAGAGATTCGCAAATCACTAGAAAATGGTGAACAAGTGAAGCTTTCAGGATTTGGTAACTTCGACCTACGCGAGAAGAATGAACGTCCTGGACGTAATCCTAAAACAGGTGAAGACATTCCGATCAGCGCACGCCGCGTTGTTACTTTCCGCCCAGGGCAAAAACTAAAAGCTCGTGTAGAAACAATTGAAGGCGAAAGTTAACGCGTTATCGATGGATCGATTACTCGCAATTACATAACCACAGGGAGGCTGATGCAAACCTTGTATTGGCTCTCTGGTTAGTAATAAAAAAACACCCAAGCATGCTTGGGTGTTTTTGCATTTATGGCACTACGTAATTTAGTCACGTTTCCATAAGATATGGCAGAACTTGTTGTCTGGATCGCGGCTTACAAGTAGGCGCGCAAAAACGTCATCCAGTACATCGTTTTCTTCGTTAACCAAACCAACACGCACTTCTGCATATACTTCTTTGTCAACTTCAAAACCAACATGAGCGACCCAATCATCACCGGTTTCAACCAGTTCTGCAGCGCCACGGTCTTCAAATTGCGCAGTAAACAAAATAACGTCAGCCGCTTCTAGGTTATCTGGCGCCATTTCCAAGAAAATATCGTACGCTGTGTCGATCGCGTCATCGTAAGAAATCAGTTCAGTCATAATTATGCACGGCTCATGTATTTACGTTCAGCAGTGTTCACAATTACACGGTCGCCTTGAGCGATGTATTCTGGAACTTGTACTGTTAGGCCAGTAGATAGGCGAGCAGGCTTAGTACGAGCAGATGCTGATGCACCTTTAATTGAAGGATCAGTTTCTTCAATCACTAGCTCAACAGCTGCAGGTAGTTCGATAGCCACTGGAGAACCGTTAACTAGTACTACCATTACGCCTTGGATATCTTCAGTGATGAACATAAGTTCGTCTTCAATATCCGCTTTTTTGAAGTTGAATTGAGTGTAATCTTCATTGTCCATGAAGATGTACTCGTCACCATCAACGTAAGAGAAAGATACCGCACGTTTGAACATGTCTACAGTTTCAACAACGTCGTCAGACTTGTAACGTTCGTCTGCACGAGCACCTGTGTTTAGATCAACACAACGTAGTTTGTAGATCTTAGAGCCACCACGGCCGCCAGGAGTCGTTACTTCGATATCTTTGATTAGTAGTGTTTTGCCGTTTGAGTCAACGATAGCAAAACCTTTCTTTAGCTCACTTGCCTTAGGCATGAACAGTTTTCCTTCATATGAGTGATAAGCGCGGCATTATATACCCAACTAAATAGAAGATGCTATTTCAACACGCACGGATTTCGTGCGAATGATGCAAATAGCCGCCTGATAGTCTTGATTGAAAGGGCGTAGTCATGGATCATAACTCGCTAACGGCCTTAGATTTTTGAAATATAGATGACTTTATCGGTAATCGATCCCAAACAACCCTTTCAAGCAGAGTATAGTCAAGCAGTGCAGGATCTTGTGAGCTTTTTGCGCGCAGGTCTAGGTAGCAATCTACACAGCGTATATGTGTACGGAAGTGTTGCTCGCAAGACAGCAATTCCATCTCGCTCTAACCTCGATATTATCATTGTGACTCAGCAGAGTTTTGGTGAGCAGCGCAGCACGATTATCAATACCTTACGTTGGCGCTTTCAGAAATCCTATCCCCACATTTCAGATATCAGTATTAAAACGGCATTAGTCAGCGAGGTCGCATCATTAGAGAGCTTGTTTTCATGGGGGTTTCTACTGCGTCACTGTAGTGTCTGTGTATATGGTGAAAATTTGTCGGAATGTTTTGGTGATTATGAACCAAGCTGGGAAATTGCCAAACATTGGAATATGGACGTTGTCGATTGGCTAGCCGTCTATCGCAATCGTATTGTGCGCGCGAAGGAAGACAGTGAAATCCTTAAATCGCAAAGAATCATTGCCAAAAGATGCTACGTGCCAGTTATTCGCTCGTGATGCCGAAAGATCTTGGTTGGTATGATTCTCCCATTGAATGTGGCAAACACTTTTTACGCTACTACCCAGAGATGCAAGTAGAGATCGAACGTCTAGTTATTATGTTGCAGTCTCGAACGATTGCTAAGCGCTCAATAATTGGTGTAATAGATTCCTATGGTGATTGGCTGGTGAAGCAGTTTAAAAAAACGGAATTTCGTATCGGCTAACCGCATTGAAGTGACTCACATATTTGAAGGTAAACAGTTAAATTTAAGCAGTTGAGTTGGATTGTAGTACTTAAGTTGATGTTTCTCACAAAGAAATTAAATGGAATGTTTTAGTATCGTAACTACATGTCATTCAGGATGAGCGGTCAGGTTGTTGATTCACGTTAGTCAGTATGTTGATCAGATCAGAAAGTTTATGGCGGGGCAGTTGCAGGCGATAAGAGAGAGTCTGCTTTGGATTCTGCCTTGCTTAATGATCATTTCATTGCTGTTATTCGTTGCCTCGATTGGCGAATTTATCTATGGACGTGACAACCCGCAAATCCAGATCCTGTTCAGGCTCTACAACTTTGTTAGCGGCCTGTTCCCAATCTTACTCACGGCAGCGTTAGCGTATATTCTCGCGATGCGCTGGCGGTTACCTCGTCCTCCGATTGCCTTGGTATTGATTGTCTATTTATCGCTATTCGACCAGTTGGTGGGTTTGCAAGGTAGCGCGATAGTATTCGAACTGCTGCTCGCATTAATCACGCCGCTCTATGCCGTGCCAATGATCGCGTATATCTACGGGCAGCGTTGGACAAAATTTGTCACTAACGATCATTTAGGCCACATTGTAAAAGAAGCCTTGAATCTCATCCTACCTTGCTTGGTTGTTGGTTTGGTCGTTTTGATGCTCAACGCATCTTTCATTTATGCGCTAGAATCCAGTCAAATCCTGACACATTTTTCGATTGATTATGCTGATTCACCGCTAGGTTTCGGTGTCATATTTGCTACCTTAAATTCGCTATTCTGGTTTCTTGGTGTATGGTTATTACGCCTTATTACCGATGGTGGAGGTGTTATATCAAGCGGTTGATTTTGCCCAGCAAGATTGGATTTCATATGGGACAACGGAGCATATAGTCAATCACTCGTTTATGGCTGTGTTCACTTTTGTAGGTGGGGCAGGGGCAACCTTAGGGTTGGTATTTGCACTGTTGATCTTTAGTAATAACCGCGCTTACCGTTTAATTGCTTTAGCCAGTCTTCCTCTGGGAATGCTTAACATTAACGAAGTGTTGTTGTTTGGCTTACCTATTATTTTTAATCCAAGGCTGATCTTGCCGTTTATTCTTGCACCTGTAGTTAATACGATCGTGTCTTACTTCTTTGTGTCGGCGGGTTGGGTTTCACCGCCATTAACGGGGATGTCTTTCAGTAGCCCAGTTTTCATTAACGCATGGATCGTGACTCAAGGTGACTTTAACGCAAGTTTATTACAGCTGTTTAATATCATGCTTTCTTGCCTCGTCTATACGCCGTTTGTTTTATTGCTCAACCGCAATACCAGTGCCAAAACCATCATGTTTTCTTCGCTTGATACGACCTATTCGCGTCGAGCCGAAGAGGCATATACGTTGAGCGATGATCGAGTTGGTCAATTAGTGAATGCGCAGAAACAGCAACAAGAGTTAGAGACACAGTTAAACGCTTTTAGTGACAAAGAGTTCTGTCTTGAATATCAACCACAAATTTGTCGAATTACCGGGCAGGTTGTAGGGTGTGAAGCATTGATTCGTGCGATGGATAAGTATGGAAATTTATACTACCCAGCCGCGTTCTTACCTGCTTTTGATCAAGCGGGCTTAATGAAAGATATTGATCGTTGGGCAGTGATTCAAGTGGTACATGATCTCAAGGTAGCTATTGCAGAAGGGTGGGCGGTTCCAACCAGTGTCAATCTCACCCCCGCAACGATTTTAGACCAAGAGTTGATGAAACAGCTGACGTCCTATATCAGCCGTGTCGGTGAGTATGTGCATGTTGAGATCACCGAAGAATCGTTACTTAAGAGTAGTGAGCAAGTAGCGGCATCGTTAAACGAGCTGCATAAAGTGGGCGCCAAAATATATATTGATGACTTCGGGGCAGGATTTTCTTCACTCAGCTACCTCACTTTGTTTGATATTGATGCGATTAAAATTGACCGAAGCTTTGTTCAAACGATAGAGCACATTAAAGGTCAGAAAGTTTTCAATGGTTTAATTAGTGTCGCGCAGGACCTCAACCTCGCAGTGGTCGTAGAAGGCGTAGAGACAGAATCTCAACTAGAACGCATTCCGTTGCGTAATCATTTGTCGATTCAAGGCTGGTATTACAGTAAATCGATCCCTCTAAAAGCATTACGCGAATATGTGGCACAACGACGAGTCGTTGCTGCTGAAGAGGAGCTAGAACAACCCGAGCTGAGGTTCACTTAAGGTTTTAAAGTCCAAACCAATAAAAGGCAATATTGCGTCTGCCACTGGTTTTAACTGTTTATCAATATAGTGTTGATAATCGATGCTGCTCTTGACGTATTCTTTTGGTTCAGGACCGTTTAACGTGATCAAGTATTCGATTTGACCACGATTTTGATATTGCAGTGCGCGGCCAAGTTTTTGGTTTATTTCATCCGCCATTCGCGCAGCCCTTACTTGGGGTGGCACATTTTTTTGATATTCACTCAGCTTTCTTCTCAAGCGCTTCTGATATACCAATCGATCGTCATATTGGCCCGCGAGTGTGTCTTCAACGAATTGACGCACGAATGACGACGGATCTTGGTCGTGAAACACCATTGAATACAACTGTTGCTGGAATGACTGAGCAAGCGGTGTCCAATCAGTGCGAGCGCTCTCTAGGCCTTTGAAGACGATTTTTTCATTAGCGCCATCGCCAATAAGTCCGGCATAGCGTTTTTTTGAACCGGTTTCTTGGCCGCGAATGGTTGGCATTAAGAATTTTTTATAGTGAGTCTCATACTCTAATTCTAAGATTGAGGTAAGCCCATATTGGCGAGATAGATGCTCATTCCACCATTGATTAATATACGTGACTAGCTCGTTGCCGATTTGGTCCGCTTGCGCTTGTGAAAACTGACCATTGAGCGAGACAAATGTTGAATCGGTATCACCATAGATGACTTGATAGCCTTTTTCTTCAATAAGAGCCTTGGTTTGCTTCATGATTTCATGCCCGCGCATTGTAATGCTTGAGGCAAGGCGTGTATCAAAAAAACGGCAACCTGAAGATCCAAGCACGCCATAAAATGAGTTCATAATGATTTTAATCGCTTGAGAGAACGCTTTTTCGTTATTGCGT
Organism: Vibrio taketomensis; assembly: GCF_009938165.1. Taxonomy (NCBI): domain Bacteria; kingdom Pseudomonadati; phylum Pseudomonadota; class Gammaproteobacteria; order Vibrionales; family Vibrionaceae; genus Vibrio; species Vibrio taketomensis. The sequence goes on from NZ_AP019649.1 coordinate 1,188,825, forward strand.
TTTGCTTCATCTCGCGCAGCCCAAAGGGTTTCGATCATATGGGGTAAAAAATGGCGATGACGGTGGAATTGACCACCGCGAAATCCAGGAACGGCTTGGTTATCTGCGTTACCTATCTCTTGTTGTAAACCTTCAATTAGCCCCATAGGATCAATCAAGAATGAACGAATGATCGATGGGTAGAGGCTTTTAAAATCGAGTACCAATACAGAATCGTATAAATTTGGAATGGAATCCATAACATAGCCACCAGGGCTAGCTAACCAATTCTCCGGATGTAAATTGGGTGCAACGTATCCCGCGCGATGCAGTTGTGGCAGGTAGAGGTTGGTAAACGCAGCAACGGAACCACCAACACGGTCAAGCTCTACGCCGGTCAATTTGGCGCGCTCAACCGCAAATTCAAGTAGGTGAGTATGAGCAAAAATCTTATTAACCAGTACACAGTCTTGTAAGTTATAACGAGCAAGAGAAACTTTGTCGTGATGAAACATATGATTGATTTCAGCCATACGATCGTGCACGTTATGGATCTGTTTACCTTCACCGAGCAATTCTTGCGCGACAGACTCTAATGACCAGCGTCGAAAGTGATAGGTCGCAGTTTTTAGAGTATCGATGCCGTCCATCACCACTCGCCCGGGAATGGAGATAAATGCCTGTTGTGTATTGGCTGAAGTACGGAAATAGCTTGCTTGTTTGGCTCGTCCTATAGTGAATTTCAGCTGATGCCATTCTGCTCGCTTGTGCAAAAGGCGGAAGTCAAAATCGATCACATTCCAGCCAATGATGACGTCTGGGTCATAAGTTTCAAACCATGAAATCAAGGCGTTTAAGAGTGCTTTCTCATCTTTCACCCATTGAATGGCTAAGTCGCTTTGCTGTGGTTCACCAACCATAATGACTCGGCTATCCATCGGGCTATCGAGGCCTACTGAATAGAGTATGCCTTTTTCAGAGCACTCAATATCGAGTGAAACCACGTTGAGCTTTGGTGCGTAGTCGGCTTTGCGCGATTTGACTTGAGAAACTTGGGTATAGTTGCTTTTACGAGAGAACTGCCCAGTAAACTCGATACTGCCTTGAATAAATCTCTCCATCAAAAAGCGATCGGCCAGTCGAATATCATCCTCATAAGTAGCAATCGACTGCTGATTGAGCGTTTCAGATAATCGTTGACTCTCTTTCACTGTATGGCAATAGCAAGCAGACAGAGGAGTTTGATCAAAATGCTTAAGTGGCAGTGATTTCAACTCAACACTTAAATGGAGTTGCTCGGCGAGCGTCCTGATTTGCGTTACTTCGCTGGTAGGCACAAAGAAGACAGGACGTTCATTTCCTATCAGGAGTTGATGCGGACCATTCGTTGTGGAAACCCACAGCTCAATCTGAGTTGTACCGGATATGTCTCGTGCTTGGCGGGTGAGTAAAAAGCCTTGTTCAATGGTCAAAAAAACATCCTAAGTTTCGCTTAAAAGGAGAGGGCGTAATTAGCAAATAGATTACTTGGGTATAGATAATAACACACGGTTTGCGGGCTTACTCAATGCTATGTGTACGTCTCGCGTTGTTTACGCTCAGCATGGTTCTGCATAACTCTTCCCCTAAGACTGGTGATTGAGATAAATATTGAATTTGAAAATGAGCTGATATTTTGTCTTTAGCCCAAGATATGTGACAAATTATCCGAAAACTTACGATTAAATAGTATTTAATTGTGCATGCATACGTTATTTCGATGTTAATTTTACATTAACGCAATGGTTATTTTAAAGCGGTGAGTATTTATCGCTTTGATAAAAAGTCAAAATTTATGTGTATATGCAAATAAATGATGTAATTTTATATAAAACTGTATTAGCATGCGCTGGCAATTTAAACGCTATTAAAAAAGGATAATTTATGAAAGTTGTTAAACTAGCGATCATCGGCGCAGTGCTATCAGTTCTTGCAGGTTGTACAGGTACTACTTACAACGCAGCTAAAGATTGTTCAATGGACTACCTACTAGTTCCAGCACTATCTATTCCAGCAATGATCGGTGCTTGTAACTAATATTTAGTTGCATTAAAAATAAAAAGGTTGCAGAAATGCAGCCTTTTTTATTTCCTGCTGTAAGTCGAATTAATACACAAAGCTAGTATGGTTTTATCTTAAGCTAAATAAACTATGCCGCGATCTTAAGAATATATAATTGTACATTTTATGATCAATTAATAATTTTTCCAGCAGAAAGTTATTTAAAGATAATTATATCAATTAAAACCTCAAAAATTGCGATGCAGTAGTTATAATGGCGATGATGTCGTTAATGTTGATTCCGAAATGTAAACAACCCTAATCGCGGCAAATCAGTACTTTTCTCATCGGATAACGCGGGCCCCCCTTTCATTTTTCAAAATTCGTTACTGGTGACTTGCACCAGACAACAGCAAGGAACCTGCTGATGTCGCTCTTTGCCTTGTTGCGTCCAATTGCTAACCATGATTTGTTTTACTTGCCTTCAAAAATCGTAACTAGTACTTGCTAAACTTTGCGTTTGCGCACATATTCGGAGTGATGGTTTTAGATTTTTTGAGTTAGAATAGGCAACCAAATTGCTATCCACTGGGCTAGGTGGGTGCAGAGCCATAACAACAGTGTGGAGATACAAGAGTGATTAGTGTTTTCCTTGTAGATGATCACGAGCTGGTTCGCACAGGGATACGACGTATTATTGAAGACGTCCGTGGCATGAACGTAGCAGGGGAAGCTGTAAGCGGTGAAGACGCAGTAAAATGGTGCCGAACAAACCATGCTGACGTCGTATTGATGGATATGAATATGCCAGGTATCGGTGGCTTAGAAGCCACGAAGAAGATCCTGCGTTTCAACCCAGATGTAAAAATCATCGTTTTAACTGTTCATACGGAGAATCCGTTTCCAACTAAAGTGATGCAAGCAGGTGCTGCTGGTTATTTGACCAAAGGTGCCGCTCCTGACGAAATGGTCAACGCTATTCGTGTTGTGAATAGTGGTCAACGTTACATTTCGCCAGAAATTGCTCAGCAGATGGCGTTAAGCCAATTTTCACCAGCATCGGAAAACCCTTTTGCCGATCTGTCTGAGCGTGAATTGCAAATCATGATGATGATTACCAAAGGTCAGAAGGTCACAGACATTTCTGAACAATTGAGCCTGAGTCCAAAAACAGTCAATAGTTATCGTTATCGATTGTTTGCTAAGCTCGGTATTAGTGGCGACGTAGAGTTGACCCACCTAGCTATTCGACACGGAATACTAGATACCGAGACTTTGTAGTGAGCACCTCTTTCGACTCAATTTCTTTTCTTAAGACAGTAACTAACCAACCCGGCGTTTACCGAATGTACAACGCCGAGTCGGTTGTTATTTATGTCGGCAAAGCGAAAGATCTCAAAAAGCGCCTTTCTAGCTATTTTCGCAAACAAATCGACAGCGAAAAAACGCGAGCTTTAGTTAGCCACATCGCCAAAATTGATGTGACAGTGACGCATACCGAAACTGAAGCATTGATTCTCGAGCACAACTACATCAAACAGTATTTGCCCAAATACAATGTATTGCTGCGCGATGATAAATCTTATCCTTATATTTTTATTAGTGCCCATAAACATCCGCGTCTCTCAATGCATCGTGGTGCCAAAAAACGTAAAGGTGAGTATTTTGGCCCGTATCCAGACTCTGGTGCTGTAAGAGAGACGCTGCACCTAATCCAAAAGATTTTTCCTGTTCGCCAATGTGAAGACAGTGTCTATCGTAACCGTACTCGGCCTTGCTTGATGTACCAAATTGGACGCTGTGCGGGGCCTTGTGTCAGCAGTATTATTTCTGATGACGAGTATCAAGAGTTGGTGGAATACGTGCGTTTGTTTTTGCGTGGCAAGGACAAACAAGTGCTTGAAACTTTAATAGGCAAAATGGAAGCGGCGAGTCGGGAGTTAAAGTTTGAGAATGCGGCTAAGTTCCGCGACCAAATTCAAGCGATACGACGAGTGCAAGAGCAACAGTTTGTTTCTGAAGACTCGACGGATGATATGGATGTTCTCGGATTTGCTCAGGAGAAGGGGATAGCGTGCATCCATATTTTGATGATTCGCCAAGGCAAAGTGCTGGGTAGTCGTAGTCACTTTCCTAAGATTCCACATAACACCACTAAGCAAGAAGTGTTTTATAGCTTTTTGAGTCAGTACTATCTCAGCCACAATGAAGCACGTACGGTACCGACTCGTATTATCCTCAATGCCGGCTTGTTGGATGAAACAGACTCTCTACAAGAAGCGTTATCTGCTATTGCGGGAAGAAAAGTGCAGTTCCATGTTAATCCTACGGGGACCCGAGCTCGATATTTGAAACTCTCGAATACCAACGCGTTGACTGCGATCACCACGAAGATTAATCACAAGATGACTATCTCGCAGAGATTTTCTGAATTGCGAGAGTTGTTGGGTTTAGAGTCGATAACGCGTATGGAGTGTTTTGATATTTCACATACCATGGGCGAGAGCACGATCGCATCTTGTGTGGTCTTCAATCAGGAGGGACCCGTTAAGCAGGAGTATCGTCGTTACAATATCACTGGTATCACCGGTGGTGATGATTACGCCGCGATGGGGCAGGCTTTAGAGCGTCGATATTCAAAACAACTCGATATTGAAAAGATTCCTGACATCGTGTTTATCGACGGTGGTAAAGGGCAGCTAAATCGTGCGTATGAGATTATCAGTCAGTTTTGGCAAGATTGGCCCAAGCGTCCGCGTTTGATTGGTATTGCCAAAGGGGTGACTCGAAAACCAGGTTTGGAAACTTTGATTACCACTGATGGTGATGAATTTCACTTGCCAAGTGATGCACCAGCACTGCATTTAATGCAGCATATCCGTGACGAGAGCCATAATCACGCGATTGCGGGCCACCGAGCAAAACGAGGTAAAACTCGTCGAACCAGTGCGTTAGAGGGAATTGAAGGCGTGGGTCCGAAAAGACGCCAAGCATTATTAAAATATATGGGTGGATTACAAGAATTAAAAAGAGCAACTGTCGAAGAAATCGCCAAAGTACCAGGCATTAGCCGTTCTTTAGCAGAAATCATTTATCAAGCATTGAAACAATAGCCAAAATCCAGCACCATAAGGACCTGTTTTTAGGCAGCAAACAGCGCAATACGCAAAACATAAGAGCCAATAAATATGCGTTTTAACATCCCTAACATACTCTCTTTGCCGACTTTTTCTTATTCCAGTTTTCGTAGTGGCATTTTATTTACCTTACACATGGGCACCATTTGCTGCAGCTATGATTTTTTGGGTTGCAGGTTTCACCGATTGGCTAGATGGCATGTTGGCGCGAAAATTGGGCCAAACTTCTCGTTTTGGTGCATTTATCGATCCGGTCGCTGATAAAGTGTTAGTTGCGACAGCACTGATTTTGATCACTGAGCATTATCACTCCATTTGGGTGACAATTCCGGCTGTTACAATGATTGGACGTGAGATTATCATTTCCGCATTGCGTGAATGGATGGCTGAAATTGGCAAGCGCGCGAGTGTAGCAGTTTCATGGGTTGGAAAAGTTAAAACCGTGTCGCAGATGTTTGCGCTTTGGGTGTTAATTTGGCGTTATGACGATTGGATGATTTGGCTTGGCTATGCTGCTTTGTACGTAGCAACAATTTTGACTTACTGGTCAATGGCGCAATATCTAATGGCCGCAAAAGACGATCTGCTTAATGAAGAGCATCACTAATTGATACGAAAACGGGCTTAGGCCCGTTTTTTTATGCCTTACGATCGCCTTTGATGCTTAGTCGTCATTGTGGTCGGTTTGACATTGAGCGATGTGTGCCATTTCTTCCACCTTGCTCTGCTGATAAAAGTGTAAATTTGTGCTTAAACACAACACCTTGTGGGATCGTATTGGAAGAAAAATAAGCAAATTAACGACTTTTGACGTTATTTTAGCCAAACGATTTAAAAATCAAAAAAATAGTGTTGACTCAGTAAGGCGAATCCGTAGAATGCATCCCGTACCCAAGAGGAACTCAACAAAGAGTTCTGGGTAGTAAGAGATGGCGCCTTGGCAGAGTGGCTATGCAGCGGATTGCAAATCCGTGGACCTCGGTTCGACTCCGGGAGGCGCCTCCATCTCTTATGCGACACTAGCTCAGTTGGTAGAGCGCAACCTTGCCAAGGTTGAGGTCACGAGTTCGAACCTCGTGTGTCGCTCCAAATTATAAGTTAGCGATTAACCAATATCGATAACTAGATGGTGTTTTACTTAGTTCAGTAAAGGCATCGCAAATTTAGATTTGTGTGCCCTGGTGGTGGAATTGGTAGACACAAGGGATTTAAAATCCCTCGGCGTTCGCGCTGTGCCGGTTCAAGTCCGGCCCGGGGCACCATCTAACCTATTAATGCGACACTAGCTCAGTTGGTAGAGCGCAACCTTGCCAAGGTTGAGGTCACGAGTTCGAACCTCGTGTGTCGCTCCAAATACAAAAAACGCTCCGATTTATCGGGGCGTTTTTTGTTTGTCTCTGCAAAAATTAGTGCACATTTTTAATATCACCAGCGCACATTGATTATGTGGTATATCAATTTCTGTTCAGGCTTATTTTTTCATTTACTGCTGTTAACTAAACGGTAGATTGTCCCGCTATCTGTACCAAATAAAATGTCACCATGTGTCGTGACCACGAGTGAACGAATACGTTCTCCTAACTCCTCGAGTATTCGTTGCTCAACAATTTTGCCATTCACGTCGATTGAGACAAGATTAAGGTGAGTGAGTTTTAAAGCGCCTATCAGGAATTTGTTGTGCAATTCAGGATAAAGCGCACCTTGGTAAATTAAAAAACTGCTAGGCGCAATGGAGGGTGTATAAACCCATTTAGGTGATTCAATCCCTGGCAGTTCCTTGGCTTCCCCAACTGCGATCGGTCCCCAATACTCTTTGCCATGTGAGGTGATTGGCCAGCCATAGTTACGTCCTTTTAGCACCAGATTAATTTCGTCCCCACCTCTTGGGCCATGTTCGACCGCCCACAGTTGCTTAGTGCTGTTATTGAAAAAGATCCCTTGTGGGTTGCGGTGTCCATAACTCCAGATTGCACTTGCAATTTCCCCCTCAGTAACAAATGGATTGTCTGGTGGAATATGTCCATCCGGTGTGAGACGAATAATACTTCCGGCATGAGTCTGCTTGTTTTGCCCATTAGCACGCTCCCCGCGATCACCCACCGAAAAGTAGATGTGAGTGCTATCGAAAGTGATCCGGCTACCGTAGTGTCGTGATGATGTTGAACCCGACTGAGTAATAAACAGATCACGTAAGTTGACCAGTCTGTTCTCTGTCAATGTTGCTTTGGCGAGCACTGTTTCAATACCAGTGCCAATATCGCGGCTGTAAGTGAAATAGAATTGATATCGTTCAAAAGGGGAGTGAGCGATGTCCAATAAACCACCTTGACCATTAGCAGTGACATTAGGGAAAGTAAAGATACGTTGATAGTCACCAGTTTGATGATTGAGAATACCGACAAAACCGGAGCGTTCGGTCACCAATACACGTTGCGAGTCTATATTCGCCATACCCCATGGTACATTTAAGCCACTGGTTATAACTTCTGCTTGCCACTGCTGCGCATAGCTCAAATGACTTAAGCACATCAGTAACAGTAATATCCTTTTCATTGCAGCACTTTCCTTAGTGAACTGTCCTATGGATAATCTTAGCAATGGCTTATGTTTAGCGTTAGCTCATTTTATGCTTAACCTGCCCAACGCTAAATGGGGCTAAAGGTTATTTGGGGTATTAGCCTCTGAAGAGGTATCGCGTGGCAGTTGAGAGAACAATGCTCCGCTCAATTGATAAAACGGTCTCTTGGCCGAATTCATGTCGGAATACGACTTTGAGTCCTTGTAGGAAATTTCAGACAAAAACTTAACCAAGGGAGCAGATCAAGCTCCTTTTAAACATTTTGTATGAGTATTGATAATAAATGGATATGATGCCTCTACTAGGTAAATGAAAATTAATAAAAAATACTACCAGGTAGAAGGTGAGGTCATGAATTCATTCCTTTGGGATCGCTGCTATGAAACAGGCATTGATGATGTCGATGAACAGCATCAGGTTTTAGTTGATATTATCAATCGCTTTGGCTCTCTTGTGGCAGAAAACAACCTCTCTATGGGTGATATTCGAGCGATTTTGTTTGAGCTTTCCCAATATTCGCAGTTTCATTTTCAGCAAGAAGAAGCCTTAATGCGCAGTAAAGGTATCTATCATAGGCATTTAGATGAGCATATTAAGATTCATCGCGCATTTATGACTGAGATCTTTAGCATGCAAGCATTTGTCTCTGAAGATGACAAGCAGGCTTCAGAGCTACTGCTTAATTTCCTGATTCATTGGCTTGCTTATCACATCCTCGGCATCGATAAAAATATGTCACGTCAATTGGCCAAAATAGAGCGGGGTATCGATCCCGAAACTGCCTATTTGGAAGAGGAAAAAGCGCAAGATGACAGTACAGGACCTCTTTTGGAGGCATTGAAAGGTTTATTTGAGCAGGTTTCAGAGCGCAACAAAGCGCTGCTAGAACTCAACCAGCGTTTAGAAGATATGGTTGGTCGCCGTACTGAGCAATTAGTGAAAGCGAACAAGCAATTGGAGCTACTTTCATTCACTGATGAATTGACACAATTACCTAACAGGCGCAGCGCCATGCAGCAATTGGAAGAGTTGTGGGCAATTTCACGCGATAAGCGCGAGCCTTTAGTGGCGATTATGATTGACGTTGATCACTTTAAAGAAGTCAATGACACCGTGGGTCATGACGCTGGCGATATGGTTTTACAAGAGATCGCTACGGTGTTGAAAGATCACTTTCGTAACGATGATGTGGTATGTCGTTTGGGCGGAGATGAGTTCTTTGTTATTTGCCCAAATACCGATCGCGATGGGGGGCTGTTTGTCGCTCGGCAAGCGCAAGAGTCAATCGCAGAATTACAACTTGATCTTGGTAAAGCATTTTGGCGCGGTAGTATCAGCGTGGGCATTGCAGAGCGAAATGCGCAAATGAGCAGCTATCATGATTTAATTAAACAAGCCGATAATGCTTTGTACCAATCTAAATCGGCTGGGCGCAATCGAGTGTCGGCTTGGTTAAATGTTGAATAAACTTCTTTAAAGCGATTTTAGCATCCACACATCACAGCCATTGTGTATGGTTTCGGCCATTGGGCCGTTCAAATGCGCAAAGCCCAAAGCTTGATAAAGGTTAATAGCTGAAGTCATGCCACTAAGAGTATCGAGATAACATTGTGTATAGCCTTGCTGTTTAGCAAAGTCTAAACATGCTTGGCTCAATTTTTTGCCAATACCATGACCACGTCCGTCGGGTAAAAGAAAGAGTTTTTTCAGCTCACAGGTCTCTATGCTGCCGTTGAAGGGGGCGATACCACATCCACCAACGATCTTTCCCTGCCACTGAGCGACTAAATACAAACTTTGCTTTTGGGGATGATAATGTTGACTCATCGCTAACACTTCTTCATCTGAAGGGCCAAAACCTTCGCCAACTGCACCAAACTCTTCACCTACTGCTTTGATAATTTTGCAGATTTCATCATCTTGCTGGGCGGTGATCGGAGCAATACTTAGAGGCATAATATTTTCCTTACAAGCCTAATCGTTAGTACAAAATTGGGGTAAAACTGCCAACTATCAATAGTAGAGCGTAAATTTTACGCAAAGGCGGTGAGAAACGTGATTTCAGATTGGATTTAGACTTGTCATTCGTTACTATGTATAGCTATTTAAAGACCCAAGATCCCTAGTCGGGACGCTTATGGATACTACCGCTTATGTTGAACGCAGAATTTTCTGCGGGGGGCATAGGTAGATGAGGAAACGATGCAACATCTAGAAGAGATCATTGCTAATGCGAACGCTGCGATTGAAGCGGCTGATTCGCTAGTCGCACTTGATGAAGTGCGTGTTCAGTATCTAGGTAAGAAAGGTGAACTAACGGTTCAACTTCAAAGCCTAGGTAAACTGCCACCAGAAGAACGCCGTGAAGCTGGTCAAGAGATCAACAAAGCGAAAGGCGTAGTTCAGCAAGCAATCGCAGCTCGTAAAGATGCACTACAAAGTGCTGAGCTTGAAGCGAAACTTGCAGCTGAAACTATCGATGTGACTCTACCAGGTCGTCGCATTGAGAATGGCGGTCTACATCCAGTGACTCGTACAGTTGAACGAATCGAGAAATTCTTTGGCGAGCTAGGCTTTAAAACTGAGTCAGGCCCTGAGATCGAAGATGCATTCCACAACTTTGATGCACTGAACATTGCTGCTGATCACCCAGCACGTACTGATCACGATACATTCTTCTTTAACCCTGATTTGATGCTGCGTACGCACACATCTGGTGTTCAGATCCGTACGATGGAAAATGGTCAACCTCCATTCCGTTTCATCGCACCGGGCCGTGTTTACCGTAACGACTACGACCAAACACACACGCCAATGTTCCACCAAGTGGAAGGTATGCTCGTTGACGAGAACGTAAACTTCGCGCAACTAAAAGGCATTCTGCATGATTTCCTATGTAACTTCTTCGAAGAAGAAGTGCAAGTACGTTTCCGTCCTTCTTACTTCCCGTTCACTGAGCCTTCAGCTGAAGTAGACGTAATGGGTAAAAACGGTAAGTGGCTAGAAGTTCTAGGCTGCGGTATGGTTCATCCGAACGTACTACGTAGCGTAGGTATCGACCCTGAGAAATACTCTGGCTTCGCATTCGGTATGGGTATCGAGCGTCTAACTATGCTGCGTTACGGTGTAAACGACCTTCGTTCATTCTTCGAAAACGATCTTCGTTTCCTAAAACAGTTCAAGTAATCCAGAGGATCTATCACAATGAAATTCAGCGAATCATGGCTTCGTGAGTGGGTGAATCCTGCGATTACCACTGACGAACTAACACACCAAATCACTATGGCTGGTCTAGAGGTTGACGACGTTCTTCCTGTAGCAGGCACGTTCAATGGCGTTAAAGTGGGTCACGTTGTTGAATGTGGTCAACACCCAGACGCTGACAAACTGCGTGTAACGAAAGTAGACGTAGGCGAAGAAGATCTGCTAGACATCGTATGTGGTGCAGCAAACTGTCGCCAAGGTCTGAAAGTTGCAGTAGCAACTGTAGGCGCAGTGCTTCCAGGTGATTTCAAAATCAAGAAAGCAAAACTACGTGGTCAACCTTCTCACGGCATGCTTTGTTCATTCTCTGAACTCGGTATTGATGTTGAGTCAGACGGCATCATGGAACTAGCAGAAGACGCAGTAATCGGTACTGATTTCCGTGAATTCCTAGGTCTTGACGACGTAACGGTAGACGTAGACCTAACCGCTAACCGTGCTGACTGTTTCAGCATTCGTGGTCTAGCGCGTGAAGTTGGCGTGCTTAACCGTGCAGACGTAGCACAGCCAGAAGTGGCAGCGGTTGCTGAAACCATCGCTGACACTGTGTCTATCGAAGTGAAAGCACCAGCTGCATGTCCACGTTACCTTGGTCGTGTGATCAAAAATGTAAACGTACAAGCTGAAACGCCACTTTGGATGCAAGAGAAACTGCGCCGCTGTGGTATCCGCTCAATCGATCCGGTTGTAGACGTGACTAACTACGTTCTTCTAGAACAAGGTCAACCAATGCACGCGTTTGATCTTGCGAAGATCGAAGGTGGTATCGTAGTTCGTCTTGCTGAGCAAGGTGAAAAGCTAACGCTTCTAGATGGTAGCGAAGCAGAACTGAATGCAGACACATTGGTTGTGGCTGACCACAACAAAGCGCTAGCAATTGCTGGTATCTTTGGTGGTGAAGGCTCTGGCGTGACGACTGAAACTAAAGACGTTCTACTAGAGTGTGCATTCTTTGCACCAGACCACATTCGTGGCCGCGCACGTAGCTACGGTCTACACACTGATTCTTCAATGCGTTTTGAGCGTGGTGTGGATTACGCACTACAAGTAAGCGCAATGGAGCGTGCAACTCAACTTCTTGTTGAGATTTGTGGCGGTGAAGTTGCACCAGTTGTTGCTGTTGAGTCAGAAGCTGATTTACCAAAGGCAAACCAAGTTGCTCTACGTCGTACTAAATTAGATAACCTACTAGGTCACCACATTGCAGATGCAGACGTGGTTGAAATCCTTGAGCGTCTAGGTATGACAGTTGAAGCAAACGCTGAAGGTTGGGTTGCAGTTGCACCAACATGGCGTTTCGATATTGCAATCGAGCAAGATTTGATTGAAGAAGTTGGCCGTATTTACGGTTACGACAACATTCCAAATCAACACCCAGTTGCAGCACTTAAGATGCACAACCAAGTTGAAGCGGTTCAACCACTAAAACGCGTGCGTGATCTACTTGTTGATCGTGGTTACCACGAAGCAATCACTTATAGCTTCGTTGAGCCTGAGCAACAAAAACTGATCGTACCTGGTGTTGAGCCACTAATCCTGCCATTCCCAATTTCTGCGGATATGTCAGCGATGCGTCTTGGTCTAATCCAAGGTTTGCTAAATACTGTTGTTCACAACCAAAAACGTCAGCAACCACGTGTTCGTCTATTCGAATACGGTCTGCGTTTCATCCCTTGTGAATCAGCAGAAAACGGCATGCGTCAAGAGCCAATGCTAGCAGGCGTTATCTCTGGTACTCGCAGCGAAGAGCACTGGGATATTGCAACCAACACTGTTGATTTCTTTGATATGAAAGGCGATCTAGAAGCGGTTCTAGAACTTTCTTCAAATGAAAAAGCATACTCATTTGTTGCCGCTAAGCACCCAGCACTTCACCCAGGTCAGTCTGCTGCAATCATGCTAGACGGCAAAGAAGTGGGCGTGATCGGTACTGTTCACCCAGAGCTTGAGCGTAAGTTTGGTCTAAACGGCCGCACTGTTGTGTTTGAAATCGAATGGAATGCTATCAACTCGAAAGTGATTCCAGAAGCAGTAGCACTGTCTAAGTTCCCTGCAAACCGTCGTGATATCGCGGTTGTTGTTGATGAAGCAGTGGCTTCAGGCGACATCGTGAATGCTTGTCTAGCGCAAGGCGGCGAGTTCCTAAAAGCGGCGAAACTATTCGACGTTTACGTAGGTAAAGGCGTTGAAGAAGGTAAGAAGAGCCTAGCTATCGCACTGACTCTACAGTCTCTTGAGCGTACGCTTGAAGATGCTGATATTGCTGGTGCAGTAGACGCTATCGTTGCACACATCGGTGAGAAATTCGGCGCAACACTGCGTGACTAATCTCTGATTGAGTGAATTGAAAAACCTGCCAAAAGGCAGGTTTTTTTTCATCTGATGTTTGTATCGATACTAGCGTGAGACTAGATAAAGAGCTGGTAGATAAGAGGTTTTCGTCAGATAAATAAAAACCCCGAGAAAAGCTCAGGGTTTGAGAGTCATCATTTGTGATTTGATAACGTTATGCTGTCACGGTTTTCGCTGATTTAACACGTTCACGCGCAGCAAGAACGAGTGTTAGAACAAATGAAACTGCAAATGCGATTGCCATACCCGCGATGTAGTAACCGAGTTTATCTGGCACGATTGAAATAACGCCTGGTAAACCTGCGGCACCCAATGCTTGTGCTTTCACGTTAAACAGTGTGATAAACGCACTTGCGGAGGCGGCACCGATGATAGCTGCGATAAATGGGTAACGTAGCTTTAGGTTGACACCAAACATCGCAGGTTCAGTAATGCCAAGTAGCGCGGTTACACCAGATGGCATAGCAATGCCTTTTAGTTTTGTATCTTTGGTCATGAAACCAACCGCTAATGCTGATGCACCTTGAGAGATGTTCGACATTGCTGCGATAGGGAAGATGAATGTGCCACCAGTAACAGCAATGTCTGCGAGTAGTTGAGTTTCAATCGCGATAAAACTGTGGTGCATACCGGTAATGACGAATGGCGCATAGATAAAGCCAAAGAGAGCACCACCGATAAAACCAGCTGAATCATATAACCAGTTTAGGCCGTCACCCAGTAAGAAGCCGATATCTCGAGTGAACGGGCCGACCAATGTAAACGTCAGGAAACCCGTAATAAAGATCGCCAGCATTGGTGTTAGCAGGTTATCTAGTACTGATGGAATGAATTTACGCAGGCCATTTTCGACTTTAGCCAGAATAAATGCAGAAACCAATACAGGTAACACGGAACCTTGGTAACCGACTTTTTGGATCTCAAAGCCAAAGATGTTCCACGTTGGAATAGTGCCTGATACAGCGGCACCACCAAATCCCCAGCCATTTAGTAGATCTGGGTGAACCATCAACATACCCAGCGCAGCACCTAAATATGGGTTACCACCAAACTTCTTCGTCGCTGAGAACGCGAGCAATACAGGTAAGTAAACGAATGGTGCGTTCGCAAAGGTGTTGATCATCGATGCTAAATCAGCAAGGCCAGGATTCGCGTCGATCAATGATTGACCTTCAATAAATAGGCCTGGTGCAGTGAGCAAATTGACGATACCCATTAACAGACCGCCAGCAACAATTGCCGGAATGATCGGTACGAAGATATCTGACAGACCTTTTACTGCACGTTGCACAATGTTTTGTTTTTGTGCGCCAGCAGATGCAACATCGCTGGTCGACATTTCGCTCATACCAGTCAGCTTTGCCATTTCAGCGTAGACTTGGTTAACGATGCCAGAGCCAAAAATAACTTGGTATTGGCCTGCTACTTTGAATTGGCCTTTTACGCCTTCAAGATTACCAACCGCATCTTCATTAACTAATGAGTCATCTTTTAAAGCGAGACGCAGACGAGTCGCGCAGTGAGCCAGCGCTTGAAGGTTATCTTTGCCACCTAAGTGTTCGAGCAGTTGTTTAGCGATTATTGGATAGTTCATTCCAAACCCCGGTAAATGACATGGTTCTAGTTCTTATTAAAGTGTGTTCGAAAAAGATAGAGAACTTTTGGGAACGTTTGCGAAATGGATTTTTGAAGATTTATCGTCCATCGTCAAAGGGTAGTAGTGGTTTATGTGAGCTAGATCTGCTAAACATCTTCGCTAAATTTAGATTAAAAGGTAGAATTCAAGCCAATATAGACCTGTTTTTGCAAACATTCCCAACCAAAACAATAGGAAAGTGAATGGCGAGCTTACACGATGTGGCGAAACTGGCTGGAGTCTCTAAATCCACCGTTTCACGCGTAGTTAACAACGAATATGGCGTAAAAGACGCAACCAAAATCAAGGTAATGCAGGCGGTACAAGAGTGCGGCTATGTTGTTAACCAAGTGGCAAAAGATCTGAAAAGCCAAAAAACCAATCTGGTGGGTGTGATTGTGCCTCGCGTGGCCTCGAATGCCACATCGCAAGGTGTGGACGGGTTAAGTGCTGTCTTTGCGACAGCAGGAAAGCACGTATTGCTGGCCAGTTCTCAACAAGATTCAGCCAAAGAAATTGAATACATCCAGATCTACAACCAGAAGCGTGTAGAAGGAATTGTGTTGTACGCAACCCATATTGATATGGAGCTTGTGAATGCGATTAAAGGCTCAAAAGCGCCAGTGGTATTAGTGGGGCAGGATGGGTCTCTGTTTAATATACCAAGTGTGGTGCATGATGATTTGCGAGTGGGCTTTGAGGCTGGAAATCGTTTATTAGATAGAGGGTGCCAGCATATTGGTTTTGTTGGTGTTGATCCATCCGATATCGCGGTAGATAAATTGCGCTCTCAAGGCATTGAGCAAGCGCTACAGATGCGCGGTGCAAAGCCTCTTCTGTTTCATAGCCACGGAGAATTCTCCATTGAGTCTGGTTACGCACAAGTGAAACGCTTAATTGAAGAATTCCCGCAATTAGATGGCCTATTTTGTGCGACCGACCGTATTGCGGTTGGTGCGATTAAGGCATTGCAAGAAGTGGGTATTGAGGTTGGTAAACACATCAAGGTGTTGGGTGTTGGTAACGATGAACTGGGCTATGTGGTATCGCCAAATCTTTCTAGCTTTAGCTATCCATTTGTAAAAGCAGGAGAAAAAGGCGCTTCGCTATTGCTTGATCTGATCGAGGGTAAGCCGCAAGAAATGAGTAAAGTGGTGCTGACATTTGATAATGTTGAGCGCGAAACCTGTTAAATAAGGCTGTCTCGCAAAATTAAATTCTTAGCAGAAACTTGGGAAGCGTGAGCTTCCCATTTTTGTGCCTTTGATCACGTAATTTGGGGAATGTAACCATTCAATGTCTCTTGATGCTTGTTGATAGCGAGCAATTTCACTATTCTTGCAAACGTTCCCAATAATTTTAGGTTTGTTTGATGTCATTATCGTCGTTGGTCCAGATTGCTGGTGGTATGAAAAACGTCGCTCGAGTATTGGTGCCCGAGCAACGTTTGGTTTTAGAGGTGGTTGAACCTGCATTGATTGAATCAAGCAGTTCGCTGATTGCGTCGATCGATTTGGTTCAGGGGCAAACGCAGCTTTCATTTGTGCGTGATGAGACAATTGATGATGAGCAGTTGCTAGGATTAGGGAAGCAAATCGCTGAAATGCAAATCAGTAAATTGGCTCCTTTTACCGCTCCAACACCGTGTGAGCATCGCCCACAATGGCACATCTCTCCACCGCAAGGGCTGCTAAACGATCCTAACGGCTTTATTTTCCATAATGGTCAGTACCACCTGTTTTACCAGTGGTATCCATATCAGTGTGTACATAAAGATAAACATTGGGCACATCTAACCAGTTCAGATTTAATTAACTGGCAATGGCAACCTGTAGCGCTTACGCCATCGGATTGGTTTGATAGTCACGGCGTATTCTCCGGGCATGCATTAAGTAACAACGATGAGTTAATGTTGTTCTATACCGGCAACACACGTATTGGTGAAGAACGCGAGCGCCAAACGACGCAATGCTTGGCCACATCAAAAGACGGTATCGAATTTAAGAAATTAGGTCCGGTGGTACCCGAGTTACCTCCGGGTGTCACTGCGCATATTCGCGATCCTAAAATTATTCGTCGCAACGGTGAGTGGTTAATGCTACTTGGGGCGCAAACTACCGAACTAAAAGGGCGCTTAGCTATCTATCGCTCGCAAGATTTGCATCACTGGCAATTTGACAAGCTTTACGGCGATGAAACCGGCGATATGGGGTACATGTGGGAATGCCCAGATATGTTTGAATTGAATGGTGAGTGGTTCAGCATTATTGGACCACAAGGGATTGAATCATTCTCAAGCATGAACACGATTCCACATCATAACGGTTATTTTAAGACAACATGGCAAGATAGGGCGCCGCAACTAGGAGAGTTCGCTCATCTAGACTATGGATTTGATTTTTATGCCCCACAAACCGCGCTAACAGCCGATGGTCGCAGAGTACTTTCAGGTTGGATGGGACTGCCTGATGAAATTGACCAGCCAAGCAATGGTTGGGTGCATCAGCTTACTGCATTACGTGAATTGTCAGTACGTAATGGCAAGCTATGCCAATGGCCGATTGAAGAGATTGATCAACTGGTCGAACAACAATTGAATCTGAGTCTAAGTGCCCAGCCGTTAGAGGTTGGTACAAAGTCATTCGATCTTACGGCCACATTAGAGTGGGGACAAAGCCTCAAGCTGTTTGTTGGTGCTGACAGCGAGCTGACTATCGAAGCTCGTAGCGATACACGCAGCCTTGTTATGGATCGCACTAAAACTCTGAATCGTGCTGTAGACACGCAACGGGAAGTGCCTCTGGCTAGCGATAACGTACAGTTACGCATATTGGCAGACAATTCATCGGTGGAAGCCTTTGTTAATGGCGGTGAAGTGGTCATGACATCACGAGTGTTCACTCCAGCCAATGCTACCGCTATGTGCAGTGAAGGTGGTGACGTCAAGGTAATGGTAAAAACGCTCAAAGCCGCGCAAGCCCGTTTAATATCTAGTTAAATTGTTTACTATTCTAATAAGCCCCGCAGTGCGGGGCTTTGTTTTATCGTTTCTGGCTCAATTACCCAATGTATTCAGTCAGTGCTACTTGGGTTGGTAGTGCTGTCATTGCGCCTTTTTGTGTGGTTGCTAGTGCACCACAGCCGTTCGCCCATGTTACCGCTTGGCGCACAACCTCAATATTGTCCCATTCAAGGTGTTGAGATAGTTTCGCTAAAAGACCACCTACAAATGCATCGCCTGCACCCGTTGTATCAATAGGCTTCACCGCCTGACCTGAAATAAGCTCTTGTTCGCCGTTAAACAGTACCAGCGCACCTTTAGCGCCTTGAGTAATCAAAACTAACGCATTGTTGAATACGCTAAGTGCTTCGATACCTTGTTCTAATGAGTCGGTTTGAGTTAGATGCATTAACTCGTCATCGGAAAATTTAACGACGTCCGCGAGTTCAATCGCTTGGCGCACGACGGGAATTAATTCCTCTGGGTTAGCCCATACCTCTTCTCGTAAGTTGGGGTCAAAGCTAACAAAACCGCCAGCTTGTTTAATGCGGCGCATCGCTTCTAGTGTGGTGCTGCGGCTAGGTTCGTTTGCGAGCGCAATTGAACACACATGCAGCCATTCACCTTGGTTAAAACTTGGAATATCAGCAAGCTCTAAAAATTGGTCAGCGCTTGGTTTTACCATAAAGGTAAAGCTGCGTTCGCCTGAATCATCTAAATCGACAATCACGGTAGAGGTACGGTGTGCCTCATCAAGGAGCATCGCCTCGGTATTGACGTTTTCTTGGCTTAGTGTGTGCTTCATAAAACGGCCGAGTGGATCTTGACCTACACGGCCAAAAAACGCGGTATTACCACCCAGACGAGCGATGGCGACTGCAACATTGGCAGGGGCACCACCGGGGCATTTCAGATAGGTA
The DNA here is from genome assembly GCF_009938165.1 of Vibrio taketomensis. Taxonomy (NCBI): domain Bacteria; kingdom Pseudomonadati; phylum Pseudomonadota; class Gammaproteobacteria; order Vibrionales; family Vibrionaceae; genus Vibrio; species Vibrio taketomensis. The sequence continues at coordinate 1,207,732 of NZ_AP019649.1, forward strand.
GATTCCGTATCAGGAATCAGATCAACAACCGCATCACCCGTTAGCCATACTTTCATCGGTTACACCTTAAATTGGAGAATATTCACTTTGCTGATATGATTGCTAAAACGGTTTAGCAAATCAATTGGTAGGTTTAGTAAACGAAGGGGTATTGATCAAAAACGTGATCAATATCGTGATCTTTATTCACCAATAGTTACTTGAATTTACCTGAGTATAAAGATGGGTTTTTAGGGAAAGGCTCATGCTTTCCACTGACAAATATCGATGAAGCAGGTAGCATTGCGACCAAAAGTTCATTGCGATTTGAATTTACTCATACGGACGTAAAATGGGTCATAAAAAACTGAAGCTTGCCGATATTGCGGCGCTTGCTGGAGTCTCGAAATCTACCGTGAGTTTTGTTCTCAACGGTCATGCGGCAAAGCATCGCATAACGGAAGACACGGTTGAGAAAGTTAAACGTATTGCTGCGCAGTACAATTACACACCAAGCGTGTATGCACGAGCATTAAAAGTAAAAAAGACCTTCACGATCGGCCTAGTGATTCCCGATTTAGCTAATATGGGTTTTGCTAATACGGCCAAAGCGTTGGAAAGCTTGCTCAGGGATGCGGGTTATCAATTATTGATTGCGTCATCAAATGATGAGCCAGAGCAAGAGCAGCGAGTTGTCGAGCAGTTAGTTAAGCGCCAAGTCGATTTGTTATTGGTCGCATCATCAATGCCAAGCGAAGAGTTTTATCACGGGATCAAAACAGGGACGCCAGTCATTTTCTTTGACCGAACGTTTAAAGAGAGCCAATTTACCAATATCAAAACCGATGCTTTTCAGGCGACGAAACAGTTAGTTGAGCGCATGGCGAAGGAACTGGATGAATGTGTCTATATTGGTGGCCAAAGGCTGTTATCGCCAAGTTACGAACGTTTAGCTGGCTATCAAGCCGGGCTTGAACAAGCGTACCTTAGCTTTGATGAAAACCTCGTTTTTAAGCAAGACTACCAACCGCAATCAGGCTACGAATTGATGCGACAAGCGGTGAATACACTCGGGCGCACACCGCAAGCGGTATTCACTGCGTCTTACTCATTACTTGAGGGTGTATTGCGCTACCTCTCTGAGCACAAGATGCTCAATGATGAGATTCGCCTTGGTACATTTGATAACTATGACATTCTTGATTGCTTACCAATCAAAATAGATTCAATTGAGCAAGATAGCGGTAAAATTGCTCAGGCTTTATTTGATAAAGCGAATGAGCTGCTTCGTAATCCATTAAAAGAGCCAGAAACAGTGACGATAGCCGCTAAACTACACCTAAGAAGCAAGTCATAATGAGACCTCGCTTAGTTTTGTTGAGGTCTCATATATAACCGGCGAGGTTTTAACGACAAACAGAACGAGCCATGCGCGCGTAGGTGTGGCGAACCCCGCGTATTGCAATGCTGTATTCTCGAATATTTTCAGGTGCAGCAATACCAACAGCGCAGCCCGTATCACCAATATGATGCAGATCAGCACCAGCCATTTTACTCATTAGGGCGATTTGACGAATCGTTTCCACACTTGCTCCTTCTTGAGAGGTGCCAATGGCCGTCATCGCCATAATGCCAAGATCATGGGCGTAGTCGATAAGCTCAGCCGCATATTGTTGGCTAATGCCTGCAACAGTGCCAGGGGCTGGGATCAACACAATATCTACGCCGTTATCGGCAAACTCTTTAATATCTTGCTTAGTGATGATCTTTTCGCTGCGTGAGCGAAGAATGCCAGCAGCATGCATTTTGCCGGCAATCAGTACCATTGTCTGACCGATGGCAGAACGAATCGAGCGTAAGCTATGTGAGATTACCTCGTTACTTACACCATTGCCGGGGTTACCGGTGACTGTGATAAATCGTGCCCCCATTTCATACAGTTTTTGTGCATTTTCACCGGTGGCTAAACGGCCTGGAGATACTTGCCAAAAGTCTTTGTGGGCTTGCTCAAAATCAGGCGCTACCGCTTCTAAATTCACGCCGACAGCTCGACCAGTAAAGCGGGCCAATTCTTTCAAAAGCTGGCTGGGTTCGATATCACTGGGTAAGCCTTTTATTTCTGGTTGGTCGGCATCAAACAAATTGAGCAATAGCAAATCGGCACTTTGGCTTGCTGCCAATTCAGCATTACTTACCGAGACTAACATAGGCTGCAATGCGCCGATCGTTTCAGCCATCAAAATACGTCCTTCGCTCATACGCAGAGAATCAAGCAAACTTTGCCCTGATAACTGGGCAATTTCTGACGCAGAGCAATCTAAATAGCGTTTGGTCATACAACACCTCTAAACAAAATCGATAACCACGTACCTCTGTAAGACTCGTGGAGATTAACTGGTGTTGATGTTAGCAATAATGGCGTTGTGAAACGGGAGGTTGGCTACGTTTTGAATAATATTTGGGAGTTAAAACAGAATATTAGCCAGCTCAAAACGAGCATTCGATGCTTTATCTTCAGCTTGATACCAGTTTTTGGCATTTGATGACTTAAGCCTAATTGATCAAGCCGCTTTTTTTCTTCTTTGCTGATCACGACATAATCCAGCAAACTATCTAGGATTTCTCTTAATTGTTCTTCATTGGGTTTTGATTGTTTAAAGGTACGTTTAAGTTCACCAATAATCGCCACCAAAGGGACGACAGGTTCAAGTTCGGCATGTGTTGTATTAGTCACGCTTGATGAGCGACGGCAGTATTCTCTCGCTTGTTGCCAATCAGGCTTACCAGACTTAGATAAATAGCCGTGTTTAAAGCAGAAATAGCTGAAGAGAAACCGTTCAAGCATCGCCCAGCGCTGAAGACGGATCTCCAATAGAATATGTTGAAACTCAATGTCGATATCTGGCATAAGGGGCAATGGATTGTTGAATCAGGAGGGGAGTTTTACTGCCAAACAGGTAAGATGTAAAGTACCTGCTTGGCAATGAGGTTACGCTTGCTGACGACGAATCGCGACGATCAGTTGGCCAAGTAGCAATACCCCTGTGACCGCCAAACCAATCCCGATACCGCCCCAAATGCCGCCAAGTTGGTATGAATCCAATAACCACCATGCGGCGGGAATACCAAATAACCAATAACCAATAGCAGTCATGATGGTCGGGCCGATAACAATCTTCATTCCGCGCAGTAGATTGATAGCCAGTAATTGCCATGCATCTACCACAAATGCAAGTGCAACAACCCAAAGCACAGACACAAGTAACGCAGTGAGCTGGGCATCTAGGTTAAAGATATGGGCGATAAACTCAGGCCAGAGCATAAATCCACCCGCGAGAATTAAGCTGATCACCGTAGTAATGCCGAAGCTACGCACGGCCGTTTGCTTGATGCCAGTGTAGTTCTCAGCACCAAAGTCTTGGCCGACTAAAATTGCCGCGGCTTGCGAGAAACCAAAGTTAATGTTCCAAGTAAAGCTTAAGCATTGCAGTAAAATTTGGTGAAGAGCGAGTGCGGCAACGCCTACAGTGCCCGCCATCAAAGTACCGCCATAGATAAGACCGTGTTCAAGCAGTGCTGCTAAACCAATGGGTAAACCCATTCCAAGGAGTGGTTTGACTAAACCAACTGAGTATTCATCAAGATTTTTCCATGGGGCGAACGGTGCAAATTCTGCGCGTTGAAAGACCCAAAAAGCATAGCCAGCCGCCACAATTGTAGACGCTAACGCCGTGCCAGCACCTAAACCAGATAAACCGAATCCAAGCGGAAAAGCGAGCACATAACTGATTGGAATGTTGAGTAGGATCGTCGCGATAGACATCACCATGATTGAACGTACGTTACCAAATGCACTGGTTAAACCGCGTAAAATCAACAGGAATAGCGATGGCAACATCGCCCATTTAAGCGCATCGACATATTGCATTGCAGGTGCAATCACACTCTCAGGCTGGCTTGCTGTACGCAGTAACCAAGGGCCGAAAGAGAAGCATGCAATGAGCACAGCGGATAGTGATACCGCGAGCAGAACTGCCCCTTTGAGGGCAAATCGAATTTGTTGGTTACCAAAGTCTGGTCGTGCCACTCGCTGGCCGTATGCAATGGCAATGAGGTTGGCAACGCAACCAACCGTACTACTGGCGATAATGAAAATAAAGCTGTAAATCGATGCACCTAAACCACCAGCAGCAAGGTCGGCGATACTTAGGCGAGACATCATCCAAACATCGGTTAGAACCAATGCCATTGAAATCAACTGAGAGATGATAAGAGGAATGCTAAAAGTAATATCTTTCTCATGAGAAATTGGGCAGAAACTAAAAGTTGTTATTAAAGATTTGTGCCAATTAAACGATTAATTATTATCGCTATCAAATGATTATTATGCCACTCTAGTATGACTTCAGATCATGTGAAAATAATATGAAAGCCTACCCAAGTTTGCCGTTTAGTCATAACAGTTTAAAGGTGTTTGAATCGGTTGCTCGTTTGCTCAGCTTTACCCATGCTGCACATGAGTTGCATGTCACCCAAAGTGCGGTGAGCCGCCAAGTCAAAGCCTTGGAAACCGAGCTTAATGCGACGTTAATTGTGCGTAAGCATCGCTCTATAGAGTTGACTGAAAAAGGGATGGCATTGTTTGAAGTATTGCGCAGTAATTATCTTGAGCTTGAAGGTTTATTTGAGAAATGGTCTGCGCCAGAAAAGAAGCGTTTGGTGATCAAAAGCGCAGTCAGCTTTGCAACGCGCGTCTTGCTGCCCAAATTGTCAGAGTTGAATGAACGTTATCCAGACTATGAAATCGTGATTATTCCGGTCTTTGAGGGGGATTGGGATCTTGCTCGTGAACAAAGCGATCTGGTGATTCTAAATACCAAGCAGCCAAAACTGTATCGAGGACATCCTAAAGCGACATTTTTACGTGATGAATACATGGCGCCAATTTATACCTCGGTGGAAGGGCAAAGCCAAAAGTTATTACCTGAAGTATTGGCAATGCCACGTTTGCACGCGACCGATGATCACATGGATTGGAAATCTTGGCTGTCGCCACAAGATATGTTGGTCACACCTAGTCGGCATACTTCGTTTGTTAGCTTAGATTTGGCGATCAGTGCCTGCTTGTCAGGGCAGGGTGCAACAGTGACCGATTTGATGTTGGTGTTGCCTGAGTTAGAACGTGGTTTCTTGCGCACACCCAATATGACACCGATTCGAACCAGTGCTTGGCAATACTTTGCGTTTATGCCGCAAAAAAGTGATATCGCATTAGATTTGTTGCAATGGTTACAGGTTTTGTTTGAGGGTGAGCAAGCTCGATTGCATAGACTGATTGAAAAGTATCAATGGCGATTTCATTAATGTAACCATTGAGCCCTTATGTGTCGCAGATAACTGAGTAATCTACTAGTTACAATGTTTATCTACTATATGTGATGTCTGCATTCTATTTTTAACCTAAGCTGCTGTTTTATCGTACGCAGATTGGTTAGGGTAGTCATTGAGTAGTTTTTATAACTCGATATACAGAATAAGAACTATATTTTCATCTAGTTAACTAACTTTTATGGCATAGTTTGGTGCCGTGGTAGATGATTTAGTCATAGGTAACCAGTCATTCGTTTGAGGCGACATGTTAGAAACAAAGCGATTATTACTGAGACAATGGGAAGATGCAGACTATCCGCATTTTGCACGTATGTGTGCAGACCCTGAAGTAATGCGGTATTTCCCTAGCACGTTGAGTGAGATTGAAAGCAATCATCTTGCCGATAAAATTCGAGCGACGATTGATCAAAATGGCTGGGGCTTCTGGGCTGTAGAGCTGAAGCAAACGGGCGAGTTCATCGGTTTTGTCGGTATACATATGGTTGATGGCGAGTCCGGTATTCCAAACGCACCGCTTATGGAAATCAGTTGGCGGTTGGCTAAACATCATTGGCACAAAGGTTATGCAACAGAAGCAGCTGAACAGGCAATGCGCTACGCATTTTTTGTGTTAGGCATTGAAGATCTCTTTGCCTATACCTCCAAGCAAAATATCCCTTCCCAAATGTTGATGAAACGACTCGGCATGACCAATACTCGTCTGGATTTTAATCATCCTAAAGTACCCGATGGACATGAGTTACAAAACCATTGCTTATATCGCATAGATAAACAAGCATTGATGGCTGGTAATCTATTTGGTTCGATAAAGTAACTCAAAAGCTTTTGAGGTCTTCGATTAATTCATAGGTATATAAAGGGAAGATGTGATGAGTGATTTACCCATGCATAGTGGTAAAATTTACTATTCTGGTGATCCAAAATTAATTGCAGAGCAGCAAGAGTGTTTGGAGCTGCAGTACGATTTCAATCATACTCGTCCGCGTGAATCAACGCGACGTGACGAGTTGTTACGGCGTTTCTTTCGCAGTGTAGGTAAAGAATGTTATGTCGAGCCACCATTGCATGCCAATTGGGGGCGTAATACTTCAGTTGGCGACTATTTCTATGCCAATTTCAATCTTACCTTAGTTGATGATACCTATATTACGATCGGCAGCCATGTCATGATTGGCCCTAACGTCACCTTATCGACCGCTGGTCATCCTGTTGAGCCAGACCGACGCCGTAAAGTTGCTCAGTTTAATATTCCGATCACGATTGGCGATAATGTCTGGATTGGTGCAAACGTGGTTGTTTTACCGGGGGTGAGCATTGGTGAAAACAGCGTAGTTGGGGCAGGAAGCATTGTGACGAAAGATATTCCACCAAACGTTGTGGCAGTAGGTAATCCATGCCGAGTGTTACGAGAAATTGGTGCGCGTGATAAAGAGTTTTATTTTAAACAACTCAGTTTTGAAGATGCTTAATAGGTTCAATAGTATTGCTGCAATATTGTCTTTCGCACAGGCATATAGCGCGTACTTACTTCATAATGATCAGATAAAAATCGAGATTATCCAATGGGTGGTCTCGATTTTTTATATACCGCTTTATTTTTATTGTTAGCCATTAGTGGAATGCTAGAGCCGCTATCTGGCTTATCGTTGATAAAAGGGGGTCGTATTTCCATATTTGCATGATGTGGTGTGGTTGTTTTCTTTGGCCATACTTTTCCCTATCAATCTGTATCTACTAAAACGGATTCGTCATACGAATATTGCGCGATTAATCAATAAAATAACCTCATTAGTTTTCTCAAACGAAGTTGAATGTTACTTTTAAATTTCTATGTATTGAAACTGTTAAATGGAATTTTAGGTAAGTATGAGCAAAAAGTATTTACTCGTGACCAGCGATGATTTTGGGATTAGCCACAGTGTTAACCAAGGTATTTTGCAAGGTTTTCAGCGAGGACTCGTCAGAAGCAGTAACTTTATGGCAGCTGCGCCTTGGTTTCCGGAAGCGGCAAGACTCGCGAAAACGCATCAATTGCCTATCGGTGTTCACGTTACTCTCACCAGTGAATGGACCAATATGTCGTGCGCACCAATTACAGGTGCGAAGTCTTTGACTAATGAACTTGGCTATTTCTATTCTGATTATCAATCATTGCTACCAACGATTGATATCGAAGATGTAAAAAATGAGTATCGTGCGCAAATCAATCGAGTAATCGCAAGCGGTATTCAACCGACACATATTGATAGTCACATGCTGATTGATCTCTCTTATCCAGGTTCGGAAACCTATCAGTTTATCGCTGATGCGATTGAAGAAGTTGCTGCGGAATATGGGCTGATTTATACCTACGCAATGAATAACGGCAAACTGAAGTATTTTGACCAACGTTTCGAGTTGACGCATAAAACATTGGAACAAGTAACGGACGTGCTGGCTCAGTTTGAGTCAGGTATTTTCCATATTATTTGTCACTGCGCGTTGGATAATGAAGAGCAACAAGCACTCGCACTTCCGGATGAGTCTGTCTATCGTTGGGCTTCCAAGGTAAGGCAAAACGATTTGGATATCGTTAGCTCATTAGAATTTAAGAACTTTGTAGAAGAACAAGGGTTTGAGGTAATAGATATTCATAAAGTGATCGAACTAAATCAACGTTAATTGATATAATTAGGCGAGTATCATAGGGCTTAGGTCAATAAAACCAACCGATGGAACGGGAGATAGACGGTTTATTTCCAATCTATCAAGGCGATTTCTATGGCAATTAATCTGATTATCCTCAATACCGAACAAGCCAAGGAAACTCAAACTGAGTTTAACCAGTTTCTTTCCTTGGTATTTAAGCAGCCGATGCAGTTGGTACTGACTGATGAATTTGATTGTGCTGTGATGGTAAGGGATAACGATAGGCTGTGTGCTTGTGGTTTTGGCTACATTCGTTCGATGTCGCAAGGAGATGTAAATTTCCGCGCTGGAATTCTGGGTGGAATAGCGGTACACCCAGAATATCGTGGTCAAGGGCTTGCTAAAAAAGTGGTAAATGCACTTGGTAGCCAACTGGAAATCCAGCAAGTGAAGTATTCATTTTTGTTCGCCTACCAACCTCAAATATACACTAGCGCAGGTTATTCGGAATTAACCGCTCCCATCCATTTTTTCGATACGCCACAAAATCGTTGGAACCAGTTTGTTTACCGTGGAGGCATGGTGAAGTCTCATACCAATGCCTGCTTGTCTGAGAGTGAACAGATTGAGTTTTCAGGTCCCGTATATTGAGAGGGTATCAATGTAGATTGATATTGTAATGAGTACAGTGTCTTTGTGATTGTTGCTTAACCGATATTGATGCGATTGTGAGCGAACAAAGCCATAAGATAAAAGCTTCATCACAAATGAATACTGTTTTTATATACATGCTTTTATGTTCAGTTAGCATTGAGTGGTTTGTATTTATTGATGAGTCACGAAATGACCAAACATCTTGAAGCCAGTATTCAACCGCTGGTGGACGAATTTATCGCCAATCAAAAACCATGCCCTTCAAAACTCACGGTTGCAGAGCGTCGAGCAGGCTATATCGCAAGTAGCGTGGTGGCGGGAGAAAGCCCTCAAATAGCCCAAGAGTTTCTCGATAAGCTCAATGGTATTACAGTTAAAGTGTACAGACCAAGTCATGAAACTAACTTGCCCGTGACGGTCTATTTTCACGGTGGATGCTTTATTAGTGGTGGTTTTGCAACGCATGATGTGCAAATGAGGCAGTTGGCAAAGTTAGCCAATAGTGTGGTTATTTGCATTCAGTATCGATTAGCGCCGGAGCATACTTATCCGGCTGCTCACGATGATGTTTACCAAGCGGTTCTAGCAATCAAGCAACATGCGCAGCGGTTGGGTGGTCATGCTGAACATATTGTATTTGCTGGTGACAGCGCCGGTGGTCAGCTGGCATTGGCAACGACAATAAGGTTGAAACAAGCACAATTGTGGTTGCCCAAAGAACAGATCTTGATTTATCCAATGTTAGATCCACTCGGAAATTCAGCTAGTTATCTAGCTAACGGTACAGATTACCTCATCACCGCAGAGATGCTGCTATCTGGTTTTAGAATGTACGCGGGTGATGCGGCCCGTTTAAAGCAAGAACCGGAACTTAATCTATTGAAGGCGGATTTTAATGATCTGCCCAGAACCACGATTATCACCGCTGAATTTGATCCGCTACTCGATGAAGGTGAGCTTCTCTACAAACGCATGAGAGAGCAGGGCGTTGATGCGTATTGTGAGCGTTACTTAGGTGTCATTCACGGTTTCTTCCAATTGGGTGGAATCAGTCGAAGTGCTCAACGTTGTATGCAGCACATAGCAAACTTGGTTCAATCAGCATAGCCAGAAAGTACTGAAGATTAAGTAAAGCACCCTAAACTTGGGTGCTTTTTAGTAGAAGGTAGTTGGATGTCAATAACACTATTTTATTACCCACGCAGCGCCAGTTTAGCTCCTCATTTGATGCTGCATCATGTTCAAGCTGACTATCAATTGAAGTTGGTAGACAAGAAGAGAGATTCGCAAAAGTCAGCATCGTATCTGCGTCTTAACCCAACCGGACGGATTCCTACGTTAGTCATGGATGAGCAGCCAATTTTTGAAAGCACTGCCATTTGCATTCATATCGCAGAGTCTTTTCCAGATTTTCGACTGATTCCCGAACTTGGGCAGCCACTTCGAGCGCTATTTTTTCAGTGGTTAACTTATCTTAATAACACGCTGCAAAATGAGCTGATGCTTCGGTTTTATCCGCAACGACATACGTCCAAACCACAACAGGTTGAGAGCATCAAGCAAGCGCAAGAGCAAAGACTAGGTGACATCTGGATGGTCATTGATCAGCAACTTTGCAATAAGCGTTATTTGCTGGGCGATGAGTTAACGGCGTGTGACTACTTCCTGTTTATGTTGGCAACTTGGTCAATCGACTTGCAGTATTCACCACTGAGTTTTGCAAATCTTCGCGGGTATTTGCAACGACTGGCGCGAAATGCCACGATAGTTGCCGTGTGTCGAATTGAAGGAATCGATTTGACCCGATTTGATAGCGAGAGATTACGGTACACGTTGTAAATAAAATGTGAACAAGTTAGGCTGGTGATGAGTCAGGAGTCACATCATGGAGAAGGTGTGAGGTAACGTTTACAAGGAGCGAAAAAATGACTTATCCAATCAGTGGCGCATGCCAATGTGGTCAAGTGACATATCAATTAAACTCAGCGCCAATTGGTGTATTCGCCTGCCATTGCAAAGAGTGTCAAAAATTGGCAACTGGCCCGTTTAGTGTCACCGCGTTGATTGCCGCCGATCAAATTGAATTTCATGGTCAACTCAAAGAGTGGGGGCGAATGGCGGACAGTGGCAATCGTAACCATGCTATGTTTTGTCCAGACTGTGGAAACCGTATCTATCACTTCAACCCAGATGATACCTCAACAGTGAAATTGAAGCTCAAGCCAGTAGAGTTTGAAGTTCAGGAAGTATTTAAGCCTCAAGCCCATGTTTGGGTGAGTGAGAAAGTCGATTGGTATCAGATTCCTGAGGGCGTCAAAGTCATCGATAAGCAGCCATAAACAATAGGTGCTTAAACCAATCCAATTTTATGTGAAATCCTGACGGATAGGCTGAGTTAGTTCGGCTTTCAATCTTTATCACAATTTAAACCCCACCAGATGATCGATAACTTACAGGGAGCGTCATTATGTCAGAAACAATAGGCCTTAGTCATTTAGGGTTGTCAGTCGATGATTTGGAGGCGAGTAAATCTTTTTTTGTTGAGGTACTTGGTTGGCAAGAATCTGGTTATGATCCGACATATCCGAGAACCGCCGTTTCCGATGGAAAACTTCGCCTAACTCTTTGGCAGGTAGATCCTAGCCTCAACGGTGCCGAGTTTGATCGAAAAAGAAACGTCGGTTTGCATCACTTAGCGATACAAGTTGCATCAGAATCGAAACTCAACGAGTTGTTCAGAAAAATTGAATCTCACCCTAAGTGCACAATTGAATTTGCACCGGAATTATTAGCGGGTGGTCCGCGCAAGCATATGATGTTTAGCGAGCCATCGGGTTTAAGATTAGAGTTAATATGGCAAGGTGAATTGCAGTAAAGGTGGTTGAAAGAGTCGTGCCGATTTATGTATTCGATTTATGTATTAGGTATGGCTTAGCTAATTGCTGATGGCAGGCGCGTCAGAATGTGAAACGTGTAAGCTGAGCATCTACGCAGAATCGCGATTAAGCGCCTTGAAGTCACTTTAGGATATCATTCTGTGGTATTTTTCAACCTTTGGCTCAAACTCGCTAAAGGTAATCAGGTGTGTTAAACAGTGTGCTCGTTTTTAATCGAGTTAGCATAAATATCATGGATGAAAGAAGTAAACATTATCTTGAGCAATACCTAAACCAGTTACCTGAAGAGATTGCAGCAAAATACAGCTCATTTAGCGCAGACTATTTTTGTGCGGATGAATACAACGCAAACGTCTGTGCCGATTTGATTTTGCGTGGTGAAAAGCAAGCATCGTGCAGTTTAGATATTTGGTATAGCGAGCAAGGCGAAGTCATGCCTCAGGTGGGGCATTTGCAAGTCGTAACCAACTGGAGCGGCGAACCTATTTGTATTATCGAGATAACGTCAGTAACGCAATGTCGATTCAATCAAGTAAGCACGGAATTTGCCGCCTTAGAAGGGGAAGGTGATAAGAGTTTAGCTTGGTGGAAAAAGGCTCATTGGGATTTTTTCTTCAAAGAGTGTGAACAGCTCAATATTACCCCTTCAGACGAGATGCTACTCGTATTAGAACAATTTAAAACCGTGTACCCCGCGCTATCGTCATCGGTCACTCAGTGAAATAGGATCGTATTTTATTCCTTAGCCAGATATTTGATGGGCTCTTCATTTCGCGATTATGCACCATAAGACGGTATTTAATCGGATAGGGCGTAAAAGGAATGTCTAAAACTTGAATGCCTAGCTTGTCTGCAAATATTGACGCGATACTCGCTGTCATTGCCGCAATACAATCACCGCTCGATACCATGGAAAGCTGAGATACCAGTGACGTGCACTCTGCCGCGACGTTTCTGTCATCCAATTTTTCCTTGGTGAAGTAGTCAGCCAGATAAGCATCTTCTCGTCGTAATTTCAGCGTAATGTGCTTTTCGCTGTAAAACTGTTCTTGGCTGATTGAGCCTTGAATTCTCGGATGGTCTTTGCGTGCGATAACGCAGATAGAATCCTCAAACAACTCTTCCGTAAAGAAAGAACGGTTTGCATAGTTGGCAAATTCAATTGCCATATCGGCTTGGTGTTGATTGAGACCGTTAATGAGTTTTTCTTCGTTAGAAAGGGTTGGCTGTAACTCAATTCTTACGTTACCCAAGCTGCTATCAGCTTCAATTTTAGGTAGTAGCATCATCATTACAGGCTCAGAGGTGTAGATGATGAATTTACGTGGATGCTCGGTTGAAAATCCCTCCAAATTCTCTAAAGCGTTCCTGATCTCAATCAGAGCTGGTTCGATTTGTTTTATCAGTTCTTGAGCATGTTGGGTTGGCGCGATCCCTCGACCTGAACGTACAAAAAGCTGGCACCCCACTTGCCGCTGTAAACGCTTTAATAACCCACTGACTCCGGGTTGAGTTAGTCCCAGCTCCTCTGCTGCCATAGTAATGGATTGATGGCGATAGACTGCCACGAATATCTTTAGCAAATTCAGATCAAGATGATTTAACATTTCGTCCTTACATAACAAATTGTGATGTATTGAATCTATTTTCATGCATGTATTGGTATGAGTCAACGCGATAAATTAAGCCCATAGCCAATCCCAATACCCAACGAGGTTAATTATGAAAACTCGATTCGTTCCATCTGTTTTGTCTCTCGCGATTGTTGCGTCTTTTGGTGCTGTCGCAAATGATTATGCATCGATCGATACCTATGAAGGCAAACCTGCTTCTCAGCACACCATCAAAGCTAACGCTGATGTAGCAAAAAACCTTCCTTGGGAAGACACCACGGCATTTGACCGTACAACACGTGGCTTGATTGCTGAATTTGGTACTCACGAAGCGGGCGAACTGAAAAACCGCTTTGAGTATATGACTGATATGTCTGTTGATGATCTGCCACCAACGGTTAATCCATCTATTTGGCGACAAGGGATGCTGAATTACGCTGCGGGTGGTTTGTATGAAGTGACGGATGGTGTGTATCAAATTCGCGGTGCTGATTTATCGAATATGACGATCTACCGCTCTGACAACGGCTACGTAATTCATGACCCATTGCTCTCTCGTGAAGCGGCTGCGGCATCTTGGGAATTTGCTAAGCAACATCTTCCTGCCATTAACGGTGAACACAAAATTACGGGCATGATTTATTCGCACATGCATGCTGACCATTTTGGTGGCTCTCGTGGTGTATTTGAATCGGGTGATTTCGCTGACAATGCAGAAATTTACGCTCCGAATGATTTTATCAAAGAGTTGGCAGATGAGAATGTCATAGCTGGCACTGCAATGGGGCGCCGCGCAAACTATCAATATGGCACGACCTTAGACAACAACACTAAAGGGATTGTGGACAATGCGTTAGGTTTGGGCACTTCACGTGGTGAAGTGACGCTGGTGGCACCAACGCAAGAAATCCAAGAGCGTGAGAAACTGATCACGATTGATGGTTTAGATTTCCTCGCGATTAACATGCCGGGAGCTGAAGCGCCGGCAGAGATCGTATTGTATGTTCCAGAGTATCGTTCGCTAAATACGGCTGAGCTAACGTACGATGGTATGCACAATATTTACACCTTTCGTGGGGCGAAAGTGCGTGACTCATTGGTTTGGACCAAGTATCTCACAGAGTTAAAAATGCGTTTTGTTGACAATGGCTTGGTCGACAATATTCATGCTGCTCACTCAGCACCAGTATGGAATGATACCGATACAGAAGTGAATGAAATTTCAGAGTACATGACGCTTCAGCGTGATAATTATGGCTTTATCCATAACCAAGCGATGCGATTAGCAAATCATGGCGTCACCATTCATGATGTTGGCCGCGAAATCGAGAAGATCGTTCCGCAATCGCAAATTGATACTTGGCATACTAACGGTTATCACGGCTCATACAGCCATAATGCACGAGCAGTGGTTAACTTGTATCTTGGGTATCACGATATGAACCCAGTTAATACCAATCCACTACAAACCACCGAAAGATCGTGTGTGTATGTTGAGGCCGCAGGTGCTGAAACATTCTACAAAGCAGGTATGCAGCATTTTGAATCGGGTGAATATCAGCAAGCATCGCAGTTGTTTAATGATTTAGTTCAGTGTGAGCCAAGTAATGTGAAATATCGTTTTGCATTGGCGGATAGCTTTGAGCAGCAAGGTTACCAGTCAGAAACGATGGCGTGGCGTAATAGTTATCTGCAAGGGGCGGTTGAACTTCGTACCGGAGAGATCCAGCCTTCAATTAAAATCGCGTCACCAGATGTGATTGCCAATACGCCAACGGGTATGTTCCTCGACTTTATTGCAGTGAGCTTGAATGCGCCAAAAGCAGAGGCCGCGGGGTTAGACTTTAATTTCGGCGTATACCACCCAGATTTGGAAGAGCGTTACTACGGTGAAGTGTCGAATGCCAACCTGGCCAACATCGAAGTTGATAAACTGCCAAATGTGGACTTTGAACTCATTATTAAAAAACGATTTTACCCGCGTGGTGTTGGACAAACGGACTTAGATGGATTGATTCAGTCTGGTCAGGCAAGCGTGAAGGGTGATGCACAATTGCTGGCCGATTTGGCAAGCGCACTGGATGATTTTGATGGCCTATTTGAAATCTTACCTATGCCTGAAAAATAAAGCCGTACTCTAGTTACAAAACAACATTGATAGACGCCCCAGAGTTTCTGACTCGGGGCGTTTTTAGATAGGATGAAGCAACTAAACGCAGTTGTATGGTCATGTTGGCTTAATGGCGGTAACCAGTGAAATAACACATGAACCGTGAGCTGATGTATAACCTCGCTTGAAGTCGCTAGGCACCGCTTTAGAAGTAAAAACGAGCTAGAGCTAGGTACATTAGAGTAATTTATGAGCAGTAACAAGTTTGATTCATTCTCTTCTGAAGTTGCAGAAAAACTCAATATTACGTTTATCGATTGATAGACCAAAAATGGCGAAACATTTTATATCGGCAAGGGTAAAGGCAATCGAGTATTTTCTCGTTAATGGTGATGAAGCTGACTCCTTATCTGAAAAATGGAAAGAATACGTGCTATTCAACTCGCAGGTTTCGAGGTTGGGCATGTAATTCATCGTCATGGTATGTCGGAACAGTCAGCGTTTGAAGTTGAAGCGGCGTTAATTGACGCTTATCAGAATCACTAACATCATGGACGGGCACGGAAATAATGGTGGCGCGATGCATTCGACGGAGATAATCAAAAATACTCAGCGCAAATCGCAGAGTTCAACATAAAACCTTATTAATCAGCGTTAACCGTAGCATTAGATCGCTCGTTATACGATCGGTGAGATTGCTTGGCGCTTGAGTAAAAGATAAAGCAAGCCATGCAGTAGTAGTAGCAACGGTTCAAAGTGTGATCGTTGGTGCGTTTGTCGCTGAACGGTGGTTGCCTGCCACGCCAGAAAACTTTCGGGTACTGAGCTTATTGAAGAGGTCGCTATGGGTTATCGGTCGCGAAATCATCATTGAATCACTCTACATTGGTAAAGAATCCCTGATGAATACCAGCGAGGGGCTTCAAATCAATTAAATACACGTGGTAAGGGATGATAGCGTGCTGCCGCTTGTTTGCATCTAACCTCGAAAATCGAGGGCTATTTCGCTTTATAGTTTGCGTAAACTTAAATTAATGACAATGCTGAATCTGGCATCTCGAAGTTACTTGAGGATATAGATGGCGCGAATATGCTATCGTTACTTTAAATCGCTCTAGTTAATATGTTTATTCGTTTTCAAACGAGTGATTACGCTTACCATTTATAAAAGAATCATGGAGAACACATGATGAAAATAGTCAAAGTCGATGAAAGCAATGCTCATGTATATGCCAACCTTTACCAAGGTTATGGCGCGGAGTTTTCGAGAATCATTGACGATAAACCCAATGCAGATGGTTTGTTTGAGATTTATCCTAAGCTTGAAGGCAGTGTAACAGGGTATTTACTTTATTTAGACGGTCTTCCTGCAGCGTTAACCGCCATTGATGAAAGAGTGCCACACGAGTTCGAGATTTGCGACTTTTATGTGCTGCCTTGTTTTCGAAAAAACAAAGTAGGAAAACGTTTTATTTCTAGCTTGTTTGAACGTCTTCAAGGTTCGTGGGAAATTAAGCAAGTTGCAGGCGCAGATCATGCAATTAAGTTTTGGCGAGATGTGGTGGGGGATTACACGTCTGAAAATTATGTTGAAGACGTATACCAAGATCATAAATGGGGCACAGTGACAAGACAGCGTTTTTCTCACTAAGCTCAATCCCATTGGATTATTTCAGACTCGTCTCTGACACCCCTATATTTGGCTGCTTATGCGGCCATTTCTCTCACAGATGACTAGCCACAATGCCTTTAATGTTCCTCATTCATATCTAGGTTACGAGCCTAGCTTTCTGTTTAACCATCTAGCAACGGATGTGTATTGCGAAGTTGATCGCGAATGTGTCGTCTAAGTTCGCGAAGAAAGCGTACGTCGGGAAAGGAGTCGCTATTCTGAACTCTTGGTATCCATCCACATTTGCAATCTTGGTTCAGAGGGAATATGAAAAAAATTGCGTTTGTTTTATTTACTCTTGTTTTGCTATTTGGCTGCGGAAAGCCTTTACCAGAAGACAAATCGGCTTATGCTGGACATTGGCAAAGTAAGGAGATGTCGTTACTTATTCTTCAAGATGGAACAATTGCTTATGAGCGTCTCAAAAATGGAGGTTCAACGTCTGTCAAAGGTCCGATAAAAGAGTTTGTTGGTGATGACTTTGTCGTAGGGTTTGCGTTTCTAACCACGACCTTTGACGTTACACAGCCTCCTGTGTTTAGCAGCGGTCAGTGGATAATGGTTGTTGATGGTGTGACGTTGGTAAAAAGTGAGCATTAAGCCCAATTAAGTCTAGGGAGCAACGCGAGCGTGGACTATTCAAATCGGATCTGGTATGCTTGGAATAGGTTTGTTGGTGAATGTCATTGGCGTTGTTCACCTAGATGTGATTTTAAGCGAAACCTATGCAGAACATGTGGAGTTAGTGGGCTGGGGCAGTGTTATTTTGCTCACGCTACTATTTTGGAAAAAGGTATTGGATGATTGGAGCCGAGCGAAGTTCGTTTTCGATAAGTTCAACATTGTGAAATGCTTCCTCACCATCCCTATTTTAATCGCTTTGAATTTCTCCGTCGGTTTATTGATTTCATTTCCTTATATTTATTCTGTGTTCGTCGGGGAGCGCACAACCTTAGTCTTAGAGGTAAAAACGAGGTTAGATTTGCACTCAGCAAAAGACAGACGCAAACATAATGTAGATTTAGTCACTCTGCCCAAAGGATATCAAGGCTACAGTTTTAGAATCTCGGAAGAGAGCTTTACGCATTTACCACCGTATTTCGATCTGCAAATCTCAGGTGTAAAAACCTCATGGGCTATCGCCATTCAAGATATTCGAGTATTTGATGGGATAGAAAGCGCGCAATAGTTGTTTTCTACTACCATAAGATTTTATGTTGCGGCACTATCTCACAAACTCCCCAAATGTTTGGCAGCAATCACGGCTTATTTCTTTAAACCCTTTAGAATCAGCACTCATTTAATGTGATGGACACAATATGATCGCTGTAATTTTTGAAGTGCAAGTAGCAGAGGGTAAAACGCAAGAGTATCTCGACATTGCTGGTGATATTCGTCCACTGTTGGCTGATGTTGATGGATTTATTTCCATAGAACGTTTTCAGAGTCTAACCACGGAAGGTAAGTTGCTTTCGTTGTCATTTTGGCGAGATGAAACAGCAATCGAGCAATGGCGCAAGCTAGAGGCACACCGATTTGCACAAAACAAAGGACGAAATGGCGTATTTGAAAGCTATCGCTTGCGTGTTGCGGGCGTGGTGCGTGATTATGGTATGCATGAGCGCGAGCAAACACCCCATGATAGCCAAGTGGCGTTGTCAAACGAGTATATTGGGTGTTAACGGGGTCGAGCTAAGTTCGATGGACGCTAGAGAAAACGGATTCTAGGAGCCCATCGGCTCTCGAACCACAGAATTCTATTAGCTTTGCCAGGCAACTAGAATTACGCCAGTCGTGATTAATGCAATTCCCAACCAGTTGATTGTGCTGAGCTGCTCGCCAAGAAATACAACCGCCAGAACTGAGACAATAACCACGCTCAGTTTATCAATGGGGGCGACCTGTGAGGCTTGCCCGAGGCTCATGGCGCGAAAGTAACATAGCCACGATGCGCCTGTCGCCAAGCCAGATAGCACGAGAAAAACGAGTCCCTTACTCGATATCTCGCTTAGCGGTTGAAATTGTTTGGTGAAATAAGCGATGCCACCAACCAAAACGAGAATGACACAGGTGCGAATAAAGGTCGCAAAATCAGAGTTAATGGTGTTGACACCAAGCTTAGTCAGAATAGCCGTGAGAGCCGCGAAAATAGCGGAAAGCAGAGCCCAAAATAGCCATGAAGTATGTGGCATAGTTGATTCGTATTCGAAGTAAAATTTGAAAGCAGTATAACTTGGTCATTATTAAGCGAAACCGAATTTGCATTGTTTACTTAGTGTGTTGTTGATTGCTCGCTGGGAGATAGAAAACGGTAGTGGAAAAGTCGGTTATAGCGGGTGCACGCATGATAAAGGCCTTGTATATAGACAATTATTTTGTTGAGAAATTATCAGATAACATCACACGTAGTCTTTTCGCTTTCAAACAATGGAATCAAAAACTTGAATAGCGTGAGATGGCATCTTTTGAACTGAAATCGAGATGAAGAAACATTTGTTTGGTTCGAGTTTCGATGCAGTGCACATAGCGCATATTAATCGTTGAATAGCGCAAAATCCTATCATAACATCCTGTTTTTATTTGCATAATTGGTTGAGAAAATGTCAAAGTTTACAGAGTACAAAGTTGTTCATATCGTTGAAGGTGGTTGTGGTACGATTTTCTTAGGTGCAAGTGGTCTACCTATCCAAAAAATGGAAGCAGAGCTAAACAAATACGCACAAGAAGGTTGGCAAGTGGTATTCCAAGCGTTGGAACAGAAACGTTACATGCTGTTTTGGAAACGTGAAGCGGTTATTATCACTCTAGGTCGTTAATCTTGCTAAAGATTATCTCATTAAAGTTGATCCACCGTTATCAAGCGAGCGGTGGGTCAAAGACGCTACTAAATATTGAGTGCAATTTTATTCCGACCTGCTCAGAGTACACCAAGCAATGCATCATAAAATATGGAGCAATAAAAGGGTGGAAAATGGGGCTGTCGCGCATTAAGCGTTGCAATAACCCCGATTTGATCGAAAAAATTGTTGATGAGGTGCCATGATGCGACTGCGAGAATCGATTGAACAGCTGGAAGAGAAAGAAGAAGTATTGCGTCAGCAAGTGAAGTCGCTGACAGATGAGCAAAGAAAGGCGTACTACACTCAATTGTCGAAGAGACTGAAAGATCCCGATACTTATGCCACGTTAAATTGGTTTTTTCTAGGCGGTTTACACCACTGTTATTTGCGCAAGTATACGTTATTTGCCATTGAGATAACGTTGCTGATTATCGGTATTATCGGCATTGCATCAGGGCATACAATTGCTTGGTTTATTATCGCAGGCTTGTTTATTTATGAGCTGCCACATCTGTTTTTTTCACAGAAGATCGCCAGACAGTATAATTATGATGTCTCATGCGACATTCTCAATGAAGTACGCACACTCTGAGCATAGAAAGCGTGACTTAGTCTACGAATGATGACGTTTGCTGTTTGTCACGTCATCATCCAGCGGACGAGATTTAAATAGAGTCCCTTCAAAGTTTTACATCTTCAGCTACCAAGGTGTTTGCGCAAACGACAAGCCTATGTTGTTATTCATCATTATTCCCAAGTGAACTCATGGTCTGAGTTTTGGCAAGAATGATTTTGGAAAAGTTGGAAGTTAGTCAAAAGGAATTGAAATGAAAAAAATACTCGGTGTAGTTCTGTCGGTCATGTTGGCCACGCCTGCAATGGCATACGAATCAGAACATATTCAGTCGGCACAGAAACTCATGGTTGCGATGGATGCA
This sequence comes from Vibrio taketomensis, assembly GCF_009938165.1. Taxonomy (NCBI): domain Bacteria; kingdom Pseudomonadati; phylum Pseudomonadota; class Gammaproteobacteria; order Vibrionales; family Vibrionaceae; genus Vibrio; species Vibrio taketomensis. The sequence continues at coordinate 1,228,454 of NZ_AP019649.1, forward strand.
GAATCGCAAATGGTCGGTGGTTTTGAAGCCATGTTGCCAACCATTGAGAATATGGCGGTTCAAATGAACCTTAGCGCGACAGAGATGGAAGAGTTGAAAGATATTTATCGTGATTGGTTCTATAACGATATTGATCGTGACAAGATCAATTATGAAATCGCCAAGCTATACGCTGATACTTTCTCGATGCAAGAAATAAACGACATTATCGCGTTTTTCCAATCGCCAACGGGACAAAAATTGGTGTCGAAAAACCCTCACTTGGCTCAGCAAGGCGCGCAAATTGGTATGATTGAGGCGCAAAACAAACAGCAACAGCTGATTGATAAGTTAACGCCATTCCTACAAAAGCACGCTCCCCAGCAATAACTGCAAACCGATATGAGCAGGCAGTGAGTTTTCTGCCTGCGATTTCTCCTAGCAATGCAAACATATAAGTGATGATTGCGTAGTCTGATTACTTTATTGGGTACTGATGAAAGAATTTACAGGTGGCAGAGAATCTGCAATTTATCATCATGAAGAGGTTGTATACCGTCCGCTTAACCCATGGAGTCATACGGTTCATCAATTGCTCGATCATTATATCGCTGTGGGGCTAAAACAATGCCCTCGATTTATCGCAATTGAAGATGATAAAGAAGTACTGAGTTTCGTCAGTGGTGATACATATAATTATCCGCTTGTTGGTGCGATAGCGAGCCAAAATGCACTGATATCAGCTTCAAAGTTATTACGTAAACTTCATGATGCGAGTGAGAGTTTTATTGCAGAGTATTCGCTTCAGAGTTTCACGTGGATGATAGCCCCACGACCTCCCTTTGAAGTGATTTGTCATGGTGATTTTACACCGTTAACATTGTCGGTTCGATTCCGATTCCTTCCATTCCATTCCAGGCTGCTTTCGATTGTCCAGCGTCCATTCCATTCCTTCCGAATCAAATAGTCAGAGCATATCCATTCGCATCACATTCACAGAAGTGCATGCTCAAGAAGCAGGCTCCATTTCAAACTCCAAGGGCATCATTTAGCTTATCTCGCTGATATTGAATATTTAAAGCAGCACCAATTGCGAATTACTCAGGGTATTAGATTAAGATAACCCGCGATGAGTACAGTATTAGCCTCGTCCTTGAGGCTAAATTAACAAGCTTATAAAGCGCGAATCTGAGCGATTTCTTGTTCAGAAATCCCTAAAGATTCGAGGAATTTTTGGTGTTCTTGTGGCTCTAGCTCTTCAAATTTCTGGTGCCATTTTACCATGTCGTTTTCACTAAAACCTGCAGCAACCATAATGTTAACCCAACGTTCTTTATTCACGATATTATCCTCTAGTAGAGTCGGTTCTTGAAGAAGCACTACGATTGCTTTTTGCTGCGCACGTAGGCTTTGTATTTCATTCTCAAGTTCATTGAAGTGATCTTTCAGAATTTGAGTTTGAGATTTCCCGGTCTGATTTAACAAAGCCTTTATGCTAGCGACAGACAATCCATACGAGCGGTAGGAAGTAATCGCGTTTAAGCGTTCTATTTCCTTGTCTCCATACCATCGATAACCGTTCTCAGAACGATAAGCAGGAAGCAGTAGTTGCTCTTTCTCGTAGTACAAAATGGTGGTTCGAGATATTCCAAATTGCTTAGCGAGTTGGGTGACAGTCAACATAAATAAATGGCTCCGTTTATTAACCGAAATCTATCTTCAACCCTCGACCTATAGACGGGTCAACATCATTTTAATGTGATCTGTAAAAAGCGGTAGCGATAGTTCACTTCAACCTTATGCAAAATAGCGGCGATTTGGTTGTGCCGTTTTCCTTTTACTGAACCCAATATTATGAAGCCACTTGAGTATATGATACTTAGGTATAAATCGGCTGGATCTGTGACTGCGGCATCTGAATCTGTACGTTTTGTGAGCTATAAATTGTAGTGTACGCACCCAATATGCAAATAGGGGATTATTATGAAATCAACGACCACATTGATTCACGACACCTTACTCGACCTGACGACTCACGCGCCGCAGCATCATGCCGCTATTCGCCAGAGTTTATATGATCAGCTTGATTTACCATTTGAAAAGCAACTCGTTCTGTATTCTTGTGCATTAGCGCCGGCTAGCTCTGGTAAGTTAGAAGGTAGCCAAGATATCAATCGCGCAGTTGATTCAGTGATGAAACTATTGGAAATGCCAGAGCGTTAGTCTGGTGTTTGTTTAAAGGAATGGTTCATGAATAGGCTCAGAACCATTCCCAATTTATTATCTTCATAGCGCTCTTCCATCATTATTCGCGTTTTTCTTAATGCCTTCTTGAACATTGTCGGTTGAAAACTGCGCAATCAGACTCTCGATCGGTATTTTCTATTCATTAATTAATCCAGATTAAGTTTTTGAATCTCAATTACGTATGATTTTCGCAAGCTCTAAGGTAGCAAGTGCAAAAGAGAACAGCTATACGTTGTCGTGGCTGTTTTTTTTGAGCTTCGAACACATCGACCCATGTCGCGTCAAGGTCAGTAGAATTGAGCGGTAGCACTGTTTCAATGGCTTTACATGACTTGGGTTAAATCTGATCACACTAGTATCTAAACATTGAGGATTGACGTTGAGCACCTTGTTTTCACCAAGCCAGATTGGCCAAATGACACTAAAAAACCGTTTTGTTCGCAGCGCGACATGGGAAAATCTCGCCACTGAAGATGGCCACATGACTGAGCGACTTTATGACGTTTATGAGGAACTTGCTCAAGGTGAAGTCGGGCTTATCGTTACTGGTTACGCCAATATTGTCGAAGAAGAGAAGCCAAACGCTGGCATGATGGGAATGTATAACGATTCGTTTATTGAGGAATACCAACGATTAACAGACTTGGTTCATCAATATGACTCGAAAATTGTTATGCAGCTTGCTTATGGTGGCACTAAGACCACCTACAATGTGGGTGAACGCATCATCTTTGCTCCAAGTGAAGTCGCAGAGCGCGGTACACAAACGCTGGGCAAAGCAATGACGAAAGAAGAGATCGACTACATTGTTGAAGCGTTCGCGCTGGCGAGTAAACGTGCTCAAGATTCAGGTTTTGATGGCGTAGAAATTCATGCTGCTCACACTTACCTTATTAACCAATTTCTGAGCCCTTACTACAATCGTCGTGACGACCAATATGGCGGTAGTCTTGAAAACCGTATGCGCTTTTTGGTTGAAATTTACCAAGCGATTCGCGCACTGGTAGGTAATGACTTCCCAATTTTAGTTAAACTGACCGCAACGGAGTTCTTTGAAGGTGGCTTAACGTTTGATGAGACTCGAGAGATCTGTAAAGAGCTAGAACGTATTGGCGTTGATGCGATCATTATTTCGGGCAACATTCATGGTAATGCCGCATCGCTGGTGGGCGAGCAATTTGATGGCCATACCCTACAATCTGAAGGTTATTTTAGAGAGTATGGTGCGGTAGTTAGCCAAGATGTAGAGGTACCGGTAATTACTGTTGGTGGCCTAAGTGATATTGGTGCGATCGAAGAATTGGCAGCGACAACCAATATTCAATATTTCGCGCTATCTCGTCCTTTATTGGCAGAGCCAAAACTGATCAAGCGTTGGAAAGAAGAACAACGCAATCCAGTCGATTGTGAGCGCTGTTCAAAATGTCGAACTAAACGTGGTAACTTCTGCGTGGTTTATAACAAGCCGAACAGTAGAGCGAATAAAAAAGTCGCATAAGTTCAGTTAGTTATTTTATCAGGCTTCAGTAATGAAGCCTGATTGCTTTCTAACCTTATGTAAGGGTGAGGTTAGGGCAATGACAATTGTTTTGTTCGGGCGAAAAAAAGCGCTTCCCTGATGATCGATTAGTCCCTATTATCCGCGCAACTTTTGTAATTGACGTGACGTAAGATGACTAAGAAATCACTGTTACTGGGCGCTGCAATGAGCGTACTAATGTTTACTGCGACAGCGCATGCTGACGACAAATTTACCCTTGGCCGCACAATCCTACTTGAGCACGGTAAACACGGCGCGAAAATCCCATTGATTGTATGTCGCAATACTAATGCGATTAAAATCAAAGCGGAGAAAGAGCTGAAACTGCGTAAAGCAGTAGTGACTTTCCAAAACGGCGAAAGCAAAACAATTAATTTCTATCGTGACTTTGATAAAGATGAGCAGAGTGATTGGCGTTATTTCGGTAAGCGTCGATGCGTAAAAAGCATCAGCGTATACGGCAATGCTGATGACTCGTCTAAAGCAGGCGTGCGCGTATACGGCAAAGAGCGCGACTAACCTAGCTTATATAGGCATGTTCTTTAGGTATGGTGAGTTCACTCACCATACCGAATCTCTTTTTTAACTCAAATGCAACCACAGTCATTGCTGGATAGTATCGACTATTCTGCTGCACGCATTTCGTCTAATCCCCCGCCATTATGCACACGAGTAAAGCCTTGCTCGATCAGATAGTCATAAGCAATCCCTGAGCGATTACCGCTTCTACAATAAACGACAATATGGCGAGATTTATCGACGTTTTGAAAATGTCGGTCGAGTTCCGCTAACGGGTAGTTAATCGCATTGTCGAGATGGCCAGCCGCGAATTCCCCAGGCGTGCGCACATCAACAATCATCGCACCTTGATCAATGAGTTGCCAAGCAGTATCAGCCCGTTGTGAAGCATAAACAGAAGCGGTGGTACTAGTGAGTAGAATAGCTAAGCTCAACTGGCTAAGTAACTTAAAGATCATCATCTTTCCTTGATTAGATTGTCATTAGACCTAAGTATATCACCAGTATGCTGCTCGGTAAGTTAAAAGGCGGACGCTATACAGAAATATTCCAAGTGAGTACCGCAAGCATCGTGGCATGACAGACCACCACCACACTCGTTAGCCGTTTTCTTAGTAGGAAATAGCGCTCGTGCTGTTTATAACGCTCGCAGAAAAAATTCAGTAAATGCGCCAAAGTTAAACCGATTAGTGCGCCATAGATATTAGTATCTGCTATTAAAGCGAGCGTGATGACGCACAATGCAACTGCATTGGACACCAATAATACATAATGTTTAGGGGCGTTACGGTCGATTTCTCTGCCCCATAGTGTGCCCGCCATAAATGCGGCAATACAGATACTGTACAGCGTAAATGCACGAATGATTAAGGGATCACTCACACCAAATCGATTTAGCGGCAACATCAAAAAAAGAGGGAGGGCAATGAAAGGTATCAAACCTAAATAGCCGAGTTTTCGAATCATAGCATTGCCTCATAAATGAATTATCCATAACGACAAGTATGGCTGAAATCTTAAAAGTTAGATCACTCTCAATTATTAAATACTTCCTTAGATTTGATTTATTAGTACTAAAGTTTACTGCTATCTTACGCTTCCATTTTACAACCTAACGGTTGTGGCTTTTTTGTCATCGGCTAATAACTTGTTCTCGGAGTGAACGAACTCATGTTAGATAAATTGAAAAAGAACTTTCTTTCTGCGTTAATTCAAGCATTAATGATCTGTATTGTTAAAGTGTTTACTATTCCGATGGAAATCTGGACTGGCGCTGTAGAACGCTTAGCAACACAAAGAACAGAGCGTTTAAAGGGTGAAAATAGTACAGAATTTCCAGTTCTATACTGGTTTAAAAGTGCCTGGGATGGTGCTATTTTCCTAAGCTGGATCATTGCGCTGATTGTCTTCCTTTTTGCTTTCTTCTCAGCATTTGCGACTTATGACCCAATGTACTTCATCACCATGGCAGTTGGTCAGTTAATTTCTTGCTACTTCTTACCAATTTTTCTTTCTCTTCTGAAAGAGAGCTTAACGTTATTCTTATCGATGGCTCTAAACTTAGAAAAATTGGCTGGCAATAAATCAGACAATAATAAAGAAAAGCGTGTTCAAGAAGAGACGGTTGAAAGCGCGTCTGCTGAAACACAAATTGTGACTGAATAAACTTTTTGATGAGTAAATTATTTGAAAATAGCAGCCTAAGGCTGCTATTTTTATACATTAATTTATGTAGAAACGTTTAGACCTGATATTTGGCCTTGATACCAATATCAAAATGCAATGGCATTTTCCATTTCTGATAAGACAAATAGCCCATAATGAGACCAGTCGGGATGAGCAGTACACTCGTCACTAATGGATGATCTAGAACCAGAAACAAAACGCAACCGGCTAATCCAAGCGGTACTAACTTTAATCCGGTTACGTTAAAACAGAATGATTCTTTTAGCGCGATACCTGAAAAGGTGACAAACAGAAAGCCAAGCGAAAGCCACATATAGTTTTGCTCAGGATCCCCTACCATCAATAAAATGCCCAGCCAAGAAGACCATACAATAATCGTTCGAACCGCTTTACTGTATACATGCAGGTTCGCCGCCGCTAACGCACTCGCGGTGCAGGTCGCCAATAAAGCCCAATGCATGTTATTCGCTAGGGAAAACAAATTCGCGAGCGAAGCAGACACAACAAGTAAGGAAATGGAAAACAAGCTAATGCCAAATCGATACAAACACACGCTCACTTTGTCGAGTAAATCGAGTGGTTCTTGATGCTGGGTATCGGCCATGAAATATGTTCTCTTGCAGTTGATTTAGTTTGAATATACCCACTGTTTAGATCAGTTGTAAATCCATATTTAAGTGACTTTAAGCCAAGGGTTTTAGACCTAGAAGTCGCGTTACGTTTTGATACTACATTTGATACAGTGATTTTGCTGCTTACAGCTCTGAAGTGGTTATACATCTATGAGTTACGAGAGTAGAGAATCGATCCAGTTTTGGAAAAATAGCTTGGTGAGGCGGTTTTTCCTCTTGTCCCTTTTGGTTGCCAGTATTCCACTGCTGGTGACAGTGCTTGTCTACGACCGTATGACGGCCAATTTAGTGTCAGAGATGACGGCAGCGCGCGCGCAGCAAAACCTCTCTCAGATCAAAACCAGTATGTATCATTTTGGCCGCCAGCATATTCATGCGCTGGAGGCTATCGCCGAATTGCCGCAGATCGCTCAATTGTTTGCCGTTGCGACTACTCGCACAGCCCCTCAGCAAACTCTTAGCCTGATTCATTTTGACATCGACCGACCGGAAATCTACGGCGCGCTATTCTTTGACGCTGAGTGGGAATTGATGAACGCTTTACCGGGCCAAAGTGCCGGCGGCTACCCTTATTGGGGAAGTGGTGAATTGGATATAAAAAGCTTACCGCAGACTGAATTTAGTCAATCCATTTTACTGGGTCCACAACATGCGTCTCCGGGACGATCTTCTTGGTACCTAATGGCAAAACCGGTTTATGCATCGGGAACTGACCATCAATTGATCGGGTATTTGGCTTTTCAGTTACGCTTTGCCAGCCTGACTGAGTATTTATCTGTGGGTGATGCGACTCTTCTGTGCCAAGGTTCAGGAATAAATACAACGTGTTATGACTCTCTTGGCAGAATTACCTCAATTCACACAGATCAAATACGGATAAATCAAAGTGGCGTCGAGCCTTTGTTTGATAATTGGCACTTAGTGAACAATTCGGTTGATACACCACTTCTCGATAGAGAGCACGAACGCTTATTAGTATTGCTCATGGCGTGTTTAGTGTTGTGCGTGGTGACGCTGTATTTCTATTTTTTAGTAAAAAGGGTTAGACGCCGCGTGGTGCCATTAATTGATGCTGCAAATGCCATTTCGATTGGGGAGTGGAGTGGGCGTATTCCAGTGGCAGGCAATGATGAAATTTCACTATTGGCTCGCGCTTTTAATCGAATGACATCGCATTTAGATTCGTTAATGCTTGCGCGTGGGGATGCAGAACGCAAGGCCGTGTGGGGTGAATTTGCAACCGGCATTGCCCACGAAATTCGAAACCCACTGGCTACGATTAAGGTATGCGTACAAACACTTCAGCAAGAGAGTGCTGAGGACAAAGAACTGCAGACCTTAATGGTGGGTGAAATTGAGCGTATTAATCGGCTTATTTCAGATTTGCTTGAGTATGCAAGGCCGCCCAATCCAGAAACAAAACACATAGCGATAGCGAGAGTGATGCAAAGGTTAGGCTCGTTGATCACTCCAATGGCAAAGGAGCGAGGTATTAAGCTCAACATTGCATGCAATTCGCTAAGTGAAAGCCTCTGTATAACGGCAGATGAGAACCAACTACAACAGATTTTGATGAATCTTCTGATTAACGCTCTGGATGCCTCAAAAGCTGGTAGTGAAGTAGGTTTAAAAGTGGTTAGCGAGCAGCAAAATCTTGTGTTTGTTGTTCACGATTGTGGTTGTGGTATGACTCGGCAGCAATTAGACAACATCAGTCAGCCGTTTTATACCACTAAAACAACCGGAACAGGACTAGGTCTTTCTGTTTCTCAGCGTCTTGCTGAAATGAATAAGGCCACACTGGAATTTGACAGTCACCCCGGAGAGGGTACTCAGGCGATGCTGAGATTTAAAAGGGAGTTTGTGTGTGAACCAGAAAGTGAATGATTCGCTTATTGATAATAGACCAACGCTATTAATTATCGACGATGAAGAAGCACTAACGCGCTCATTGCAAATCGCGTTGCGCGATCCGAGTTATCAAATCGAGGTTGCCCACAGTGCTGAAGAAGGGCTTATTAAAGCCCATCTGTCTCATCCACTGGTGGTATTACTCGATTTGCGTTTGCCAGACAGTGAAGATCTTAAGCCTTTAGAGCGGTTAAACACGATGTTGCCAGACAGTGTCGTGCTGATGATGTCTGCCCATGGTGACATCAAAACGGCGGTTGAAGCGGTGAAGCAAGGGGCAAAGGATTTTATCACTAAGCCGTTTGATATTAAGACCTTGAAAGCTCAGTTAAGCCAATATTTGCATGTTGAAACGTCAAAAGATCTGGGACTTGTCGGCCAAACGCCAGCAATGGAAAAGCTCGCAAGTGAGTTAACGTTAGTGGCAAAAAGCCAAGCGAAAACCGTATTATTATTGGGAGAGTCAGGAACAGGGAAAACCGTCGTGGCTCGAGAGATTCACAGGCAAAGTGATTTGGCAGATAAAGCCTTTGTTGAGGTCAATTGCGCGGCATTGCCGGAAAGTTTGCTGGAGTCTGAGCTATTTGGGGTTGAGAAAGGTGCGTTTACTGGGGCGACCAAGAGCCGTTTAGGGCTGATTGATACGGCTGACGGAGGCACCTTGTTTTTAGATGAAGTGGGTGAGTTAACTCTCCCGCTACAAGCAAAGTTATTATCGTTTCTTGAGAGCCAGCGCTATCGTTCAGTAGGTTCAACCAAAGAAAAGCAAGCGAATGTGCGAGTCATTGCTGCAACAAACCGAGATCTAACACTAGCGATTGAGGAAGGCAGTTTTCGTGCTGATCTCTATTATCGCTTTAATGTGATGCCACTAACATTACCATCACTCTCACAGCGTACGGCTGATATTCCGCTGTTACTTAAGTATTTCGCTAAACAGTTCGCTGGACGTCTCGCACCGATTCAATTTATGCCCGATGCTCTTCATTCGCTGATGCTTTATCCGTGGCCAGGCAATATCCGTGAGTTGAAAAATTTGGTCGAGCGTTTGTCTGTGCTTTATGTCGGCAGTGACATTGACATCACTAAGCTGCCGGATGAGTACACAAAATCAGTGCCAATAGCAATCAACGTCGAACCAAGCACGTCCAAAGTTGAGCCGTTGAGCACAATCTCAAGTCAGTTGGCTGATGAAGAAAAAAGAGTCATTTTGCATGCGCTTGAAGAGAGTGGTGGACATAAAGGTAACGCGGCTAAATTGCTCAATATATCTCGTCACGCGTTAAAGCGACGCTTGCAAAAGTTGGATATCGAAGTATGAAAAATTGGCGTGTTTGGGCTGGGTTTTGCTGTCTATTGTTCAGTGCTGGCTCCGTTGCTGAGATAGTACTTGGCGTGGACAAAAACGAGGCCGACTTAGAAGTTGGGTGTCTCTATCCGCTCTCTGGACCATCGGCGTTATGGGGTAACGATGCGGTGGTTGCATTACAAATGGCGCTTGATGATATTCACGCCCAGCCACAATCGCCAAGACTTCGAGTTTACGTTGCCGATACCATGGGGAAACTGTTCCGAACACGAGAGATAGCGACAAATTTTGTGACTCGCGGTGTTGATGTGCTTTGTGGAGTGGTTAATTCTAATATTGCCCTTGAAGTTTCTCAGTTAGCAAAGAACAACCAGATCCTTTTTCTCGGCGCAGGCCATAGTTCAGCAAGATTGACTCAAAGTGAACGCCATCCTTGGTATTTCCACCTTAATAATGATGCCTCACAATCGAGTGACGCAGGGGCTCGGTATCTTCGTGATGTCAAAAGTGAGCTAAATTGGCGAACGGTTTCTTATATTGGTCCGGACTATGAATATGGTCATCAAATTTGGCAAACCATGATGGCGAGCCTTGATCGCTACCAAGTTCAATATCAAATCAAAGATGAGTTCTATAGCTTGTTGGGAGAAACGGATTACCAACTTTATATTGAGGCGTTAATTGCGAACCCTCCCGATGTATTGGTCAGCGGACACTGGACGAGGGATTTGGTGAGCTTTTTAGAACAGGCCGAGGTTTCGGGTCTGCTTAAAAAAACGCATTTCGTTAATTTTGATACGGGTGGTGGTTATTTTGTATTGTCTCGGCTGGGAGATACGCTGCCCGAAGGGGTGGTGCTTTCTGGGCGCTCACACATTAATTGGCCTACAACAAAGGCGAACAGCGCATACATTGATGAGTTTTATCAAAGGACACAGAGATACCCGACATTTATTGCACAAGATGCGTATACGGTGATTAAAGTACTAGATTCTGCTTGGCAACAATATCAGCCCAAGAGTCTTGTGGAACTGCGCGATGCATTGCCGGGATTGAAAGTTTCTTTACCGGAAGACCCTCCGGGTTTTCAATCCTTTATTGCCCCTGAAACACACAAAATAATGCAATACCAAGCGATTGGAAAAACAACCAAAACAGAGGGCTTTGCTCCTGCAACACGTATGCTTGGGGATTGGCGTATTTATCCTCCTGTTATTCCAGAACCTTAATATCTTGCACTCTTTTGTTTGAGCGAGCGATATTTTGAGCGCTCCGAGCGGTGAGCGCTCAGAGTATTGAGCGGAAATCGCTCATCGTTTTCGACTAAGTTGCGCTCAAGTAAATGTGTATTGTTTGTTAATTAATATTGGTCGCATGTAATTGCTGGGAAATTAAACGAATGATCGTATTTATGTTCATTAAAAGCAGAGGTTTGAATGTGTTTTTAAACAAAAATCATCTTTGCGATGAGCTATGCGACCAAAGTATTAAAACAATTCATTAACAATGGCACTGCGATTGCTCTGATGTGTAGGAAACATTTATTCACCAATAATACCTACACAAAATAGGAGTATGCATGTCAGTCATTAAACGCTCGCATGGAATGGAGCAGCCATACTGGCCGGCTGGGCCTTTTAAAATTCGCTTGCCATTTATTCACTACCGCTGGGAAATGGCGGAAACTATTCAAGGGATGATCATGTTCGTTGTGGGGATGGCGATGATCCCTTTGCTCGAAAAATATCTTGGCTTACCTTATGACGTTGCGCTGGCTTACGTGGTCGTTTGTGGTATTGGCTTTATGTTGCCCAATCTATTGGGTGTACCCATGGTGCCGGGGTGGATCACGCCAGCGATTCCGGTGGTGCTGTTGTTTTTGGGTAATTTTGAACCTGGCCCTGAAGCGATTCGAGCATTAGTTGGTTTACAGCTGATTGTCACGGTTATCTTTTTTGTACTCGGTATCACCCGTTTAGGCAGCAAGCTCGTTGATCTTTTCCCTGATTCAATCAAAGCCGGCATTCTCATTGGTGCGGGTATTGCTGCGCTATCAGGGGAAATCAGTGAGGGTGGCCGCTTAGCGAATACGCCAATTTCACTCATTATTGGTTTTCTTGTCACGGCTTATGTACTTTTCTCGCTAAATTTCAGGGACTACGTCAATAATCATAAGTGGGCAAAAGTGATTGCCGGTTACGGAATGGTTCCGGGAACGTTGGTGGCAATGGGCGTGGGCTGGATGGTGGCAGAATACCCACTGCCAGATATTCAGTTTGGTGTTTCAGCGCCTGCTTTTGGTGAAATGTTTAACTACCTGCCATTCACAGTCGGCCTACCAAGTATGGAGATGCTTTGGATGGCAATTCCAACCGCATTGATTGCTTATGTTATCGCGTTTGGTGACATCATTGTTGGTAAGAGTTTGTTGGATCGCGTTGACCACTTACGTCCGGATGAAGTGATCGAAGTTAACGTCGACCGTGTGCACCTTGTTACGGCGCTGCGTAATCTGATTCATTCTTTCTTTGCGCCATACCCAGGGTTAGCTGGGCCACTGTTTACAGGCGCAATGGCAACCATTGCCGAGCGTTATCGTCATGGTCGCAGCGCGATGGACAGTATCTATAGTGGTGCTGGCGTGTTCTGGATTGTTGGTTTTATCGCACTGTTTGCGCTGCCGCTTATCACATTGTTCAAACCCGTTCTGCCAATCGCGCTTTCTATCACTTTGTTGATCACGGGTTACCTATGTATTTCAGTAGGCGTTGAGCAAGTACGCAATGCAACGCAAATGGGTGTTGCAGGTACGATGGGCGTTGTTCTAGCAGTTTACGGTGCAGGTTACGGCTTATTAGCAGGTGTTGCTTTGTACTTCTTAATTGAGTACCGCCGAAAAAGTGCGGAGCCGCAAGAAGTCGAAGAACCGATTGAAGTTGTTGAAGATTAATTGGCCACGGAGAAGTTGCGCCCGGTTATTACTGGGCGTTAAGGAAGAAGTCTATGAACAAACATAATATCTATAATATCGGTCTAGAAAAGACGCCAGCAAACTATGAAAGTTTAAGCCCGCTTAGTTTTCTTGAACGAGCTGCCAATGTTTACCCAGATTACACCGCGACTGTGCATGGCGATATCCATAAAACATGGAAAGAAACAGAAACTCGCTGTCGTAAATTAGCGTCTGCGTTATCAAAACAGGGTATCGGTGAGGGTGATACGGTATCTGTGATTGCGCCAAATCTGCCAGAGCTGTTTGAAATGCATTTTGGTGTGCCGATGTGTGGAGCGGTTCTGAATGCGATTAACACTCGCTTAGATGCGGATGCGATCGCGTTTATTTTTCAGCACGCTGAAAGTAAGGTCGTGATTGTTGATAAAGAGTTCACAGCGGTGGTTAAGAAGGCGTTAAAGATGATTGCTCATCGCCCGCTGGTGATTTCGATCGACGATCCACTCTTCAATGAGGGGGAGTTAATCAATGAATTGACCTACGAGGAGTTTATTCTTGATGGTGACCCTGAATTTGAATACTGGCCACCAAATGATGAATGGCAAGCGATTTCCCTAAATTACACGTCAGGGACGACGGGTAATCCAAAAGGCGTGGTTTATCATCACCGCGGTGCCCATCTCAACGCCGTGAGCAATGTGATGTCGTGGGGTATGAATGCTCATCCAGTCTATTTGTGGACGCTGCCAATGTTTCACTGTAACGGTTGGTGTTTCCCTTGGACTATAGCGGCTGTCGCTGGGGTGAGTGTGAGTTTGCGTCATGTGCGTGCAGAGGCAATTTTTGATTCGATCAAAACCAACAAAGTGACGCACTTTTGTGCCGCACCAATTGTACTCAATATGATGAACAACGTTGATATCGACCTAAAGGCAGATATTAATCATCAGATTAAAGCCATGACAGCAGGTGCTGCGCCGCCAGCGACAGTCATTGAAGGTATGGAAGCTCTCGGTATTGAAGTCACTCACGTCTACGGGTTAACGGAAACCTTTGGCCCTTGTGTGGTGTGTGATTGGCAGCGGAGTTGGGACGGCTTGAACAATACTGAACGTGCTCGTATGAAAGCGCGTCAAGGTGTTCGCGCACCAATGCAAGGTGAGTTAATGGTTGCCGACCCAATTACATTAAAGCCTGTCGCTAAAGACGGTAAAGAAATGGGTGAGATTTTCCTGCGCGGTAATATTGTCATGAAAGGCTACCTGAAAAACCCAAGTACTACCGATGAGTCACTTGCAGAAGGTTGGTTCCATACAGGTGACGTGGCGGTTTGGCACGAAGATAACTACATCGAGATCAAAGATCGTTCCAAAGACATCATCATCTCTGGTGGTGAAAACATCTCAAGTATTGAGATAGAGGACGTGCTTTATCGACATCCAGATATTGAAGAAGTGGCCGTGATCGCGATGTCAGATGAAAAGTGGGGAGAGGTTCCATGTGCGTTCGTTAAAACGAAAGGGGCAGCAGCCTTAACCCAAGATGAGCTGATTGCTTTTTGTCGTAGCCAGATGGCGCATTTTAAAGTGCCGAAGAAATTTATCTTTACTGCACTGCCTAAAACGTCGACAGGTAAAGTACAAAAATATGTGTTGCGTGACCGAGTGAACGAATAGCATACAGAGTTGTGTTTTGTCGTTATGTTGAGAGTTATCTCGTTGAGATAACTCTTTTTTATAATCAGCAGGTAAAAAGCGGCGTTCATAATTCACATTGTTTACAGCGTGACTTTCCAGTCAGTAAACGTGAGATTTTGTAGCGGTGACGCGCAAACAGGGTGTAGCAGGCGTTAGCGAAGGGTCGAATAAGTGGCCAGCGCAGCATTTTTAAATAGTGCTTGGTTCCGGTCAATTGCCAAAGATAGACGTTCGCATCAACCGCAAGTCGCAAATTACCCTTGTCATCAATAACGTGAAGTAATCTGCGACTCTCTTCTACAGAAATGGAAGGGTGATGCTTCATTGCTTCAGCGTTGAGTACGTTCACAAATTTTGCGTGTGTGCCGAGGTGGTATTTTAGTGACGTCATCTCTTTCACACAGAGTGGGCATGAAGCGTCGTAGAAAATGGTTACTTTGTTCAAAACATCATTCCTTTCACATACATGCCAGTTACTTACGCGGCGGGCGCTACTCTGATCAAATAAAGCCCGATTTTAATACTAGCGTGAAGAAAACCAGCGTCGTAGTGACGCTGGCTTACGTGAAACGAATGACGGTCACCGATAGTGTCGTTAGTGGCTAAAACGGATTCGAGTCGCGTGGTTGCTGTCTAATTTTAGCTGGTCAAAGTTATCAAGCTGATGATGTTTGATCAGTGCGCGTAGATTGTCGACGTAAGCTTCGCCACGTGTGGAGTAGTGCGACAAGGCTGCAACCAGTCGGTATCCATTTAAGTTCTGTTGCTCGCGAAGCTGTTTACGAAGTTGCCACAACTGTTCATAAGCGCGCGTAGTATTGAGGTTGTGGATATAACTTGCTGTACCAGCGTATAGGTTGTCAAACGCGGCAACTTTTACGTGACCGCCAGGAGTTGTAAGGTATTTACCACCGTGAGCAGGAAGATGTTCTCCGTATAAACTGTTGCCTTTCACCGCGAAATGACTGGTGCCCCAACCACTTTCATCAATACCTTGCGCAAGCACCATACCGATCGGAATAATATCGACTTGTAGCAATAGATCTCCGATATTGTTGGTCTTGACGTCATAAGAATGCATCAGGTTCTCTACCCAAGCTTGTTCAGCTTCTGTCCAAGCGGATTTTGGCTTGCTTTCTAACGCTTTTAACTCATTTCTGACTAATAGAATTTGGTTATTCACCGCTTTTACTGTTGGCAGCAGTAGGCGGATAAATCCTGTAGTTTTCTCTTCTACTGGCAAATTATTCAAATCATTAGGCAGATTTTCAACAAAGTAGCTAGGAACAGTTTTGTCAGCAGTAACCAGTTTTAGTTGGTAGTTATGCTGTTTAAAATCAGCAATGAGCTGCTCAGCAGAGCTCAGTTCTTGGACTTTAATATGAGGGTAGGGAGCGCTAATTTGTTCCGGAGAGGCAGGCAACGTTGAGGCTGCATGCGTTGAGCATGAAAACAAAAAAAGACATAAGAGCGTTTTAGCATGTGATTGTAAAAGTGAGGACATCAATATCCCTCCTAAAAGTTGTTATAGCCAAGTGACTCAGAGCTTTGATTATATAAGCCTAATTGCATTTTGTTTGCCATATTATGCGATCAAATCTTAGCTCTAAGATTTCAGTGGCATTGATTTATCGCGGTAAATGGTCATTTTTTTATCGAACGGACGCAATTCCTCAGTTTTTACGCAAGTGACCATTGTCACATTCTCATAGAGTCACTATACTCCGCGCGATTAGGAACGTAATCGTTTTCCTAATCAGCTTTCAAACGGCTGCAAAATGGATACTTGCCCCAAGGAACAGGGCCCAGCGTAACTGTGAGCGTTTACGGGCCATAAATCCGCTATCGGGCAAGACAACATTTTGCGATGTTGCCTGCACTCGTGCGCGTCTAATTTTTGGTTCGCTTTAAATTCAGATAGTTAGCACAGATACATAGCAAGGTAACATAATGCAAATCATCTACAGCTTAGCGGGCATCTTAGCGATTTTAGCGTGTGCATATGCACTTTCAGATAGTCGTAAAAGCATCAATTGGCGCACAATTCTCGGTGCATTTACTCTTCAAGCAGGTTTCGCCGCTTTGGTGCTGTACTTTCCGCTTGGCCAGTCTCTATTAGGCGCAATTAGTAACGGTGTTTCAGGCCTTTTGTCGTTTGCTGACGAGGGTATTGGTTTCGTTTTTGGTGACTTAGCGAAGGGCAACTTCATTTTCGCAATTCGCGTTCTACCGTTGATTGTTTTCCTATCAGCCATTATTTCTCTACTTTATTACCTTGGTGTGATGCAAAAGCTAATCTTAGTGATTGGTGGCGGTATTGCGCGTCTTCTGGGTACATCAAAAGTGGAATCGTTGGCCGCAACGAGCAACATCTTCCTTTCAATGTGCGAAGCTTCGCTGGTGGTACGCCCATTCTTGCCGCAAATGACGCGCTCTGAATTGTTTGCTGTAACGGTTGGCGGCATGGCATCGGTAGCCGGCTCAGTGTTGGGTGGTTATGCCGCACTAGGCATTGAACTAAAATACCTCATCGCGGCAAGCTTTATGGCAGCGCCGGGCGGTCTTTTGATGGCAAAAATGATGGTGCCAGAGCGTGAAGTTTCAGCTGCGCAACAAGAGATTAAGCTAGAGAAAAGCACCGATAGCAACATGGTTGACGCATTGGCAACAGGTGCGATGAATGGTGTAAAAGTTGCGGTTGCGGTCGGTACGATGCTGATTGCGTTTGTCAGTGTGATCGCAATGATCAACGCAGGTTTTGAAGCAGTAGGTGCTCTATTCGGCATTGAAAACCTGACGCTACAAACGATTTTTGGTTACATCTTTGCACCACTAGCGTTGTTTGCTGGTATCTCAATGGATGACGTGTTTACAGCGGCGGCGTTGATTGGTCAGAAAACAGTATTGAATGAGTTTGTTGCCTTCCTTGATTTTGTGAGCGTGCGCGATACATTGTCTGCTCACAGCCAAGTGATCATTACCTTTGCACTTTGCGGTTTTGCAAACATCGGCTCAATTGCGATTTCACTAGGTTCGATTGGCGCAATGGCTCCAGAGCGTCGTCAAGAAGTTGCGAAGTTAGGTGTACGTGCAGTTATTGCCGCGACACTTGCAAATATGATGAGCGCTGCGCTAGCTGGTTTGTTTATTGCTCTGTAATCGTCAGTGCTGATTCAGCTCAGAAGCCCGCCATTGAGCGGGCTTTTTTGTATCTGGCGTTTAGGAGATTGAGATAAACAGCGCCTAGGCGCAAATTATCGATATGTTGATTAGAAAATTTCAGCATCAGAATAGAAAGTCCAACCGCATTTCTCCGAAGACTAAAGGGCAATGAAGTAACGAATAATTATCTCGGTACACAAATTTTACAGATAGTCCATAGGTTGTGACTCAAAATGGTAAAAATAGAGTAAATAGTTTATTTTTTTGTAAAGAAAGGCTTCAATCCAAAGTATTAGTGAAAATATACAATGTGAGATCGATATCACGTTATTAAATCAAATTTTTGCGAATAAATTACTTTTGTCAGCATTGATTCCAAAAGTCAAAACTAAATGATATATTTATAAATAAACTATATCAAAATTGAGACGGTGCTTACGCAACCAAAAATATATTTTGAATAATTTGTAGGTCAAAGAGTTATTTTTTCAAAAATATCAAACAAGCATTAATTGTAACTGCTGATATTCTTCACTCATAATTATCTCGTCAAGGAAAGAGCAAGTCTCTGTTAGTGAAAACAACGTCGAGGTACAAAATGTTAACTAAATTATTTATCAATACTCAACTCGCGGTCGAGAAATTTAGAAACGACCAACGTGGTGTAACCGCCATTGAATACGCAATTATTGGTGTTGCTGTATCTGCATTAGTACTAGCTGTTTTGCATCCGATACTACTGGGTTAAAGAAAGCGCTAACGGATGCTATGGGTTTTATTTCAGATAATATCACGGCCGCAAAGTAATGCAGTACATATAGATGTTAAGCAAAGCTTTTATGTAGGATGGCTATTGTTAGCCATCCTATCTTCAGTGATATATGCAGATATATTGACGAGAACAATATCAAATAAATTATGCCTTTCAATACTTTGTGTCAGTTTGCTGATTGGTTTTTCACAGTTCGCTTTATTAAATATTGTTATTGGATGTTTAGTGCTACTCGCTCTATATGGATTTTCGATATGGGGTGGGGGAGACAGTAAGTTAGCAATCGCATTTTTGCCTGCAATATCAGAGCAATATCTTTGGTGGTATTTATTGTTCATTGCTTTTTTAGGCGGAGTGCTTGCGCTGATTTATTTAATATACGGATGTTTTGTTGGAATAGAAAGAGTCAAGCAGAATGGATTACCCTATGGCATGCCTATTTGTTTATCCGGCTTATTTTTTATTGCAGCATCAATATAAGGAAAGAACATGCGTTCAAAAATTATTATGGCCGTGGCCATTGTTGCGATCGTAGCGGGTCTCTTTGGTCTGTTTTTTCCCAAACAAAACGCTCAGCCTGTCGTTGCTGAATCACAAGAGCTTGCTCCCGTTTTCTTCAAAGCCTATGTGTTATCCCCTGAGGGGGTTAAGCAAGGAGATCAAGTTAAGCGAAGTGACTTCAAAATCATAAAAATGGCAGAGGAAGAGGCTAATGCCTTGGGTTATGACGCTGATATGTTATTTGATTTCGAAGCGGGTTCTGTATACGCCAACAATATTGAGCAAGGAGAGCATGTATTCATCGAGAACCTTGTTCAGCCATCTCAAGCGAAGTATATCGATTTTATTATCAAACCTGACCATGTGCCGTTTGCGATTGAAGTATCCCCTAGCTCCATTGTTGGTGGCGTAATTAGTTCAGGCAGTTATATCGATATTCTGGCTTTAACTGGTCAAGATAGCGCGAGTAACGAACTTGGTAATTATGGACGAGAGCAAGTCTCAATCAATCCAGTACTTACACACATCAAAGTCTTAAAAGTTGAGCAGCCTAAAACTGAGTTGGCACTAAACAGCGAGCAGATTGAACCCAGTTACTTAATTTTGGAATTGAATCGAAAACAAGTCGCTGTGCTGACGGTTGCTAAGACAATTTCAAAATACATAAAACAATTGGTCATTACCCAATTCATCAATTGCAAGCAGACGCAGGTGATGTACTGCCTGATTTTAAAACCATCAAAGAACTAAGAGCAGAAAAATTGCTGTTAATTAATAGCTAAGGAAGAGCCGTTATGTCCAGTTTTAAAATCACTCTAGGCGTTTTGTTGGCAACGAGTTTATTTTCCATCATCGCTCACGCATCAGGTTTCATCTATTTAATGGAAGGCGAAGCGAAACCTGTCGTGACGACAACCGATATCGATACGGTATTTATTTCCGATCCGGAAGTCGCGGATTATCAGGTAATCGATACCAAAAAAATTGTCGTGTTCGGGAAAAAAATGGGCACCACATCGTTGATGTTGTTTGACGAAAATGCGCAGACACTAGTCAATCGCAAACTTGTTATTAATCAGAGTTTTGCCGAGATTAGTCAACAAGTTCGCTTACATTTTCCAACCTCTGATGTATCGATAAGTAATATCGGTGAACAAGTTGTTCTGACTGGTGTTGTTGCTACTGAAGATGAAAAAGATGGCATTAATGATTTAGTCGGTGAATTACTGTCTAAAGACGTTGAAAAGACGATCCATACTTGGGAAAAAGATGACGGTGATGACGAAATCATTGGCTTTATGACTAAGCGAGAATACAAGGGAATCGTCAACCAAATCGAAGTAAACACAACCAAGCAAGTAAACGTAAAGCTATCGATTGCTGAGGTATCACAAAGCTTTATGGAAAATTTTGGTGTGCAATATGGTGATGCGGGCCAAACGGCTGGCGTCTTTGTGAATCCGATATTAGATTTCAGCGCCGATGATCTACTTGCGACTATTACTGCGGTTGGGGATGACTCAATCGGCCAGGTTCTCGCTGAACCGAATTTATCCGTTATTTCAGGTGAAAGTGCCTCATTCTTAGTTGGTGGCGAAATCCCCGTGGTGACCATCGTCGATAATGCGACGAATGTGGAATACAAAGAGTTCGGTATTCGCTTAGACATGGTTGCTAAAGTGCTTCGTGACGACAAAATTAAACTCTCTCTACAACCTGAAGTGAGCTCTCTCGATACTCAATATACCGATGAGCGCTACAGTTTACCGGCTCTCAAAACTCGCAGAGCGAAGACCACCATTGAGCTAGGAAATGGGCAAAGTTTTGTCCTAGGTGGCTTACTGAGCACTGAGGATGTCGAGAGCTTGAGAAAGGTGCCTTATATTGGGGATATTCCTATTCTCGGGTCGCTATTTCGTAACACCGAAACATCCCGTAATAAAACCGAACTCGTCATTGTTGCGACCGTCAACTTAGTTCAGCCAATCGCGCCGCATCAGGTTCAATTGCCATCGATGAAACGCACCTCAAACTTATCGCGACTCTTTTCGATCGATGAAGAGTATTCCCCGGTAGTGACACAACGCGCGCAAGACATTTTGGCAACTGGAGGATTTAAAAAATGATTCGATGGACTATATCTCTCGTTGTGGTGGTGTTACTCAATGCATGTACTGTAGTGCCGGAAAACAAGAGTATTGGGGTGGATGTTTATCCTGTTGAACACCAATACTCGATGATGTTTGATAGCAAAGGAATGGGTCAAGCCAATCTCGAATGGCAAGAATTGAAACAATCGGCTCGTCATAGTTTGCTCTCACAGCCAGTGACTTTCCTCTACGCCAACACGGCAGGAAAAATGGCTGCAAAACGTTGGAGTAATGAGCTTCTCAAACAAGGGGCAAAAGATGCGTTAATCAAAGTCGTTTATAGCGAGCAGCTTGAAGGCTTTGATGTGCAGATTCAATTTGTTCATTACAGAGTCGTCACGCCACTTTGTCAGCCGAAAAACATCAGTGAGTATGCCTTTGAACAATTGGGATGTTCGGTGAATAGTAACCTCTGGCAATCAATGGTTGAGCCACAGGCATCGTTGATGAAACCCGCAGCTCCTCCCGCTAAAACTGGCGACGTTTTATAGCCTAATCAAGGAAGTGACTTATGTTAGATATATTAGAGTCCCTAAATAAAGTCGAAAAAAAGGCTAAAGAAACACTTACTTTTAATTGCGTTGCATTTACTCAAAGTGAGAAATGTCGGGTTTTAATTGAGGAAGCATTTCGCTTTGATGGTTTAGTACCTCCAGTTAGCCTGCCTAATACAGACGCAGATATTCAAGCGCATGTTCGCCAGAGCGAAATTGAAATCGTATTGGTCGAGCTTAATGATTCTAAAAATGTCACAAAAGATATGCAGCGTATCAGTCATTTACTACCCAACCACGCCTCAGTCATTGTCGTGGGGCAAGAGGATGCGATATCGACCATTCGTAATCTGAAAGCGATGGGTTTCTACTATCTTTTCTGGCCAGTGACGAAACAAGAGCTACTGGACTTCGTCAAAAACGTATTTGATAACCGAGTACGCTCGAGCGGTTTAGGTAAAAAACGATACGCCAAAAATATCGCAGTTTGGGGGTGTTCTGGCGGAGTCGGTACGACACTACTTTGTAGCGAGATTGGTTACGGCTTAGCTAAGCAATATCATGCGAAGTGTTTAATCGTTGATCATGACTATTACGCAGGAAATATCGATATTCTGCTTAAGTTAGATAACTTTGAGAAAAAGCCAGCCACCATTGCCAGTGTTGATCACGATCTCGATGGCATATACGCCACGAGTTTAACCAGAAAAGTAAATGATATGCTTTCTGTGTTGTCATTAACATCCGAAACCCATGATGCCCACGAGCTGAAAGAGTACATCAGAACATTAGAAGCTCTGTTATATGAGCACAATAACTTTGTGATTTCTGATCTCTCCAAGGGTGGGCAGAATAATGCGGATTACCAATATTTGACCGATAAAGTGGATACCACCGTGCTGGTGTTCAATTCATCTGTGTCGGGCGTTAGACAGCTTAAAAAAATGCTGCAACATATTGCCTCACACAACCCAAGTTCTCGTCAGATCATTGTGCTCAACCATATTCGTCCAGCCAAAGCATCATTGCTTACAGCGGTAGAAATAGAGAAGTTTATTGGGCGGTCGATCGATATTGAGATCCCATATGAACAAGACATCTTAAAGCACGTTTTGGATGGTGGGTATTTGTATCAGTCCAAACTTTCCGTAGCAGCATCGATTGAAAAGCTGATCAGCATGATTATGGGAGAGAGTATCGCGCCTAAGAAAAAAACGTTCACCCAATGGCTATTAAGAAAATGATGGGTAGGGGATGAATATGAATCAAACACAATCTCGCAGTACCTTTATCTCATTGCGAAAACAAATATACGATGCACTTGAAGCCGACATCGTGAACAAACTGACGCGTGAACAGCTGACCGATCAGATCTCAACCGCAATAGACGTATTGATCGAGCGAAATGAATACTCTGTGGCGACGGTGGTAAGACGTGAATATGTAAAAAACATTATTGATGAACTGTTGGGATTAGGGCCGCTTCAACCGTTGATGGATGATGAAAGCATTACTGACATTATGATTAACGGCCATCATAACGTCTACATCGAGCGTAATGGTTTGGTTGAGCGCTCAATGGCCTCTTTTATTGATGAGCAGCAGTTATTGCAGATAGCCAAAAGGATTGCGGCGCGAATTGGTCGACGAGTAGATGACTCTTCACCGACGTGTGATGCTCGCTTGGAAGACGGTAGCCGGGTAAATATCGTGATCCCGCCAATTTCAATCGATGGAACAGCGATTTCCATTCGTAAGTTTAAAAAGCAGAGTATCGATCTCGAGCAGCTTGTGGGATTTGGCGCGCTAAGTCCTGAGATGGCAAAAATATTAATGATTGCTTCACGCTGTCGCCTCAACATTTTGATCTCTGGCGGTACGGGTTCTGGTAAGACAACGCTATTAAACGCTTTATCTCAATTTATCTCGGAGAAAGAACGCATTGTGACCATTGAAGATGCGGCAGAACTCCGATTGCTACAACCCCACGTTGTACGCCTAGAGACCAGAACATCAGGTATAGAAGGTACAGGTGCGATTACCCAGCGTGAGTTAGTGATTAACTCGTTACGTATGCGACCTGACCGAATTATTGTGGGCGAGTGCCGTGGTGGCGAAGCGTTTGAGATGCTGCAGGCAATGAATACGGGTCACGATGGCTCGATGTCGACTCTTCACGCCAATACGCCTCGAGATGCGTTGGCTAGGGTTGAAGCTATGGTGATGATGGCGAACAACAATTTACCGCTAGAGGCGATTCGTCGAACAATTGTTAGCGCCATTGACCTTGTAGTCCAGGTGAGCCGTTTGCATGATGGTTCGCGCAAGATTATGAGCATTTCAGAAGTCGTTGGTCTTGAAGGATCCAACGTTGTAATGGAAGAAATTTTCCGTTTTGAGCCATCAGTAAGTAATGATGGCGAAGGCAAAGTCAATGGTGAGTACGTTTCTGCAGGTTTGATGAAACGTTCAGTATTGGTTGAAAAAGCTCGCTTCTTTGGCTTAGAAGGCAATTTGAACTCAGTGTTTGGTTTTGCAAGGGGATAATCATGGCTTGGTTGAGCTTGCTTCTAGGCGGAATACTACTGATTTTTATAGCGAGATCTGAAGATAAGAAGAGTGCTGGCCGTTTTTGAATCGACAAAAAAAAGCACAAGTGGTGACGTCGATGGAGCAGGGGAACGCCGTCAACCTAAACTCACTTAGTGATGAATCCCTATTACAAATCATTACGCGAACATTCTTAAACACCCGCAGACAGCTAGGCTCTGGCGCTTTGCTCAAACTGATTGTCGTGATGGGTTTGCTTGGCTTGCTATCAATCTATATCAATAAAATTTTGTTCGCGGAAACTCATGGGCAGTCTTGGCCGTCGTTGAATTGATGGGGCTCTATTTTGGTTATCAGTGGCTGCAAAAAAGAGAAAAATCCGCTTTTGATACGGAATTTCCCGATGCATTGAATATGCTGACTAGTGCGGTCAGCTCTGGGGAAAGCTTGATGCATGCGATTTTGTATGTCGGCAGAACACTTGACGGTGAAGTGGGGAAAGAATTTAAGTTGATGGGTGAGCGCTTGCAAATGGGCGAGTCGCCAGACTCGGTTTTCAGAAAGTCGTGTAAACGATTTCCATATCCTGCGTTTCACTTCTTTGTCATTACGATGCGCGCCAACATGCAACGTGGCGGTCAGTTAAAAGAAGTCATGACTAGGCTTAATCGATTGATGTTCGATGCTCGCGCTGTAGAGAAGAAAAAGTATGCACTAACGTCAGAGGCGAGAACATCTGCAAAAATCGTTGCAGCGATTCCACTTATATTTTTGTTTATGTTGCAGTTTTTAAGTCCTGAAAACTATGAGTTTGTCATGTTTAATCCGAACGGGCGCGCAATTCTGTATTACGTCCTCGCCAGTGAATTTATTGGTATAGCGATTGTTTGGAAGCTAATGAAAGGGGTAGAAGCATGAGTATTTTATCCTATGCAAATATTGCGCTGTGTTTGATTGGCATTGGTTTGCTGGCGTTGGTGCTTTCGCTTCGTCAGCAGAGAAAACAGCAGACGATAAACAAATATTTAGCAGAAGAAAAGTCGAGTAAGTCTCAGTCTCTCAGTGACTGGCTTGAAGTGATCGTGCCAAAATCTCTATCTGTAAACGAGCAAGAAATCCAACAAAAACTTCATGATGCCGGTAACTATTCGTTTAAGTATGCACACTTATATTTACCATTTAAATATGCATTACTCGTGTTTGGTTCGGTAACGATTGGCTTTATTTTTTATGGTTCTTTGTCATCGACAGTATTGCTCGCAACCATCGCACTTTGGGTTATCGCGATACTCTTAGTTCCAGATATGATTTTGCAGGCACGTATTAAGGCTTATCAAAATACCATTAATCGACAACTCCCTTACCTAATTGATTTACTTGCTGTTTGTGTTCAAACAGGGATGACCATTGAATCTTCGCTAAGTTATTTAGCGAATGAGATGCAGGGTTTTGACGCTAAATTGGCACAACTGCTTCAGAAAACAAATGAGCGAGCAAACATTGTTGGTTTGGATAAAGCATTAGATGAAGCGCATCTTCATATTCCGACGCCTGAAATGCGCAGTTTTGTTATGACTCTTAAACAGAGTCTTCGATATGGGTCTTCTATTTATTCAACCCTTACAACACTCTCCGCTGATATTCGCCAAGTTTCTATGTTAACCACGGAAGAAAAAATAGGGAAACTCGCGGCCAAAATGTCAGTACCACTAATTCTATTTATCATGATGCCGATTGTTATTTTAATTGCGGCACCTGGTGTTATGAGGATGCTTTCTGGTGCGTAAATTCATTAATTCAATGTCTAGCGCTTTGGTGCTAGCAACGATGCTCCAAGGATGTGTGTCACCAAGCAATGGCAACGTGGATCGTTCGGACCAACTCAATCTAGAGACTCAAGAGCGAGTATTGTTGGCATCGAATAATACAGTGGGGTTGATTGAGTTTTACCAGAATCAACTTAAAGACGCAGAATCTGAGCACTATAGAATCAAACTTGCTGAAGTTTATTTGAAAAAACATGATCCCGAATCGGCGTTATTCGTTTTGACCCCTTTGACAGGTAAATCACCAAGCAGTGCAGAGAGTACGCTGGTTGCGGCTAAAGCTCACATGGATTTAGGTCAATTCGAGGTTGCGCTAGGTATGTTGGAAAATGCCTATGAACAATCCCCGTTAATGGTGAGGTCGCGAATTTATTGGGTGTTGTTTATGCAGAAACAGGTCAATTTAAACAAGCCAGAACAATGTTTGACGTGGCGAGAACTCATTTTTATAGCGACCTAAAAATTAAAAATAATTTGGCTTTGCTAGACATACTGGAAGGCAATTATGCCGCTGCATTAGAGCGCATATCTTCGGTAGCGACTGAACCATCATTAGATAAACAAACTCGAGCTAACTTGTTATTAGTAATGGCAAAAAATGGCCAACGACAACTGGTCATGCAAGAGCTTGATGACTCGCTTACAGAAAATCAAAAAATGAGCATTTATCTGGCATTAAAAAATTCGGATTTAAAAACCAGTCGCGGCCAAATGCCAGCAAGTAACAGCGTAGCGGATACAGGGCAATCGACGATTTTGCCCAATGTGACTCACGAGTTGCACCAATAAGGAGCTGTTTATGAAAAGGGGCAGAAAACAAACGGGTGCGGTAGCAATCGAATTTGTAATGGGATTTATGCTGTTTTGGTGGCTATGTATGGCATGGGTGGAAACCAGTTATATGTCTTACATATCGGCGGTATCAGACCTAGCTGTCAGTGAAGCTTCGCGCGAAACACGACTCGATAATTCAATTGGCGAAGGCGAAACCTATGCGCAGCGTTTTCAGCAAGCACTGAAAAGCAGTGATTCACTGTGGGCTAAGTTTGTTGATCCAGCAAAAATGAGATTCACAATTCAATATTTAAATTCGCCAAGTGAATTAGAGCTACTCGCTGACAACTATTGTGCGCTTGCTGAAGGAGCGACGACCAATGAGTGTGGCGAGTCTCACCATAGTGCGATCGCCGTATATCGCATTAATTATGATTACGAACCAATGTTTAATTATTTCCTAAATTCGAGTCAGTTGTTCTCTCGAGAAGTCATTATGATACAGGAATATGAACGTGATGAATTCATCTATTAGCTATAAACGTAGAGCAAAACAGAAAGGCACTTTTACGATTGAATTCGCTATTGTTGGGCTATTTCTTAGTCTTCTTTTTGTATTTGCCGGAGATATGACGATCAAATTGGCTCACAAAGGCAAGTTAGATCGGCTGTCATATTCGTTAGTCAATATTCTAAAAGAAAGAACTCAGCTTTATGGTAAAGACTTTAATATTAAACCAGCCGAAATTGAATCAATCGCCAATATTGCACGCGATTCATTACGGCGAACCGTTCAGCAGTTCGACCAAGCAAGTTTTGGTTATTTGATTGAATCCGTCACTTTCGATCAAGAACAAAAACCAAGCTATCAATTTTTTAACACAAACGGGGTTGGAGTGAGATGCCAAGCAGCACAATCGCTAAATCAAATGCAGCATCTCTCCAAAGTGACAACGTGGGGTCGTAGAGCAACACTGTATCGTGTCACACTCTGTTATGAAACCGATAATTGGATTGGTGATTTGCTAGATGTTGATTTTACTACGGTTCAGTCTGACGCAGTGATGATTGGGAGGTAATTATGAACATGAAACTTAATTATCAAAAAGGTCACGCATCAATACTTTTTGTCATCATCGTACCAGCATTATTTGGCGTTTTTATGCTCGGTTCGGATGGCGCTAGAGCACTGCAACAAAAAGCGCGGGTTATGGATGCAACAGAAGTTGCTGCGCTTGCTGTCTCTGCGCATGCCGATGACAATCAACCGGGAAGCACGGTCAATACGACAATCGTGACCGACGTGATGGAAGCCTATTTTCCAGATCTAAAAAGTGGCGATTTAAAAAACATCAAAATTGTGCGCAAAAACTGTGACCAAATTGCAGACTGCAATTCGGACGGCCACCGATTCTTTCAATATGAAGTCAGTGCCACGATGAAATATGATTCATGGTTCCCCGGCAACGATGCGATTGCAGGATTTGGTGATGAAATTTCTGTGTCAGGTGGTGGCACATCCAGAAAATATCAAAGTGATGCGATTGACGTTATGTTAGTCGCCGATTTTCTGGCTCTATGGAAGACGATTGGAAAGGTGGCGATGAGAGAAAATATGAAGATTTGATTGATATAATTAACGATGTAGCAGAACTCGATAATTTTAACGATCTAAAAATTCCAGATAAAGTGAATACGATTGGTATTGCACCCTATAACCATTATGCTCATAGGTCAAGCGTCTAAAAGATTGTGATGATAAAATGTAAATAAAAATGGTGTAGGAAATGTGGAACACTTGGTTTTGAATCTAGTAATTCTAAGGAAATTGATTATTCAAACGGTGATAAGTGCAATTAATATTCCATATTCATTAGATAGTTTTTGTTCGAAGGATAAGTCGAGTACAAAAATGCGAATTTTCACAATGTAGGTTTGACTAAGAATATACTTCCTAGTTCGACTAAAGGTACATTTCTTAATGAGATTAAGTATTTTAGGCCAACTGGTGGTACGGCCTCGTATCTTGGCTTGATTGAAGGTACAAAGCTGCTTCTCGGCGGCCAAAATGAAAAGCGATTACTAATTATTCTTTCCGATGGAGAGGATTCACCAGGCCACACTCCAGTAAATAAAAAAGGGCCTCATGGTGGCAGCCCCAGTTATAAGAGTATTGGGGAAAAACTGATGATAAACCATAAACTCTGCGAGTCTATTTTAGGTAAGCTCGAAGAAGATGAGAAAGAAGCGACCATTTATTTAATTGGCTTTGATTACAAAAAAGGTTCGACCAATAAGGCATTGGATACTTGTGTAGGTGAAGATAATATTTTCTATGCCGAGAATAAAGAGCAAATTTTGAATAAAATACTCTCACTCATAGCAGAAGAAATAGGGCATTTAAAATAAGGAACGTCATTATGAACACTTTTAACAAATGCTTGGTAAGTATTGGTTCTATCGGCATTTCTTTTACGACACATGCCGATATCAATAATCAGCTAGAGAGGTTATGCACTCAAGCCGATGTGACAACCAAGCAGGTAGTAAAGATAGGGCCTTCGCAACGCGTCGATTTGTTGCAAGGGGGAATGTTATTGATTGAAAACGACGGAGTACCACCAACCAAAGAACTGTTACTGGCGGAGTTGGCTACACTGGGCATTGCGCACAATTGTAGAGAGTATTTCGTTTCAAATGGCACGACAAATCAAGCTGATGGGCGAGTGTACTTTGATTTTGATAGTTACCAATTAACTCCAGCATCAAAACAAATACTCGATAGTTTAATCGATAAAGTTCGTCGTTCTCCCTCTACGATTGTTTTGCAGGACATACCGATTCAACGGGAGCGGAGCGCTACAATTTTGCTTTAGGTTTAAAAAGAGCCAATGAAGTGAAAGACCATATGGTTGCGAGCGGCATAGATTCGCAAAAATTAGAGTCGGTCAGTTTTGGTGAGTTACAACCGATAGCCTCGAATGAAACTCAGGAAGGACGGAAAATGAATCGTAGAGTAGAATTCAAATTAGGTGAAGAGCAATAACGACCTACGACAATGATACTGCATATTCAAAGCCTGCTTAGTTTATTTACAGAGCAGGCTTTTCCATTTTTGAAGACTTCCTAATAGAAACAACGCATCGATACATTAGTGAGTGTCATTTCAGCCGCAGCGCTGAAAACCAAACTGCATTGTTCGTCAATATAGAAGACGCGGTTGTGGCGGATAGTCATGGGTTTGTCTTTACCTAAAGCAATGTACTCACCACCTTTAGACTTATCATATTTGTACTGGTAATGGATGGATTTTGTGCTTATCTCTTCACTAATTAATTTCGAGTAAATAGCACGAGTTTCTAGGTATTGTTTGTGTAACTTTGTATATGTTGTCCAGCGATAACCGAGTGCTTCGATCTTCCCAAAAAGCTCAACATGTGTATTTTGACTAATCATGACGAGGATAAGGTTAAGGACGACAAAAAAAGCAATGACTTTTGCTTTATGGGCACTGAAGGAGAAGTTGTTTTTTCATAAGTACATTCACTTTTTCCAATCGTGAGTCGAGTTTTACCATCGGCATCGTGTTTTACATGCGGGTATGGGGTGGCATGATGGACCGCTCGAAAGTCAGTTGCGAAGTAGATTGCTTTTACTGCTTCATAAGTGTTGTAAGCGGTTAACGCGAGTAATAAACCAACGGTCAAGTGCCATAAAGTCGCTTTAGGTTTCCGTTTTATTTGACCATCACTTTTGTGCTTTTCAGGACAAATACTGTCATGGATAACCTCATCGGCGATGACTTCAAAGTGGAGCGAATATCCAACCCCTAACTCATTGACCAATATTTTTTTATTACTGTCACCAATCGCTTGGCGAGTACGAATAATGAGTTGAGGTAAACTCTCAGGAGAAGTATGCGTTGTCCCCCAAACACGGGCGATGATTTCTTCTTTTTGCAGAACATTTGGGTGAGCATCATAAAGGCATTTCAGCAGCTGATACTGTTTTGGCGTTAGAAAGCGGGTTTTGTTCAGTGCTTTCTCCACTCTTATTGGGTTTTAATTCTCTGGACTCTACTTCCCATGTAAAGGTACCTAAAATTACGCTGTTAGCTTCTTTTTTCATGGGTGTTGCTCAAAAGGTGGCATATAAAAAGGACGGTTATTATACATAGTTCGGTATAAATGTGAAGCTTGTCACATATTGTGGTGTTCGAGTGTGTCTGTTTTGCAGTGTTGTCGAATAGAGGATCAATCAGATAGCGGATGATTAAATGTCGTTCTAATCAATCATCGTGACGTAAGTGATCAGTGACATTCATTGCATGATTTGAGTGATGTGCATAGTGTTGAAAGTGTCAGTTGCTCTGGTATTAAGAACGTCGTTTATTATTGGTTATCCCATTGCGACTAATCAATTTACATAAAGTGTCATTGATTGCATATGCAGCTTTCGCCGTTCTATTTCTCATAATATGTAGGACTGGATTGGTTTGATTATAACTAATTGTAAAATAAATAAATTACGTAAAATGTAATCGTGCGTTTTCTTTTGTAAGTTGAGTATATCGGTGCTAAATCATTAATCTGATGTCGTTTGTTTGGCTAATATATAAAAACAACGTCAATTTGGCTTTGAAATCAATGTTGCTGTATTTATCAATGTAGATAATTCAACATTCTTCTTCTCATCTCATTGATTTCAGAAATGCGAGTTTGTAACGAGATCAGTTAGCCAAAGCGCAACTCTCACTGTTAGCTTAAGTTTACAAATTGATACTGCAATCCAGACCGTTGACCATGGCTCTCGTCACCACAATAACAGCCAGATCAGCTCTAAACCCGATCAAATTAATGTAGTTTAGGAACTCATTTTCCAAAAATTCGCGTTGACTCTATTTCGCATGATGTTTGATTTTCTAGCTGTGCTTTAGCTACTTGATCTGTTATCTGTATATACAAAAATCTAGTTAGTGGCTTCATCTCGAACAGGGAGTTTGCTGGGTTCTTTTCTTTGTTAACCATTTTCGATATCGAGGTACTAGGTCTTCAAATCGTCGCTTAGCGAATAGGATATTAGTAAGCCTAAAATTCTCACTTTTACCCGCAGTGGTTCTTCTAACTACATGAAATAACGTTGTATTCCCTTTGATGAGGTTTCTATATGAGAACACTATAAATGAAGGTTCTCGTTTTGAACACGAGGCTACAATCACAAAGAACAATACCATTAAGTGCAATTCGTTGATTATTGGTGGTTTATGCGACAAAATAGTCCCAAATATAGTGAAGGACTGAAGCGAATTAGTGAGAGTTCAG
Source organism: Vibrio taketomensis (assembly GCF_009938165.1). Lineage (NCBI taxonomy): Bacteria > Pseudomonadati > Pseudomonadota > Gammaproteobacteria > Vibrionales > Vibrionaceae > Vibrio > Vibrio taketomensis. The sequence continues at coordinate 1,260,477 of NZ_AP019649.1, forward strand.
TCTAATACACTGTTATAAGTATTGGTAGCTAATATGGCAAGTAAAATTTATGAATCGCTTGAGGCGATAAAAACGAGTTAAATGTACTTAACTCTTCTGCAAAGAAAAACTGGCCAGATGATAAGTGGAATTTACTACACAACCATGCTCTGAAGGCATTCGAATTTGAAGTGCAAAGGTTCCATCGGTTAGATGATAAAAGCACAAAGTTCATTACTGCTATATCAGTTGTCATTACGGCTTTCTCAGCCTTAGTTAATTGGGTTAGTGGCAATGAGATGTCAACTTTACACCTTATGTATATATACTGTTGGTATTAGTATTCATTGGCTTATCCGTATCGTGGGTGATGTTCTTTTGTGTCTGAAATGACGACAACGAGTGTTTTAGATATAGAAGATACAATGTTGGAAGACTTCAAAAATAACAATATAGCAACAATAAGAATTGGTATTTATAAAGGATTGCAAAACTCGATAAAGGAGCGAAGGGCTAGTTCAGATAAAAGCAAAATTTTTGAACTGGGGTTATAACTTCACCGCAGCGTCTGGGCTTTGTATGGTATTGTTAATCATAGCAATGTCGGTGAGGTGTTATACCAAAATCATAGTGTTAAACAACCCAGAGAGGTATTTAAAATGAGCGATCCAAAGATAATACACCGCAAGATAACGATGATGAGCCAAATTTGATGTGAAGCCAATGGGGTTGGTGTAGCGTTAGAAGATGATCGTTCTCTTTTGTCCCACTTTCTAGTGATGACGATTAAATACTCTATAACAAAGCATTTAAGAGGATTTTGAAATTTGATTTATCTATCTGTTTTAATTGTTATTTTTATATGAATTGAGTTTCAACATTAAGGGTAACGGCCGAAATAAATTCACAAAAAGTGATGCGGATCACGTATTTATGTAACGTATTCAGTCGTAACAAGACTGTTTTCTATCAATTAATAGCTAACCTCTTTCATAGTGTTAAGTGCGACAGAATCGCTTGGTGATCACATTAGCTAGCCAAGAACGTTAGCTAATTGGTGGAAATTTCTCACCACGACGAGACGTAGAACCTGCTATTTTGATAAGTTTTTATACTTCATTCAGGTCTAGTGAGCCATCAGCAAATAGTGAGCAATCTCATTAAGCTACTACAGTTGGCAGATGATGGGAAGGATGCAAAACATTATGGGGCCCCGTTCTATCCGTATTTGTTTAGTAAGTAACGTGCTGAAGATTAGGGCTTTCAGTTGTTGCAGCAGAAGCTGATTGTGCTCAGCGTTGAAAAGGTCTAGCAGCATGCTTCTCTTTCGTGGAATGTGATGGCAATTGGATCGCTCTCCCTGAAATGGCTGCTTTCGCTTTGTTGTTACACCAGCTACGAAAATCTTGAAGGGTCTTGTTGTAACGCTTGCCGCTTTCGCAAATCAGGTGTTCGGACAGTCTAAATTTCTCAAAACGGTCGCAAAGCTGGCTTTCAACATAGATCGCTTTTGGCATGATATCCATCATCAATGTGATGAACTCAAGCATGTGTTCGAGGTGACGTTCAGTCGCTTTATCGGCAAACGCGATCGTTATCGATGAGGGCCAACACTTCATTTCTTTGTACCGCCAACTCAGTAATAAGTGTTGGTGCGATATCTCTGGTCTCAGAAACCAGCATTTTATCCAGCAAAATAATGCGAGCAGACTCAACGGTTCCAAAGTATCTGGATAACTTATCCATATAAAAAGGATGTTTTGTGCATCTATATCTTCTGACATGATATCAATGGTTTTCTGTAGCTTTTCGATTTTTCGATAAATACATGGTTTGAACCACGATAGCACCGACGATAATAGTGGTCGAAAGGCCAATTGCGGTAAGCTGGTTGGTGTGGCTCGATTGGATGAGTGCGACGAGGTTTCCTGTTTTTCACTCTCCAAAATCACTTCTTTCAAAGGCATGTTGTACGATGCCTGACTTGCCTGATTGTTTAGTCCAGTAGGCGACGCCATCTCTCAGGGTTACATCTCCATTCTCGAGACCTTCTCTACCCATGTATAAATATTGTCCAAGTCAAATGTGAATATTTTTTCCATCAGAAAAGATCCGTTTCAGGTTTAAGCATTTGTTGACGCATCGCAGCGATTTGCACAACGCAGGGGAGAGTAACTTGATAAGCGGGACCAGTGACTGAAACTAGAGTAACATATGCCGCCAGTGCAATTCAATTGGGCCAGCGAACACAGGGCAACCCAGCGCCACCAAACATTAAGAAGGTTTTGGTTGACAAAGCACCTTGAGGGCTAAGCAGGCTGGAAGCACAAGAACTGGCGAGGATCATACTTACCGAATAATAAGTCATTCTGTCGTTGGAGAGTCTAACTGTTTCAAAATTTCTCGAATTGTCTCAGAGCCAGTGTTTGTGGTGTCAAACTTAAGCTCGTGCGCAATCAATTTGCGTTGTTTTGAATCTAGCTGTTCATACATGCCCTTAAACAGTTTTGAAATGATTTTTCTCTCAATGTTTACAACGCGATCATTCTTAAAATCCGCATTAATTTTCTGCTTTTGCACACATCTTTCAATATGTCACGGTAGAGTGTGCCTTTGCCCGTACTACATTGCCACACTGTCACCGCCATAATATTGAATTTCACTGCGATAGCACGCCAGGCTTTAGTCCAATCACCTTTGGCGGTAACAAACTCTGGGTAACTAGCCAGTGTTCAGCCAATCTCTTTTACCTTTTGGTTTTGGGTGAGGTACTGCACCAGTACCTCAAGCATATCGTTAGCGTACTGTAATGGGAGCGCAAGATCTTGGTCATCTCTGTAGTTATTTGCCATTTAGATTATTCTCATTAAAGAGGGGCCTTCAGAGACCTATAATACTATTTATTCATCGGCTTGCGGTGTTTTACAATGAAGCGCTTTTCCATAGCCAACAGGTTACCAAATTTCCCGTAGTTTTCTTTGATACGATCCTCTAAATCGATATAAATCTACATTTCTAGCACATGCTTAAGTGTTGTGGTACAAAACGAGTCAGCTAAAGGCGGTTGGACAATAACGTGGAAATCTTAATTCAGTTGGAGCAAAGGTGGGGAGATTTCAGACATTATGATATCCACAGGCTAAACGTCATCATACTTACCCGAATCAATTTCAGCGAAAAACTTATTGCCTTCCATTAAATCATCTTCTTTGATATCCCAAAACCGAGAACAAATTAGTCTCACTTTATCTTCTTCCGTAAGCGAATCATTATGCTCTAGGCTTAACGTTATTGGTGTTATATTTGCTAGCTCATCAGCGTGTTTAGTTGAATGGGTCATTCCCGAAAGAAGTTCTTTTCCTGATGGTCGTATTTTGCTCATTTTTCTCTTCTCGGCACATGATGACATTAGATAATATATTGCATCGTGAGTTACTAGCAAAACGCTACAAACCTCTCAACAAGGTTTGAGGAAAGCTTTTAAACGCTTCTTGACTGATGATCCAATACAGCCCACAGTGCTGACAATGAGCATATAGTGGTACTGCCAATTTCATAGTGATATGAGCAACATCAGTTTTATCACACTCTGGGCAATGAAATTGATGAGTGAGTATTTTAGGCAAGGCAGGAAAATTCCGTAGTTGTCTAAATGCTGAGTATGCAGTTTCTTCAAAATCTTCTAGTTCGCATTTGCTTAATGAAAATCTTCTTCATGGATTAACTTGTTTCTAATCGTCGCTACTGCTCTGAGTTCTCTCACAAGTGTAGGCTCCAAAATATCGGATAGTGACGAAGTTTTTCATGAAGTCCTTTGCCTGCCACCTATTTTGGTTAACCGTGTTTCAAGATCTTTACAGTGTTCGATTACGATCTCATAAGTGCTTTTAGAAGATAGATTTGGAAGTGTATCACTACCATAAGACGATGAGCGACTATACGTATGAGAGCTCTTGTTATTTGCGTAAAATTGTATTTGTTAGTTGCATACACAACTTTATAGTAGATACAGGCGGAAATAATGATGGCAACAACACCGACCGTGGGTTTATTAATCAAAAGTGCTAGTAGAATTACAAAGAAAACAGAAACTAAGAAAGCATGTACTATCTTTTGTATTGCATTAAACACTTAAAGTCCCTTTAGTCATGATTATATGTCTAACACGCATTCTAATTACTATATGTTGGGGATAATGTGTACTATCTCTTAAAGCTACATAAAGCTTTGTTTATAACAAGTAATAGCTCGAAAATATGGTCACTTTCTAGTTGTTTGTTAACCCGATTTTGGATCGAGGCTGGAAGTCATACGGTGGGGTAGGTGGCATAACATTCATTTATGGTCACATCCATTTTGTAAAGTCTGATGATTCTTAAGCACAAAGCAATGCGTTACTTGTCATAAGAAAATACTCCGTTATTCTCGATCTAAAACCAAGGCTGTCTTCACACAATGAGGTAGATACACATTTAGGACAGTGAATCCTGAGCCGTCAGTGGTTCCAAACTTTATTTTTCAGAGTTGACTTTACTGAATCCTCGCCATGAACTGATGCCAGTAGTTGTGATTCATCTGAATTACCAAAAGCCAGTCGCATATTTTCCATTTATTTGGCATTCGTAGTTAACATCATGTTTTACGTGAAAGTTACAATAGAATTGGATTGAAAATGAAGCAAGGCAAAACATTCCTGTATTTAAATATAGAATTTTCTGCCTTATAGCGTTAGGTGTCTGATTACACGTAGGGGGTACTAGATGATTTCAAATGTAAAGCAGTGGCTCGATGAATTGTCTGTTATTGCAAATAATAAAAGGAAGTAGCTCGCTCTAAGGGCGAAAAATTCATTTGGTACAGTTCAAATAAAACCAAGACATTAAAATGAAATTTTCAGAAGAAGGAGAGAAGTTACCTACTAATGGACGGTTATCTTCTCGCTCAAGTGGGGAAAGCACTGGTCGAGAATGGCTTTATGATTTCACACTTCGGGAGTTTGACAAAGAAAACAATTTTGTCGGTGTTCCTTTAGTTGCAGAGATAGAGCTTTCAGACTGGCAGCCAAAAGGTTTAGTTTACGATTTCAATAAGTTGCTTCAGAGCGACGCTAAACATAGAGTTTTTGTCTTCCAGCAAAAACAATCTGATTTTGAAAATATTATGGTTTATCTAGACCGCTCATTTAAAGCATATATTCACAAAACAAGTAGCAAATTTCTCGTTGCATGCTGGCTAACATCTGAATACCGCTTCATCTATAAAGAAATGAGGTCAGAACCATAGGAATATCAATGACTAGTGCGTGGCCATATTCAGGAGCGAAGTTTATACACATTTAGGCCCGTAGATCCCGAAGTGCCGTCAGTGGTTCCAAACTTTACTTTTCAGAATTGACTTTACTGAATCCCTCGTCATGAACTGATGCCAGTAGCATATTTTATCCACTTTGATTCGGCCTAAGCCGAACTTAACGAACCATCAGGCCCTATACGATTACATCATATGACACGGACCTTGAAAATGCCGCTCTCTTGCGGATGTATCCCGTAAGCAACATACCCAGTATCATCCAAAGACTTGTAGCACCACCGGCAGAACCTGAATTTGCTTCTTCACCTGTATCTCCTTCATTTATGACAATGAATTCTGTTGGAGATAAATGCAGTTTCCTTCATTTCCACCGCTTTGGATTGTGTAAGTACAAATATCATATGGTGAAATGCTAGATTGTGAAATGTAGTACTATTCGCAACGTCCACAACCACATCGCCTGTAGCGAACGAAGCGTCAACAGTTTGATCCAGATGGAGACTCTGTACACGTAGCTCAGTGGAGCCTGTTACATTGACCGAAGTTGATAGTTCCAGCCATTGACGTTATGTAGGATAAAATTATGAACATAATTTATACGGGAACCGACCATTCGACCGAATCCCCATATCCACGGTGAATTCCGTAAGCAACCGTCGCTTCCCAGTAACCTGATCCGCTATCACCACCTTGGAGTATTCCCTGTACCAACATCAAGCACTCGAATTAAACTGTGCAGGAGGGGTCATAGAGTTCAGTTTCGGTGATGGCTTCTTCCAAAATGCCACTTCCAAACCCCTTGATTGAGATCTTTTCCCTTCGCTGTTCAACGAATATGGTGCAATCAATGATGTCGCATCGACTTTTAATTCGGTAGGTAATGTCCAAATTGAAAAATCTGTTGGAAATATAAAGGCGGAGTCATCAAGTACGAACTGATTCTGCACAACAGAAACTTGGTTGGAGACACCTACAATCATTCGTGAATGCCCTCGGTCTCGCTGGGGTTCAGAAAATTATCAGAGCAATGCCCTGCGGTAAGAACGTATTTTCCACTTACCAGTTGCCCAGTACATGAATAGCCATTAACCGTTTGTACTATGTGTTGGTTATCTGAATGATTTATTGATATTCCAGATTATAGCGAATACATTCACAGAAATAAGACTAAAAAAAATTGCAAATCTTAGTTTCATTTTGGATTCTCTTCTTGACTATTTGTTTTATTTTATTCCTGTTGATAAACGGATTAAGGTTCAAAGAGCAAAAATGAGGTTTGATTCTCACTAATTGATGTCCAAATCTCTTGATTTGTAGCAGCGTGATCTGCTCAATCAGACTGGACACTTCATTAAGCGACATTTTGCTGTTCAAAGTTAACTGGGCTTAGATACCCAAGAGCACTGTGCCTTCTCGTTTGATTATAATCGACCTCTATATACTCGAAGACCGTTTTATGCATCTCATCTCTGGTCATTATTGGTTCGTATTGAATTGCTTCCACTTTCATCGAATGGAAGAAGCTCTCAACACAAGCATTGTCCCAACAGTTTCCTTTCCTGCTCATACTTTGTTTTAGATTATCAGCAGTTATGAGATCTCGATAATCTTTCTAGCAATACTGGCTACCACGATCACTATGAATAATAACTTCCTTTGGTAAGCCTCGACGGAAAAGAGCCATAGATAATTCATTACAAACCAGTGTTGCCGTCATCTTCGTATCCATCGACCAACCGATTACTTGTCGTGAGTAAAGGTCAATGATCACAGCCAAATACAGCCAGCCTTCACTTGTGGCAAGATACGTGATATCTCCCGCCCATTTCTGATTCGGAGCTGTTACATTAAAGTCCTGAGCTAGCAAGTGTGAGTTACTAGCAAAATGCTATAAACCTCTCAACAATGTGTGGAGCTAATCGTGTTACGTTTCAGCCGCAAGCCAAATGAAAAAACACCTATGGCTCTAATCGTTGTTTTGATGATTCAGCTTTAGATAGGGGATTACGTAGCTGAACAGCGCAGCTTCAATTTCTGCTACTGTCTCTAGTGAATTTGGCAGTACAGAGCTGATCGGAGCTTCAATGTCGATGACTGAGACACCGCCATCGACTCGGGTTACCAGACTCTGTTTGATGGCAGGTTGTACGGTAGGATTGAGCATTCTCACTTTGTCCATAACTTGTATTGCCATGCCTGGCTCTGGTGTTAAGCGAACGAGAAAACGTTCGGGCTTAATTGGATTGACGTAGATTTGATTAACGAACTTGGCGTTAGGGGTTGTAAAGTAGCGCTCGACGACATCGCCAACATTGACGTTCCAGCCAAGGTTGATAGCTGCGGCTGAAGTTTCTAGCCAAAATAGGCTGAAGTTTTCACGCTGTTTTCTTGGTGCTTCTCGTGATAGGTCGCCAATGATTGGGTTTGGCGGCATAAAGCCCATTTTTCAAATCCTAACTTCAGTTCTTTGACGAGGGGATTTGGGTCTTCTACCAACATGGGATAAAAGTCTCGCCATAGGAAATGTGGTTTGTCGTATGGCTTAATATACTTTGGATGGGTCAAGACATGCTGAGAAGGGGACTTCCAACTTGAACGGATGTACATAACACCATTTACAGGTAAGTTTAGGTATCGCTCCAATTGAGGTGCAAAGTCAGTGTGCTCATTCCCAATCGTTTCCATCGCATCTAATTTGTTTTCGCACAGCAAAATTGAACCATCATCAAAAGTTAACGTCATGTCTGGCCGAGCGTTGGGGTAAATATTTTGCGTTTCTACCTTAATGAGACGCCTTTCTGAGCCATTCCCAAAAACGAAACGAACAAATGCTGATTTCATCACATCTGAGGCGTTTAAACTGGCAGCAAAGAACTCGGTAAGATGATCTTCTTTTGCCTGAGTGAGTTTTTGTGTATTGATGAAAAGGCTCATACGTAAGCGCTTCGATATTGGTCTGAATGATGTGGTGTAAAGCGTATACTTGATTGAATACACGAGCCAATGAGTGTGTTCAAAATTATGAGATGCGTTGTTTTCATGATTTTAAATATAAGAGGATAAGGGACTATCTCGCTAGTCCAGAATGGTCATTTCGTTTGCCAAGTTTCAACTCAAGCTGATGTTCAGTGGGATTATTAGTCGCAACAATATGTAGCTTCCATCCATTATTAAGGGATTCTTCAAATAGTGTCAGCAAAATGTGGTAGAAAATATCACTCAACAGATTGGCTGCCTTGTATATCCCTTTCTCTGATTCATACAGGCTGCGAACCATCGCTCTTTCCCACTCATCTCTTAGAAACTTACTATGGTATAGCCAGTAATCAGCTTGTGCCTGCATGGCTTTTGCGTGTTTTATTAAGCAGACGAGAAGCAAAAACTTATATTGGTTTTGATGATGTGCTTGAATTTGCTTTCTAAACTCATCTGCTTTGTTTTGTGCGGCTTTTCTAATGATTGTAAACTTTTCCTGTGCACGACGGAGTTTGCTTGAATGTTCTGGCTGGGCAAGAGTTTTATCTAATGCCTCTTTGTGAAGTATTCCGTTCGAGATCAGCTTTCCGAGGGTGTACTTATTGCCACTTCGTAGTGAAGATGCAGAAAACCGATAGTCATGAAATTGATACACCAGCCCTTGATATCGAGTCCCGATATTGTTTTGTTTCAGCTTAATTTCAATACCTTCATTAAGTAAAGCAATCTCAAATTGGTGTAGTGAAGCCGAAGGTGGCAATCGATTGATGGCCTGTTCAATTTTTCTTTGCATCATTCGTTTAATCGTATGTTCCCTTTTTCCTTTGATATTGGTGTCATAAGTCGAATGATGCTTCACTGAACTTATGACCTTCTGCAGCCTAAGTTCGCCCTCTAATTGTCTCATTACTGATTGAGCCTTTAGGTGTGAGCGCCAGTTTGAAATGATTTTTCCCGTAAATATGTCGGTTGTTGAAGCAATGATGTGTATGTGCTCGTGATCCGTATCGGAGTGCTTAAAGACAATATAACGAGCATTTTTGTAGCCAAGATGTGTCATTAGCTTAGTCGCTACTTTTTGCCATTGAGGGCGAGATAAATGCTCATTTTCTGCCAGTGAGACAACAAAATGACGAAACGGTAGCTTGGTATTTGGATTAGTAAGATGAGCACTTTGAAGTTCACGAATAACGTCATTCCAATCAACTTCTCTTGCATCTCTTTTGCGTGCGGATAAAGGAACAGAGGTGATTTCATTCGAATGGATGAAGAATGAAGAATCTCCCTGTTGTTTGCTTTGACTGGAAGCGTAGGAAACAAGGGTCGTGATATCATCACCTTGTTTCGCACCGTAGCGAACAAGGCGAGTGATATCGTTGATTGATTGGGTGCTCTTTTTGCACTCCAGTTCTTCAAAAATCATTGTGGTTTGTACCAAGGAATGATTTTATGAATCAACCGTGTTCTTGAGCTAATTTGTCTAGATACAATGTATAAAGACACTGGCTATCAAGATACTTTTCAGCAAGATGGCGAGCTGTTTGTGAATTGTGTGCATCGACGGCTAAGTTGCGTGTATTCAACAAGGTATTTTTTAGCTCGTTGATGATAGTAGATAAGCGTTGGGGCGCTCTCCTACAACTAAATTGCATTCTTCAACGATTAGCGAAAGCTCATCAGCGAGAACTTTTGTTTTTTCCAGATAAACTTGAATCTCAGCAGATTGCGATGGTTTAACATCCAGTTGATGGGTAATCAAATCTCGGAGAAATGCGCTGGTTAATGAATAGCGGTAACTGTGCATCACTTCAATAAAATGAAAGTACTGATCCTCAGTTAGGCTGGTTTTAATGGATTTTACGTAAAGATCGGTGGTTTGTTTGCGGGGTACCTTAAAGCTATTCATGAATAAATCAATCCAATAGCAGGCTGCCTGTACGTCTGAATCTGAATGTTTATCGTTATGGCTCTTGATAGATATACAGTCAGTTAAGAACGTCAAGAAATACCGATGTTCTTCAATTTGGATTGAGGTCTCTGCAGGAGAAGGCAGAAGACTGGCAAGTTCAAGCTGAATCTCATCTTTAGACTTCATGCAGCAAGTGAACATTCGTTCTAACTCAGATTTATTTTGTCTAGTGACTTTGGATAGGATTTTTGGTGCTAATTTTTTTGTGTTCATGCTCAACCTTTATTTTTGTTTTTATTGGTTTGCCTCGATAACGGCGCAGCCTGTTTTCGAAACCTCACGAAGGTGAGGCACAATATTGAAACTTCCTATTTGGGACAAATAGGGATTTGCAATACCAGCTTGTTATCTTATTTATATTTAATACATGCATTCAATATGATGTAAACAGGTTTTTGAATGAATCTTTATCTTTTCATTCGTGACCAATCTTTCCTCAATAATTAACCTCGTTAAGTTTTACTTTATTTCGCATATGTGTGTATATTTTATTTTTAAAATTAATCTAGGCGCTGTGTTGATGTATTAACGCATCAGTGCGCTGTATAGTTTGTGAGCGAAAAAATGCTTGAAATGTGATCTTTGTTGTGTTTATGATAAGTAAATCTCTAATAAAAAAAATAACAAATGAGAACGCACCATGACCCATTTCACTAATTTAGACATCAGCACCATTGACCTGCGTATAGAGACAAGAACACAGGTGATGCAACGCATTCCTCTATCTAGAGCGACCCTATATCGTTACGAAGATGAAGGTAAATTTCCTCCTAAGATAAAGCTTGGCGACAAGACAGGGGGGTATTTATCTCATGAAATCGATTATTTCATTCTAGCCATCTCCCAAGGTGACGACTTGAGACGTGTTGTAAAATCATTACTTCATTTTCGGTCGAAAATGATTGAAAGTACGCCATTGTTTCAGATGATAAATTACCAATAACGATGATTGATTATTAAAATTGCCAATTAAATGCTCGCATTCGATAAGCGTAACGTAACTAATATTGTTCACATTAGTGGTTGCGTATTATCGATGGTTGGATGTTTATGATTGGTTATATTATGTTTCCTATGGTTTTAATGGCAGTTAATCATTTAATTATTCATTTTTCGCCTTTCAAAGTTGTAAAGTCAGAAAGTGTAACGGTGTTCTAGTGGATTATTATCACAAATGCCAAACAGGCGAGTTTTAAATGGCAAACCAATGGATTTGATGTCCACCCTGTAGCCACATATGGGACATTTGCCCGTGTATACCTTGATCGACAGTTTTCGAATTCTACCCGTAGAACTTCCAGGCTCATTCAACTCATATTGAAGTACTGCTGATTTGAGGTTTAGGGGAGCATGACATCTGGTAGCGTGGTAATGTTGTTATTCAATGCGTCAATCAAGTAGCGAAACCAAATCATAAAGAGAGCAACATAGGTTATGGTGAACGTCGTCATATAGGTTAAGACAATAGGTTCCACTATCTGAAATACAGCGAGTTGGAAAATGATAGCGAGAGAATAACGACTATTATGGGGCTTAACGTAAATGACACCATTTTCCAGCGGTGTTTAGTCATGTCGATATTTTCTAGCCAGCGAGTCCAAAGCGGGAGTTTTGGGGCGGATTCAATGTAGTAACGGATTTGGTTTGGTTCAGTCGTGCTACTGTGTTGGGATTGATGATTATCGGCACTAGCTGCTAAGGGCAGACTTCTTTGGCAAGTAATCGATATATCGCTTGCTTACCTTGCCCTCCTTTACTGGTTTCTTTATCACCATAGGGATGACATTGATGCCCAGGTGGGTTGCTGCTTGTACGAGAGATGGATAGAGCTCATCTAATCTAGGCAGTAATTTATTGAACTCCTTGGTGAGTCTGCTGGTGGTATACACTCCTTCTTTGGCGCTAGTTAACTCCGTCACTCGCTCTGCCAGTTCACTTGATGTTACGTAGCATTCTTCCAGTTTGTCTGCATCTATCGCTGGGCTAGCTGCAACTAAGTCTATCAGTGCCCTAAACAAGGAGAAGGACGCATTGTTTTTATCGTTGTGTGTATATTGGTGCCAAAATTCATTCGCCACTTTAATTGTGGATTCTAGCTCCTAATGTTTTTCGCCATGACTTACTATCATCTCAAATATCAACATAGTATTACTGAGTAATATAAGGTAATACTATGTTTAGGTTAGATATTTTTCATTATCTCAGCGTTCTTAGAGGGAGTTCCCTAATTTAATACAAACGAAAGACTGAAATATTGGAGTAAACAATGACACACTTAGACAAAAATACGAGCGCATACGGTCTATCAGACAGCCAACTAATGCATATAGAGCAAGTTGAAAGCGGGTTGAGTTGTAACTGTAATTGCATTGCTTGTGGTGATAGGTTAGTTGCGAAAAAGGCGAAGTGAAAAGCATCATTTTGCTCATCACTCTATGGATGCAGGGGACTGTAGGGAGAGCACCCTTCATAAAATTTGTAAACACATTTTAGACATGGAAAGACGGGTCGTTACCCCGAATTTACCGTAGTGTGTTCTCAATTGGATATGGCTCAAATTGAACATACCGAATCAGAAATCATTGCAGCACAGGACGCATTTTGTGAGATTGCATTGGAACAGCCGAGGCTGACTTTATTCCTGATGTGACTGCCATTGAGTTTGAGGGCCAGACATTGTTTATCGAAATTGTGGTGACAAATGACGTGTCGCAAGAGAAACTGAAGAGGGTTGAGCGTTTAGGTATACCTATGATGGCAATTTACGTCAATGAATTGGATATTATGGATGACCTAGACAAACTCACAAAGAGCGTAATTGAACAGGCTCCGAGAAAATGGGTTTACCATCCAGCGATTACACAAATTGAAGCTCGGCTAAAGAGCGATTTAGACTTTGATATTTCGCTTATCAATGAGCGTATGAGGCTTGCAGTTTTGAAGAGCAAGCGCAATCAGGTTGCGCGCAAGGAATAACGCTAAACAAGGCCAGACACTCATATTAGGGTTTAACTCAGCATATGGATACTCACGCAAGAAAGGGCGTAATTTCGACTCTCGGCCCTGTTTGTAACCAAGCCTTTACGCTCGTCATGCACGGCTAACTATACCGTGAGAGCAAACGGGCATGAACCAGAAACTGTGTATTTTGATGAGAGCCTATTGCCACAGCTTTCTCAGATGACGTTTCCTGCATCGTTGAGCTTGGCCTCAAACCCGTGCTGATGGGGCAGAGCGGTGACAGTGGTTGACGCTATTACGGCTTGCTAGCTTGACTGAGCAAAGCTGAGATTTACCTCTGTGCTTATGTTCTGAAAGGATATATCCAGAGGTTATCTAGGGCATGAGAGTGCCCCTATACATAGATGACTTTCTTGGCTTGTCATTTACAGTGTATCCATATCGACTACGCCTGTGCTACTTGTTCCGAACAGCTAATTACAGCAATCGTGCCTAAAACGAGTCATTATCTGTTGCTCTTCATTAGGATTTAAGAAACGATATTGCGCTCCGTTCTGATAAATCGTAGGAATAAAAAATTATTCGCGCTTGGTGCATCATAGTAAAATAGTGTTCAGGCATCATTGCTGTCAGATCTTTCATGAAGAGCGCAAACCCATCCTTTGATCATAAGGATGAATTTTTTGTCTTTAAAGTAGGTACCATTGTAGGCATAGACACCCGATAGCATCGTTTCATAAGAATTGGAATAGGTTGGCTTTCCATTGATGAGATAGCTCTCATCAATCACAAGTCCGTATTTTCCATTGTTTCGATACATTTCGTTTTCGTACAAGAAGCCCGAGTTTTCGTCATCAGGATCTACTCTATAAACAGTATCCTGCCAAATAGTTGCTCCAAACGTAGCGAGTCGCTGCTCATTAAGGATAATCTTACTCGGAGTAACCCCTTGGTGGCAAGCAATTTGAGGGTATTCTCTTGAATCGTATCAACAGCAATACGCCATGCTTCCATGCCATCAGTGGCGTCGTCTAATGGTATTCGGACTACCCAACTTGATTGTTTGGCAACATGAGGTGTTTTCGCAATATTGGCAGTCAGGCCACCAGCAATATCAATCATACCTGTAAAATTACCAGTCATAAGACTCATCACGCCAAAATGACCGAAGCATTTCCAGGAGAGTTTTATAAGATTCTTCAATGTACTCAACATCTGCAAGAGAGTAATCCCTTAAAGGTGATTCGTGAGTAGCCCAAAGCACGTGAGTATCTTTAGTCAGATAGGACTGTGAAGCAAGTACATACGCTTTACTGGGTGGCACTTCAGGTGAAGGAGGTGTCGCACAGCCAACTATCAAAATACTGCTTAAAGAAAGGGGGAAAAGCTGTTTAATCATTCGCGTTAACTATCCAAGTTTTCTCAAATTATCGACATTGGTGAAGTGTTATTTTGATTAACACGATAAGCGAAATTGCGTCGCCAGCCACACACCTTAAATTCAATTGTCGATATGATTAATATCTCTTGATTCAAACAGTATTTTTAACCAGATAACGGCATTACCCATGTTGAATAAGGGACTCACCATTTCAACTTTCATTGGCGAATTCTAGCTCACTTTTGCCCCAAAGTGTGTTAGCACTAACAGTTCAGGCTATTTCGCACGCTGATAACTGGCTTAAAAATCTACGTGGTTGGGTTGCTAATTTTTTGTAACTTGTGACCATTTGAGCCACAAAATTGCTTGTATCGGGTAAGTGACTGTATTCATATCATCCTGCCGTATTTTGCGATAAAGTGTTGAATTTAGTGAGACTTGCGCAGTGAAAGACTCATAAATTTCATTGTGCGCTTTATGGAGATGATA
The DNA here is from genome assembly GCF_009938165.1 of Vibrio taketomensis. Taxonomy (NCBI): domain Bacteria; kingdom Pseudomonadati; phylum Pseudomonadota; class Gammaproteobacteria; order Vibrionales; family Vibrionaceae; genus Vibrio; species Vibrio taketomensis. Next base: position 1,275,542 of record NZ_AP019649.1, read on the forward strand.
AATGAGTAATGATGTCAAACAACAGAGCAATCCATTTTCTACTGGAGGTGGTGGTGTTAACTTTGAAACTAGAGTTCAAGCTGCTTTTGCATTGTCATTACTAACAAAGTCTTGTGTTCCCTGCTTATCACAGGATATGAGGGCAAAAGAGTTAAAGTTTCAGAATAAATATGATGGCGTAAATACGGATGACTTTGTTTTAGTAGCGACTGATAAAGCAAGTAACGAAAGCCAGCTTTTGCTCAGATTAAGCATGAAATCACTATAAGCGGGCTGTTGATTCAATGTTTGCTGAAGTTATTCATAGTGTGGAATGATTTTCAAAGTACTGACTTTAATGTTGAAAATGATTCAATTGCATTAATAACAGGCCCGTTACCCAAACTTGAAGTCAATAATACTCTACCAATATTGGAATGGGCTAAGTATTCGTCAAACTCAGCAGAATTTATTAAGAAATCTAAACAAAGGCTTCACTAGTGAAGCAAAAGTTAACAAGCTTAATATATTCAGGTCACAATTAACCGCTGCCAATGGTGGGAATCCTGTTACTGATGATGAATTATGGCTTTTCTTAAAAGCGTTTCAGTTAGTTTCATTCGACTTGATGAAAAATACCAGTAGTTGCAAATCTTTTGTGCTCTTTGATTAAATGTCACTGGATGAGTCACCATCTCTTGTTTTGTCTAAATTAGTAACTTGTGCTCAAGAATTTAACCAGAATGCAGGAACTCTAACTCAAGATAATGCACCTGAAGAAGTTAAGTTGCTATTTAATGCGAGAAGTAAAGTAAATTTTGAAAATGATTTCTTAAAGCTTAAAGAGCGTGGTGAACATATATTTAATGGAATATCGAACACTATTAAAGGTTTTCATATAGATAGGGCTGACCAGATAGCAAAAATATCTGAACTGTACAAGGTAAATGACTTTATTTTTGTTACTGGTGCTAGAGGTGTCGGAAAGTCTGGAGTTGTTAAAGACTTTATCTCAACGAAAGGTAAAGACGTTCCTGTTTTCTATTTAAGAGCTGAAGACTTAGATAAAACCACCTTAACGATGTATTTACATCTATCGGAATGAATTCTACGTTAGGTCAGATTGAAGGGTACTTCTCGTTACTTAAAGAAAAATACTTGTTATTGAGTCTCTAGAAAAAGTTTTAGAGCTAAAGTATCAAGATGCATTTATTGATTTACTTCAATACATAAAAATCAAGGGTTGGACCATAATTGCAACGGGCCGTGATTATGCATATCAACAACTTACTTTTAATTATCTTCAACCTAGTGCTATCCAGTTTGACAGTGTGAATTTGGAAGGGCTTACTACGGATCAAGTTGCCCAAGTTAGTGAGCATATTCCTGAGTTAACTGGGCTAATATCTAATGACTCGTTAACTGAGTTGCTTAAAGTCCCATTTTTATCGAGATAGCAGTAAGGGCTATTGGTAATGGTACAATTTAAATCTGGTGATACTGAAGTTGATTTTAGAAATACTGTCTGGGCAACAGTGATTTCAAAAGAGGCAGATAGAAAATCAGGAATGCCAGATAAGCGAAGAACAACTTTATCAATATTGCAAAACAACGAGCAAAAAAATGTTGTTTGGTATTAGAGTTAGTGAGTTTGATCCTGAAGTCATTGCTAAATTGGAAGAGGATCATTTAATCCACCGTGACCAGGGTCTGCCACTATAAGTCCAATGCACGATGTACTAGAGGACTGGGCATTGAAGAATACATTGAGAGCGAGTACGTTGAAAACTCGCATGACTTAATTCAATTTTATCAACTATTGGTAATGAACCTGCAATTAGTAGAGCCTTTCGGTTATGGCTATACAGAAAATTGAAATTTGATGATGCAACCAATGAATTTATTGAAGAAGTCTTGACTACTGATGGTATAGAAAGTTACTGGAAGGATGAAGCTATTGCAGCGATTATGCAACATGGCTCGCCAGAAGGTTTTCTATATTCTCTTAAGTCTCAGCTTCTAAAGGATGATTGTGCACTTTAGTCCGTTTTGCTTTATTCTCAGAATAGCCTGTCAAAGACCAAGCTCACTATATAATGATTTATTGGTTAAAGATGAAAATCAGGATTTTGAAATCTTTGTTTTACAGCCTTATGGTAACGGTTGGGAGGCATTGTTTATTTTTATCTATGAGGTTAGCATGACTTGAGTAACACTATGCTTACTCAAGTTGTTGAGGTGATAAATGAATGGTGTGGACTCATTAATATATATGAGGAACTACCAAATGCTTCACAAAAGGTTGGTTTGTTATGTTTATGGCTGCTTGAACCAGTTAAAGATTCTTATCGTGATGAAGGGCGAAGAAAGAAAATACTTAATGCCTTATTAAAGGTTTCGACAGCAATCAAAGAAAATTTGATGAATTAATGGCTCAGGATGTTTTCATCTCCAAGGTAAAGCCTAGAAGGTTAAGCTATGTTGATGAGCTGACTAGTTTAGCGCTTGTAGGCACTAATGTGCCTATGTTATGTAAGCGTGATCCTGACTTTATAGTTAAGCTTTCTTTGCATGAGTGGTTACTGCAAAAACAGAAGAAGATGAGTTTGGCTATAGCTCTTATGGTCGAATTGATGTTGAAGAATCCTATGGTTTAGATCGAGAACGTGATTTTTTCCCGCAAGTGGTTCTAAAGGACCTTTAAGTACCTCCTGGAATCAAAACCTAGATTAGCGTTAGATTTTATTATTAAATTATGCATTTAACTGCACAGAAGTATGCTGAATCTGAGTTTGGCGCTCCTTCTGTGGATGAACAAGAAGAGTACTTTTCTGATGAAACAGTCGCAGCAAGTGGTGTAATTTCAATGATGGAACATTAGTAAAGCAGTATGCCTCACCTCATCTTTGGGATGGTTACAGAGGTCAGTCAACATTACCATATCTTCTTCAGTGTGCGCTTATGGCGTTAGAAAATTGGTTGGTTGAATATGTAGATACGTGTAGTGAAGACAATGAAATAGAATGGATATACGATTACTTGCTGAGGAAAAGTAACTCTGTGATGCCTACTTCTGTTTTATCTTCTGTGGCGACAGGTTTCTAATAAAGTAGGAAAAGCAGCATTTTACTGAAAACTCCTGATTTATACCATTTAGATTTAATTCGAATGACGCAAGAAATGGGCGAGAATGAATTACACTTTTTAGTTATCAAAGAGATGTAATGACAAAATATACATCGAGGAAAGAAGAAAAGCAGCACTTAGACCTTGGAGAAAAGAGTCTTTAGAAACCTTATTAACAAGGTTTCAATTCGTAAGTGAGTTAAGAGATGGTGCTTTAAAATTGTTGATGAATTGACAGATGAAGCGATTGCTCGTAATGAAAAACCTTCGGTATATGGTACACCGAGTTGATACAAGGACTTGGGAAACTGTTGAAGATCAAGATAATGATCGAATATTGCTTCAAAGCTCGTCTGAGCTTCCTGCAGATTTAAAGCAAGATCAACAAGAGTTTTACGAACAGTATGCAATTGGCAACACTGTAACTAGTTTAAAATTATGGGGTCGAAAATTATTCGAAGAGAAGTTGCTCGAAGAAAATATTTCTTCATATCAAGATGCATTAATAGCCGCAAAGAATCACTCAATTCCCTCCAAAAGGTGAAATTCACAACTTTGCCGATATGGCGGTTGGTGCAATCACAACTGTTGCTGCTGTTTGTGTTAGAGATGACCTTTGAACTTAAGTGATGGAGATAAAGAGTGGTGTCTAGAGTTATCCTAGAGTCCATATTTATGCACGCAGATAATATGAATGGAACAACAGCCCGTGATAAGACTGATTATTATGGCTCTGGAGCGTGTGCATTTGTTTTACCTAAATTATTTGATTTAGAGCTAGATTCAGAACAAGAAAAGTATTTGAAGTTTGCTTTGGCAACAGCATTAACCCATGAGAACCTTAATGTTAGTGCTTATGCTGCTAAGGGGTAAGGGAATTTCTTGGTCAAGAGACGCTGAATTAGCATCCAGTTGTATAGCTGGAATAGTTGAGTATTCCAGATTACGAAGAGAAGATAGTGTTGTACGTAGGTTTTATCACCTACAAGGTGATGAGTTGCAAGCAGCTATCGAAAAATGGAATACCCTTATAACAACATTTCGCAATGAATTAGTTGATGGAAAATTTAAGCTGGTTAACGACATTTCTTTGGAAAGTCATTGTTCATGGTTTCTTCATTTACCAATGTTAATGGTTCCATATTGTACTACGGATGATGTTCAGATTCAGTTGGTTAACAGATTAGTTCATTTTGTATTTGATACTGAATATCAAAATTATCGTTCAAGTGGTGATGAAAAATAAATCATGACATTAAAAACAGATGCAAGATTGCCTTTCTGAGCATGTTATTTACTCAAGAAATAATAATTTTATGCCGTTTAAAGAGTTATTAATCTTAGGGTGTTCAAAAGCCCCAGCTTTATTTACTCTAACACTCTCATATAACGTAGCAGTGGAAAAGAAGATGATTACTACGCAGTCAAGCGCTTTGAGTTTGTTAGCGCCAGAGGCACATAAGATAGCCATGAATGATGTCAATGACAGTTATGTAGGGTTACAGAATGATTTAAATCAGCTATTACGTGGACTAATGTACGCGGATAGTCCTTGGCAAGGTCATCCAATGAAGAGCGTGACATGAAGGGTGGAGCACACTATTTATTGGAATTTGCCAATCAATCTGCTGGCAATAGCCACGTTTTGAAGCTTTAGCGTCTTTAATGTATCACTTTCATAGTGTGTTCTTTGATAAAGGTATTCATCTTCTAGCTTCAAAGTTCATTGTGAACTCAGAACTTATAGGTAAGCAAATGAATACGGCTTATTACTTAGAAATGTCGATAGGACGATATCTTCAAATAGAAAATAGAGGTGTATTAAATAGGAAAATGTATAATTCATGCCTTGAGCTACTTAATGGAATTGTAGAAACTGGTTCTGCAAGAGCTTATTATCTACGAGAGCACATGATTAGATCGAGAAAATACGTATTTAGTAATACTAAATTTTACTTGCTCAGACTTTATCTTACAGTCATCAAGTGCGTCTTGGTGGCTGTACTTGAGCCCGAATATTTACAATGTAGGTCTTCGATATTTTTCTCATCCAACTTAGCAGTTATAGGACAAAAGTCCTAACTCATTTTTGTCCAATAATGCCTTAGGTTTGGGTTGAATCAGTATGCAAGTTTACTAATTCTATTTCATTATCTCCTAATCGAATGCTGAGCCAAAGACTGTGACATATTGGGCAATCTGATTGTTCACACAGTCAAAGGCTCGGTGTAGTCATACCAAGATTTTATGATTTAAGCCTTGGTCTACTGATCAACCTCATCTACATGAACGACTTTAAAGTTGACGATGATTTAAATATGCGAACTTTAAATCCTATTTCATCCAAAATCATAATTATGTCCTGCAATGGCAGGCCAAACAGCAAGCGCAGATAGTCGAGTGTTACCTGTGTTAATTAATCTGTGAGCGACAAAGCTGGGAATATGGTGCACGCTACCAGGGAACACTTTCTCGATGGATACTTCTCCTTGCTCTGTTTGCATTAGTAATAAACCTTCACCCTGCGAGCCAAAATAGAATTCAGCTTGTTCTTTACGTTGGTGAATGTGTCCTCTGGTCATATGGAATTCATCGCCTATCAAACCAGGTTCGATATGGGATACTCCAAAGTTTAGCTCTCCTTCAGCGTGCTGGTAGCATCTCTACGTGATAGATAATTTGGTCTTGGGCGCTTCTAGCGTTTGGTTTCATCGGAAAATACGCCTTAAGTGCACCAAGCGTAGTTTTTTCTGATGATGTCTTCTGCATCAATACGGCCTGTTAAGTAATTGATGCTAGGGGAATAGATAAATTCATGTTAATCCTTATTAGCAATTCTGAGTAATTCAGAAAAGGCTAAAAATAGATGATAAAAGCTGCTAGCAGGAGAATTTTCATTTAACACTTGACCCGAATTATCAACTTGATCGACCCATAATCCTGGTAGTGCTGGGTTTAAGTAATAAACAAAGATGTGTTCAATCGCTTGGCTGATAGCGGTTCGGCGAGTGTCGCTAGGGTCACGCTCCCAAAGGGCTATGCATGCTTTAAGTACTCAGTTTGACACCAAAGCCGCGACGTTGAACGAAGTGGCTCCCCGTTTGCGTATATCTCGTCTCTGACAAGACCGTTATCGTTATGGCCAAATTGTTGTGCGAAGCGATATAAAGCATTGATCGTTGTATCTACCTTAATACCTGTGAGTTTTTGGTAATGGCAGTAACCAGATCCATTCGTAATGATGACCAGGGTCGATGTGGGTACCAGTCTTCGAATTAAGTGATAAATCGGCCTGAAAGAACTCTGCTAAATGATCATTTTGCATGAAATGAGTTTTGAACAATTGATATATTTGTGTTGCTCGGTCTAACCAAATTGAATTGTCGGTATGCTCGTAGCTAACCATTAATGCTTCGAACAAATGCATGTGAGGGTTTTGCCCTTTGTCGATCTTGTTGCCTTCAGTTAGAAAAAGCACCTTTTTCAGTATCCCAAAGATGTGTTGAGATACGTTCATAAATGGCTTCCATCGAGGCTAGAGAATGTTCATCAGCCGTTAGTCTGTAATGCCAAGCAAACCCTAGAAGCGCAAAAGCTTGTTCATATAGATTAATAGAATCATTCTTATTGTCATTTTTTGCAAAGCGCAAAACGATAACCCGATGATGGTGATCCAAAGCGTAAAAATCCTTGCTCAATGGCTACGCAAACCTGATTACGTCCATTAATTAGATTGAGTTCAGTGGCATGTGCGAAAACATATACTTGCCGTGGTTGTACACGAAATCTGAGGAAGTCGTCACTAAACTCTTGTCCGTTAGCAAACAATCCTTCTGAGAAAATACCGTCTTGGATAGATTGTGTTTTTGCCATCGAGGTAAGGCATATTGAGTGAGCCAGTGTTGGCAGCGAGCGATTTGAAAGGTCAGGAGTCCATAGTTTACCTTAATAATAGGGCACTCAACGAGTGCCCTATATTGAAAAGTTAGAAGAGACCGATAGCAACACCGATGAAAGAAATAACCACAAGCGAAAGCATCGCTTTTACTGGGCTAAGACCTTTTCGCCATCGCAAACCAAGTGCCTAGCACGACGACTAATGGCAATAGTTTAGGGAAAATTCCGTCGAGCATCATTTGTACGTTGATGTCGACACCGTCTTTGGTTGCAAACTCGAGCCCCGTGCCTAGGTTTACGTAACTAGCAGCAACGCCGCCCATGACAAAGACACCTAATAGTGAAAGTGCTTCACGAATTTTGGTTGAACGATGGCTAACCAGCATCTCAACTGAACCCGCACCCATCTTGTAACCTTTCATAAACAACTGGTAAGAACCGATGATAGCGATGGCGTTAAACACGACGATATAGAAGATTGGACCTAATATGCTGCCACCAGATGCTAATGCCATACCAATACTGAGTAAGATAGGTACCAACATACCTGGAATCATGGAATCGCCAATCCCTGCGACTGGCCCATTAAGCCAACCTTGAGCGTGTTGATAGTTTCACCATCAATGGGTTCACCATTCGCCTTTTTCTTCCATGCCCACTGCCATCCCACTGATGATAGCGCCAAGCTGTGGCTCGGTGTTGTAGAACGAAGCATGACGTTTCATCGCTTCTTTTCGATCTTCTTGATTGGGGTAAAGCTTTTAAGAGCGGGCATCATACCCAGACAGAAGCCAAATGAAGCCAAGCGTTCAAAGCTCATTGATGATAGATTGTACATCATCCATGCACGCCAGCATTTCGTAAGATCTTTTGTCTAGTGCTACTTTGGTTCGATCTCAGTACCAATTTTGTGGTGTTGTACAGTCATTAGAATTCATCCTCGTCATCAGCATGTTGAACTGGCGCAGCATTAGCTGTTTGTGGTTCTGGTTTGTAGTTGTAATGAAGGAGGGCGAATAGTGCTCCAATCATGACCAAGCCAACCATGTTGAGTTTTAGAAAACGATACCAACAAAACCGACTAGAAAATAAATTAGCATCGTTGATTCTTTGATGATCTGTTTTAAGAGAATTGCGATACCGACAGCAGGTAAAATGCCTCCGAGGACCGTCATAGTATCAATCACCATTGCTGGAAGGCTGGCCATGAACCCTTCAATGTATTGATTACCGAAGTAAACTGCGATGAAGGTCGGAATAAAACGCATTAAGAAGTTAGTCGCTTGGGGATAAATGGCGGAGTTCATATAAACGCCTTTTCATCACCAGCTTCTATCGCTATATCTGCCTTGTGGTTCCAGTACGAGTTGATCACCATCATAAAGTTGAAAATGATGGTACCTGCGATACCGATGGTTGCTGCAATAGCAACTGCAACTTCTACGCCTTGTCCAGACATAACACCTAGTGCCACCGCCGGGAATGCGACAAAATTAAGGTCAGCAGGCATGGATCCTCCAGGTGTTACCATCGCGATATATACTGCCTGTACAGCGACACCGACCATAATACCTGTTTGAATATCACCCAAAATAATGCCAACCAACATACCGGATACTAGTGGGCGAGTGATGGTGTACCAACCACCGGTTAAACCAAGTAGCCATGGGTAGAAAGGGCCCGAGATAACTAAGTATCCCGATAAATACAGCTTCTATAAACATAATGTCATCCTTTAGCTCACGTATTCATTACTCCACTTTTGATGCGAAACATGAATCAAAAGTGGAGGTGGTTTTATTGTTATTTCAGTTTTGTAATGCATCTTGCCAGGTGTAGGAGTTGGCATCAGGAACTAATCTGAAGTCTATGTGGTGCCCGTCTCTGATAGATAGTTAAATGCTGAGATTTCTTCTTGGTTGACGCATTGGTTGCCACCAATCGTCGTTGTGCCCTCTCGCACTCATTGGGCCAACATTGATTTTATTATTGAGATTCTCAAGACTAATGCCCGCTTCACGAATACGACGTAGAGGATTGAGATTTGCGATGACGAAGTACTTATCGCTGGCAATCACCTTCGGTAGCTTGCTGACGGCGGTCTCCGTATCAAATAACCAAACTTTAACGTCAGTTACGGCTCCTATCATGACTTGTGATAGGAGAGGATCGGCTGCGACCGCATCGTCAATAGCTACGATGCCATCGCAAGGGAGTTCTTTGCCCAGCGAGTCATTAGCTGTCCATGAATAACGCGGTCATCAATTCGCACAAATGAAATAGCCATAGTGTTTCTCCTTAAAAATCGTCTTCTTGTACTAGCTCTACTGGCTTTGCAACGACAATCGTCTTTAGCGCTTGCTGTAAAGTCGTTGCAACAAAAGAAGCATCGGTTTCTTCAACAAAGTCTGCCGTCATTAAAAGTGTTGGGAAGTTCACTCGGTTACGCATTCAACCTTTGATTGAAATCTGGTTGAATGCATATGCAAGCAACGTTGTAAGGCGTGCCGCATTCCAAATCGCATAGCACAACAATGCCATCGACATTAGGTGCAACTGTAGTGATTTCATGGTGGAAATCTTTTTAAATTGCTCAATACCTCCTTCTTCAGTGAGACAGATTGCAGTCGTGTTAATTAGTTCGCCAAATACCATTTTGGCACTACTGATAAGTGCAGTGGCAAATGGACCGTGACTGGCTACGACAAAATGGAGCATGGTTAACCTCTTACAAACGCTTTGATTGTGGCAATTTCTTTCCTTCGCTCTCGCCATATGGTTGATGATATACGCGTCTACGTGAGCTGGGATAACGAAGGTTTCAGCATAATGAACAACAAATGGCTCAAATTTATTGTCGGGACTCAAGATAATTGCCTCTTTACCTTCTACTAAGTTCAGAACATTGACGGTTCCCCAGTTTTATGAAGAACAGGTTTGTTGAACCAGTGGCGGCGCGTTTCGATAAATTCGCGTTCATGAAGACCCGTTTTTCTTCTCCAACCGTCGCCTTCAGCTATGAGGGTAATTGTGTTTACTAAATGCTCTTGACACCATTGTGTGTCGCGATCCCATTGAATAACTTCTTTGCCGTGTTCCAAGTGTACCGGTCGTGGCAGTCCATCAAGCCCTAGGCGATCCCAATCCCAAAGCTTGAATGTGAAGATATATGGAGTTGCACTGATTTCAAGCACCATAGAGTCGGAACCTGAGCAATGAATAGTGCCTGCTGGGATTAAGAAATGATCATGCTTTTCGCCGAGAATTGATTGACAAAAGTTCATCATCGAACGATTTTTCACCGCGCTGAGCTGCATACAAGTCATCCATCATTTCATCTGGGTTAATACCAGACTTAGTGCCAAGATAAACGCATGCTTTATCCCCAGCGTCTAGCATGTAGTAGCTCTCGTCTTGGGTATAATGCATACCAAATTCGTTTTGAATATATTCGGTTAGAGGATGTACTTGCAGGCTCAGGTGCTGACCTTGCATTGTATCGAGGAAGTCGAATCGAATTGGGAACTCCGCCCCAAAACGTGCATGGACATTGTCGCCTAATAAAGCTTGTGGTTGGTTAATACCAAGTCTTGCGATGGGATTTCGACAACAACGTCACCGTATTTAAGGAGAAGGCTGTTCTTCAGGAACACAGTCAAAACACCATGCGTAGTTAGGTTTGTCTTGATCGAGATCACAGACTTCTTTCATCCATTGCCCCCAAACCCCAGGGTCAAAGAAAGGTACAAGTCTAAATGGCTGAGTTGTGACTTGTTGTAAACCGGCATTAAACGCAACACCAGTGACCATTTTAGGGTCAAAAGCGGTGTTAGTATCTAAGATAAAATCAACGTCAGCTAACAGCTTGGTCTTATAGCGGTCGAAGACACGCCATTCGATAAAGAATGAACGCTTGTATTTACGCAGGACATCTTCGTTGTAGTTGTTAGCACCCCAGTTGCCAAGCTCGCCACTGCGGAAGCGTTGCTGAATTTCCCAACGAGCTAAATCAGCGTAAATAAAGGTATCACCATCGGCGACTAATCAGCACCATGACCAATAACAACGATGAAACCTGAATTAGCGTCGCTAATTTTTGTTTAAATCCTTGTAGTTTTCGCTGTCAAAGAACTCTTCCAGTTTGTGTGGAGCAAGAACTCCAAACACTCGGTCATCGGTAATGTTGCGCTCTAGCATGGCAAAGATGTGTTCTTCGGAATGTTTCTGCATCATCCATTGAGATCACTAGGTCTGGTGATAGCGGTGCTACAAGCTGGTCGAGGAGTTCGTTGTGATTAACACCATGATAGGTATCGACTACCAAAATATGTTTATCTTGGCCCTGAATACGTTGCTTAATTGTGTTAACTATATGGTTCCAACCGCGAAAAGCATCATGATCAAAGCCTTTCACTGTTACATTCGGAAATTTGTCATAATGGATTGACCAGATAGGAATTTCATAAATCACCTTGAGTTAATCAGTTGTCTACAGTCTAATCACTCAATTAATCAATCGACAAATTGGTTAACGTGTTTAACCACTCGTTTAGCAGTTATTAACCAATGATTTTATGGTTAATTTTGTGGTTAATCACATAATCATGACTGAAAAAGTCTTTAAATAGGTTAATCGTTTAACCTGATTTTAATCAGATAATAAAGGCGCTATAACTAATACTAAATTTATTTACTGGAGCTCAACATGGCCAAAGCAACCATCGCAGAAGTAGCTAAGCATTGCGGCGTGTCTACCGCGACAGTGTCCATGGTATTGACGAATAAGGGACGAATTTCAGCGACCACGCGAGAGCGGGTTCTGAAGCCGTAAATGAGCTTGGTTATGTTTACAATCAAGCTGCGGCTAACTTATGACATAAGCGTAGTAACTTAGTTGGGCTTGTTACCCTGATATTACTAACCCGTTTTTCTCTGAAATGATCGCAGGGCTTAGCCATTATCTTGAAGAGCAAGATTCGTTGCTCTTTCTTGCAAATGCAGAGGAGAGCGTAGAGCGTCAAAGTAAGTTTATTGATTCTTTATTGAGTCAAAACGCTGGTGGCGTAGTTATGTGCCCTGCAATGGAAACTAATTTAGACTTTTAGAGACAGTACAACGTCGTGGATTTCCGATAGTATTGGCTGTACGGCCTATTGGTGAAGATCAGTTTGATTTTGTAGGAACGAATAACTTTATGGGCTTACAGTTAGCGACGGAGCATCTTATAAAAAAGGTCATAAACACATCGCATTTGTGGGTGGTTTAGAGATTTCAAAACGCGTTCTCATCGTCCGGTGGCTATATGTCAAAGTTGATGGAACACGGGATTTTATTTAATGAGCGATACATTCGAAGTTGCTCTGCGAGTCGATCTGAGGGCGCAAAAGTGACAAGGGATTTGTTGGAGCAGCACCCTGAAATTACCGCTATTATTGGCTATCAAGATATTGTTGCTTTTGGCGTAATGAGAGCAATTAAAGATCTTGGTAAAACAGTGGGTAAAGATATAGCGGTTGTTGGTTTCGATGACGTAGGGAGTCTGCGGACACAAATCCACCACTGACTACCATTTCTGTTTCTGCGAGAGAAATAGGTCGAGCTGCAGGAGAGATTATTTTGTCTCGTATGGAGGGTGATAACCAACCATATAAGAGTGTGGTGTTCCCACCCAAACTAGTGGTGAGACGCTCGTGTGGTTGAGTTGAAACTTCTAATGTGGTGAATAACTTGAATTAGTGTGGTTTACCGCTTGAGCCATTCCAACATAATCGATTTTAATATAGCTAGGTTAGCTATAACTTATTAAATTAGTAACAGAATTGAAGTAGATATACCCGATTTAGGCCTGCGACGTGGTTGAATCAGGTGCGTCGTATTAAAAACTACGCACCTTGATAGTATATGTGGTCATTTGGCAGGGTTCACTCGTTCGATTAACTGTCTTAGACACATTACTTTCGTCTTTTTCACCAACGCAGCCTGATTACGAACGTCGTCGATAATACATATGCCACCACCACATTTATGCTTAAATTCTGACGAGTAACAGCGAACTTCTATATCGATAAAGCGGTCTTGCAGTATTGGCTTCAAAGTCAAAATGGAACTAGCGTGATCGTAATGTATAAAGCAGTAGTCGTTTATCAAAAGGTTCATGCTCACCAACATCAACTCAGCGGCTGTAGCTGGAATCAATACGATAGAATTATCAAAAATTGGCATATGGCTTAAGTGAAAACCCTCCTCAATTTCAACCATTAACGTTGACTTAAGGTGTTTTGGGTTTGAACTAGGTGAGAACATCGCCCGAATCTCAGCAAAGTATTGTTGATAGATGAAGTAGGGCACAGCGATGTCTGAGCCAATCTCAACATTACGGTCTTTGAGATAATCAGCAAAGGAATAGTCATGAACGCCCAAAAGAGTTTTGAAGTGTTCTAGCCCCCCTAAGACTCGCTGGATTTGCTTGATACCAATCCCGTGTTCAATTAGATCATGTTCTTTTAGATAAGGCTCTGATCTTAACAATGTCGTTGCGGTGAGTATCAAACCGATGTCTACGGGAGATAACCCAAAGGCGAAGAAGCGTGACATATCGATTGAGGTTGAATTTGACGTGGCGTCTTCAATTTCTTGAATAATGTTGAGGCGTAAACTGTCATTCATATACATAGTATATCTCCTATATAGATATATCTTTTTGGTGAAGTAGGCTGGTGGATAGCTATGAAAATCATCAGCTATTAAGCTCAATTAATTTGGTTTATGTTGACCCGCTATGGAGTAGTGATGGCCTGTAGCATCGACAATGAACTGACTCCAAAATGTTAATATTTCAACTCGTTGCTCGAGATATTTGGCACTGTTGTAAGCTGCGCGGGTCTGGTTTTTGTCTAAGTGTGCTAAGCACATTTCAATAGCATCGGAATTAAATCCTTTCTCGTTAAAAAGCGTACTTGCGATGCCGCGAAACCCATGGCTAACGAGTCGACCTTTTAGGGATGTATTTCCAAGAGCAGAATTCACTGCCGATGGGCTGATGTGTGGATATTTTGTGTTAGGCTTATCCGAAGGAAATACGAATTTCTGATGACCTGAAATAGGGCGAATGAACTCTAGAATTGAAACGGTATAGTCGGTAAGTGGCACCAGATGTTCTCGTTTACTTTTGGTGAAGAATGCAGGGATAGTCCAAAGACGTTTTTCTAAATCAATGTCGCACCAGCGCATTGCTGCTAATTCGTCCGCACGAGAAATGGTGTGAAGTTGCATTTCAAATGCACAACGAGTAACTAACTTCATCTGCGTGTTAGACATCGTTTCCATGACATGGCTTAGCTCCATTGGCGCTACCGATGGCATATGTGACGGTATTGCTTTAGCGAACACTTCGCGGATGTCAGCAAGGCAATTGCTATGAATGAAACCGCAGTTAATCGCGAACTTCATAACTTGATTCGCAAGGGTGCAAGCACGTTTTACATTCTCGAGATTTCCCCTTCTTTGCATAGGACGAATAGCCTCAATGACTTGTAAAGCAGTGATATCTGAAATTGCAACATCGGCCAAATATGGATATAGGTTGCGTTTGAAAAATAGACGCTTACGATAAGATGTTCTGACCTTGTGGGTAATACGTTCAATATCTTGCTTGTCAAAAACGGTGCCATTGATACGTGCAATTTTTTGCTCTTCTTCAATGAGCTTTTGGCGCTTGGTGGATTCATTGACTTCTTGGGTTGCCAACATCTCTTCTGCTACGCTTTTGAACGTTCGATAGTATTGCTGTGCTCGTTCGGTGTTAAGTTGGTCTCGAATTAGGCGAGGATCTTTGCCATTTACTAGGTGTTTGCGGTATTCATCGGCTAACTTACGAGCTTGCGCCAGTGTCAGTTGAGGATAAGCGCCTAGTCCAAGCTTTATACGTTTTTTTGTGATAGGGTGGGTATAGATAAAGAGCCAATTTTTACTGCCATTAGGTCTTATCCTGATGTACAAATTGCCCCCATCTGAAAGCGTGTATTCTTTGTCTGTTGGTTTGGTGTTCTTTATAGTCTGATTAGACAATAATTCTATTCCAGCCATGTCTTTATCCCCGTTGATTCCTCTCTGTTCCCCTCAACTTAGCAATCAGGAATAGGGGAACGCAAGGGGGCATCGGAGCTCTGAGATTGTCTGATGCTGAATGAGATTGTATGAGTCTTAAATTATTTTATATCAATAATTTAGATTAAAAATTGAGACGCAATGAGACGATGCGGAAAGCATATCAAAGCCCTTAAGAGTGATTCGCAACGCGTGGCATTTTGGTGCTAATCGTTGGGTTTCGTGTTTACGGTGCAATGGTTTCGTTTCGTGGTCGCGTTGCTCACACCTTAATGCGGCGTTATATTTAAATAGGAGATATAGAGTTGTTTGATGGAATTAGAGGTCAATTGATTCTGATGTTACGATTGTTGAATCACCAGATCACCCAGTACTGATTTCTCCTCCAGATTCACTAGTTGCAAAGAACGGTAAAATCCTAGCGTGCTATAAGCCACATCATGCTGAGTTATCACGACCAAAAAATTTACTATCAAGATTAGCACTTAGTCGCTATGTTACCGACGCATACGCTCCATGTACTAGTTATTAGTGAAACTGCGCGTATAGATAAGTTATCTAGATTGTTCTCGTTCTTTGATGAAGTTATTGAATTAAGAGACTTATTAAGTAGTATTCGTTTACTAGACAGAAAAGCGAGTGAACTTACTATAGAGAGGGCTAACACAGGCAGGGAAATGCATTACGTTAAGTACAATCTTCTGTATGAGTTATCGTTAAAGCAGCTAAGAGCAGAAGCCAAAGAAGAGCGAGAGATTGACATTAACCTTGAGCAATTGAAGACGGTTTACTATTCCGATTGGCTAAATCGTCTGGAACTCAGTTCAGTTAATAAAAGATCTTTCGAGTCAAAACTGTTTTACCAGCTTTCTCGCTCTTACCTTACAATCCCAGACTTTTCAAAATCTAAGAGACGCTTGAGCTCCTAAGAAATATTTGTTTGTCATCTCTACAGATTGATTCCAAATATGATGATGGGTTCTATTTGGGTTCTAAAATCGACAGTAAATTAATTTTATCTGACACACTGCCGGGTTATAGGTATGACAGCCTAAAAGGGTTGAGAAGTGTTTCTTTGCAGGTTAGGCTTAACACATGCTAAAATGACGAGAGCCTAGAGCGTTATACAGATTATCAAAACTACAAAATAGAGATGGTTGGCATGAGTACAACAAAAAAAGAATCGACACTATAAACGCAATCGTAACTGGTAGCTCAATCGCAAATGAACATGAGTGTAATTTGGTACTTGGTGAATTTAATGAAGTGTACCGTTGTATGAAGATTTCACAGAAAACAGGAAACACTTACTCCAAGTTCTGCATTCGACACGAGGTTTGGACTCTGCATTGTCAGCTTTGTGCGTATAAATTCACTACATGTTCAAGTACCAGCGCTAGGTGGATATTTGAAATCCTTAACAGAACACTCCAACCCTGCGCTCAATAGTTTAAGTCAAGCAGAACGTTATAGGTTTCAAAGAGAAATCGTCAATATTAGAAACAAGTACATGCATGAAGCTGGTTCATTTCAATCAAGAGCAAGTTGTTACCAACTTGCTTTCAGAAATGCATGCCTGTTTGAGTAGGGTTGCGGCACTTTAAATATAACAAACAATTTAAGAGGGATTCGGCACGTGGCATTTTTACAATGCGTTGGTTTCAGTGGTTAAGGCGGCATGCAAAGGTTTATATTGCATGCCACACCTTAATTGGGCGTTAGGCTATCTAAATAGAAATCGAGGTAATAAATTGGACAAAGTTGTTTGGAAATCACCGAATGATGAGGCAATGGTGACAGATTACACCTGTCCGGCATGCAACAAGGGATTGCTTAAGCTATTTAAAGAAGATTTGGTCTTAAGAGAGTATGTCCGTTCAAAAGCAAATCACAAGCATGAAGATATGCAAAGTGACTGGGTAGAGTCGTCTGTTCGGAGTTCTTCAGTGTAACCATGATTATTGCCTTGAGTATGTGTCTTTTGTGGTGAAGCTCGTGGGATGATATTGAATATATTAGTGATGAAGTACCTGGTGGTTGGGGTTTAGAGTATATAGACAAAATCGAAATAAAATACATATATCCTTCACCCAATTTGATTCCATTAAGCTAAGTATCCAGAGTCCATTATCCAACTGTTAAAGGATTCATTCTGTTTATATTGGTCTAGCCCAGCATCTTGCGCTAATAAAATGCGAATTATCGTTGAGGAGGTTCTTAATGACCAAAAGTTCCTTTGAGGCATAAGGTAACAAAAGGCAACGGAACAATAAAATTCTGTAAAAGTAATACACACCAAAGAATATTGAGATTGGGAAAGAAAAAGGGTTTAGTGAAAGTGCCGAGTATCTTTAGCAATCAAAGAGATTGGTAATTCAGCAAGTCATGTTTGAATTCAATGATAAAGCAATAATTCCTGCTTATAAGCTTTTAGATAAAGCGCTGAATATGATTTACATTGGTTACGATAAAGAGCTTGAGATGCTCAAAGATTTAGCAAAGAGTAAAAAGCTAGCCTAACAAACTGTTTAAGACTGATTCGCAACGCGTGGCATTTTTACTATGCGTTGGTTTTAGTGTTTAAGGTGGTATGCGGCAGCTTCGGTATTGCGTTGCTCACATATATGGTCTCCCCCTGTTTTGCAAGTCAGCAGTATGATTAAAAGAGCAGGTTAACTACCATATATACGGCCTGTTTTTGCGGCTATTGCCTTGGCCAAGATGAGGCAGTCGAACACGAAGTCCTAATCACCTTATCGACTTTAAAAGCCAGCGTGAGCACAAGGTTTTCAACGTGTAGGATTTATCCTGTTATTCATCTCACTACGTACTTTGCAAAGGGTTGGTGGTGTATGGTGCTTTATGCCGGTTGATATTCTTCGTTTTTGGTTATAACAGCCCAAGCGATCCGCATGAGTTTGTTTGCGAGAGCGACCGCAGCACGGTTGGAGCCTCGTCGTTCTTGTAACTCAAGCATCCATTTACTGAGTTTGTCGGACTTGAACTTGGCTCGTCTTAAAGCTGCTCTAGCACCATGAACCAGTAAAGATCGAATCTAAGTATTACCTCGCTTGGTAATGCCGAGAAGAATGACATTACCACCTGTTGTGTCTTGTTTTGGAACGAGTCCTATCGCCGCAGAAGCATCTCACCCCGTTCTAAATTGCTGTCCAGAGCCGAGCCATACGGCGACGGCTTGGCTAGTGAGTGGTCCAAAGCCAGGAATGGACATCAGTCGTTTGGCATTATCAAATTGCTTAACGGTTTGGTTGAGTTTCTCTTCAAACCATTGGATCTGTTCCTCGATGTATAAATAGCGTTCGTATTGACGTGATAGAAGTTCACGCAATGTTGGCGATAGTTGGTTTTCACTTTCTTCCAGTATTTCGGGAATGGCTTGCCTAAAAGACGCTTTTCCTTTTGGGATAACGATGCCGTACTCAGCAATTAATCCTCGAACTTGATTAATCAAACGGGTTCTTTCGGTAACACATAGTCTGCGCATTCGAATCAATGATTGAATGTCTTGTTGCTCGATGGATTTGTGTGGAACGGGGTGGGTGCGTTGATAGAGTGTAAGTTCAGTAATCGCTTCTGCATCGTTATAGTCATTCTTCTGCTTGCGGCGCTGATTTTTGACATGTTGAGGAGGGTATAGCAGAACATCATGCCCAAAATTTTCGAACTCACGTGCCCAGTAATGAGCACCTGAACACGCTTCCATTGCGATGATACATGGAGTTTGAGTTGCGACGTAGTTCAGTAGTTTGGTTCGTTGAAGTTTTTACGCCCAATGTTCTTCCTTTATGATTGATTTCAAAAAGAAAGAAAATATTTTTGCTAAGTCGATGCCGATGATTTTATGCTGAGTCATGGTCTTCTCCTTTTGCTTTAGGACCTAAACACTCCAAGCATGGCTGATGGTCATGTGAAGTGGTAGGGGAGACCATCTCATCACCTTAACAGGGCGTTAGCATTATAAAGGAAGAACAGTGACAATTATCGAAGTCAAAACTTAGCATCAGCTTTTCAATCAATTGCATTAGTGCTCGCTATTTGTATTGGTGGTGGTTGGGCTTTATTCCAATTCTTTCGGTTAGAACGATTGAAAAAGCAAAAGCGGAGTTGAGAAAACTTCAATTGGAAACTAGATCCTACGGCATTTTACAAATATCTGTTACCCCAAGAGCAATCTCTTCGTATCCTGGAACTGTGATAGTTGATATTCACATGAAAATATCGGCACGAACGCCGAAACCATCGATCTAGAAAAGTCTAAGGTTACGTTAGGACCTGTAGGAACAGGCAACTTTAATGCTCTCTCGGTTAAGGCAACAGTTAACGTAATGCATCAGGGAGTTGATAATGTTGGTTTTTACGATTCTTCACCCTGGAGAAGAGCAAATAATTAAGTATATTGCTACGGGCTTAAGCCATTCTACTTATTTGGTGCAAGCGTCGTTTGTTGGCTCTCCTAGTGAAACTGAGTATCAGAGCAACATTGCTAAACAAAGTGGACTGACTAGTTCTCAGGTTATATGGGGTGTACTGAGTACATTGAAATATAATGCTAACAAGCAATTTAAGAGGGATTCACAACGCTTGGCACTTTTGCTTCTACTTCAGTTTTAGTGTTTATGGCACAATGCTTTAGGTTTGGGTGGGGGCGTTGTTCACCCCTTAATTGGGAGTTAGGCAATAGGGAAAGTTATGAGTGTGGATGTAGACAAAATACTAGATCTGCTGATAGTTAGCGAAAAGAACAGTAGTGGTATCGGGCGCTATATTTGTGAAACGCGTATTGAAAAGATAACACTAAGTCTCGCCATTTTATGTATTTATCAGCGCCATTCCAATAGCTCTTGGAAAAAGAATTAGCTTTGTATATTTTGGCTGGTGCTATTGTTCTTGCTGTTATCTATATGCTGGCATCTATTGTGCCGTTGTTGACCTCTTTTTAGTTTTAAACGAGATGCGTTAATTAGTGTCAAAATGAGCATAATTCAAATATAGATTTTGTTGCTCAATTAGCCAACTACGACCTAGACTCATTGAATGAAGTAAAGCAGCTTTAGAGCGGCGTGTTATCTTTCTAGTTGACCGCATTGGGTTTATGGTAGGTGCTGTAGATAAATTAGGACTATTTCCTGCTTTATTTATGCTCTATTTTACTTACACAAAAATTTCTGATAATTCGGTAAGTGTGTTCCAATGGTGGCAATCGCATTCATATGCGGATTGTATATTGGTGTTCTACTCGCTAAAGCTGTCATCGATTCGTTCCGCGATAAAATACAACTACTAGAATTAGCCATGGCAGATAAATCTAAGTTGAAATTGCCCTAACACATATGAGCCTTCTGCCTGTCAATAGGTAATGACCTGTTGGCTGCGCGAGCAGCCAACCTCTTCGAACAACAAAGTTATCTAATTCGCTTTGTCATTTCGATCATTGTATTGTTTACGACAAAACATATTGAGGAGCTCTTATTGCGGTCTCACTGCTGCCAACCATTATTGGCTGGGTCAGACTAGTTCCCCTAGAGATTCATCGGTTAATCCTGCAGGCGCTCTTCAAAAATGGTTAAACAGTTGTTTTCCAGTTATCTTCAGGCTCAGCCGAGGTGTAAGCAACTTTGCTGTTCGTTGTTATGGATGTGCTATGTGCTTTCACGGTTTATTGATAGAGTAGTGTAAAATCAGCAATTTGAGATAACCGGATTTAAATATGTCTAAGCCTGTTCAGCAACAAATCGGGAATATAGCTCTCGTCGTTGAAAACTACGACGATGCTATTGCGTTTTATACACAGAAACTTCAATTTGTATTGGTTGAAGATACCGATTTAGGCGGTGGTAAGCGCTGGGTTCAGGTTTCTCCTCCAAATTCCAATGGTACCAATCTGCTTCTCGCTCAAGCGAGCACAGAGGAGCAAGCTCAAGCCATAGGTAATCAAACTGGTGGACGCGTATTCTTGTTCCTACAAACCAATGATTTTTGGAGAGACTACGAGTTAATGAAATCAAATGGTGTCGTGTTTCTGGAAGAGCCGCGGGAAGAAGAGTACGGTACGGTCGTGGTATTTCA
Organism: Vibrio taketomensis; assembly: GCF_009938165.1. NCBI lineage: Bacteria > Pseudomonadati > Pseudomonadota > Gammaproteobacteria > Vibrionales > Vibrionaceae > Vibrio > Vibrio taketomensis. The sequence goes on from NZ_AP019649.1 coordinate 1,296,737, forward strand.
AGATCTGTATGGTAATAAATGGGACTTGTTGCAACTAAGCAGCACAAGTAAATAGTGCGCACATAAATAGGGGCGATGGCATCAGTAGTCAATTTTTAGCGATTCAGTTCTGCATAACAATGAAATAATACATTACAGTTGGGCGTAGGCTTGATCAGCAAGGAGTATTTGAGATGGGAACGGTCATAGGCATTGTCATTTTAGCAGCGATAGATTGGTATCTTGTTCGTAAGACAGGATTGCATATCCATCAACTGATTGCTAAAAAGTACGCTGAGCATTTAAATAACAAAGACCAGCATAAATAGGCTTTTTCCGGCAAGAATCTGATTTCTTACTCGTGTTCTCGGATAAGGTTTAGGCTGAGTAAATTTCGCCAATATCATCGGTAAAAGCATCGGGCTATATTAGTGAAAATACGCAGAAATCAGTTTAAAGCTTGTTAGATCAATCGGCTATAATTGACGTCAACAACAAATAAATACTAGTCGTTAGATATGCCAATCATTACTGCGTTAAAAGGCCATTCAAATAGTGAGTGTGAAAATAGTCCATCATCTTGTTGGGTAGATGTTGATTTATCAAAGCCAGAAGATCACGAGTGGTTGGTTACGCAAAGTGGATTGTCAGAGGAATTAATCGCTTTCTTGGTGCGAGAGAATTTTGTTAATCACCGCAACCTGCACGATGGTAGCGTGCTTATCGCTTTGAAAGTCAGTGGTGATCAGTCCACCTTAAATCCTTTAGGGCTTGTTGATTTAAAGATCTTTATCGACGCCAATCGAATCATCACCATTCGCTACCATCCAGTAATGGCGATTGAACAGACATACGCTTATCTAAAAAACACACCTCAAAATAGCGTGACTCATAGTGGTAAGGTGATGGATGTGTTCAGCCACATCGTCAACAACTTGATTGTTCATATCGAAAAAATCACCTTTACCATGTCAGACAGATTAGCCGTGTTAGAAGATCAGTACTTCGACAATGGGACTGTGTTTGATTCAGCCGTTTTGCTGAAACTAAGAGGTGATATTTGCAAGATCAGACGTATTTTGAATGTACTGCGTAACACTTTGCTTATTCGTATAGAGGATGCGATTCTTCCAATAGATAAAGAAGCACGAGTTGGAATGCTGCGCGCATCGAATCACGTTACATTGAATATCGATAACCTTGATGATTTAGTCAGCCGCATTGATACACTACAAAATCTTGATAACACGAATCGCGCCGAGGCGATGTCTCAATCCAGTTTTCGATTAACTATCGTAGCTACGGTATTTCTTCCACTCACATTTGTTTCTGGCTTGCTGGGTATGAATGTCGGAGGTATCCCGGAGACTGATAGCCCATGGGGATTTTGGGCGATAACCGGTGGTATGGTTACCTTAGCGACGGGCTTGTGGGTGTATCTCTACCGTCGATTGCAAACCGCTCGAATGAAACGCTAAGCCGCTCTAATCTGGTTAATTTGAGTGTAAAGACAATGCCTGAAAGTAAAGTCATTCAGGCATGTCTCTAGTTATCGGATACCTATTTATAGATAACGAGTTCTCAAATGCTCTTGGAAGAACTTGGCATTCAGAGTTTCCCCAGTTGCCTGTTTTACCAATTCATTCGTGTTCAGAAGGCTACCTTTGTTCCAAATGTTATCGCCTAACCAATTGAAAATAGGTGAGAGGTCACCAGAGTGAATCGCTGCCTCAACATCAACGGTTTGCTTCATCGCTGCCATAAATTGTGCGGCGTACATTGCGCCTAATGTGTAACTTGGGAAATATCCGAATGCGCCATCTGTCCAATGGATGTCTTGCATGCAACCATTTTTGTAATTGCCTTCCGTTGATAGCCCTAAGTATTGCTGCATTTTGGCGTTCCAAAGTTCGGGCACGTCGGTGTGTTTGATGTTGCCATTGATCAGATCGCGTTCAATCTCATAGCGCAAAATAACGTGTGCAGGGTAGGTGAGTTCGTCCGCGTCTACACGGATAAAATCCTTCTTAACTCGTGTGTACAGTTTCTGAAAATTCTGCTGAGAGAATAGATCTGGATTTGCATTGCTGAAGTGTTTGCCAGCAAGTTTCGCTAGGTGTGCAATAAACGCTTCGCTGCGGCCAACTTGCATCTCAAAGAACAAAGATTGAGATTCGTGAATGCCCATTGATCGAGCTTCACCTGCTGGTGTGCCTGCAAGCAGTTTTGGTAAACCTTGCTCATAACGGGCATGACCGGTTTCATGCACAATGCCCATGAGTGATTGCACAAATTCGTTTTCGTCGTAACGCGTGGTGATGCGCACATCACTTGGCACGCCGCCGCAGAATGGATGGACGCTTTCATCTAATCGGCCATGGTTAAAGTCAAACTGCAGCAGTTTCATTACTTCAAGACCAAGCGCTTTTTGCTTCTCTGCGGCGAACTGTCCGCTTGGTTCAATGAAGTTCTCTGATTTTTGCTTTTCGATCACTTGGTCGATCATGCTTGGTAGCCAAGTTTTTACGTCAGCAAACAAAGTATCAAGTGATGTGGATGACGTGCCCGGTTCATAGATATCGAGCATCGCATCATAAGGCGTTAAGTTATTCGCCTCTGCGCGCAGTTGTGCTTCTTCTTGGGACAGTTTAACCACTTCAGCCCAATTTTTTTCAAAGCCTTGCCAGTCATTTTCTTTGCGTTGAGTACGCCAGGCGTGCTCACATTTGGAGCCAGCTAGTGATTTTGCTTGCACGAGTTTTTCTGGAAGAAGGTTAGCTTGCTGCCATTGTCGCTTTAGCTCGCGCAGGCTGGCCGTTTGTTCACTGCTTAATGACTCTTGCTCAGCCTCTGTAAACCAATCCGCTAGTTGAGGCTGCGTATGAAGTGAATGGATATGAACGGATAATTCAGCCATTGCCTCTGAGCGCGCTTGGTTGCCTCCGGTTGGCATCATTGAAGCTTGGTCCCAACCGCAAATGGCAGCAAGGTGATTAAAATGAGCGATTTTTTTAGAGTGTGAAACCAGTTTTTCGAATGCGTTCATTGGTTAGCCTTTTGATTCTAAGAACTTTTAGTCTAGCAATGAGTTTATGGAAGATAAATCGTTTGTTGCAAAATCAAGATGGCGGTATAAAGAAGCTCTTAACACATGGAAGTTGTATTTATGATCGTCAATTTTGAAGCATTTATTATCGCTATTACTATTTTAACCTTAACTCCGGGTGTGGATACTGCCTTGGTGATCCGCAATTCGTCTCGTGGCGGCGTGGTTGATGGTGCGACTACGAGTCTCGGTATTTGTTTAGGTTTGTTTGTTCATGCTACCTTTTCAGCGGTGGGGATTTCGGCGCTACTCGCGCAATCTGCGCAGTTGTTTGCGGCGGTTAAAATGGTGGGTGCCGCGTACCTAGTTTGGCTTGGGCTTTCGAGTTTATATGCTTTATATAAAGGGCAGGCAATGCCCACCGAACTAACACTTAAGCAGCAAAATATCAGTTTTAAGCGTTCGTTAAGAGAAGGGTTTCTTTCTAACGTGTTGAACCCGAAAACCGCAGTTTTTTATCTCGCGTTTTTACCGCAATTTATTAATCCTGAAGGCAGCGCATTTGCTCAATCACTTTTAATGGCCGCCATTCACTTTGTGATTGCGATGATTTGGCAGTGTGGTTTGGCTGGAGCGCTTGATACCGCAAAAGGGCTTTTAAAAAGCAGCCGTTTTATGAATTGGATGGAAGCAACAACGGGCGTGGTGCTGGTGGCTTTAGGCGTTGTTGTTTCTTGACGATAAATAGAACCAAGAAATTATCGTAATAAAAACGCAGCCCTTGAGCTGCGTTTTTAGTGTGCGCTTTGCTTATGCGTTTACAGAATTTACCGATTCTGTTTGTGTGTTAGCGAAGAACAGTTTGGTTTCTTCGATAACCACTTGGCGCAATGCAATTAGACCAATTAGGTTTGGAATTGCCATTAAGCCGTTAACGATGTCTGCGATAATCCAAATCATATCTAGGTGAAGGAAAGCACCTGATGCCACTAAGCATACGAAGATGATTTTGTACGGCAGTACGGCTTTAGTACCCATTAGGAACACGACACAGCGTTCACCGTAGTAGTTCCAACCTAGAATGGTGGTGAAGGCAAAGAACATCAAACCAATTGATACCAGCATTGGACCAAAGGTATCCATGTTTAGGCCAACCGCAAAGGCATGGGTCGTCATCGCAGCACCTGCCAGATCGGTTTGCCATGCGCCAGTTAGGATCAAAGCAAGACCAGTCATGGTACAGATGATGATGGTGTCGATAAACGTACCCGTCATTGAAATCAAACCTTGTTTCACGCAAGAGTCTGTTTTCGCCGCTGCCGCTGCCATTGGTGCGCTACCAAGGCCAGATTCGTTTGAGAATACGCCGCGCGCAATACCCGATTGGATTGCCAGCATAATGCTTGCGCCTAAGAAACCACCGGTTGCTGCAGTTGAAGTAAACGCAGAGGTGATAACTAGCTCAACAGATGGCAGGAGCTTATCGACATTCATGATGATCACGCTTAAACACGCAAGCACATAGAATAGCGCCATGGTTGGGACTACTTTACCCGCGACTTTAGCGATCGATTGAATACCACCAAGGGTTACAAACGCCACTAGTAACGTCAGGATGCTAGCTCCGATTTCACGAGAAACACCAAATGAAATCTCAGTTGCGTCCAAAATAGCGTTAACTTGTGGGAAAGTACCAATACCAAAGCAAGCCACACCAAGCGCAAAGACTGCAAACATGATAGCTAGGGCTTTAGAGCCAACACCGTACTGTAGGTAGTACATTGGGCCGCCGATCATTTCGCCTTTGTCATCTACGCGGCGGTATTTTACCGCGAGTAGACATTCTGCGTATTTGGTTGCCATGCCGAATAAGGCTGCTAGCCACATCCAAAATAGTGCACCAGGGCCACCCAATTTGATTGCTGTTGCTACACCAACGATATTACCAGTACCAATAGTTGCAGAGAGTGCAGTACACAATGCAGCAAAGCTTGATACGTCGCCTTCTTTTTCAGAATCATCTTTTGCAAAGATCATTTTGAACGCAGTTGGCAGATATTTGAATTGCACTAAACCTAAACGAAAAGTGAAGTAAACACCGGTACCTACTAGCAAAATAAGTAGTGGTGGGCCCCAAACAAAATCGTCAATAGTTTTTAGTAAAGCTTGTAGGTTATCCATGATTTCCCTTAATTAATAAAACAATTTAAGGAGAAGAGGGAAGGACTGATAGCCTGAAAAAGGCGATCAATAAAATGCACGCTTAGCCATAAGCTAAGAAATGGTTATGTAGTCTTTCCACTCCTCTGTCCTTTTGCCTGAGAGTTTCACTTCACATTGATAATCAATGTAAAACTTGCTCCTTCGGCGACCGATTTAACGGTTCTCTCCAGAGGTTCCTCCAACTACAGTCCCCGCTACCTAGGTAGCACCTGAAAGATTTACTTCTTCGGTAGGTTATTTTGCACAAATGTTACCATTTGGTTAATAACCACTCTCCTGCAGTCTTCATCGGAACAATTACTCATATAGTGAGTAAATGCTAGTTGATAGCACTGGTCGCTACCAACGTGAGAACTCTATCACTTTTTTTAGACAATTCAACACATTTTTGTGATTGAAATATTTCAATTTGGCAGGTAGGAAGGTTAACGAGTCTGAAAGGCTTGAAAATAAAAGGCGTGGGTACAAAAAACGCCCAATTAAGGGCGCTTTATGTATGTTTATATTCGTGTGCTACTTAGAAGTAGTTAGCGTCAACAAGCTCGCTAGAATCAACACTTGTTACTTCTTCACGTGCTTCAAGCCATGCGATAACTTGTGCTTTTTGCTCTTCTGTCGCGTTTTGGTAGCGTTCTGCTGCACAAATGAAACCTTCGAAAATTTCAAGGCCACCGCCACCGAAACATAGGCCTAGGCTATCGATGTAGTCGATGAATTCATCAACAAACACGTCGTAGCGGTCGAAATCAGCGATGTTAGTTTTGCAGCTGATTTCAAAACCAAGCATAGCGAATTCGCCAAGGTACATTTTTTTCAAAATGCGACGTTTCTTGTTTTCTTGTTTAAATGGTTTCATGATTTTGCCTCTAACATGGAATCACATTGGTTATACCCTAAATATCGCGGCTACCCAAATATATTGCCAGTATCTTGCTTTGATTGATGGGGAATTAGCCAATTTTCAGCAATCCGCATCGTCTTAAACATTATCTTAGGTTTTGGCACTACAATTTGAATGAGAAAACTACTTGGCTCTGACCTTTTTTATCGAAAAAATGGTATAAAAGAGATGTTTATACCTAAGTGGCGGCTCTCAAAAGCCGAGGTTGCTTAAGTATATATTCCTGCTAAGTCAGGTTGTGAGCATGACGTCTCGCTAAGGAGAAGGGATGACAAGATTAATCGCAATTGTATTTTTAATTGCCATAGCGTTTGTTTTGATTCGTTATCGAACCAATGAAAAACTGCAAAAATATGTCGTTATAACCTTAGTTGGTGGCTTTCTTGTTTACACCGCTAGCCTCATGATTACCGAACTTATGCGCTAAACCGTAGGAGCCAAAGTGAATAATTCAAACGAAAATGACGTTCGTGATGAAGATGTTGTCGTGATAGAAGAGCGTGATAAGCGTAGCTATCTGTATATCGCGGTGGCAGCCGTTTTGGGTTTAGCACTTGGCGGTTTGGTTGGGTCATCAGTTACCGCAAACAAATGGCAAGCAACTTATATTGAATTGCAGCAACAATATCAGCAAGTTCAACAAGAGAAAGAAAAGGTTGTTGTGAAAGCGGAAGAGCGAGTGGCGAATGTCGATTTTGAAGTCGAGTCAAAGCTAAAGGCCAAACTGGCTGAATTACAAAAGAATCAACAAGCAGAGTTAGATGCGTTGAACCAACAAATCACGCAGTTACAGCAAGATAAATCTGATCTTTCGGCGCAAATTGCCGCTAAGAACAACGCAATCAATGATGCAGAAAAGAAAAACAATCAACTTAACCAGCAAGCAGATATGCAGGTTTCTTTGCTCGAGCGTTCTCGCGAATTATTCCAACGCGAGCTGAAGATTCAACAAGAACTAGAAGCGCTTAATAAAGAACTGACACAATTAGAGCCGAAGTTAGAAATTCTTAAAAAGAGTAATGCCTATCTTGATGGAACGTCTTGGGATGCAAAATCAGATTCTTGTGACAAACAAGATGAGGCAAGCTCTCGCATTAGCCAAATTAATCAGATGATTAACGTACACAAGATGGATTTGGAACAGATAAAAGCGATTTCTGAAACAGTTAGGCCTAGAATAGTCATGACGCCTGAGTGATTTCAAGTTTCTAATACCAAAATAAAACCCAGCAAATGTGCTGGGTTTTTTAGTACTTGATTACGCGTCTAGGTAGTTAGAACTTAAAGCGTGCAGTGAACATGACTTGATCACCATAGAAATCGTTGAAGCGAGCTTCACCACCTAGAGAGAATAGTTCAGTTGCGTGGAAGCGTGCATATGCAGATGCTAGCCAATCTTCGTTATCATCGATTGACACGTAACCGCCTTTGCCACCAACCTCAAGTTGTGGACCTAACCATTGGCGAATACCGAGGTTTAGTTCCATACCTGTTTCTGTGCCCATAGGTTTGCTGTCTACCATACGGAATAGAATTTCACCTGTAAGATCTGCCCAGTTGTTAATTGGAGCATGGAAGCCGAAACCAGCTGCAGTATCGAAGTCATCAGAAAACTCAGAGTCAAATCGAACCACTGCATGTGCATTAGGGTGGATTGATTTGCTCATTGCAGCACCGAATGTGCCTGGGCTAGCACCAATTCGTGCTTCAAGGTAATCGTAGCTAAAGTTGCTCATGATAGTTGAAGAATTGTTGTAGTCTGGCGCCGCAAGAGTGTGGCCAGAAACAAGAACTAGCGCTGCAGCTAAGATCGTTTTACGCATAAGGAAATGAGCCTATTAAGTTGTTAAATCCTAGTTTGGGTGACAATACAACCCGTATACCTAGTGCATATTACTGGTTGTTTATCAGTGGCACTAGGCAAAAATGTCATTGTTTTGTCACTAATTATCTTTTAAAGCAATTAACATGCCGTGAGCGGTGATTTTATGTTCGCTTATTCACCAAAACTGATACGGTTGTCAGCAATTGCATTAAAAATTTTCTCGGTGTCTAAGATTTGTGCCCAAGGCATCAGTTCAGATTCATTTTCAATCATGTACTGAGTCAACAATTCTTTGACAGTCGAACGAATTTGGTCACCGTTCCATGGTTTCGCCAGATAGAAATCTAGACTCGCATGGTTTATCGCTTCAACGGTATCTTCTAAACCGGCTTGACCAGTGAGTAACAATTTTTTCGCTTTTGCTGTCTGTTTATCATCACTTAATTCAATTGAAGCTGATACCCGTTTGCTCCGGCATGATATGGTCACACAAAATTAGCGCTAGTTGGATTTCGTCTGCTTGGGCTTCTGCGATAATCTCTTTAGCTTCAGCAACCGATTCCGCCGCTTCGAGCATAAAATGCGCTTCAAAGCAGTCAAGATCTTGAATAACACTATCTAATACTTCTCTTTCGTCATCGACGCATAGGATGAGGTACTTGTTCATGGTTTATTCCTCGTTGAAATCTGGTTGTTGCTCAATCGGTAACCAAACCGACATCTTGGTATATTCGTTAACCTTTGAATCTACAGTAATAATGCCACCATGTTGATTAATTATCTGCTGGCAAACTGACAAACCGATACCTAGCCCAAAGTTTCCTTCCTTTTTAGTGGTGAAATTCAAATCAAAAACTTGTTGTTGTAGCTCGGGTGAAATACCGCATCCATTATCTTGAACTTCTATTACGGCCCAACGCTTACCTTGTTTTATCGTTTGTTGGGTTCTTACCGTGAGTCTCCCTTGCGCTGGGAAGGCATCAATCGCGTTGGAGATGAGGTTTGTCCAAACTTGTTGTAACGCGATTGGCATGCATTTGATCTTGGGCAGATTTGCGTACTCTTTTTCAACACGATGCAGTTTGAGTTTGTTTTCGAAGATCACCAGCGTATCTTCAATACCTTCGTGAATATCTGCGTAGTGAAAGGTTTCATCATCTTGTCGAGCATAACCTTTCAGGCTTTTAACCATGTCAGCAATACGTTGAGCGCATACGTTGATAGAGCGTAGTGTGGCTCCTGCTACGTGATAGCTTTCAAGTTCATCCAGCTGAGCATTGACTTCATCTGGATTGTATCGCGCGAGCTTCAACCAGTGCTCTTTTTCATGTAAGCCTAATTTGACCAGTTTTTTCGCAAGTCTACGATCGCCAATTTGTTGTTCTACTTGTTTGGTTTTTTGACGTTCATCTGCCGTTGAGTTGGGACGGGAGGAGAGGGCTCTCGTTAGAATGTCATTGTTCATTTCAGGCGGGCATTGTCCCTGACCATTCACCAGTTGATGGATACTTTCAGTGAGGGTTTCTGTACCGCGTAATATTGCTGCGATTGGGTTATTAAGTTCGTGAGCGACGCCGGCGACGAGTTGGCCGAGCATTGCCATTTTTTCACTTTCAATTAATTGATGGTGAGCAAGCTCTAACGACTCTAGCGTTTTTTGTAGCTTGAGTTTGGTGTTGATATTGCGTTGCAAGCGACGGTTAAAGTGACGCAAAAGTAGGTTGGTAAAGAGTGGAAGCAATGCGGTATCAGAATACATGACTTTGCTAAATACGTCGCGGTCGATCTTTATCACATCTGCGCTGGTCAGAGTTAATGCAGTGGAGAAGGAGGGCTCTCCAGTAACAAAGGACATACCACCGATGATATTACCCTTGGTATGGCGAACGACCTCACGTTGCACGCCTTGGTCATCTTTTATATAGCGCAACTTCACCGGACATAATGAACCAGAGGAAGTTGTTGTCTTCGCCTTCGACTGTTAATAGGTGATCACTCGAGTAATGGCGTATCGCATGGGTTTCATCGCCTTTAGCAAAAAAGTCTTTTAGAGCGTTAATAACGCGCTCTGCCAATTCGCCGTCTGACATTTTATGGTGGTCAGTGATAAAGCCAGCCTGATAGCTTTGCATCTTTTGATCAATGTGAGCGCGAAATAGTCGCTGCTGATCCAAGATAAGCCCGTAGGAAAGTAAATTCTCTCTGTCTTCTTCGATAACAAAATTGGTTAATTCATTAAAGGCGGTTTTATAAACCAGTTTTTCTTGCAGTGGCTTGGTTAAGCAGTGATCTAAGCGCGTTTCATTCACGGTGTTTAAAATGGCTTGAATGTCTTGACCACAACTGATCAGCACTTTACGTGTTTTGTGCGTGAGTGGGGAATTGTCTAATTGAATCAGGAATTCTGCGCCATTAAAGCTTTCATGGTGACTGGCTAATACCAGTGCGATGGTTTGATTTTTATCGTGGCAATACTGCAGTGTTTCGTAACCATCTTCGATTGAATCGACACAATGTATATCAAACTTGGTCGCAAATACGCTGAGTTCTTTTCTAAGTTGCTCAATACTGACAGGGTTGCTGTCGAGGCATATTAGGGCATATTGATTCAAGCTATTTTTCCAATCTGTTCTCTTTCTTTGTCAAACAGGCTATCAATAAATGCCCTCTTGTGCTGCGAGCTAAGTTATAGATATGTTGTATAATCAGTAAATTGAACAATACTCTGATTTATCTCAAGCTTTTTTGGTGTAGACTGGCTGAATTCACTGTTTCATTTCAGCTGCAAATTAGCCAATGAATTTGAAATGATCGTTTTCAATATATGGATTACCTTAGAATGAGTTCTATGATGCAACTTAAAAAACTAGCTGCCATTGGTGGTGCGATATCTTTAGCCCTTTGTTGGCCGCTTGCTGTTGGTCAAATTGGCCAAAGTGTTATTGAAGATGCTGTCCAAAACCTCAATTCGAATACGATTAAAAGTGAAATTGTCAGCTATGATCGCGGTTACCTATCTTCGACGGTTGTTACGCGTTACACGGTCACTGACCCAGAATTGCTTTCGCAACTACAACTTGACGGTATTCCTGCTCAAATTGATGTAAAAAGCGATATTACGCATGGTTTGATCAGTTTAAGTGCGGATTCAGTGATGACGAATTGGCCTCAAATTCCATTGACAGCACACACAGTAACGCAACTAAACGGCAATACTGATTTCGAATTCAAGTTAGGCAATTGGCATCAAACGATCGACGGTGAAGGTGGTGCAACCATGCTAATCACTCCGTCTACATTGAAAGGGCACGCAACGGTGCTTGGCCAAGTGAGTTTTGAGCTAGATGTACCTTCAGTTGAAATGGATTTTAATACGGGTGAGAAACTGATGATTGATAACCTTACCGGTAACGGTGACGGTAAAAAGGTTAACGGTTTCTGGATTGGCGATCAGGTACTTAAGATCAAACAGTTATCAGTGTTAGACCCACAGCAAACCGCTCAATTTTCGATGAAAGATGCGGAGTATCAATACATCGCTAATCACGATGAGGCTACTCAGCGCGTTGCGAGTAATCATACTATTCGTATTGGTGGAATTAGTGTTGAAGATGAAAGCTTAGACAAGGTTGAATTGAACTTTGCGTTTGGCGATGTCGATGCCGTATCTTTTGAGCAATTGGTAACGAGATACCAAGATTCTCCGATGCTTACCGCGCAAGACTTACAAGCGATGATGCCATACCTAGATAGCCTGTTTGCGAAAGGTTTCTATATCTCAAGCGATAAGATGGCGATAAATATCGGTGACGGTGAATTCACATCTAATTGGAAGTTAATTGTTCCTCAGGGAACGGATAACATTTCACAAAACCCAATGAAGCTAATGCCTGCACTTGAGGGACACTTTAATTCTTTTGTTTCTGATGATTTGGCTCAGCAATACCCATCAATCAAACAAGCGATGGATGAAGGCATGGTGATGGAGTTTGTTCAGCAGACAACGGGTGGCTATCAAGTAAAAGCAGAAATTAAAGAAGGCAATATTGTGTTCGAAGGTGGGCAAAAAGTACCACTTATGAGCCTGTTCCTACCTTTAATGATGTAGCTTAGATTACTAGAATTAGTAAAATATCTTCTCCAAACAAAGAGGTCTAAACACCTCTTTTGTTGCTTTTTATAGTGTGTAAAAAGTGGTATTAATGAAGCATCGACTCAAATCCTCTCGGTGATGCCCCAGATTTGAGTGTGCATTTTGAATTAAATCATGAGCAAGGAACGAAACAGTGGACAACGTTTTTAACTTTAGTGCTGGTCCTGCGGCTTTACCGAAACCGGTAATGGAAAAAGCCCAGGCAGAATTATTGAACTGGCAAAATCTTGGCACATCGGTGATGGAAGTGAGTCACCGTGGTAAAGAATTTATTCAAGTCGCAGCCGAAGCGGAGCAAGATCTACGCGACTTGCTTCGAGTGCCAGATAACTACAAAGTGTTGTTTTGCCATGGTGGTGCGCGCGCACAATTCGCAGCGGTTCCAATGAACTTACTTGGAAGCAAATCAAAAGCGACATACATCGATGCAGGCTTTTGGGCAGAGAGCGCGATTGATGAAGCGCAAAAGTATTGTGAAGTCGATAAATTTGACGCAAAAGTTGCGTTGGATGGCAAGCTTGCTGTTAAGCCTGCGACTGAATGGTCAATTGCCGATGACGCTGCTTACGTCCACTTTTGCCCGAATGAAACCATTGATGGCGTTGAGATTTTTGATTTGCCGCAAACGGACAAACCAATCGTCGCGGATATGTCTTCAAACATTCTTTCACGCGAAATTGATGTATCAAAATACGGTGTTATTTACGCAGGCGCTCAAAAGAACATCGGTCCTTCAGGTATTTGTATCGTTATCGTACGTGATGACCTGTTAGATCTTGCTAGCGATATTCTGCCAAGTTTGTTGAACTACAAGATTTTGGCTGAGAAAGATTCTATGTTCAATACGCCACCAACCTTTGCTTGGTACTTATCAGGCCTTGTGTTTAAGTGGTTAAAAGAGCAGGGTGGTGTAGCAGCGCTAGAGCAAATCAACCGCGAAAAAGCGGCATTGCTTTACAACTACATTGATTCTTCTGAGTTCTACCGTAATAACATTCATCCACAAAACCGTTCACGTATGAACGTACCGTTCCAACTGGCAAAACCAGAGTTGGACGAGCTGTTCCTTGAGCAAGCGAAAGCTCGCGGGTTAGTTGCGTTGAAAGGTCACCGAGTGGTTGGTGGTATGCGTGCATCGATTTATAACGCAATGCCGCTTGAAGGTGTGCAAGCGCTTGTCGAGTTTATGCGAGAGTTTGAAGTTAGTAACGCATAATGAATGTTGCAAATACCAAAATTCAAAAGCCGGCTTAAGTCGGTTTTTTTATGCAACAAACAACAGCGGCTAGAGTGATTTAGTTGAACTACACTTATTCTCAAGCACTTTGAGGTGACTTTAGTATATTCAACGACTGATTAACTTTGATGTTCATGGTGTTGTTAATGCGAAAAATTATTGTCGTAAAGATGCAATCGGTATTTGCGCAATTGGTGATTGCTCGTGGTTAACAATAGAGTACATTGAGACTAAGTTAGCAGTATCGCATATAGGAAAAATTATGAGCGAGACACAACAATCAACATCTATGGGCGCACAGACGCTATTGTCAAAAGGTTGGAAATGGTTTGCGATTGTCGGCGTTTTAGTCGCTATTGCCGGCTTTGGGGCTCTCAGTTTACCAGTGGCAGCGGGCGTAACGATCACCACTATTGTTGGTGGGCTTTTCCTATTTAGTGGTTTGGTTCAGGCTTACCACACATTTAATATCCATGCTTGGAAGGATAAGCTTTGGTATGTATTGAGCGCCGTGCTTTATATCGTTGGCGGTTTATTTATCCTGTTTAAACCCTTTGCCGGTTTGATCACTATGACGATGTTGATGGTCGTTGTGATGATGTTTAATGGCGTGACGCGCATGGCATTTGGTTTGAAAAATCGCGCACTACCCGGCAGTGGTTGGATTATTTTTAGTGGCTTAGTTTCTCTTTTAATTGGTGGCTACTTCTTTACGCTATTGGATGATCCTGCGTTTTCACTTTCTTTGCTTGGTACATTCGTAGGTGTGTCACTACTGCTTGAAGGTTTTAGCTTTATCTTTCTTGGATTACAGATGCGAAAAGCCGCAAACTAAGTGAGTTTAAAGGCCATATTGGTTATAGGCAAAAAGCCACCTGTTTAGCAGGTGGCTTTTACGTTTTATATGCTTAACTGATATACAACCAAGCTTTGGCTATCGACTATCTATGTTTGGGCTTGCGATTGCCTTGTGGTTTAGCTCGACTACCAGTTTGAGGTCGACTATTACCATTCGTCGTTGGCTTGCCGCCTTTTGCTGCGCCTTGGTTACCAGTTGATTTAGGCTTGCCAGTGCTTTGTTGATTGCCGCCTGATTTACTAGCGTTTGGTTTAGCAAAGCCGCCTTTGCCCGCGCTACCACCTTGTCGTTTACCGTTTTCACCACGTTGACCACCATTTTGATTGCCAAAGCCTGGTTGGTTTTTGGTGTGCTTGGTGGCAAAGCGCTGTGAACCATGGCGACCTGATTTACGACGTTGCGCTGGGGTCAATACGTCATCATCGGTCGCTGGCACTAAGCATCCCGGTTTGTCACCAATCAGATGTTTTTTACCCATGCTGATTAACGCTTCACGGATCATCGGCCAGTTAGCTGGATCGTGGTAGCGAAGTAGGGCTTTGTGCAGACGACGCTGACGTTCACCTTTAGCAACTGGAACCACTTCACGCTGTTTGTATTTCACGCGCTTAAGCGGGTTGGTTTCTGAGTAGTACATGGATGTCGCATTACACATCGGTGATGGGTAGAAGTTCTGTACTTGGTCCGTCTCGAAGTTGTTTTTCTTCAACCACAATGCCAAATTAACCATATCTTCATCTTCAGTGCCTGGGTGAGCAGAGATAAAGTAAGGGATCAGATACTGCTTTTTACCTGCTTCAGCGCTGTATTTCTCAAACATCTCTTTGAAGCGATCGTAAGTGCCCATGCCCGGTTTCATCATCAGATCGAGTGGACCTTTTTCTGTGTGCTCCGGTGCAATTTTTAGGTAGCCGCCAACGTGGTGAGTTACCAGTTCACGTACGTATTCCGGCGATTCAATCGCAAGGTCATAACGAACACCAGATGCGATCATCACTTTCTTAACGCCTTTTACTTGGCGCGCAGCACGGTACAGATCGATGGTGTGTTTATGATCGGTATTAAGCTTGTTACAGATACCCGGGAACACACACGATGGACGACGACAGTTAGCCTCTGCCTTCGGATCACTACAACCAAGGCGATACATGTTGGCTGTTGGTCCACCAAGATCGGAAATCGTGCCAGTAAAGCCCGGTACTTTATCGCGAATTTCTTCCAGTTCGTTGATGATTGACTCTTGCGAGCGGTTTTGAATGATGCGGCCTTCGTGTTCGGTAATTGAACAGAATGAACAGCCACCAAAACAGCCGCGCATGATGTTAACCGAGGTTTTGATCATGTCGTAAGCTGGAATTTTCGCTTTACCGTATGAAGGGTGAGGGACGCGAGCGAAGTGCAAACCAAACACGTAGTCCATTTCTTCTGTGGTCAATGGAATTGGCGGCTGGTTTACCCACAATTCGCGATCGCCATGTCGCTGAATCAGCGCTCGACCAGAATATGGGTTCGTCTCTAAGTGCATGATACGGCTTGCGTGTGCATACAGAATACGGTCACTGTTTAGTTTTTCAAACGGAGGCAGACGCACAGCACTCGTCGCTGCATCATGACGTGATGGGCGAATGGTGATTGGCTTTGCTGCGTCTTTTTCTTCAGCTTTGGTTTCGCACTGCTCTTCAATCGCATAAGGGTTTGGCGGAATAAACGCCTCTTTGCGCGGTTTTTCAATGCGTGAAGAGTCAATGATGGTGTAATCTTCAGGCTCTGCCGGAAGGTTAACCGCAGTACCACGAATATTGGTCAATGTTGAAATGTCTTCGCCATCAGCAAGACGGTGAGCAAGTTCAACCAGTGCACGTTCAGCGTTACCAAACAGCAGAATATCGGCTTTTGCATCAAACAATACTGAGCGGCGAACTTTGTCTGACCAGTAATCATAGTGTGCAAGACGACGTAGACTCGCCTCGATGCCACCTAGAATAATTGGCACACCTTTGTAGGCTTCACGGCAACGCTGTGAGTACACCAAAGTTGCACGGTCAGGACGTTTACCACCCTCGTTATTTGGTGTGTAGGCATCATCATGGCGCAGTTTACGGTCAGCCGTGTAACGGTTGATCATTGAGTCCATGTTGCCTGCGGTGATGCCAAAGAATAGATTTGGTTTACCCAGCGCCATAAAGGCGTCTTTGGTGTTCCAATCTGGTTGAGCAATAATACCTACGCGAAAACCTTGCGCTTCAAGTAGACGACCAATGATCGCCATACCAAAACTTGGGTGATCGACGTATGCATCACCAGTCACGATGATGATGTCACAACTGTCCCATCCTAGGGCATCCATTTCCTTACGGCTAGTCGGTAAAAAAGGTGCAGTACCAAAGCATTCTGCCCAGTACTTTTTGTGCTCGTGAATTGGAATGATGTCGTTGTACATATTTTGCTCTTAAATCCAGTGAGCGCGAATTATAGCGGCTTATCTACTATCTATCTATAGTTGTAACCCGGTTATTTCTCCAATCTATCAATAGTGAGGCTAACTGACAAAGCCTTATAAATACTAGGGTTGGATAGCGTCGCAGATAGAACATACCGATGCACTAGCACTAGAATTTCGATAGCCAAAAAACGTCAGTTTGTTATCATCCGTGCCAGTTTATTTTCCCCTATAGATACATCACTATGATTCAAAACTTGTTAGCTTTGTTTGCACCTATGTTGTTGGGCGCACAAATTATTTTGACTCTTGTTTTAGTTAAAGGCGAGATTTGCCCAGGTCAGCGTGGTCGAGTACACAAGTTGCTACCTATTTTGGCGGTCATTTGGCTTGCCGTGTCGTCACTCAAAATTGAAGCCTTCATGGTGACGGCGGCGTTAACTTATTTCTATACGCAAGTGCAAACCAAAAAAACGCGTGAGAAAGGGCCGCTTTGGGTGATGTATCTAGCGAACGGTTTAGCCTTGGCTTACGTGGCCATTATGCTTGGTGAGCAAACGAATTTTGCAGCGAGTGCCAACGTGTTTATGCAAATTCTTCTGTTGGGCGGCTGTTTTGCTCAACTGCTATTGGTAGTCGCACGCTCACGTTTACAAGCATTTCAACGCATTTTGCCAGTTGTTGGTGTCGTGTCTGCAATGCTGACCAGCTTAACCATTCTAGGTGCAATTTATGGGTTACCGGATAGTGAGCTTGAGCAATTAATTATGCCGTTGTTTACTTCATTTGGTGCCATGATTGTCGGTGTGGTTGTATGGTGCTGGCATATGTTCAGCCACAAAGCGGCCAATAAAGTTCAGCTTGGTTTAGCGCTAACAGCCTTGTTGGTCGCAAGTTTAGCTAGTCAGTCATTGCTAGTACTTTAAATGGTGCTAACGCATCTGATTTAAAATTATTCGATCCCACTCACTGTTAAATCAGTCAATGAGAACTAGGCTTTGAGTAAGCTTACTTTTCAAAGCGGGAGTGGAGATATGGATCTGAGCAATGTACGCAGCCTAGATAGCATTATTCTACTAGGCATCGTCAATGAGAAGCTGCGCCTTGAGTGTGATAGCTTTGACGAATTGGTTAGTATGTATGAAATGGACGTTGAACAAGTGGTCGGTAAACTCGATGTACTTGGTTACCAATACGACCCGCTGACCAACCAGTTTAAAGCCAATCAAGGTTAGCCATTCAATTAGTAGATAAATCGTTAAGCCTCATCTATCGATGGGGCTTTTTTACGCCAGCTTAATACCTTCCAAATGGCTTTTGCATTGTTGCTTTGCCGTCGAGAAAAACGCTTGCAGATAGCGTTTGTCTCGCTCTGAACTCCTTACTGCGGCAAACAATCGGCGCCACAATCCGTCACCCAGAGGAATGCTAGCAATTAAGCCTTGGCGAGAAAATTCACTGATTGCCCAGTTGGGCAGGGCGGCGACTCCCAAACCTGCGGAAACCATCTGCACCAACATGAGTGTGTTATCGCATTGCTTCCATTTAGCTGGCTCAATACCTGCAGGCTGTAAGAAGTGTTTGACCACATCCAAGCGTTGCTTTTGTACTGGGTAGGAGATCAACGTTTGATCAGCGATATCCTGTGGAGTAATGGCCTTTTTTTCCGCTAACGGATGATTGATTGCGGTAATTAGCCGCATTTCAAAATCAAATAGGGGCTCAAAATGTACTTCTGATCTCGGCTGAATATCGGAAGTAATCACTAAATCTAGCTCGCCACTCATTAAAGCTGGCAGGGGCTCAAAACCAAAACCTGATGAAAAGTCCAGAGCGACACTTGGCCAACTTAGTTGGTACTCTTTGAGTGCTGGCATTAGCCATTGAAAGCAAGAGTGGCACTCGATCGCCATATGCAGCCTTCCATTGACGTCTTCCTTTAGGCTAGCAATCGCATTTTCTGCTTTAGCAAAACGCGGCAATACTTCATCAGCGAGGCGTAATAGGATGTCACCTTCTGAGGTGAATTTTACTGGTCGAGTTTTGCGTAAAAAAAGTTGTCCACCGAGCCGCGATTCAAGCTCTTTGATCTGGTGTGATAACGCAGATTGGGTGAGATGAAGTGCCGTAGCTGTAGCGGTAAGCGATCCTGTCTCACGCAAAGATGCAATGGTACGTAAATGTTTAAGCTCAATCATAAGCCTTGTTTACCTAAATATTCATTCCTTGAATAACAATAACCTAACGTCTTTTAAATTGAATGTAAACGTCTAGACGTCTATTAATTATAAATGGAATCAATTATCCATCAGGCATACATGAAATAATTTAATAATCACATTGAATAATTGGACGTTGTTTAGCCAGACAAATAACGCAATATTTTAGCCATCTGGACATCTTAAGTGTTCATCTAAATAGACTAACAACGACTAAGGATTAGGACGATGGCAACAATTGCACATATTCTCGGGTATCCCCGAATTGGCGAAAAACGTGAATTAAAATTCGCGCTTGAAAAGTACTGGCGCGGTGAGATTGATCAAAAGGCATTGAAACAAGTCGGCGCAGAGTTGCGTGATCACAACTGGCAAGTTCAAGCCAATGCAGGTTTAGATTTTGTCACTGCTGGGGACTTTGCATGGTATGACCACGTACTGACTACCACACTGTTACTTGGGCATGTTCCAAAGCGTCATCATCAAGGATTCCCAGATCTCGATACGTTATTTCGTGTGGGACGCGGGCAGTCACAAGACGCTTGCGGCTGCACGGGTAGTGCCGCGTCAGACATGACCAAATGGTTTAACACCAACTATCACTATATTGTGCCGGAGTTTAGTAAAGATGATACGTTTGAGGTGAGTTGGCCTCAATTGTTTGAAGAGGTAAATCAAGCGTTGCAAGCAGGCCATAAAGTAAAACCTGTTCTGCTTGGACCGTTGAGTTACTTATATCTTGGTAAAGAGGTAGAAGAGGGTTTTGACCGTTTGTCTTTATTGCCACGTTTGCTTTCGGCTTATCAAGCTATTTTGGCTAAGCTAGCCAAACAAGGGGTGGAATGGGTGCAAATTGATGAGCCTATTTTAAGCCTAGAATTGGATAAAAAGTGGCTGGACTCGTTTAAATTGGCGTATCAAGTCATTCGCAGTGACGTAAAAGTTCTGCTAACGACCTACTTTGATTCCGTCGAAGATACATTGGAGCGCATTGTTGAACTAAACGTTGATGGTTTACACCTGGATGTGTCGGCTGCCCCTGAGCAACTTAATAAGGTAGTTGAAAAACTACCTCAGGATTGGGTGTTGTCGGCAGGCGTGATTAACGGGCGCAACGTTTGGCGCGCGGATCTCTCAAAGCAACTTGAGTTACTTGAACCGATAAAAGCAAACCTCGGTGATAAGTTGTGGGTAGCAAGTTCGTGTTCATTACTGCATAGCCCAGTTGATTTGGAGCTGGAACCAAATTTAAGCGAAGAAGTGACCAGTTGGTTTGCATTTGCCAAACAAAAAGTCGCGGAAGTGACATTATTAGCCAAAGCACTTGATGGTGACCAGAATGCCATTCTTGCTTGTGATACCTACAGCGCGCCGATCCAAGCTCGTAAGCAATCTACTCAGGTTAATAAACCTCGCGTAAAACAGCGTTTGAACTCGATAAGCAAAGCACTCACAGAACGAAGTGCAACTTATAGAGAGCGCGCTGCTCATCAGGCTGAAGTATTAGGTTTACCACTGTTTCCAACCACGACGATTGGTTCGTTTCCGCAGACAAGCGAGATCCGGCTGCAACGTAGCGCCTTTCGTGCAGGCAAGCTGAGCAATGATGACTATCAATCTGCACTTAGAGGGCATATAGAAGACGCGGTTAAACGCCAAGAGGCGCTGGACTTAGACGTGTTAGTGCACGGTGAAGCCGAGCGTAATGATATGGTGGAATACTTTGCGGAAAACCTAGCAGGATTCCAAACAACCAAGTTTGGTTGGGTGCAAAGTTACGGTTCACGCTGCGTAAAACCAGCCATTGTGGTGGCCGATATTGAGCGTGAAAAACCGATCACCGTGGAATGGTCTACTTATGCTCAGTCGCTAACCAGCAAGCAGATGAAAGGGATGCTTACTGGGCCGGTGACGATTCTTTGCTGGACTTTCCCTCGCGAAGACATCTCTCGCCAAGAGATTGCAAACCAACTAGCACTGGCACTGCGTGATGAAGTCGCGGATCTGCAAGATGCGGGCATCAACATTATTCAAATTGATGAGCCAGCGATTAGAGAAGGGTTACCATTGAAAAAACGTGACCACAAAGCTTATTTAGAATGGGCGGTGGATGCCTTTAAGATATCAGCTGCCAGCGCAAAACCAGAAACTCAGATTCATACTCATATGTGCTATTCCGAGTTTAACGAGATCATTGATTCAGTAGCGGCATTAGACGCAGATGTGATCACGATTGAGACCTCGCGCTCTAACATGGAATTGCTGAAAGCGTTTGAAGAGTTTAATTACCCGAATGAGATAGGCCCAGGTGTATACGATATTCACTCGCCTAACATTCCAACTCAGGAATGGATTGAATCGCTAATCAATACTGCGGCGAAGCAGATTCCAGCGGAACGTTTATGGGTGAACCCAGATTGTGGTTTGAAAACGCGTAACTGGGCAGAAACGGAAGCCTCATTGGCTAATATGGTCTTAGCGGCGAAAGCACTGCGTAAGCAGTTTGCAGAGGCATAATCATAAACTTACCTCCTAGAAATAAAAATCCCCACCTTGCAAAAGCGAAGTGGGGATTTTTTGTGTTCTCAGGGGTATCAGTTAGCTGAGAATGATCAGCACGGTACCGCCTAACGTCATTAAAATATTGGCGATCGCATAAGTACCCGCATAGCCAAGTGCAGGAATGGTTGATTTGGCGTATTCGTTTACGATATCCATCGCTGGGCCACAGGTGCGAGCACCGATGATCGCACCGAAAAGTAGCGCGCGGTTCATTTTCAACACATAAGCACCAACCAAGTAAGCAAGTACAACAGGCACAACGCTAACTAAGAAGGCAAGACCAATCACCTGTGGGCCTACTTGGGCTAAATGCTCAAACATTTTGCCGCCAGCACTTAAGCCGATGCCGACCATAAAGAACATCAGACCAAGGTCCTTGACCATGTTCAGCGCCCCTTGTGGTACGTAACCGAAAGTCGGGTGGTTGGCTCGCAAGAAGCCAAGAGTAATACCCGATAGCAATAGACCAACCGCATTGCCAAGACCAAACGACACTTGACCAAAGGTCATGGTAATCAAGCCAAACAGAATACCTAGAATAAAGAAGCTACAGAAAGCAAGTAGGTCGGCCATTTGGCTATGAATTGAGATAAAACCGATTTTTTCCGCAAGGAACTGAACGCGGCTTTTCTCACCACTCACTTGTAACACGTCGCCTTTTGCCAATAGGATATCTAAGTCCATCGGCATTTCGATTTGCGCGCGTACCACTCGGTTTAGGAAACAGCCGTACTCAGACAGGTTCAAATCAGACAGGCGTTTGCCTGCAATGGCGTCGCTCTTAACTACGATCTCTTCTTCGACGATTCGAAGGTCAAGCAGGTTACGGTCAAAGACTTCTTTACCATTGCGGAAGCTTGGGTCTAAACGTGCGTGGCTATCAGGGAAGCCCACTAGCGCAATCTCATCGCCTTCTTGCAGAATTGCATCACCATCTGGGTGCGCAAGAATGCCACCACGGCGAATACGCTCAATGTAACAACCGGTTTGGCGGTAGATACCCAGTTCACGCAGGTTTTTACCATCAGTCCAATCAATCAATTCTGGGCCAACACGGTAAGCGCGAATAATCGGTAGGTAAACCTTACGTTGACCAGAACCACCTAAACCGCGTTCTTGGGCAATTTGCTGTGCTGAATCTGACAGATTTTCTTTTTGCAGGCGTGGCAGTAACTTGGCGAACATAATCATCGAGATTAAGCCAATCAAATACGCCATTGCATAGCCAACGGAGAGGTTTTCTAGCACTAAGCTGAAATCCATATTGCGTGGTGCCATGGCAAGCCCAGAGTTAAGCGCATCTTGCGCACCAACAAGCACGGGGGTTGACGTTAGTGCGCCTGCCATAGTACCCGCAGCTAAGCCGAAATCGAGCCCCATATATTGACTGCAAAAGTGGGTAATCAAAAGTGCAGACACTAATACGGTTAAGCTGAGGATCAGATAATGCTTACCATCACGGAAGAAGATACCAAAGAAGTTCGGCCCGGCCTCGATACCTACACAATAGATAAACAACATAAAGCCAATGGTTAGAGCGTCAGGATTGAAGCTAAAACCAAGGTGACCCATGATGAGTGAGGTGATTAAGACTCCAATGGAGTTACCAAGTTGCAGTGTACCAAAGCGAATTTTACCGATGGCAAGGCCGATCGCTAACACCACAAAGATGAGAAGAATAGGGTTTTGTTCTAACAAGTGTACGACGTCAATATTCACAGGGCAGTTCTTGAATCAGTGCCTAAGCCAGCCAGTTACTCGATTATACGAGTATGGCAACCAGATGAGCGAATTGTAACTGATTAATACAAAATTTAAGCAGGAAGTACTATTATTTTTGCGATTAAATTAAGAATTTTAATCTAGCTAATTAACTAGTTAGATACAAAAACCGCTGAATTCAGCGGTTTTTAGACAAGGCTAAAGAATCTTAGTCAAATAGACCTAGGTTTTCTTTTGCGTATGCTTCGAAATCATCACAGCCGCCAATGTGCGTTTGGTCGATGAAGATTTGTGGAACTGTCTCAACTGGTTTGCCGACAGTTTTTTCAAGGTCAGCTTTTGAAATGCCTTCAGCTTGAATGTCAACATAGCGGTAGTTGAAGTCGTCACGTTTTGCTTTTAGAGTTTCAGCGTGCTCTTTTGCGCGTACACAGTAAGGACATGCTGGGCGACCGAAAATAACTACGAACATAGATTCTTTCTCCTTTATCTTGTTGTTGGCAACTATGCCGCAAAGTTTGGCGAAAATAAAGTGGCATTTACCACTTGATTCGATAGGAAAAACCTATTGCTACAAAAGTAGCCAAACATTGACGAAATTTTGCAGTGTTACATTAAATTCAAAAATCCGACCTTCAATTGCTAGTGCTAATTTTCCTCGTCATCAAGATCATGCGAGCTTAAATTTACAAACAATCGATCTAAATCGCGAAAGCCATAATTTGTTTGTGGTTAATCGCAACAAAGAGCACTAAATCAATGTATTTTTTTTCGCCAAAAGGCAAGCTAACGGTAGCTTAATTTTACCAAAGGAGTCTGTTTGGCATGTTCCAGTTTATGACCTCCACGCGCATTATCTTCGGAGAAGATGCGCTGCAATCCTCCCTCTCTGTAATAAATCAATTTGGCTATAGTGTTTTGTTGGTGTCGGGTAAAAACACTCAGCGAGCATCGCCGATTATTCAATATATAAAGAACCAAGGGATGCGCTATCAACATGTGGCGATATCTGGCGAACCAAATATCACCATGGTTGAAGAAACGGCATTAAGTGGCCGTAAGTTTCAGCCTGATATGGTAGTGGCAATTGGTGGTGGCAGTGTATTGGATATGGGAAAAGCCTTAGCGGCGATTATTCCTAACCAAGGCGACGTGTACGATTACGTTGAAGTGGTTGGTCGCAATGTTCCACTCAAAACCAAGCCATTACCATTTATCGCCATTCCAACGACAGCGAGCACCGGTTCGGAAGTGACGCGTAATGCCGTGTTGCGTTCGGGGCAAGATAGAGTGAAAGTGAGCCTACGCAGCCCAGATATGTTGGCAGATGTGGCGATTGTCGACCCAACATTAACCTATGGTACAGACCGATATACGTCGGGACGTGGGGCGATGGATGCGTTTACTCATTTAATGGAAGCGTATGTGTGCGGCGATCCGAATCCAATCACCGATATGATATGTGAAGAAGGGTTAAGACGTTTAAGCCGCTCGGTAATCGATGGTTGCTTGAATGATGATTTTTCAGCACGCGCCGATCTATCTTTTGCCGCGATGTTAGGTGGCATGGCGATCACTAATGCTAAATTGGGCGCGGCACATGGTTTGGCGTCAGCATTAGGTGGTAAACTTGCGGCGCCGCATAGCGTGATCACGGCAAGACTCGCTCCATATGTGATGCAAGAGAACATTCGCGCAGCGGAAAAATCGGGCAGGGCGGATGTGCTCGCACGTTATCGTAAAATGGCTCAGCTATTGACTAAGCGCACTAATGCCTGTCGTGATGACTCTGTTTTGTGGGTCAATATGATGTTGGAGAAACTCGAGTTACCAAAGCTAAGTGAGTTTGGTGTCTGTCAGACTTCATTTGAACGTGTGGCAGATGATGCTCTCATGTCGGTTGCGATCAAAGGGAATCCACTCCCACTGACCAAAGATAGGCTAATGTATATTTTAGAGCAGGTCTGTCACTGCGATGGCGATTGTGAGTCTGCGTCATCAATGGATAGCACGACTAGTGTTTCACTGGTCGATCAATCCAACCAAAGTGGTTTAACTGCGTATCAAGACATCAATTAAGCGCAATGTAATGACAAACTAAAAAGAGGCCAATTGGCCTCTTTTCTATTTCTGCTTATCTACACTGGGATTAGAAGTGTGAAAGCTTATCGTAGCGTGAATCTTTAAGCGCATCTTTAACGCGACGTAGGTTTTCACGGAAACCAGTACCGCGGCGAAGCGTAAAGCCTGTTGCGAGAACGTCGATAACTGTCATTTGTACTACGCGACTTGCCATTGGCATGTACACGTCAGTGTCTTCCGGCACATCAAGCGCGATGGTGAGCGAACTTGCTTTATCCAGCGGCGAATCTTTAGCCGTAATTGAGATTACTGTTGCGCCATTTTCACGAGCAAGGTGTGCGATCTCTACTTGGCTCTTAGTACGGCCAGTGTGTGAAATTAGCACGATAACATCGTTATCAGAGCTGTTGATGCAGCTCATGCGTTGCATCACGATATCTTCAAAACAAGTGATAGGAATATTAAAACGAATAAACTTGTTTTGAGCATCTTTTGCAACTGCCGATGATGCACCTAAGCCAAAAAACGAAATGCGTTTGGCTTGAGTCAGTAGATCAACGGCACGATTGATTTGCATTGGGTCTAGGCTATTTTTAGCCACATCAAGGCAAGCCATCGTTGATTCAAAGATTTTGTGGCTGTATGCGTCTGGGCCGTCGTCTTCTTCAACATTTCGGTTTACATATGGCGTACCGTTAGCAAGACTTTGAGCAAGATGCAATTTAAAGTCCGGGAAACCCTTAGTGTCCAATCGACGACAAAAGCGGTTAACAGTAGGCTCACTGACATCAGCCATTTTTGCTAATGTCGCAATACTAGAGTGAATTGCAGTTTGTGGCGAAGCCATGATCACTTCCGCGACCTTGCGCTCCGACTTACTAAAATTCTCTAGATTTTCTGTATTTTTCTAATGTATTCATAGTTTCCACAAGGGTATAGAGAACGGCTCGCTCACTGAGCTGTATGAATTCTTAATCATTCAGACTAAGTGCTCCACAAACAACCAATACCTTTAGTATGGTTGACCCAGTATAAACCTAACCTCTGGATTTATAGTAATTTTTGCACGGATCAATTGGTGAGAATATGACAGGCATCAAACAAAATTTTATGAAAACTACAAAAATTTTAGTCAATCGCCCCTGAATAGGGGCGAATTGAGGCCTAACTGATAACAAATTACACTAAATCAGAAAGAAAGTTTCAGTTTTCTAGGACGTCATTTGCTAACTGATCAATCTTATTAAACAGTGCAGGGGCGCCTGTTCGGGCGATTTCACGCTGTTCTATAAGGATATTTTGTAGAATGTCATTGGTAGAGAGAGGGTTCGCTAGCACAACACGGAAAACGATAGTATTCAATTCGTTAAGTTGAATTGGATTGAGTCGTGTACGTGATACAAACGAGCGACCATTTTCACGTTGGCGTTTTTGTACAAACTTAGTGAGTTCATTGAGTAGCTTGTTTAACTCTGAGAACTGCTTTGGCGTAGCAATACTCATTGCACGATGAACATTTTCAGGAACATAGCGGTACGTCAACAAACACAGCTCTGGCTCAGAAATAAGTTCGAAGTCGGGCTGTTGTTTAATGAGTTCGGCAAAATAGGCCGCTTTATTAATACTTTGATCGATGAGCAGTTCGTAACCTGGGCGGCTAATAATATGCATTGCCGCATAAACCAACATTGCCATACCAGAACGTGATCCTTCAAGGGTATGGCTGCCCAAATCTTTCGAACCTTTACGCAAAATATATTGCGCATGGTGCTCGATTGATTTCATTGCACTTGGATCTTTGAACAACACCATACCGGCACCCATCGGGATGTAGAGTTGTTTATGCGCATCGATGGTCACTGAGTCGGCAAGTTCAACACCTTTTAAAAGATGACGGTGATTGTTCGACATTAATGTCGCGCCGCCCCAAGCTGCATCGACATGGAAGTGACAATCTTCTTGCTGGCAGATTGCAGCAATCTCTGTAAGTGGGTCGATATTACCGGTTTCAGTGGTACCTGCAACACCCACAACAGCAAACGGTTTGATGCTGTGTGCTTTCAGTTCTTTAATTTTTGCTTTTAAGCTTTCAGGACAGATGCGGTTGTTGCTGTCGGTTTTCACTGCAACTAAACCGTCTTGACCTAAGCCAAGAACGTCCGCGGCTTTTTTCAGCGAATAGTGGCCGCGTTCAGAAACCAAAATAGCCATGCCTTCATAGCCATAATGTTTCATCGCTCTAAATAGACCTTCTTTCTCTACACCACGGAAGTTGTTTTGTGGTCGCAGTGCGTTGTTACGAGCAACCCAAAGTGCCGTGATGTTTGCGATGGTACCACCTGAGCAAAATGCCCCTAGCGAATGGTTCGCGCTATGCATCCATTGGCTATAGAAATTTTCATCTTGTGCGTAGATAAGGCGGTGTAGCATGCCTAGGACTTGACGTTCTAGTGGTGTGAAGGCTTTTGATGTCTCGATTTTCACTAAGTTTTGATTGAGCGCAATCATTATCTTAGAAAGAGGCATTAAGAAGTAAGGGAGCGCAGATGTCATGTGGCCAATAAAGCTTGGCGCAGATGTGTGTACCGAATGAGATACCAGTGTATCCATTAGGTGTTGAGTATGATCGGAAACGAACTCAGGCTGTTCCGGAATAACCGGAGAGGAGAAGTCCTTCTCGATTTCTTTTAAAGGTTTTTCTTCCGCAACGATGTGTTCTCGCAAAAACTTGTTCAAGTTTCGCGATAGTTCTTCTTCGATTTGCGTAAGTGTTGAGTCTGGGCCTTCTGGGACGGTAAAGATTCGAAGTAGACTTTCGAAGCTCGCGTCAGCTGTTTTGTGTTCCGATACCATGCAATGACATTGCTCTATTTGATGTTTTGTTGCAGCCGAACAATCTAAACGAAAAACAAATCAATGTCCCGTCTTAATTCAAGAATCTTATTTTGTAACTTCGGAGATTGAACGAAAATACTAGAAAGTGAGGGATAATTAGCCACTTTCGCCAATTATCCCTATAAAACTATGGGCAAGTCATCGCTTCGACTTTACTGATTGATGAATTATAGCGTTTTAAAGCGGCATCAATTTTAGTCGGATGACTGAGTAAATCTGCAAATGCCGAGCGTAATTCATAGTTTTGTGGATGAGGTTTTGCTTGACGATCAGCAAATGTTTTTGCAGCTATCACACCCAATTGGTCTGAACGGGAGGCTAAGGTTTTTATGTCTTTTTGCTCTAGTTGTAACCAAGCTTCAACCGGTTTTTCAGTGGCCACTTTTACAGGGTCATTATCCAAATAGTATTTTACTGCGGCTGCATTGAGGTCAAAATGATTTTGGCGACCTTCCAAATACCATTCGCTAACTTCCTTTAGCTCAGGGTATTGTTGAGCGGTTAGGGCAGATAAATCCTCATACCAGTGCATAGAGGCTTCAATGTACGCATCGTACTTGTTGGCGAGGCATGCATTATCTGCAGCGAATGCCAAACTAGAAGTTGCGCTGAGCAGCAACGTAAATAAAGTACGTTTCATGTTAACTTCCTAATTGTTATCAATTGTGAGCGTAGTTTATGGAAATTTTAAAATAATTCCCGAGATCTATCCCGCAAGTGAGACAAAGAACAACATTAAAACCGGTACCAATAGACTGAGAATAAAGCCACTGACGATAGCCACTGGCACACAACGAACGCCTCCCGTGGTTTGGATCACGGGTAAAGTAAAGTCCATGGCTGTGGCGCCAGCATAGCCGATTGCGGTGCACGGACGAGAGCGGATTACCAGCGGTATTAATACTAACGCAACCAATTCACGAAGTAGCTCTAGCATAAAAGAGGCTCCACCATAAACGGGACCAAACGCATCACCCATTAAAATGCCGGCAAGAGAATACCAACCAAAGCCAGAAGCCATCGCAAATCCTCGATAGATGTCGATGTCTAAAATCATGGCCGCAATGGCGCCGCCAATCAGTGAGCTAGCAATGATCAGCGTCGCGATACACATACCCTGTTTATTGATCAAGATTTGCTTGAGAGTTAGGCCACTGTTACGTAGTTGAATGCCGATAAAAAACAGTAGGATAAATAAAATCCATTCACTGGCAGTATCCACCCAAGAGAGGTCGATAGGTAGTAATAAACCAACCACCAAGCCACCACCAACCACCATGATTAGCTTTAATGATTCCATTGCCATTGAAGACAGAGGCAAATGGGTGTGTTTTGCATCGGTCTCCAAAGGAAGAAACTTATCAACCAACGGCAATACAGCGAGGTTACAAACTCCGAGGCAAACGAAAAATGTGGCAGTGTAACTTAGGATGGTTTGTAGATTCTGACTCAGATTATCGAGAGCCGCGAGGCTTAGACCCATCAGAGCAAGAATGACAAAAACCAGTCGAGAAGTGGTGAGGTTGATTTGGTCTAACAACTTTTGGTTAGACACAGCGATAAGATACCCCACAACGAGTGGGGCAAAAATAAATAACATCCCTGAAAACATACAACTTCCTGCGGGTGAACGTAGCGGATTAAATTCCGCTGGCTCTAATTAAATCCTGAATTTTGGTGTGGAATTCACTATCGCTTAAATTGGTGAGGTTGTACAGAATATCCGCACCAGTTACGTCGATTTCTACTTCATGTTCTTCTAGGTTTTCGTCTTGGCGACGGAACATAAGGATGTGGTTGGCGATACGAGCCACATCGAGATAGGAGACATCAACGTCAAGTTGTTGACTATTTTCGTTGAGTGCTACGTCGATGAAATCTTTATCGAATCCCCATTTTTCTAGTACCAATCGGCTGGCTGCTGGACAAAGATTATTGAAAATACGTAACGCTAATTCGCTATCTAGATAGTTTCCACGTTCAAGGTAGAGATGGTATTCATGAACGATACAAAATAGACCAATGTCAGATAGCAGACCCGTAAGCAGGGCTTTGTCTGATAAAAGGTGCGCGTATTCTGGTGATTGAGTTTGGCGAAATTCCTTGGTGACCATCACCATGGTAGCGGCTAACTCTTTTGAGGTGTGGGCGCTGCGGCGAAGTACGGTATTACATTCTTTGGACAGGTTGACCGAGTTTTTTAATTGTTCAATGGCTTGTGCCGTTACAATATCACGGACTCTATTAATGCCAAGGCGTGAGACCGCGGTGATCACTTCAGTGCATTCAATATTACGACGATTAAAAATAACCGAATTGGCGATGCGAATGACCGCTGCGGTTAGCCCTGGATCTTCAACCAAACAATCAGCAACATCCATGACACTAGTAGAATCTATGGCACATAAGCGTTGAATTTTTGTGACGACTTCAGGAATGGGAGGAAGTGTGATTTTCCCTGATTCGATTGAGCTTTCTAAGTAGGAGGCGAATTCGGACTCAATACTTTTTTCAATTAAAGCGCGGTTTCTGGCAGCCAGTAAAAGATAGATGGGTCATACAAATATTATTATGAATTTTATGTGTCAATATTAACGTTGATTAGAGCGATAGAGCAATCGAAGATTGTAAGTCGATAATATTTTACTAAATAGTTTTAGTTGGCTCGAAAAGTGATTTTTGACGCTGATGAATTGTCGATTTTCCGCCGTGAGATATTTCTCACATAAATTAGCAATTTCGTGTTGATTGATGTGAAGTATGACCAGACTTAATTCGTTTCGTTAACTATGATCTGTCGTACTAAATAACTGCCGAATTTCAACACTATAAACTATACGGCAGAATTAAAATTTTACGCTTAATACGCTGCAAATCTGGTGATCATACATAATCGGGGAAGATTAGAAGGATCAATGGATATGACAGAGCAATCGTTCATTCAATACGTTAGTAAATATGGCACTTTCCAAAAACGTTCTATGTTTGGAGGAACAGGATTATTTAAAGATGACGCTATGTTCGCTCTAATCAATAGCGAGCACGTGTTTATTCGCGGTGGTGATTCATTAGATGATGAACTGTGTGCACTTGGCTGTGAAAAATACCGCCACGTGAAAAAACAGACTACAGCGACGGTTAACTATTACGATATTAGCCAGCTATTCAACACTCGCGACGAAAATCTCGACATTATTGTGAAGAAGTCAATTGACTACTCAGTGTCACAGCGAAAATTTAAGCGTTCATCAGCGAATCGCCGTCTACGTGATTTACCAAACATGCAACTCACTCTTGAGCGTATGGTTAAAAAAGCGGGTATTGATGACGTTGAACAGTTCATCGAGTTAGGTGCAGCGCAAGTATTTTCACGCGTGAAACAAACCTACGGCAGTGATGTAGATGTGAAACTACTTTGGAAATTTGCTGGTGCAATTGAAGGTATTCACTGGAAATTGATCCAAGAACCACGCAAGCGTCAACTGTTAGCGAGCTGCCAATAACGAGCAATCAATTACGATTTGAATAGACACCGAGCATACGCTCGGTGTTTTGCTTTATGGTCCACTGAGATAAAATAAAGCTAAATAACCTAGGTGAGAGTGCGATGGAAACTGAGCAGCACAAAATTTCGCTTCCTTCGCTAATTCATCGAATCGGTCGAGACCAAGTCGACAGCATACGTGAAATGGCTGTTGAACACGGATGTATGTTAAAACGAATAAGAAGGTCAAGAAATTGGCAGGTTGAAGGCAGCTATTTTAGTTTGCGAACACTGATTTCTGAATTGGCGAAAGGTGACTCGCTTAAATTCCAATATGTGATTAAGAAGCTGAACGAGGCAATAGCAAACATTGAACCACCACGCACGATCGAGCAACAGCTCGCTGATTTACTTCAAAAATCCAAACATCACTTTGAATGAGTTAGTTACTGAAACTGGATGTGAAATTTCACAAGCCCGCCAAGCCCGTTTTCATTACGAGTCATTGTGAAAGCGGCTTATTTCTTTATGTAGATGTAAAATTAGAAATATTTTATAACATAAAAGTTCTTTACCTCAAGTTAAGTTGAGGTACTAGAGTGTCTTTAACGTTTAAGACATTAGAAGGAACTGAATTATGAAAAACTATTTTGAACATGCCAATATTTCTGTAGTAAACCCACAAAGCACGATCAAACTGATACTGGCGGCGCTACCTAACTGGACAATCCGTGGTAACGGCGAATGGATGAATGATCGTGGTGAAAACGTTGAATGGTTTCATGTCGGTGATGACAACTTCTATCTGGCTATTGATTCGCAAGGGAAGGGCAGTATGCCATATTGGACAGAGCGCTTTACCGGGCTCAATCATCTTGGCTTTGCTGTTGATGATGTCAAAGCCTTAGTCGCTCGTTTACAAGAGGCAGGATTCGAGATGGATCACTGGGGTGGCGAGCATCCACATCGTCAAAGCGTTTACTTTATGGATGAACACGGGATTCAAGTTGAGTTCGTCGAATATTTCTCGGAAATAAATGAAGAACGTAATGATTACAGTCTTTAAAACTGCTCAAGAATAAGCCCATTGCAAAGATGGGCTTATTCTTGTAATTACATTGTCCCGTCCTGAAATGTGTTTACAAACTTAGCTGCATCGCATGGTCATGCTGGTGGTGGCCATCAATATTGCAATCAATCACTACCTGATCATCACCATGGAAATGCCAAGTAAATTGACGCGCTTTCTTTGGTTGCACAATGACTGAGCTATTGGTGTCATGCTCCATGCCGGCCATTTTCGCCATCATCTTACGGTGCTGAGCAAGCTCTTTGGCTGAGCCGATAGCAAATTCATGAGCTTGGCTACCGGTATTCATAACCACAAATTGCACCACATCATTTGGCTCGATATCAACCGGCTTTTTAAACTTAATTGGCTGGTCGTCGCTCAAAATGACATGGACCACTTTATCTGCCTTAGCACCTTTAGCTGGCATGCCAACAGCAGACATGCCAGGCATATTCATCATGCTATGGCCCATTTTTGAATGATCCATTTCACTATGCTGCATCTCACCGTGTTTCATTGTTCCATGCATCATGTCATCGTGCTGCATTTTGCCGTGTCCCATATGTTCATGGTTCATTTCTTGATTCGCTAGTGCCAAGGTTGAGGCTAGGCTTAGCGTCAGTAGTAAGCTGGTTTTGATCATATTCATTGTCTGTTCTTCCTTGTTATTTTGTAGGCGTTTGTTGTAAGCGTTTGAGTTCGCGTTGTTTCCATAGTTTAAAAATGGCAGGTAGCACTAGTAGCGTGAGTAGCAAGGCTGAAGCCATACCGCCAATCATTGGGGCCGCAATGCGTTGCATTACTTCTGAGCCCGTGCCGTGCCCATACATGATGGGTATAAGACCGATAATTACCGTGCTAACCGTCATCATTACTGGGCGTACACGCAGACCTGCACCTTGACCGATAGCATGATCCAGTTGCTGGTTGCTCAGTGTTTGTCGGTTTTGATTCGCATCTTGTTTGTGCTGCTCCCAGGCTTGGTTGAGATACACCAACATGATTACGCCGATTTCGACTGCAACACCCGCTAGCGCAATAAAACCGACGCCGACAGCAATCGAGAAATTGAACTTAAGCCAATACATCAGCCATAAACCACCGACCATAGCGAGGGGCAGGGTAGACATGATGATCGCTACTTCGCCTACTCGGCGGAAGCTGAGGTAAAGCAGTAGTACGATGATCGCAATGGTAATTGGCACGACGACAGAGAGACGCTGTTTCGCACGCTCCATATATTCGTATTGTCCTGACCAAGTTAGCGAATAACCAGCAGGAAGCTGTAGCTGATCCGCAACCGCCTGTTGTGCTTCAACCACATACGAGCCAAGGTCGCGGCCTTCAATATCAACAAATACCCAGCCGTTTGGTCGAGCGTTCTCAGTTTTGATCATTGGTGGACCATCTTCATAACGCACATCAGCAACGTCAGCCAGTGCAATACGAGCACCATTTGGTGTCACCAATGGTAGGTTTTGTAGTTTTTCTACCGAGTCACGATAGTCTTGTGGGTAACGTACGTTGATAGGGTAGCGTTCTAACCCTTCCACCGTTTCACCGACCTTCATACCACCCACTGCGGTGGCAATGACTTGCTGAATATCTTTGATATTTAGGCCATAGCGTGCTGCTTGGCGACGTTTGATGTCGATAGTAACGTAGCGACCACCGGCAACTCGCTCTGCATACACTGATGTGGTACCCGCAATTGGCGTTAAAATCGGCTCAATTTGCGCACCAATCTTTTCGATTTGCTTAAGATCGGGGCCAGAGATTTTGATCCCGATAGGGGTCTTAATCCCTGTTGCTAACATGTCAATGCGCGTTTTTATCGGCATCACCCATGCGTTAGTTAACCCCGGAAATTGCACCAATTGGTCAAACTCTTTACGTAGTGATTCGGTGGTAACACCTTCACGCCATTCATCTCGTGGTTTGAGCTGAATCGTGGTTTCAATCATGGTTAGCGGTGCAGGGTCGGTTGCAGTTTCAGCACGGCCAATCTTACCCCAAACGGTTTTTACTTCCGGGACGGTTTTAATTAACTTGTTCGTTTGCTGCAGTAATTCTCGCGCTTTACCAATCGAAATGCCCGGGTAGGTGGTGGGCATGTACATCAAATCACCTTCATCCAAAGGTGGAATGAACTCGCTGCCAAGTTTACTCATTGGGTAGTAAGAAGAAGCGAGTAGCGCCAATGCGATGGCAATCATGCTTTTTGGATAACGCAGGCTCAAATTGAGCATCGGACGATAGAGCGCAACTAAGCCACGGTTGACCGGGTTTTTATGCTCTGGCAGTACTTTGCCACGAATAAAGTAACCCATTAAAACTGGTACCAAGGTGATCGCTAAACCCGCCGCTGCTGCCATGGCATACGTTTTGGTAAACGCCAGCGGTGAGAACATCTTGCCTTCTTGACCTTGCAGGGCAAATACCGGCACGAAACTTAACGTAATGATCAGTAGTGAGAAGAACAGTGGTGCACCGACTTCTTCGGCTGCCTTACCAATCACTTGCCAGCGGTTTTCATTAGTCAGTGGCGTTTTCTCGATGTGTTTGTGCACGTTTTCGATCATCACGATCGCCCCGTCCACCATCGCACCAATGGCTATCGCTATCCCGCCAAGCGACATGATGTTGGCATTGATACCTTGCCAGTGCATCACGATAAAGGCAGACAAAATACCAATAGGCAAGCTGATCGCAATGACTAGCGACGAGCGAATGTGGAATAAGAACAGCGCACACACCACCGCTACCACCAAAAACTCTTCTGCCAGTTTTTGCCATAGGTTATCGACTGCTGAGTTAATCAAAGTCGAACGGTCATAAGTGGTCACGATTTCGACGCCAGCAGGTAAACTGCGTTGCAATTCGCTGAGCTTCGCTTTGACGTTTTCAATCACTTGGCTTGCGTTCTCGCCATAGCGCATCACAATCACGCCGCCAACTGCTTCGCCTTCGCCATTAAACTCAGAGATACCACGACGCATTTGCGGACCGAGATTGATTTCAGCGACATCACCCAAAAGTAATGGTGTGCCATTTTGGGTGACTTTCAGTGGCAGTGCACGCAGATCATCAATGCTGGTCAAATAGCCTGACGTACGTACCATATGTTCCGCTTCACCCACTTCGATGACCGAGGCGCCGGTTTCTTGGTTGCCGTTG
The DNA here is from genome assembly GCF_009938165.1 of Vibrio taketomensis. Classification (NCBI taxonomy): domain Bacteria; kingdom Pseudomonadati; phylum Pseudomonadota; class Gammaproteobacteria; order Vibrionales; family Vibrionaceae; genus Vibrio; species Vibrio taketomensis. The sequence goes on from NZ_AP019649.1 coordinate 1,332,613, forward strand.
GTAATCGCAGCGTTAACTTGTTGCAGCGTTAAATCGTAAGCACGCAATTTAGCGGGATCAATTTGCACTTGGTATTGCTTAACCATACCGCCAACTGTTGCCACTTCAGACACGCCTGCGACGGTTTGTAACTCATACTTTAGAAACCAGTCTTGCAGACTACGTAGCTCGGCTAAATCGTGTTTGCCCGTTTTGTCTTGCAATACGTAGCTATACACCCAGCCCACACCCGTCGCATCAGGGCCAAGAGTCGGTTTAGCCTGAGCCGGTAGATTTGGCGCAACTTGACTTAAGTATTCCAATACCCGTGAGCGTGCCCAGTACATGTCAGTATCATCGTTAAAGATGATGTAGACATAAGAGTCGCCAAAGAAAGAATAACCACGCACGGTTTCTGCACCCGGGACGGCCAACATGGCCGTGGTAAGCGGGTAGGTCACTTGATCTTCGACGACTTGTGGCGCTTGACCTGGGTAGCTGGTTTTAATGATCACCTGAACATCAGATAGATCTGGAATCGCATCCACCGGGGTATTTTTAACACTGTACAGGCCGCCTAGCGTTAGCATCACAGAAGCAACCAGTACGAGAAAACGGTTGTTGATCGACCAACGAATAATCGCACTTATCATTTGGTCTCTCCTACCGCTTCGATTTGTTTGATTGCCCATTCACCGGATTGATTTTCCGCTAGAAACCGAACCTTTTGGCCCTCACTAAAGGGCGATAAGTCGAAATTATCACTGACGGTAAAGTTCTGTTCACCCGCTTGCCATTGCCACTCAGGTACCGCTGGATGGGAGAGGGTGATCATGTCAAAGTCGGCCATTAACATGGTTATGGTGCCCTCAATCCACACTTCGCTTTCAGCAGCAAGTGCTGGTTTTATGTCCATGATTTGATATTGACCTTGCTTGGTTTTTTCCATCTCAAACTCAATCGCATCACCAGATTTGAGAGAGTTAATGTCGACGTTGTCTGCAACAGTAAAGTTCATCACCATTCCCGGCCAGTTCCATTTCTTCACCGGTTGATGATTGATTGTAAGCATGCGATGACCAACCATCACATCACTAATCGTACCCATCGCCCAAGCCCGATCTGTGGCAGATGCGTGCTCTGTGTTTGATGAATTATGAGTCGTTGCTTCAGTAGAATTAATTCGCGATAAGTCTGCGCTTTGGCTTGATTCCGAATCGAGCATAAATTGCGCTGAGGTCACAATACGCTCGCCTTCGTCTAAACCTTGTAGCACTTCAATGTTATCGCCAGCTTCGCGTCCTGCCTCGATGCGCGCCGAGCGGAATTTACCATCCCCCAATGCTAGTACCACTCGAGTCATGCCACCGGAACGAATCACCGCCGAACGAGGGATGGTCAGTACCGGTGTTTCGCTTTGCGGCTTAAGTGCGATATTGGCAAACATATTGGGTTTCAATTCGCCATTTGGGTTATCAAACTTCAAACGAACACGCAAAGTACGCGTCGCTGGGTCAAGGATCGGATACACGTAGTCCACCGTGCCTTGCCAAGTTTTACCCGGAATCGCTTCTAAGTTCATATCGGCTTGACTACCTGCTTTTACCCAATGAGATTGGCGTTCAAACAGTTCGACATCGACCCAAACATGATTTAGTGGGCCTGCACTAATCACAGTTTGTGATGGCGAGAGGTAACCACCTTCACGAATATTTAGGCTGGCAATCACACCGTCAGCAATTGCCTTGATCTCGACTTGTTGTTTAGCTTTACCGGAGCGGTAGATTTGCTCGATCTGCGCTGAATCAACCCCTAAGGCTGAGAGTCGATCTTTGGCGCCTTGAATCAGACCTTTACGGCCGCTGCGCTTAGCACTGAGTAACTCTTCTTGCGCTTTAACGAGCTCTGGCGAATAGAAGGTGAATAGCACATCGCCACGAGTGACTTTTTCGCCCACAGAATCGACATTTAGCTTTTCTACCCAGCCGCTAGTGCGCACGTTGGTTTGCCATAAGGTACTTTCGTCAAAGGCAATGTAGCCAACCGCATCAATAATTGGTTGTAGTGGTTGTAAGCTTACCTGTGCTGTTTTTACCCCAAGATTGTTTTCAACCGCTGGAGAAATGGTGACCGTACCTGCTTGTTGGCTCTCACCGTTTAGGTCTTCGGCATAAACAGGGATCAAATCCATGCCCATTGGTGATTTACCCGGTTTATCACGTTTATAGTTTGGGTCCATCGGCGCAACCCAATATAAAGGCTCGTCGGAACTTGCTATAGTCGTCGATTGATCCATATTGTGACTTGTTGGTACTAACCACTGATTGGCGGCAAAGCCGATCGCACCACCAATAACTAGGGCAATCGTTGCGACTTTAAATGTTTTCATTGTTATTCTCCTAGCGACGTAACGGCTGGTGGCTGTTGGCCTGACTTTCGGTTGCGTAAATGCCGACAAGATTGGCAATTTGATTATTGGTTAGATTTAAATCGGTAATTAGACGTTCAAGTTCAAGTTGAATACTTAATTCGGTTATTGATGACGTGACAATGTCACCAAAGCTGGCGCTGTTATTTTGATAACCACGTTCAACCGCAGCGTTTTGTGCCTGCGCCTGTGTTAGCAGTGAATATTGGTATTGATCAATGCGTTGTTGAATATGGTTGCGATCGGAGATTAGCCCTGATAGTTGCGCTTCCATACGTGCAAGCCATGCATCACGTTGGGATTTGGCTGCACCGACTTGATACTGTGCAGACTCTAATGCTTTGTCTTGCTTACTGCCGGTAAAGAGAGGAATGTCCATCGTCAGATACGCACTTACCATATCTGGCGCAGGCTCTCCACGCATGTTGTTCGCTTCTCGATGGGCGTACATTAACTCCACGCCAAACTGCGGCGAGTAGGCTTCTTTGGCGATCGAGACCTGAGTTTGCGCACTGCTTACCGACGAATCGAGTGATTTAACAGCAGGATGTTGCATCAGTAATTGATAGCGAGCTTGGGCGGTATCACTCGCTGCGAGGATTTGCTGCAAGTGAGGCCAAGCGACTTGATTGGTTGTGCTGAGGTGAGCGGATTTTTGCAGCCAATCTGAGCCCAACCATTCAGAAAGTTGTGACAATAATTTGCGCTGCATTTGTTGGTTGCTGACCAGTTTTTGCTCTAGCTGGCTGAGTTTAAGCTGTGCGGCGAGCACGTCTTGTGAGTCATTTAAGCCAAGTGCATAGTTGGCATCGAGGTTAGTAACTAGCTGTTTTAGCCATTGCTGCTGTTTCATTAACAGTTGCTGCGCTTTTTGGTTGTAGCCGAGTTCGAGCCATAATGCGGTCACTGTGGTGATCACATCTTGCTGACGTACATTGGCTTGTTCGGCAATCGCATTAGATTGCTGCAGCGCCTGGGTTGACTGCAATTCAATGGTGTCGCCACGGTCGAATTTTTGCATCACACCCAGTGAGACATTACTCATTGGATCTTGGTCGAGACTAAAACTGTCGACAGGAATCCCCCCAAAGCCAACTTTGATCGTCGGATCCATAAGGGTTGCTTTGGCTTGTCCACCACTTAACGTCGCTTGAGATTGAGCGATGAGTTGTGCATGGCTGGCATCTTGTTCAAGGGCGATAGCAATAATCTGATCAAGTGATTGTGTGGTTTGCTCACTCGATGCTTGATCGCTAATGGTTGTCGTTGCCGCAGGGCGATGTGCCCAAGCTGAATTTGTCGCACTCAAAGCTAAAGCGAGGCTGAGCGCAAGTAGGTTGTATTTTGTTTTCACAGTACAATCCATTCATTACTGATGCGCAGAATGGCGAATACAAACAGGTAATCGCAAATGCAGAATCAGATGTGATAGTTGGTAAGCAGCATACGAATCGCTGCCAAATATCTAACAGATGAATAGAAAGTTAAGCACTCGGTGGGCGATAGAGCGAATCAACACCTTTGACGGTGGAACGAGTGGGCTCCAGTGGGTAGGAAAAGGTGGAGAATATAGGTGTAAGCGGAAGCGGCTCACTACTTAGAGTAGCAAACACGTTGATACAAGTTGTGCCGCAACAATCGTGTTGCATGCTGCTGTCTGTGTCGCAGTCGATAGTGATTGGATCAGAACTGTCATTGCTGATTTGATGGTGCAAATCATCAAGATTCATTGTTGCCATCATGCTTGGTGAGCAATGGGAGATACTGTCAGCATTCATGGCCAGCATTTGAATAGGCATAAGGGTTTTGCTCGACGCCATGCTTGACGCAATGAGCGCCAACGACGTAAGCATAACCAACCAAATTGTACGCAGAGTGATTGCGTGCATTATGGAGACCCATTCAAAAATAACGTGATAAGCATAATCCTTTCCCTAGGGGGAAGGTCAACAAAAAAAGCCTGATAATTTATTAAATATCAGGCTTTTTGCTTAATAAGTCGGCAATAACTGTCCGCAGTATGAATGGAAAACCTTAGTGAGTAAGGTAGTGCTGAATAAACTCAGACACTTTAACCATATCATCGATAGCGATGAATTCATCAGTGGTATGCACTTTAGCCATACCGGTTGAGATATTTACGGTTGGTAGACCCGCTTTATTGAAGTTGTTGGCATCGCTACCACCACCAGTAGATTTGGTGTGTGGTTCCGCACCAATCGCAGCGAAAGAAGCTTTGATTTGTTCAATATGTGGATGATCAGCTGGCAGAACAAATGCGTTGTATGCGCGAGTGGATTCGATTTCAACTTCAGCACCGTGTTTAGCCGCAACAGTTTGGAAAGTCTCAATCATGTGATCAACTTGGTTTGCCAGCTTGTCATCGTTAAGAGAGCGAGCTTCTGCGATGATTTTGAGCTCAGGCATCACGATGTTAGTCGCATGACCCCCTTCGATAATACCGATGTTAGCCGTGGTTTCTTCATCAATGCGTAGCAGTTTCATTTGCGTAATCGCATCGGCGGCCACGCTGATTGCACTGATGCCTTCTTCAGGAGCAAGACCTGCGTGAGCAGGGCGACCTTTGATGTGTGCAACAATGCGTTGTTGACCAGGCGCTGCATTAACAATGCTACCGATAGGACCGCCTGTATCTAACACAATTGCCTTACTAGATTGTACTTTGCTCATATCAAAGTGCTCTGAACCACGCAGACCACCTTCTTCATGTACGGTAAAGGCAAGTTCGATAGTTTTGTGTTCTAGGTTATCCGCTTGAATACAACGCACGGCTTCCATAATTGCCGCAATGCCGGATTTATCATCACCACCTAGAATCGTGTTGCCTTTTGAGCGGATGATGCCATCTTCAATAATTGGCTCAATACCTTTACCTAGGGCAACAGTATCCATGTGACAGCTTAGAAGAACACTGTCATCAATGGTGCCATCAAGGCGTGCGTAAACATTAAAGCCGTTAGTGTATTTTTCTGGTACCGGTAATTTTTCAACGCTAAAACCCATACTACCTAGTTGTTCAGCGAGAGTTTCTGCGATTTCTTTTTCAAAACCTGATTCACTATCGATTTGGATGAGTTGACAGAAGTGTTCAACCAAACGGTCGCGGTTAATTGGAGTCATTTTTATACCTACTAAACGGGAACAGAGAAAGTAAACATACTCTTTAATTTGGTGGTTAAACACTGCGGTAAATCAAATTTCCAATTTAAAGCATTATCCCTATGCGTTGTTGCTGGATATTTGTACAAAATTTCTGCTTTTGATAGTGGATTATAGTGATATGACTTTGCCATCAGTTACATATGTAAAATTTCCATTACATATAAATGTCCATTTTTTCTAGTTATATTAATGATTTATTGGTTCCCGATACTCATTATTGGTCGTAGTTTACGCTTCGCGAGAGAAAAGTGTAAATTTTACAGAGAAAATTTGTCCTAAATTGCCAGTTATTGTTCATGTTTATATCAGCACATTTGCTTTTGATATTTCTAATATTAATGGCGAGGAAAGATTATGGATGAACATTTAAACCCACTTGGTACGGACGGATTTGAATTCGTAGAATACACCGCCGTCGATGAAACGGGCATTAACGCTCTCAAGCACTTATTCGCATCCTTAGGCTTTGCCGAAGTTGCAAAACATCGCTCAAAACAAGCTTGGTTATACCAGCAAGGCGATGTGAGTTTTGTGATCAACGCAGAGCCTCATAGCCAAGCCGAAGCATTCGCTCGCAAGCATGGACCATCGGTATGCGGCATGGCATTTCGTGTGAAAGACAGCGCTCAAGCGATGCAACATGCGTTGGCAAACGGCGGGGTGAAATACGTGACTGAAATCGGGCCGATGGAGTTGTCGATACCGGCCATTTACGGTATTGGCGATAGCCTCATTTACTTTGTGGATCGTTATGGTAAGCAAAGTATTTACGATGTGGATTTTTGTTTTTATGACGATGCAGACAAGCGTCGGCAGGAGCAATCGGTAGGGCTACTCGAGATTGATCATCTCACTCATAATGTGAAACAAGGGCATATGGATATGTGGTCTGGGTTTTATGAGCGCCTTGGTAACTTTCGCGAGATCCGTTACTTCGATATCGAGGGCAAATTAACTGGATTAGTTAGCCGAGCGATGACAGCGCCTTGTGGCAAAATTCGCATTCCGATCAATGAGTCTTCGGATGACAAATCGCAAATCGAAGAGTTTATACGCAAGTACAACGGGGAGGGGATTCAACATATTGCGCTGAGCACCGATGATATTTATCACACCGTGCAAACACTGCGTGATAGAGGGATGGATTTTATGCCAACCCCCGATACCTATTATGAAAAAGTACATCAACGGGTGAGTGGGCACAATGAAGACCCCAAGTTGTTAAAACAACTGCGTATTTTGATTGATGGTGCGCCACTTAAAGATGGCATTTTATTGCAAATCTTTACTCAAACGGTGATTGGTCCGGTGTTCTTTGAAATCATTCAGCGTAAAGGCAATGAAGGCTTTGGCGAAGGTAATTTTAAAGCGCTGTTTGAATCGATCGAAGAAGATCAAATTAGGCGTGGGGTACTGAAAGATGCGTAAACGCATAACGTATCCGCACCGTGAAGGCAGTTGCTCGAAGCAGGCACATGCGGATTTTCCAACGCAGGGAATTTACGAGCGAGAAGCGGGTCGATCGGGATTTTTCGGACCTGCCAGCCACTTTCACCATCGTCATGCGCCCACGGGATGGAGTGAGTGGCAAGGTGAGCTCAAACCGAGAGCGTTTAATTTGAATTACGTTCAAGGTGCAGATGCGCTTTCTCCTTGGCAAGTGCCGAACTTGCTTGAAAATAGTCAGTGCAAGGTTCGAGTGTGGCAATTGAGCAAAGATATGGAACATTTGGTGCGGAATGCCGACGGTGACGATTTGCTGTTTATTCATCAAGGCAGCGGTGAATTGTTTTGTGATTATGGTCATATGAGCATTAATGAGGGTGACTATGTGGTGATCCCTCGTTCAACCAACTGGCGCATAGAAGTGAGCCAACCACTGTTTTTTCTGATGATTGAAAATAGCGATGGTTCATTTGGTTTACCTGATAAAGGTATGGTCGGGCAACATGCGGTATTTGACCCGGCGGTGTTAGATGTACCTGCAATTGATGCTCTGTTCCAAGCGCAATATAGCGAAACCACTACTCAGGTGCAGGTTAAACGCCATGGGGATATCAGCACGATTACCTATCCATTTAATCCTTTAGATGCAATTGGTTGGCATGGCGATCTGTCAGTGGTACGTGTCAATTGGCGTGATATTCGACCATTGATGTCCCACCGTTATCATCTGCCACCGTCAGCGCATACCACGTTTGTGGCCGATGGTTTTGTCGTGTGTACTTTTGTACCAAGGCCGATAGAAAGCGACCCTGGCGCATTAAAAGTGCCGTTCTACCATAACAATGATGACTATGATGAAGTGCTGTTCTATCACCAAGGTGACTTCTTTAGCCGTGACAATATCGAAGCCGGTATGGTGACTTTCCATCCCGCCGGATTTACTCATGGTCCACACCCCAAAGCGTTTGCTGCTGGCATGCAGCATCAAAAGAAATTTACCGATGAAGTTGCGGTGATGATTGACTGTCGCCGTGCATTAGCGTTTTCAAAACACGCACAGCAAGTCGAAGTTGAAGAGTACGTCTACAGTTGGCGAGAAAAGAAGTGAGGGAATATGAAGCTTGCAACGCTCAAAAATAAATCAAGAGATGGCATGCTGGTGGTGGTCAGTAGCGATCTAACCCATTGTGTTGCCGTTCCCAACATCGCCATGACGCTACAGCAAGCGTTGGATAACTGGGCGCACTGTGAACCGCTGCTTGCCGAGATATATCAGGCACTCAATCAGGGTGAAATTGAAGGGATGGAGTTTGTAGCCAAACAGTGTGAATCGCCGTTACCGAGAGCATTTCATTGGGCCGATGGCAGTGCGTACGTAAACCATGTGGAGTTGGTGCGCCGAGCAAGGGGAGCAGAAGTGCCAGAGAGCTTTTGGCATGATCCTTTGATGTATCAAGGCGGCTCCGATACGTTTATCGGCCCTTGTGACGACATTCGATTTACCAGTCAAGAGTGGGGCATTGATTTTGAAGCGGAAGTGGCAGTAATTACCGATGATGTGCCGATGGGCTGCTCCCTAGAACAGGCGCAGAATAGTATTCGCTTGCTGATGTTGGTTAACGATGTCTCACTGCGCAATTTGATTCCCGCAGAACTGGCGAAAGGATTTGGTTTTTATCAATCAAAGCCTTCTTCGGCTTTTTCACCGGTTGCGATTACGCCAGATGAACTGGGGGATGCATGGTATAAGAGTAAGGTGCATTTGCCCCTCCATAGCACTTACAACCGAGCATCGTTTGGCTTGCCCAATGCAGGGCAAGACATGACGTTTAGTTTTGCGGATTTGATTGTTCATGCAAGCAAAACCCGTAACTTGGCGGCGGGTACGATTATTGGTTCAGGAACGGTGTCCAATAAGCAGGGCACTGAATACGGTTCGGCAGTCACGGAAGGGGGCGTCGGCTATTCCTGCATTGCTGAAATTCGCATGATTGAAACGATCAGAGACGGCGCACCAACGACACAGTTTATGCAGTTTGGTGACACGATAAAAATAGAAATGTTGGATGGACTAGGCAACAGCTTATTTGGCGCAATTGAACAAACGGTGGTGGAGGCAAAATGAAGTTATATGGATATTGGCGCTCGTCTGCAGCGTACCGAGTGAGAATCGCACTCAACCTCAAAAAGATTGCTTACGAATATATCGCAGTCGATCTGCTCAAAGACGGCGGGGAGCAGCATAGTGACGATTTTCATCAAATCAATGCGACTGAGTTAGTGCCAGTATTGGTGGATGGGGATATGCGCATTAGCCAGTCTCTCAATATTATTGATTACCTAGATGATCACTATTTCCCTCCACAATTGACACCTGTTGCGGGTCAAGATCGCTATACCGCAAAAGAGATTGCACAAGATATCGCAATCGATATTCACCCGCTCAACAACTTACGAGTACAGCAGTATTTGATTAGCCAAGAAGAGTTTACCGAACAAGATGAGCTTGATTGGGTCAAACATTGGATCATGGTCGGCTTTGAAGCGCTTGAAGAAAAACTGTTGAGAAGTTCAGGGGCCTATTGCGTCGGCACACAACTTACCGTTGCAGATGTTTGTTTAGTGCCTCAGGTTTATAACGCACTGCGATTTGGTGTCGATTTGAGTTTTTATCCAACAATTGAGCGGCTTTACCACTCGTTGAATGAAATGAGCGAGTTCAAGCTGGCAGCCCCAGAAAATCAGCCCGATGCCCCAACAAAAAAACCACCTATTGAATAGGTGGTTTTAAGATTCATCCTTGGCTAACGTGTATTATTGCTCGATTCAGAGCCACGTTGGGCATTTTAATGCATCAGTTGTGCTTGACGCTCTCGCTGTTGCATCTCTGCTAGGTTAAATTGACGCACATCCAGTGCAGCAAAGTCGAAACACGCTTTACATGAATGATGGCACATGCCATCAACGTATTCGTGTTTGGTCAGCAGGTTCGGCTTTTTACACCAATCGCAAACGCCTTCAATTTTGAACATGTAACGCTCCTACCGTTATTACCAAGGGTTATTTTCGGGGCGTATTATTACACATAAAGTAATTGTGGGTTAATGATTTGTTACGCGAAGCGAGATCGAGATCGATTGCGTTTGTCCTGTATTTTCGGGTGCTACAGGGTGTCTTTCTATGTCTGTTTATTTTGCGTAACCATTTGTTAACGTATTATTTGCGTTTGCTCATAATCAGTTTTAAGGCGTGATTGAGGCGCTTCATCTCTTCATCGCTGCCACGCAAATCCGGGTGATAGATTTTGCATAATTGTTTGTAGCGCTGCTTGATTCCTTCAACTGGGGGAAGGGCGTGTTTTTCATAGCCGAACATCGCGCAAGCAAGATCGAGTTCGGTAGCATGACTAGACGAGGTCTGTGATATATGGCTTGCAGACGCTTGTCGCAATTGTTGTGATAGTTGAGAGAGCAACTGCTGCTGTTTTTTGATCGCTTGTTCTTGTCGTGCAATATGCTGTTTTAACTGTTGATTTTCTAAGAAGGAAGCATTAACGGTGGCTGACAATGTCTGTTCGGTATCGGCTTCCGTGGTTGACTTAAGCATTTTGAGTTTGCGGCGGCGAGTTATTCTGTACGACACAAGAGCGATAGCTATAACCGCAATCCGGAGCTGACAGGGACAATCAATTCTTGATATGAAAGTGATGAAAATAGATTTTTAGGATGGTTTAAATGGTCAAATTCAGCCAACGTTTGACTCGTTGCTGGTTAAATTCATCTTGTAAAATACTGCTATAAGCGGCTTCTGCTGCTGGATTTGTCTCTGCAGCCATTTGAAACCAAAGTTTTGCCAGCATACTTGCATTAAGCGCATCTGGTTGTGATTGATAAATCATGCCAAGTTGATACTGCGCGTTATCATTGCCATTGAGGGCTAATTTGGTGAGCCAATAGATGCCACGTTCGAAATGATTTTTGTTTTTTTGATTCGAAAGGTAATACTCAACCAAATCGAGTTGCGCCTGTTGATAGCGGTTATTGGCCGCTTGCTCTAACCAATAAAGGGCATCTTGGGAGGATTGTGTCACCCCTTTACCGTTTTGGTAAGCTTGGGATAGTTGGTACTGGGCTCGTGGGTTATTGAGTTCCGCTTGCTCGAGCAATTCATTAAATGCAGAGTTTTGGGCGTGGGCAATAGATGAAACGAGAATGAGTAGGGTGAGAAACAATTTCATCTTAAACCAGAAATCCATTTGGTTGCATTTAAATAGATTTCATATTTTACACTTAAGCACAATAATCCCAAGCCCTATGTAAGGGCTTGGGGAGACTTTGTTCTCAAGTCCAACGAAAGGGGCTGCTTATTTTAGAGGCAAAATCTTAATTTCTACGCGGCGGTTACATGCACGACCAGCAGTTGTGTCGTTAGTGCATAGTGGGAAACGTTCACCATAGCCACGAGAGATTGCACGACCTGGTGCAACGCCTTGTTGAACTAGGTAGTTACGTACTGATTCAGCGCGGCGCTCTGATAGAGTTTGGTTCATTGCATCGTTACCGGTGCTATCGGTGTAACCTTCGATTACTAGGCTTGTGTCTGGGTATTCAACCAAAATACGCGCTACGCCTTGCAGTGTGCGGTGAATACTTGCGTCTAGTTGGTATGAACTTGATTGGAAACCGATACCGTTTTCCATGCGAAGCACGAGTTGGTTTTCACCAACGCGTTGAACTTGAACACCTGAATCAAGTAGAGATTTACGTAGAGCCGCTTCTTGTTGGTCGAAGTAGTAACCTGCGCCACCACCAATCGCTGCACCGCCTGCTGCACCAATCAATGCATTTTTGCGACGCTCGTCTGCGTTGTCACCTGTAGCAAGACCAACGGCAACACCTGCGATTGCACCAATGATAGCGCCAGAAGTTGTTGAGTTAGTTTCGTACTCACCAGTAGTTGCGTTTTGACGTTGAGTAGCCTGACAGCCAGATAGAGCGATAGTCATAGCTAAAGCGATAGTTAGTTTTTTCACAGAATACGTCTCCGTGTGAAAGTGTAATCAAGACAGATTGTTAGGGCGCTAATAGACATCAAGCCTGCAAGTTAGTCAAACCCCTCTAACAATATTTGACACAAGCTTAACAAGCGATGAAAGAAGCGTTCATAAATACGTCAGGGATTTCGCGAAAATGTTCAAAGTGCCTGCACGGTGTTCTGGCACTTCAAGCAAGTAATAGGGGAGTTAGCGGAGCAGTTTTGGTGCTTGCGCACCGTTGATTGGACGACTTACCGACAGTGTGCGGCCTTTTTTAAGTCCAACTTCGTAATCGTCAGTGAGGTTTTTCATTGCCTCACGCAGTTGTTGTTTGAATGTTTCACGGTCGATATTTTTAAACTCTTTATCGATGTAATCTTCAATCTTATTGGCAGACTCTTCATCTGGTGAAATGACCGGTAATTTTTCCAGCGCACCTTCAACCCAACCAGATACAAATGAGTTAACGCGGCGGTTAACTTCCATCGACGACGTACCAGAACCAGCGAAACTGTTGCGGAATTTCCCGGTGTGTTCGTTCAGTTCGCGATAGACAATATCAAATGCGAAAGCTGCAAAGATGGCACGATCTGCTTCACCAATAAATTCAAGGCGCTTTAAGCCTTTGTGGTTCAGCAGCACTGCTTCTACACCGAAACGGGTGTTGATCCCACGAATTACGCGCAATATGGTTGAGCCGATGTTTGATGGCAACAAATGGGTCGATTGTGTTTTGCCCATTTTGATAAACTCAATGTCGTCCTTATCCAAGCCGTATTTGAGCATGAGACGATGCGCCATTTTAATCGCATTCGCTGCTTCGTTAACGTTGGCTGAGTTACCAAGTTCTAGACACTTAGCAATCTTTTTAAGGGCTTTTTGTTTATCCATGGACAGCGACAAAACTCGTAAAATTCACAAAGTCGGCTATTTTAACGTGTTCTACGTCTGTATCGCAACCGCACATCAAAATTAGATAAACAAAAGGCTTCAAAAGAAGCCTTTTGTTTGATGTTACAGCGTGTTGATTACGCTTTTGAGATAATTGGTTATAGGCCGAGTTCGCTCAGTAGATCATCGGCATCACTGTTGGTGGTAGGCTTAGCACCCGCCTCTTTTTCTCGCATTTGTTGCTGCGTTCTTTCTAAGATGTCATCTGGGTTTTCATCTTCATCCGCATCAAAATCTTCAAGTTGGATGAATTCGGTTTTATCCATCGCTAACTCCAAATAGAAAATGTTGTGATTTTCTGTTGAGAAGGTCACGCGGCGCGCTTGAGGTCGATCAAGATTGGTATCGACAGAGAGGATCACCTGCTTGTTTAAGGACAACATCTTCGGTTGGTTCTGAGTAATATGGGTTTGCAGCTCTTTGCGAATCTTGTTGGTGAAATCCCCAACGAGTTGATTCATAAGTTCGCCCAAAACGTCACCGACCTCATCAGAGGTATGTGCAATCGCCAATTCTTCAGCAGGGATGCCCATATGCTGCATATATTTCGTATAGATCTCTAATGCGGCTTTAGCGGTAAAGTTGATCACAACCAGGCCGGAAAAGCCTCCGTCAAATAAGACGAAGCAACCAAAGTCGGGTTTAAGGCTGGTTTTATTGATTTTCTGCACCATTGCAGAGTAGGACACGTGGGAGTCAGTGGCAGAACTCAGTACACCAGACACCGACTGACAAAGTTTAAGTAGAATATCTTCTGTTGTGACGATTTTATTCTTTTTCATTGGCTTGGTTCAATGCTGCTGATGATGTACTCAAACCACAGTGGAAAAGCCAGATTTTTGGAGCAGCTTGCACAAAAATCGCTACTGAGTAGGGTTTGAGAAATAGGAACAATTCAGGCGATAAATATTGATGTTGTATCCGATCAATAGTGGTTGAAACTCGCACTGGTCAGTTATTGGGTATCGCTATTCACCACAAATTCTATTTTGGCACTGTATTTCTGTTTTAATCACGCTTTTAAATGTTGTAAAGTGACGAAAATCAAAAGAATAGTAACCCAAAGCTGATTGGATCAGCGTTGTAGGGGCAGGACGCAATGTTACCAAGACTTCATTCTCATCAAGACATCGATCATGTTGTACTGAGTTTTTTAGAGGAACTAAAAAACGCAGGCTTTAGCGGGGATATTGAAACCCAATATTCGAGCCGCCTTGCCGTAGCAACGGACAACAGTGTTTATCAATTATTACCGCAAGCGGTTATTCACCCTCGAACCACACAAGACGTCTCTCTGATTGGTAAAATCAGCGTCAAGCCGGTTTATGAACGGGTGAAGTTCTCACCTCGCGGTGGTGGTACGGGCACTAATGGTCAATCGCTAACACCGGGTGTGGTGGTAGATCTATCCCGCCATATGAACAAGGTGCTTGAGATCAATGAAAAAGAGGGTTGGGTACGTGTGCAAACTGGGGTGGTCAAAGACCAACTCAACGACGCAGTACGCCCTTATGGCTATTTCTTTTCTCCGGATCTTTCTACCAGTAACCGAGCGACCATTGGTGGCATGATTAACACAGACGCGTCTGGGCAAGGTTCACTAAAATACGGTAAAACCTCGAATCACGTCCTGTCATTACAGGCTGTTTTTGCTGATGGCTCATTGTTGGAATCGGATCTCTCCAAAGGTTTACCAGAGCAAGAGTCATACGCTGAAAGGGCGTTGCAGGTTACGGAACAGGTATGCCGTGGAAAACGAGCGCAGATTGTTGCGAAATTTCCGCCACTAAATCGATTCCTAACCGGTTACGATCTTAAAAATGCAGTAAGCGAAGCGGATGATAGTTTCGACATTACGCGCGTGCTTTGTGGTGCAGAAGGGTCACTGGCATTCATTACTGAAGCGAAACTTAATCTGACCAAAATTCCTAAAGCTCGCACCTTAGTGAACGTTAAGTACAACAGTTTTGATTCCGCGTTGCGTAATGCGGCATTTATGGTGGAAGCTAATGCACTTTCGGTAGAGACCGTAGATTCAAAAGTATTAAACCTAGCTAAAGAAGATATCATTTGGCATACGGTTAGCGACCTGTTAGCCGATGTACCGGGCAAAGAAATGCTTGGTATCAATATGGTCGAGTTTGCAGGAGAAAACAGCGAAGAGATTGAACAGCAAGTTGCTTCGTTGACCGCGCGTTTAGATCAAATGTTAGCGAATGAAGAAGCGGGCATTATTGGCTATCAAGTTTGTAATGATCTCGCGAGTATCGGCAAAATCTACAACATGCGTAAAAAAGCGGTCGGTTTGCTCGGCGCAGCGAAAGGGCGAGCCAAGCCGGTTGCGTTTGCTGAAGATACTTGTGTTCCTCCTGAAAACCTCGCTGATTTTATTGCCGAATTTCGCCAATTGCTCGACGCGAAGCAGTTGAAGTATGGCATGTTTGGACATGTCGACGCCGGAGTGCTGCATGTTCGTCCAGCGCTCGATTTGTGCGATCCTCACCAAGAACGCATGATGCAAGAAATCTCCGATCAGGTGGTGAAGCTGGTGGCAAAATATGGCGGCCTGATGTGGGGTGAGCACGGTAAAGGCTTCCGTTCTGAATATGGCCCAGAGTTCTTTGGTGAAGAGTTATTTACCGAATTAAGACGGGTTAAGTCGGCGTTTGACCCGCACAATAAAATGAATCCGGGGAAAATTTGTACGCCGTTGGAAAGTGGCGATCAGCTGGTGAAAGTTAGCGATACCAAACGCGGATTTTATGACCGTCAGATTGCAGTTGAGGTCCGTGATAGCTTTAAACAAGCCATGGAGTGTAATGGTAACGGCTTGTGTTTTAACTACGATACAGCGTCTCCAATGTGCCCATCGATGAAAGTCACTGCTGACCGCAGACACTCGCCGAAAGGTCGAGCAGGGCTTGTGCGTGAGTGGTTACGTCAATTAACCGAGCAGGGTATTGATATTCTCGATCTTGAACAGCAGGCGCTGAAAACCGCGTCTGTTAAAACCATGCTGGATCGCGTGCGTAATAGCTTCAATAAAAAGCACGAATATGACTTTTCACACGAAGTTTATGAGGCAATGAATGGCTGTTTGGCTTGTAAAGCGTGTGCCAGCCAATGTCCTATAAAAGTCGATGTTCCGAGTTTCAGAGCTCGATTCTTAAATATCTATTACAGCCGCTATCAGCGCCCTTTCAAAGATTATTTGGTAGCAAACATTGAGAGTATGCTACCAAAGATGGCTTTGGCACCACAGTTGGTTAACGGTGTATTGAAGCAGAAATGGGTACAAGATTTAACCGCGGCGACTGTCGGTTATGTTGATGCGCCATTACTTTCAATACCAACGCTTGCAAAGCGAACTAAGCAGTTAAAGCCATTTGATATGCAGGCTCTGGCGGCAATGTCGCAAGAAGACAAAGCCAATCACGTATTGATCGTGCAAGATCCTTTTACTTCATATTACGATGCTGACGTGGTCGAAGATTTTATCAAGCTCTTGATAAAAATTGATAAAACGCCCGTGCTTTTACCATTTAAGCCCAACGGTAAAGCGCAGCATATTAAAGGCTTTTTAGCTCAGTTTGCCAAGAGTGCGACCACGACATCGGTGTTCTTGCAGCAAGTAGCGGATTTAGGAATCCCAATGGTGGGCGTTGACCCCGCTTTAGTGCTCTGTTACCGAGATGAGTACAATGAAATCCTTGGTGACAAGCGTGGTGAGTTTGACGTTCTGACTGTTCATGAATGGTTACTACCAAGGCTTAATGAGTTTTCTGCTCGAGAGACTGGTGGTGAACCTTGGTATTTGCTTGCTCACTGCACCGAGAAAACCAAATTGCCCAATGCAGAAAAAGAATGGGGCACCATCTTTACCCATTTTGGCGCTCAGCTAAATAGCGTTGCTGTTGGCTGTTGTGGTATGGCGGGAACTTTTGGCCATGAGGTGGACAAATTGCAAATATCGAAAGATGTTTACGCGCTTAGCTGGAAACCTCGTTTAGAAGAGTTACCTGCTGAGCGCTGCTTAGTCACTGGCTATTCATGTCGGAGCCAAGTAAAACGCTTCGAGCATGTAAAAACGAAACACCCACTGCAAGCGTTGTTAGAGGTGCTTTAATGGCGGTATTGGAAAGGAAAGTCCCACCTGTAGCGTTGTTTATTTTGTTTATCATTGCTTCAGCGTTTTGCAAAAATTGGTTTGCAAATTTTGCGTTTGATTTTCCCTTTCCCGCCATCGTTGTTAGCCTGATGGTTATACTCTCAGGCTATATCGGCTGTGCTGGCGTACTGGAATTTCGCAAGGCAAAGACCACGGTCAATCCCATTAAGGTTGATACAGCAAGCACTGTTGTGGAGAGTGGCATATTTGCTTATACGCGCAATCCAATGTATTTGGCGTTATTGATTCTGTTGTTTGCTTACGGCTATTGGCAACAGAATATCATTAGCCTTGTTTTACCATTTGGGTTTATTGTTTATATGAATCGTTTTCAGATTCAGCCTGAAGAACAAGCGCTAGGCAAATTATTTGGTGAGCAATATATCAGTTATAAAAGCCGTGTTAGACGTTGGATTTAGATTGAACAAAACAAAAAAAGCCGCACATTGTTGCGGCTTTTATCTTTTTGGCAATAGCGTCTTTTTATGAAGCTTCGAACGCCAATGCTTTTTTCTCGAGCTGACGAAACAGTAATGTCAGCACACCATTCACAGTGAGGTACATTAGGCCCGCGATACCAAATACCGTAAGCGTATCGTAGGTTTGTGCGTTGATACGCTGAGCATATCCCATTAAATCCATGATAGTGATGGTACTTGCCAGTGAGGTGCCTTTGAAGACTAAAATCACTTCGTTAGAATACGCAGGAATGGCACGGCGTAACGCGTAAGGAAGTAGTACTTTCATGCTCGCTACTTTATTCATGCCAAGCGCTTTACATGCGTGCCATTGCCCAGTCTCAATGGTATTAAACGCACCTTTAAACAGTTGTGTGCTGTAAGCTGCCGTATTTAGAGCCAGAGCAAGCATAGCGCAAAACCACGGTTGACTTAGCCAATGCCAAGCAAAGCTCTCTTTAATCCAGTCAAATTGCCCTGGACCATAGTAGACCAAGAAAATTTGCACCAACAGTGGCGTGCCAGTAAACACGATAATAATGCCACGACAAATCCAATGTAGAATCGGTGTGCGCATTACCAAAATTACAGTCATGAGCAACGATAGTGTACAACCAACGAGTAGAGATGCGAGAGTCAGTTGAAAGCTAGTAAGCAAGCCTTCAAACATTTGCCATAAATGATCTGGTTTCATGCTTTGACTCCTTTCAACTCGCCCATGCCTTTGATGGCAAATTTGTTATCAATAATTTTGACCACGTATTGGGTGATTAGGGTTATAACTAAGTAGATTGCCGCAGCAATCGCGTACCAGGTAAAAGCTTCATGGGTAGATGCTGACGTCAATTGCGCTTGTTTTAGTAAGTCAGTCACGCCAATAAGCGACACTAATGCTGTGTCTTTTAGTAATACTAACCATTGGTTAGTTAAACCAGGCAGTGCATGACGCACGGCTTGTGGCAGAATAATTTTAAAGAACGCATGAGGGCGAGTCATGCCAAGTGCTGCTGCGGCTTCGCGCTGACCTTTACTTACCGCTTTAAACGCTCCACGAATGGTTTGAGAAGCGTAGGAAGCAAAGATCAGAGAAAGGGCAATAACACCAGAAAGAAACGGGCTAATCTCTACAAACTCACCAGTTATTAAGAAAATAACTTGAGTTGAACCAAAATAGATAAACAACACCACAAGCAGTTCTGGAAGACCACGGATAATGGTCACTAAGCTGGTGGTTGGCCATTTTACAGCGAGGTTACGTGACATTTCACCTGTTGCAAATACGACCGCTAAAACAAGCCCAACCAGTAGGCTGGTAAAGGCAAGCTGAACAGTCATCCAGCTTGCTTGTACGAGAGAGAGAGAGTAACCCGTTAACACCATATTATTTTCCGAAGTATTTCGCGTGAATGTCAGCGTAAACGCCGTTGCTCACGATTTTTGTCAGTGCTGAGTTTAGTTTTTCAACAAGAGCTTGGTTGTCTTTGTTGACCGCAATACCAAAACCGTTGCCAAAGTACTTAGCGTTTGTTACTGGTTCGCCAACGTAAGCAAGTTTCGCATCTGCGTCTTTAAACCATTCAGCCACTACCGCGTTGTCACCAAATACAGAATCGATACGACCATTTTTCATGTCAATAAAGGCATCTTGGTAACTTGAGTAAGGAACAGCGGTTACACCATCCATTTGCTCGAGTAGGTAGCTCTGGTGAGTTGAGCCGTTTTGTACGCCTACACGCTTACCTTTTAGTGCCTCTTTGTTCGCGATTTTGCCTTCACCCGCAACGAATGCTGCAGCGTTGTCGTAGTATGCGTCGCTAAACGCAACCTGTTCTAGACGTGCATCAGTAATATCCATTGCAGAGATAGCAGCATCGTAACGTTTGAATTTTAGTGCAGGGATCAAGCTGTCAAATGCTTGGTTGTGGAATGAACATTTTGCCGCCATTTCAGTACACAGTGCGTTAGCGATATCCACATCAAAACCTTGGATTTGGTTGTTTGCATCCATGTATTCGAATGGTGGATAAGTGGCTTCCATTACGAACTTGATCTCGTCTTGAGCGATAGCATTAGAAGCAACTACGCTAAGCAATGAAGCTAGAAGAACCTTTTTCATTTTATTACTCCATAATTCAAAAGTGCTTGCTCGACCATTGAGCAGCGAATGGTTGTTTATTTTCTTTCAGAGAACTCTCTGAAGTGAATAATTAGTGCTTTAGATAATCCGCAAAAGCTTGAGTTTGTGGATTAGTAAATATCTCGTTGGTGCCATGCTCCACGATATGACCTTTCTCTAAATAAAGGACGTGTGAGGCAATTTTTTTGGCGAAATCGACTTCATGTGTCACCACCACTTGAGTGATACCGGTCGCGCTCAGTTCTTTGATGATTTCGACCACTTGAGTTGTAATTTCTGGGTCGAGAGCCGCTGTTGGTTCATCAAACAGCAATACTTCAGGTTTCATCATCAACGCACGAGCAATCGCAACACGTTGTTGCTGACCACCAGAGAGTTGTAGTGGCCAAGTATCGGCTTTGTCAGCAAGTTGCAATGTTGTAAGTATTTCTAAAGCCTGATTTTTTGCGAGTGTTTTATCCATGCCTGCAACTTTAACAGGGGCTTCGATGAGGTTTTGCATCACCGTCATATGGGGCCACAGGTTATATTGCTGAAAGTATAACCCGACGAAGTTCCAATTCTTGCTTTTCGGCAATCGATTGAGAGAAGTCAAATTGATGTTGTGCGATAGAAAGCTGTCCGTTATCGGCGCTTTCAAGTAGGTTCAATACACGCAGTAAAGAGCTTTTTCCCGCACCGCTCGGGCCGAGTAAAACAAGCGTCTCGCCGTTGTTGCACTCAAAGCTAACATCGTGCAGAACTTGGGTTGAACCATAGGATTTATTGATCTGTTTAACTTGAATACTCATGCTCTGAAACTGCATTAATTACCATATGGCATTCATACTAACCGAAATGAGACATTATGCAATATAAATGTATAAAAATTTAGTGGTTAAAATATTGTACCGGCTTGTTCAGTTGTACGATGCTTTTGACTGGTCAGGTGAGATATCAATCTCATGGCATATTGAGAAACAGATACAGAGTAAAAAGAATGGCAATAGTGAGTAAATGGTGTGGGGCAGGATCAAAAAGCCCCGCTGGATAGCGAGGCTTTAAGATAAGAGAGGGGTTACTTTCAAGCGGCTGCTTGTGCAAATTGAGCGAGAAAGCCTTCTTTGCGTTCATTGAAGCGATTGACCAAGTCATCGATATCCGCTTGATTGTAGGGTTTCAAGCCGCTTGCTACCATTCGTTTGATACCTTTGCCGACTACTTCACCTTGCTCGATAAAGTCAAAGTTAAGTGTTACTAAGCCGCGTTTACCGTCTACATCAAACGTTGCACCCGAAAATTCGACTTCAGGAGCGGTCAAATCTAAGCGACTAAATTCTACTTCCATGCTCTCATAAATGACTAATGGGCGTTGGCAGTTGATCATCATCTGCTTCTCTTCCATCAGCGGTACCATGATGTGCGGAAAATTCATACCAGAGAACTGAACGTAGTTTGTTACAACATGTTCAATGAATTTCGCGTCATGATTAATACTGCCTTCGCGATGCATTTGCAGATATTCTTTGCCATTCGCATCAATAACGGCGGCTTGCTTGGTGCATTTATGCTCGATATGCAATTCTACGCCATCATTCACCATACCAGAGAAGTCGAAACGCATTTTTTGGCTGATGCCTTCTTTGCTAAGAAGCACTGAAAACAGTAGATCGCCTGGAACACAGAAACGTTTACTATCTTCGTCGTGAATAGGGTTGAAATCGCAGCAACTTTTTTCGCAAAGTGGCTTGCTTGAAGACGAGTAAACTGAAACTGATTATCTTTTGAAGTGAAGTAGGGTGTTAAAAACATATCATACGCTTAATAGCCAAATCTGAGAGCGATTATATGAGAATTTTTGACTGGTCAATCCAGTCAATTTGTTTGTAATTCGCATCTGTTGATGCGAAAAATCACCGACAGTACTGGTATGCGATGCTCCTCGACTCAAAGCCATTTGGAGATAATAAGATAGCAAAGGAAGTTTAGTATGTTTGGCAAATTGAAAGCGTCACTTGGGATTGGGGCGGCAAAAGTGGATACCGTCTTGAACACGAACGCTGTGATGCAAAGCGAAAGCATTCACGGTACCGTCCATATCTACGGTGGTGATGTTGCTCAACAAGTTGATGCAATTAACCTCAAATTATGCACTGAAGTGAAAGTAGAAACGGAAGATAGCACCAGTTATCAGAGTGTTATGATCGGTCAGTTACAAGCAGTGCAACCATTTATGATTGAAGTGGGCGAACATAAGCAAGTTCCTTTCACTATCAAACTAGCCGATGAAGCACCGATTACGGCATTAAATGCCTATAAGAATCAAAGCCATGTTTGGATTGAAACGACGTTAGATATTGATTTTGCACTTGACCCAAAAGATCGAGACTATGTTGAGGTTCATCCTTTACCTGTGGTAGCTAAAGTTATTGCAGCGATTCAATCTGCCGGGTTTGAGATGGTCAAAGCCGATGTCGAGAAGGGCTTTCTGCGCGGACAAAACTTCAGTTCAACGTCTGGATTTTATCAGGAAATCGAGTTTCGTAATCGTGGCTTTATGAACCGTAAAGAGATAGAACTCTCTTTTGTGCTAGAGGGAAATGCGGTGCATTGTTTGGCTGAAGTTGATAGAGCGCTAGGTAGAGGTGACCAATATACCTCATTTACTTTGTCGCGACATGCATCGGACATGGAAGTAAGCAATGCGGTATCACGAGTTCTGTCAATCTAGTCTCGAGAGCCAAAGCGGTACCGGTAGGCAAGCGTAAAAGCGATATCGGTACTGTTATCGGCATTAATGGTGTTTTCAATAACAGAAAACTCTATGGCCGAGCTTGTCATTTGATAGCGATAACCCAACGTCACTTCGGTCGCTATTTCGGAAAATTCATCGTCATTTGACGAGACCCCTTCATAAACGCCCAGTTGTAAGATCACATAATGGCGAGTAAACCATTGATATCGGTAGCTACTACCGACAAACCAACCGCTCTTTTTATACGGCATATTTTCGAAGTTGGTGGGAGCGTCACGGAACGTTTGACTAACAGTGGCATCGAAGCCATGTTTTCCTGAAAGAAAACCATAATTAAGTTGAAGGCTTTGCTCCCAATCACTGTGAGCAAAGAATCCGCTGCCGAAATCCGCGTAGTAGAGACTGGCACCAAATGATAATCCATGGTGTTGATTTTGGTAGAGCTGATATTGAAGGTAGCTATACAAACCTTGGCTTAACACTTTGTTGTTAAAGTCTTTTTCTTCGATTCCATATTGGGGCATGTCGATCACATAACGATCATTATCCACTTCATCACGCCCATTTTGATCGATGGAAAACCAGTCATGAAATTCATGGTTAACGAATCGAGAGACCATTATCGGCAGCGTAATTAATACGGTAGCCAAAATCGACTTGCCATACGGGATTGAGCTGCCACTTGGCGCCGATTTGGAACTGATTTTGGTAGTAATCGAGTTCATAAGCGTAGTTTTTGGCCCACACACTGGCGGCAGTGAGCGCACCGTATAGTTCAATGTCATCTTTTGCCATTGAAATCCCAGAGCGTACTTGGGGGGCTAATCCATTAGTAATAAATGGTGATTGAGCGTAACTTTGCAGCGGACCAAAATCTACAGGAGTAACGGCCGCAAATGCGCTGGCTTGGACAAATAGGCAACAACTAATTGCGATAGATTGTGTTATACGCATATCTCATTATTTTTTGTTTTCCCTGATAAAACTGTAGGTTAAAAAATGAGAATGTGTGAACTAAGTTGCTTAAATTGATCGGTTGATTGCTCAACCGATCTTGGTTTTATGCAGCACTTAAGTGTGTTGTGATGTAGGGTTGCCAAGCATTTTGGTACATTTGGCGGGATTGGTTACGCATCTTATTAATTTGCGCGATTTCAAATTCATTTAGAGAACGCATTTCAACATCTGCTTGGCGTTCAATTCGTTGGATTTGTTCGTAGAGATCGTGCTCAGGACCTGATTTGACATCGGCAATCGCTTTTAAGTGTAACTGCACTTCAGCGATAAGTTTCGTCTTTGGTAATTGGACCAAGATGTTTAAGTCTCGGTAGCCTGATGGTGCTGGTTTTTTAAAGCGGTTTTTTACACGAACTATCGTAGTTTCACGATCAAGAGCTTCATAAACCTCCATTAAACTTGCCACGTCATTCGCGACAATAGTTGCACGAGCTAGGTCAGTAATGCGATTTACTTGGTTGTCTAAATTTAGAGTTATCTTTTGTTGTGCGCGTTGTGAAGATTTTACCCCTGCGAAGTAGGCGTCAGTATTGGTTAATAGTGCAGTACTTTTACAGATGGTTTCTAATTCAAACTGAGCTTGATGAGCTTTACTATACAGCACATCAAAGTCTGAATAAGGTTGGGTAGGGTATGTATCGATCGATGGAATACCATACAAGCCACTTAAATTGTGCTTGAAGGCTTTAGAACAAACCTGATCTTGGTTTGCACTTCGGTTGCCGTCACTATTTGGAGCTGGCATCGGCATCGCGGCAAAAGCTGGGGTACGGCTCAGCATTAATAACATTAGTGCCGTGGTGCGCAGGAATAAGCTCATTCACTCTCCTCAGAATTGTCGTTGCTTAGATAAAAAAGGCGAATATAAAAGTCATAACACCTAAGCAAAACAGCCCGTTATCTGAGTTATGTGGGCAAATTCTTTGGTTTCAATCCTAACAGAAGCTTCTAATGCGAAAGTTTTAACTACTTCACATAAGTAATTGTTTGGAGTGAAGCAAGTGAAAAAGGTTCGCTTCTCATTTGTAACCAATTTTTTCCACTCAAGTTTCGTCTATATTAACAACGATAGATGAACTTAATTTGAACCTAAGGTTCAAATTTTGTAAGATTTGGTTAGTCTATGCGGCTAAAAGTCAGCAGAGAAATAATAAAATGATAGATCCAGAGTTTTGGCACAACAAATGGGCGTCCAACAGTATTGGTTTTCATCTTGAGGATGTGAACCCACTTCTCGTTCAATATTGGCCGAGTACCAAACCGACCCGAGAAGATAAAGTCTTTGTACCGTTGTGCGGTAAATCTGAGGATTTAGTTTGGTTAGCGACTAAACATGAAGACGTTCAAGGGGTAGAGCTGAGTAATATTGCGGTAAGAGCATTTTTTGCCGAGCATTTTTATACGCCGATGGTGATGCCAATCAACGGGCATACGGAGTTGTTTCAGTTTGATGAGTTATCGATTTATGTCGGTGACTACTTTAGTGCGCCAATCAAGCCTGTCGACATTGTGTATGATCGCGCAGCTTTAGTCGCAATGCCTGCTGAAATGAGAGAGCAATATATCGCGCGTTTGAAAAATCTACTTAACCCAGGAGCCCGAATCTTGTTGGTAACGTTGGATTATCAGCAAGATGAAATGGTTGGCCCTCCGTTCTCGGTGCCAGAGTCCGAGGTGATGCATCATTTTTCTGAATTCAAGGTAACGAAATTGTACCGTGATGAGGCGAATGAAACTCACCCTAAAATCGCTAAACAGGGTTTAACTCGCTTTGCTGAAGAAGTGTATTTGATTGAAGCCTAGTCTTCACCATAAAAGAACAGCGCCCATCTTAGACAAGCGCTGTTCTTTTGGTAAGTAAAGCCCAATTAGTAAATGATATTGATTTTTTGTGCCGCGAAGATCGCGTCTTCAATTGCTAGGTCGAGCGCTTCACGTTGAGTCATCACCACGCCCAAACGACGTCGACCATCAATATCGGGTTTACCAAATAGGCGCACTTGAGTTTTGGGAGCCGCGAGAGCCTCGTTCAACCCTTCAAAACGAAGGTTGTTGGACGTGCCTTGTCCTAAAATAACCGCTGATGCAGCAGGGCCATATTGCTGGATCGCTCCAATCGGCATACCTGTAAATGCGCGCACATGCAGCGCAAATTCAGACATATCTTGTGATGCCAAAGTGACTAATCCAGTATCATGTGGGCGAGGGGATACCTCATTGAAAATGACAGTGTCACCTTTTACAAATAGCTCAACACCAAAAATTCCGTAACCACCCAGTGCATTGACCACTTTTTCTGCCGCATGTTGCGCAGCTTTAAGTGCTTTATCTGACATAACCTGAGGCTGCCAAGATTCGCGATAATCACCATCTTCTTGACGATGCCCGATTGGTGCGCAGAAGTGAACCCCATCAACGGCTCTGACAGTCAGCTGAGTGATTTCATAATCGAAATCGATGAAGCCTTCAACAATGACACGTCCGGCCCCAGTTCGCCCGCCTTCTTGAGCGTAGTTCCACGCTTTTTCGACATCTTCAACACTACGAATGACACTCTGACCTTTGCCTGAGGAGCTCATTACGGGTTTGCACACACAAGGCATGCCGACAGCTTCGATTGCTGCGGTAAAATCTTGGTAGTTATCTGCGAATCGATAAGGGGAGGTCGTCAGATTCAACTCTTCAGCGGCAAGACGACGAATACCCTCACGATTCATCGTCAACTTGGTCGCGTTGGCGGTAGGGACGACATTGAATCCCTGACTTTCTAACTCTACCAATTTGTCGGTAGCGATTGCTTCAATTTCAGGCACGATGAAAGCTGGTTTTTCGGTTTTAATGATGTTTTCCAGCGCTTCACCATCGAGCATATCTAATACATAACTGCGGTGAGCAACCTGCATAGCAGGCGCATTGGCATAGCGATCACAAGCGATGACTTCAAGTCCTAGACGTTGGCATTCAATGGCCACTTCTTTACCTAGTTCACCGATCCCAAAAGTACGCGAGTAGAATTGTCACAAGTTGCGGTACCGAACATAGATAACCTTCCGTTTCAAGAGTGGGAGAAATTGGCAGAATGATACTGGAACCAAACAAAAAAGCAAACGTTTGCGCATGTTGTGGTGTTAACCAAAAGGAGCAAAGTTCGAACTGACCCACATTTTTGTAACAGCTTGTTTCAATACTTAAATTTCATTGATCTAACACCAAATTTGTTAATCAAAACAGGAGGATGATACACAGAGTTAAATTAAATCTCAGGAAGAGTAGTAGCGTGATGCGTTCTTTTATTAAATACGTCATACCAGTGTTGATACCACTGTTAATTTTATTAATGCCTTTGAGTGCCTTTCCGTTCGAAGGCATGACCATTCTTCAACAGCGAGTTATCGCGATATTCTTATTAGCAGCACTTTGCTGGGTGTTAGAACCTATTCCTATCTATGCCACTTCCGTGGTGATTATTGTTTTAGAACTACTCATGCTTTCTGACAAAGGCATCATTTGGTTTCGTAGTAGCCAAGGTGAAGCGCATTTTGGAGAACTGCTTAGATACAACGATATTATGGCGACCTTTGCGAGCCCAATTATCATGCTATTTTTGGGTGGTTTTTTCCTGGCGATGGCGGCGACGAAATACCGTTTGGATGTGAACTTAGCGCGTGTGTTGCTAAAGCCTTTTGGTAATCAGCCTAAATATGTGATGTTAGGTTTAATGCTGATTACTGCTGTATTTTCAATGTTCATGTCCAATACCGCGACAACAGCAATGATGCTGGCGATTCTTACCCCAGTAATTGCGGTGTTTGCACCTAATGATCCAGGCCGCGTTGCCTTTGCGCTGTGCATTCCTGTGGCAGCGAACATTGGTGGTATTGGTACACCAATCGGTACGCCTCCTAACGCTATCGCACTCAAATACCTAGTGGGTGAAAACTATATTTCATTCGGTGAATGGATGGCATTTGGCGTTCCTTTTGTTGTGGTCATGATGGCGTTTGCATGGTTTGTAATCAATGCGCTATACACAGCAGAACAAAAGAACATTGAGTTGACTATTCAAGGTAAATTCCTCAAAACACCAAAAGCGATGGTGGTGTATGTCACGTTCGGTTTAACAGTTCTACTTTGGTTGATGGGGTCATCACATGGTATGAACTCCTATACCGTTGCGTTAATTCCTGTCGCGATCTTCTCTCTGACTGGCATTATCAACAAAGAAGACCTTAAGAAAATTTCTTGGGATGTATTGTGGTTAGTGTCTGGTGGTATTGCTCTTGGTTTAGCTCTGGATAAAACCGGGTTAGCAAGCCTTGTTGTTCATAGCATACCGTTTGATGAATATTCTCCTTACGTAGTTTTATTCGGTGCAGCGGGTCTATGTTTGTTGATGGCAAACTTTATGTCACACACGGCAACAGCCAACTTATTGATGCCGATTATGGCAGCGCTTGGCGCATCGATGACTTCACTGGCTCCGCTGGGTGGAGAAGTGACGCTTATTCTCGTGGTAACGTTCGCAGCGTCGTTGGGTATGTCTTTACCAATCAGTACACCACCAAACGCACTGGCGCATGCAACGGGTAATGTACAAAGTAATCAAATGGCGAAAGTTGGCGTGATTATTGGTGTAGTTGGTGTTGCGATGAGCTTTTTCATGGTGTGGTTACTGCACACGGTTGGACACATTGGATAAACAATGAATCAACCAGATTTATCCAGTTTAATCAGCCGCTACTTTAGTCAACCGGACCGGACTCTTGAAGTGGAGGCCGGTGCCACCTTGTTAGAGCAGCATGAGCGTAATGAGCGGCTTTATTATGTGTTGGACGGTGAGTTAGAGGGGTATGTCTCAGATCGCGGTGAGGAAAGGGCAAAAGTTTTTTCAGCGGGCGCAGGCGCGTTTATTGGAGTACACAGTTTCTTCTCTGGAATTTGGCTTGCCTCCTCGACAGTGATTGCTAAAACCAGAGCGACACTGGCGTGGATCGACCGTAATATTCCGGCAGTCGACGAAGAGACATTTGGTCCATTAACTGCTCAGTTTACGCCCGTGATTGTCAATGAGTTGTCTCGCCGTCAATGGCGCGCTACACAAGAAGCATTAGCCAAAGAAAAGGCGTTACGTAAGTTGGCTATGGCCGAGCAGATGACCACGCTTGGTCAGTTAGCGGCAGGTATTGCACATGAGCTCAATAATGCGATTGGTGTGGTAAGTAGTAAATCTGAACGTTTAGAAGGCGTTATTGTTACTCTCTTGGAAGAATTGCATCCGGAAGCAAGCCAGTTCTTCGACCATGGCTTATTGTATGGGCAAAAATGTACATCCAGTGAGGCACGAGTCAGAGCAAGAGAGTACGAAAAGCGTTATGGTTTAGATAAAGCAACCGCAAAAGACTTAGCGCGAGCACTACCGTGTGAGATGCTTTCAAAACATTGGCTGACAAACCCTCAACAAGCGGTCAAGTATTGGAAAATGGGGCGCGATTTACATGATCTTAGAATGGCTTCTAAGCATACAGTAGGCATTGTTCGCTCGGTAAAACAACTGGGGCGCGCTGATATAGATGCGCAAGAGTTAGTTGATATTAACGAAAGCATCAACCGTGCAGTGTCATTACTACATAGTGAATTAAGACGAGTATCGGTGCGCATTAATCCCGGAGAGCTGCCAAGATTTCAAGGCTCTCAAACAGAACTTGTTCAGGTTTGGGTGAACATTATTAAGAATGCGTGTGATGCAATGCAAGCCACACCTTCGCCTTTAATCGAAATTAAGACAAGGAAAAACCGTAATCGATTATTAGTGACGATTACAAACAATGGGCCAGAAATAGAGGCCAATACCAGAAGACGAATATTTGACCCCAACTTTACGACTAAAAAAGGTGGGTTGTCTTTTGGCCTAGGATTAGGTCTATCTATCGCTCGTAGAATAGTGTCCGGTTATGGAGGCACTATCGCGGTTAAAAGCGGTGAACAACAGACCATATTTAGAATTAAATTACCTATCGAGGATTAACATGGACAAGCTAAATGTAATTTGTGTCGACGACCAAAGAGAGGTTCTGAGCGCGGTATTGCACGATCTTGAACCGTTAGCAGAATGGTTAAATATCGAGGACTGTGAATCTGCTGATGAGGTGTTAGCGCTTATGGATGAGCTGGACTCGGAAGGAGAGTACATCGCAGTTGTTGTCTCTGACCACGTTATGCCTGCCAAAACGGGCGTAGAACTGCTAACGGATATTTGTGCTGATCGTCGTTTCACTCACACCAAAAAAGTACTGCTGACTGGGCAGGCAACTCATACTGATACGATTCAAGCGATCAACACTGCAGGCATTAATCAGTATTTTGAAAAGCCTTGGCAATCTGATGTGTTAATTCAAGCTATCACCCGTTTAGCGACTGAGTTTATTTTTGATTCAGGGTTGGATTACAGTCAATATCATGCGCACCTTGATCAGCAAGTAGTATTAGAAAGATTGCGCTAAGCGATTAGAGAGTCTCTTTTAAAATACGATTTAGTAAACCGAGATGGCTGACACTGTCTCGGTTTTTTTATCTAGAACAAATTGTTGCCAGTACTATCGTCGTATCCACAAACCATCCAATCTTGCTAAACAGCGTGCCTCGAGATGGGGTGTTACTATTCCTCATCGAGATGCTATTTAGTGATTGTCACTGATTTTCAAAAGTTGTGATCCAAATGAGCACATATTTTAAGCGTTCGCATGCGTACCTAAAGAAATGTGTCCGTAACAATAATATACTTGCGTCGTTTTCAAGGCGTAAAAAGAGTTTGTGGTCATGATGCAGTACGATCCAAAAAATGTAGTTAAAATTTCTATTGATACACTGACTCTCGGTATGTTTGTGATTGCGATTGAACATAGTAAGCGTGTCAATCTTACTAATGCAGGGCGCGTTGCTAGCGAGAAATCCATCCAGCAGTTAAAACAAAGCGGTGTAAAATACGCATGGGTAGACAAATCGCTTTCAGTCCAAGGCTGCGTATTTAAAGCGGTTGATTCATCAGAAACTAATGGATTTAGTGACGATACGAAATCATCGCCAGCAAAACAAAGCCCCAACCA
Organism: Vibrio taketomensis; assembly: GCF_009938165.1. Taxonomy (NCBI): domain Bacteria; kingdom Pseudomonadati; phylum Pseudomonadota; class Gammaproteobacteria; order Vibrionales; family Vibrionaceae; genus Vibrio; species Vibrio taketomensis. The sequence goes on from NZ_AP019649.1 coordinate 1,363,252, forward strand.
CCTAGCGCACGCCAAGCAATCAAAACAAGCCGTTTTGCTCAGCAAAAACAAGCGTCGAGGATTATTCGTGAAGCCAAAGGCCTTGCTCAAAAACTGATAAATCAAACCTTTGAGGGTAAGGTTATTCATGTCGGAGAGATCGAAAATTGGGCAGATGATGTTATTGATTCCGTATTAGTGGACTCTGATGCGTTGCAATGTGTTTCCGCGCTGCGCAATAAAGATAAATACTTATTGGAGCATTCAGTCAATGTGGCGTGTTTGCTCGTCAGTTTTGGTAAACACTTAGGCTTGCCAAAAGCCACTTTAAAGCACTTGGCAATTGGCGGCATTATTCACGACGTTGGTAAAATCAAAGTTGATGACAAGGTTCTGCATAAGCCTGCGCGTTTGACGCCAGAAGAGTTCGAACATATGAAATTGCATCAGGTTTACGCCAAGCAAATCATCACGAATGTAAAAGGGTTAAGTGATGTTTCACGCGATGTTTGCTTGATGCACCATGAAAAACTCGACGGCTCAGGATACCCGATGGGGCTGACGGCGGAAGAGATGCCAATGCATGGTCGTATGAGTGGTATTGTTGACATTTATGACGCGTTAACCGCCGATCGCTGCTATAAAAAAGGAATGAGTTCAGCCGAAGCCTTTAAGGTGTTATTGAGCCTGACCCCAAACCATCTAGATAAAGATTTGGTTTATAAATTTATCAACTGCATTGGCGTCTATCCTGTTGGTTCGATCGTCGAACTCAATGATGGGCGCGTAGGTATAGTTTGGACATCCAACCCTGATGAGCCTCTAAAACCTGAAGTGAAGTGTTTTTACTCAAGAAAATACAAGCGATATATCGAGGTTAATTACGTAGATTTGAAACATAGCCAATGTAAGATTGAAAAGGCAATTGCGCCTCATAATTTGGAAGTGGATGCGATGCCATTTTTTGATCTTTAAGTTTAAATACTCGATCACCATAAATAAAAGATTAAGCGCTCGATGTATTCATAGAGCGCTTTTTTTATCTTGATAATTAGATAGCCAAGTACGTTAGCGGGATATCTGGATTGATCACTTCTAATGAAGCTTGTGTATCTGCTAGGTGGCTAATCGAACCATCGCTCATTTCTACCAGAGCAGCACTTTCAATTGATTCAAAAGTGTTACCTGAAAGTAGGATCTGGCCAAGCGCGACTTGTAATGGCGGTAGGCTAGGGTTAAACGCTGCGTTCTCTGCGTAACTACCACGATAGATACGACCATCTTTAAGTTTAATCGCGACGCCGCTGTAATTGTGAGTATATGGTGAATGGCTAGAGTTGAGAGCACTCAGTGCTGCCGTTACCAAAGAGTCTTCTTCATTACATGATTTACCATGATCTACTTTTGCCATTAAACCTGCGTCAATCCCCAAATCTGCTGGGCCAAAAGACTCTGGAAGGTATTGCTGTAGCGTCATCTCTTCACGTTTTGGTAGTTGAACAATTAAATTGTTCGCCGTCGTTAGTTCATTCATAAACTGGCGACAGTGACCACATGGGCTGAAGTTAATGGTGATATCTGAGACACCTTGTTCACCCTTCATCCACGCATGACTAATGGCAGATTGCTCTGCATGAACGGTTTGACCAAGCTGTGCACCAGCTAATTCCATATTGGCACCAAAATATAGGCGACCCGTTAATCCACGCACGATCGCTCCCACGTAGAAATTTGAAATCGGAGCGTACGAATAAGCTGCCGCTAGAGGGAGTAAAGCAACGCGTAATGCAGCATCGCTTAATTGGGATAGCGTCAGTAACTGTTGGTACTGGTCTTCGCTCAGCGTTGCATCAAAATCTTGTGCTAATACGATCGGTGAAAGGTACTCAGCTACTTCTGTTGGTAGGTTTTGTAATGCCTGCTCGATACGGGTTCTCATAAGAAATCCTTCAATTATTCGTATGCGATAGTGAGAGCATGAGATCTCAGTATCTCTGTATTTACATTTTATGATGGTCTTAGCAATAAACCGTGATCAAAATCATTATACAAAATATAGATTACATTATTACATAGTTGGAGTGAGGTCACACAAGTTGTGTGACCTAGGATAGCTTGATAGGTGAAAATTTAGGCTACGCACTTAGCCAAAGAGCAAGCGTGAAGAAACTAGGAGCTAAAACTGAAGTAATCACACCGCATAGCACTAGAGCTAAAGAGCTAAATGCTGCGTCTTCGCCATTTTTCTCCGCGCAAGTCGCAGTACCGAGAGCGTGAGAAACCGTGCCCATGGTTAGGCCTTTGGCAATGGGATGGGTGATATTGAGTAGGTTGTAAATCGGATAAGCAAGAATTGCCCCAAACAGTCCGACTAAAAGAACCAGAATCGCAGCAATGGCTGGCTCACCACCTAAGTTACGTGATACTTCCATAGCGATTGGAGTTGTCACTGATTTACCAAGTAGACTGGCGATCAAAGTGATATCGGCTTTTAGAGAAATAGCGATAAGCGTACTGGTTAGCATTGACATAATGCTACCAACGCTACAGGCAAGAGTAACTATGCGCCAATTGGCACGTATCTGGGGTAATTGCTCATAGAGCGGATAGGCAAGCGCGACGACAGCGGGCTGCAGCGCGAAGCTAAGCCATTCATTCTCAGCATAATAGGTATCAAATGGGACTTTAAAGTATATTAATGCAGGAATAATTATCGCGATACTGATGATAAGCGGGTTGAAAATTGGTGTATTGAATTTTCGGCTAACCCAACGAGCGAAAAAGAATGTAACGATGGTGACGAGCATCCACATTATTTCTGTCCTCGCTTCAACATTCGATCAAGCATTAGCCCTAAACAAATCAGAACTAACAGAGTGCCTCCTACAGCTGCAGCGAGGATCGGTAGTGCGTTATCTATTAAAGTATCGAAGTGGTTCATCAACCCTACGCTGATGGGCACGAAAAGCAAAATCATGTAACGGATGAATAGAGTTGCACTCGGTTTTACCCAGTCACCTGAAACAATCCCACTCGCCAACAAGCCAAATAGAATGATCATGCCAATAATACTGCCTGGTATCGAAGTACCAACCAGTTGTTGAATCGATATACCAGCCCAAAGACACGCGAGAATCAGTGCCATTGAGACGATATATTTAAGTAAATTGAGAGCCATATAAGAGCGCCGCCAGCAAAAAGAAAGAAAATCTAGAGAACAAGTTTCTCGACATATTGATAGACGGATTTTAATAGAGCGATTTTCTTTTCATCACTTTCATGTTCATGAACTAAGTTTTCAAGATTTATCATGTAGTCGTCTATGCGACTTTGGAAGTAATCCTGACAGTGATTTTGCCAACGAAGTTGTTCGTTTTCGTTGAGCGTCCATGGGTAGTTACGAGCACGATATCTAAACAATAGTGGGGCGATACGCGCATCACTATATTCCAGATCAAGATCAGCTAACTGCTCTGCTGGTGTTTGACGAATAATGTCCATCGCTGCGCGATCGGCTGGTGAGAAGAAGTTATCGTATAGCTGAGTATCAACATCGTTTTGCGTTTCATATTCACGTTCTGTTGCGAATAAACCGATTAGTTTTTCACGCAATTCTGGATGTTGACGCAAAAGCTGCAGGTTTTCTAAACACTGTTCGCGATTGATGCCGATTTTCCCTGCATTTTCTGCGGTGAGTGTTTTAGCAGGAGCGAGAATAGGGCATTTGTTGATATGCACCAGTTTAACAGGTACTGGTAGCTCGTCTTCTGCTAGGTCAGTATGTTTGGTGTATAGGCGTTCTCTCAATGCGTCAGCATCAAGCTCTAGTAGTGGTTTGGGATCTTTGGCTAAATCAACGACAATAACTGCATTTTGATTGGTTGGGTGCCACGCAACAGGGACAATCCAACTGGTATAATGACACTCGCGACCCAGCATGCCTGATACGTGCATTAGAGGGGTCATATTTACGATATCAATTAACTCATTGAGCTTTTTCTTGTGGCGCATTGATAAGAAATAATCGAACAGCTTTGGCTGTGCCGCTTTGACCTTTTTCGCCATTTCGATAGTGGCAATAACGTCAGCCATTGCATCGTGAGCATTGCTATGTTCAATGCCATTAGCGACGGATAGATGTTCGAGCTTAAAACTCGTAAAGCCGTCTTCGTTTTCTGGCCACTCGATCCCTTCTGGGCGCAACGCATGACAAGCGCGCATGACATCCAATAGATCCCAACGAGAATTGCCGTTTTGCCAGCTCCAAGCGTATGGGTCAAAGAAGTTGCGGTAGCAAGTATATCGAGTCACTTCATCATCAAAACGAATACTGTTATAGCCAAGGCTAATGGTATTTGGTGTTGCAAGCTGCTGATGAATTTGTGCGATAAATTCAGGCTCTGATAACCCTTTAGTAACGGCGGTTTGAGGAGTAATACCCGTGATCAACGCAGCCTCTGGAGAAGGCAAGTAATCGCTTGGAGGTTGGCAGTAAATTACAACAGGTTCGCCAACAATATTGAAATCCATGTCGGTACGAACACCCGCGAATTGACTCGGTCGATCCTTCGCTGGGCTCGTTCCCCACGTTTCATAGTCAAAAAAGAAAAACGTTGGCTGATGCTGCATTGATTATTCCAAACACATAAAGACTGATTTTAGCTATTAGAACACCGTGTTGCCTCGTTCGCAACGTCATGAGGTTTGATAGTTTAATTAATGTGCCAATTGTTTTGCGCAATTCAAAAAACGATATTTTGGGTTCGAGTTTTCGAAGTGCATAACGTCGATGTTTGTTGGGAAAAAAGAAGTACTGAATCGATCAATGTAACGTGAAAAGGGTTTCATTGTTGCAATATTGTATTGTTCGTGAGATCAAAAGATTATTATTAGGCTTTGTGCAATCAGTTACTTAGGGATAATCGATGCTCTACAATTGATGTGCAGGAGTTGTGTATCACCGCATGTTTACGCATGTTGAGTGATCGTCTCTTTCTAAGCGCAAAGAATAAAAATAATAACAAGGATAGTGGTCTCAAATGGAAATACTGGTCAATGAAGTTATTCGTGCTCGTGACGAACAAGACTTATATACGCGCTGCCTTAATGAAATCTACGCTCAATACCAACCTAATCATTGCTTGGTTGCTGAGTATCATCGCGATCAGGGAATCGCGCAGACGCTTACCTATTTATGCAATGGAGCATTAGCAAATAATTTTTCATATGACTTAAAAAATACGCCATGTGAAAACGTGATAACACACAGTCGCCTTTGTAGTTATAGCGCCAACATCCAACAACATTTCCCTGATGATATAGCGCTGAAGGATCTTCAGGCTGAAAGCTACATTGGAATTCCATTACAAGCTCAAGATGGCTCGATTGTTGGGGTCATTGCGCTGTTGTTTGATGCTCCGCTTCAGATAGAAAAGTTTGACCAAACGTGGCTGTTAACGATGGGTTTTTTGATTGGGAAAACGATAATTCAGCAGCGCTTAACAAAAGAGAAAGAGCGCTTGCTGCGTCAATTTGAACGCTCAGAGCAGATCACTAAATCATGTTCTTGGGAATGGGATGTCGCATCGGACCGTTTTTATTGTTCACAAAACTTAGCAGTCATGTTTGGGATCGATGACGCGAGAACACTTACGTTTGATGATTTTTTCTCTCACTATGTTTTTGTTTCACCAGAGCGCTATAAACAGTTTATTGCGAGTGCAACCGCACAGTTGGGTGTCAGTAAAATCATTGTTGATAAAGCCCATTCTCGTTGTAGGCAAGCTTTAGAATTGACGTTTTACCGTGATTATGACGAAAGTGGTCGCCTTGTATGTATTGAGGGAAACATTAAAAACATCAATGATTTTTCGCAACTAGAGAGTAATCATTTAATTGCGCAAAAGATTATTGAACTGTCGAACAACGGGGTAATTGTTACTGACGAAGATAATCGTATCCTCCACATGAATGCGCAAGCTGAACAAATAACAGGGTATAGCTTAAGGGAAGTGTTTGGTCGCTCACCTGGAATTTTTCGATCTGATATTCATGACAATAGTTTCTATCTTAAAATGTGGAAGAAACTGAGCCAGAACGATTATTGGTCTGGAGAGGTATGGAATCAAACTAAAACAGGCGTTGTTTACCCTGAGTTTTTATCTATCTCTACCGTGCGTGATAACAACCGAATGGTTAAAAACTACATTGGTATTTTTGAAGATATTAGCGATAGAAAATTACTTGAGAAAGAGCTTAAACAATATAAAACGAGCAGGATTTTGTGGGACTTTATACCCGTACTCAGTTCGTTGAATATTTCGAAAAACATTCGAACTTAATCGTTATCTTGGTGGATATTAATCGCTTCTCCGCAATCAATAATTTGCATGGTGAAGCTTTTGGCAACAAAGTTTTGCGCTACGTTGGCATCTTGTTATATCGACATTTCTGTGGCAATGGAGTGAATGTTTGCCGCTATGCTGCTGATCAGTTTGCATTGAGTTGTCCGACGATGGATGTTGAAAAAGTGGATGTCCTCGTTGATGAAATAAGGGACAAACTCGAACGGCAATTTTACATCTCTGGCCAGCAAATGACGTTGAATGTGAATATTGGTTATGCCTTACCTTCCTCTGCTGCGAGTGGGATTCATCTCATGGCTCAGGCGTATTATGCACTCTCTTCAGCAAAATCGCTTTTGAGTCCGAGTACGGTTCGCTATTCCGAATATTTAGAAAAGCACATAGGCAGAAAGTATCGGCTAGGGATCGAGTTAAAACGAGCAATCGATGCAAAGCAGTTACATGTTGAGTATCAGCCTATTTATGATCTTGAATCGAAGAGAGTCGTTAAGTTTGAGGCGTTAGCTCGATGGACAAGAAATGGTGAAGCGGTTTCTCCTTTTGAATTTATACCCATTGCAGAGGAGTTAGGATACATCAATCAACTCGGCAACTTGGTGTTGTCGATCGCGTGTCGTGATCTCAAGCTCTTACGCGATCGCGGTCATGATGACGTCCAAATATCGGTTAACCGCTCCATTCAAGAACTAACCAATGAAAGTATCGAAGATTGCTCAATTCTAAAGATCATTCATGAATCGGGATTATCGACATCCGACATTGTCCTTGAGATCACAGAGTCGATTCCGCTAGAAGACAAACCCGAGGTTCAAGAACTGTTAGGTGATTTACGCCATAAGGGGCTGAAATTGGCATTAGACGATTTTGGTACAGGGTTTGCGTCATTTTCAAATTTAATGAAGAACACTGTAGATATTCTAAAAATCGACAGAACCTTTATTCGTGATATTGAAAGTGACAAAAATAATGCGGTTTTGGTGCAATCGGTGAATATGCTAGCTACAGGGCTTGGATTGGATGTGATAGCGGAAGGCGTTGAAACAGAGGGGCAGCTAAAGCGATTGCAAGCGATGGGCTGTAAGTTTATTCAAGGCTACTATATTAGCCGTCCCGTGGTGTTTGAACAGACGTTGGCCTTTCTAGAATAGTTTGACAGTGATAAGGCTCGGAAATTCACGTCATGATGCCCGATGGTATTCCACTTAGTGTGAAATAATGATTCGTATACACGAATTAGTGAACATAAAGACATTGTGACGTACGGGTGATGGAATATGGGTATGGATTATCAGGTAAGTACATTGGCACAGCGTATGGATTTTATTGACCGCCTTGCTGCTCTCGATAACAAATCTTGGCCAGTATTCTTACAAAATAGCGATGCTCAAAGTTGGCATCACTTTTATGACCAGTTGTCGGAGTCCGTTTTATTACTGATATCCGGTGAGCGATTGATTGCTGCGGGTTTTACGGTTGTGATTGATTGGAACGGTAGTGAGCAAGACTTACCCGTTTCGATAGAATCGGTATTACAGCGGGGATTAACACTTAAAGCTCAAGAAGCGGATGGTAATACTTTGGTTCCGATAGGAGCGCTCGTTGACAGTAGTGTTCAAGGTCAAGGGTTGAGTTCACTGGTGCTACAAGAAATGAAGCGTTTTGCACGACAGCAAGGTTTGAGTCATCTGGTTGTGCCAGTCCGCCCCACGTTTAAAGCGAAATATCCATTACAAACCATAGAGTCATATACAACTTGGCGTCGAGAGGACGGATTATTATTTGATCCTTGGCTGCGAGTACACGAGAAGCTGAATGCGAAGATTATTTCAATTTCAGATCAGACATTGTCAGTGGTTGGAACGATCGAGCAATGGCAGCAATGGACTGGGATGCACTTTGCTGAGAGTGGACGATACATTGTGCCAGGTGCACTAAACGCAGTCGACGTGGATGTAAGTCGAAATATTGGGTGCTATCGAGAACCGAATGTGTGGATGCAACATCCAATGACAGCTTAACGAGCCAATGAGAGAGACAAAAAAAGCGACCCAAGGTCGCTTTTTGTCGTTTACACGCTGAAGACTAAATCATCAGCCAATAAACTAAATTATAGAGCTACAACGTTAGCAGCTTGTGGGCCTTTTTGACCTTGTTCAACTTCGAAGCTTACTTTTTGGCCTTCAGAAAGAGTTTTGAAGCCTTCAGAAACGATTGAACGGAAGTGTACGAATACGTCTGCGCCGCCGTTGTCTTGAGAAATGAAACCAAAGCCTTTAGTTTCGTTGAACCATTTTACAGAACCAGTCATTTTGTTAGACATAATTGATACCTCAATATATTTGTTTAAATGTTAAAGCTGATGAGAAACGCTATTGTATTGTTTTTCTAGAGAAGCAATCGCAGGAGCTAAACGAAAAGGTATCGAAAGATGACTGAGAGAACACTTTTTCTAAATATCACAAATAGCTCGATTCTTAGAGCCGCCGACACTATACACGCACTGTATTGAATAACAACAAGTATTTTTCGCTTTATTTGGTAATTGTCACATCGATTGCAAAAAATGTTCACTTGTCAGGTGTTATTCGTTGAATTTATGAACATTTTTAACAGTAATGTAGGCTTAACTTATTCTTAGTGCTTTTTGTTGCAATGTGTGACGATGACTACGAATGCCGTGAATAAAGTTAATTGGTCGCGGTTGCATCTTGGTTTATGCCTTTCTTATCAAGTAGACGACTTGTTAGCGTACCTGCTGTCATGGCACCTGAAACGTTAAGTGCCGTACGCGCCATATCTAGCAACGGCTCGATAGAAATCAAAAGCGCGACTATCGTAACCGGTAATCCCATAGTTGGTAAAACGATCAACGCTGCAAATGTTGCACCGCCACCCACACCGGCGATACCAAATGAGCTCACGGTGACGACAGCCACCAAAGATAAAATGAAATGCCAGTTAAATGGGTCAATCCCCATTGATGTCGCCACCATAACAGCCAGCATGGCAGGGTAGATGCCTGCACACCCGTTTTGACCAATTGTCGCACCAAATGAAGCAGAGAGATTCGCGATTGCTGGTGGTACGCCAAGTTTAGCGATTTGCGTTTCCACATTAAGAGGAATGGTTGCGGCTGAGCTACGCGATGAAAAAGCAAAGGTCAGCACAGGCCAGATTTTGCTGAAATAGCTTTTCGGACTAACGCCAACAAAGCTGACCAGAATCGCGTGTACCGCGAACATGAGAGCAATTGCAAGGTATGAAGCGAGTATAAATTGCAGCAGCTGTGATATATCGGCAAGGCTAGCACTCGCGATAACTTTAGCCATCAGAGCAGCAATGCCGTACGGTGTAAGTGCCATAATGAGCTTTACTAAGCGCATAACAACAGCCTGAATGGTGCCAACAAATGTGCGAATTGGTTGCTCTAACTCAGGTTTTTCGATCATAACTTTACGCCCAGCAATACCCAAAAGTACGGCAAAAATTACTACCGAGATAATCGAAGTAGAACGTGCACCGGATAGATCAGAAAAAATATTTGTAGGGACAAAACTAATCAGCATTTGTGGAACGTTAAGTTGATTGAGCATTGCTTCACGGTTGCCAAGTTCCACTAATTGTGCGCTTTCACGCGTTCCCGCGACCAATCCGCTTGCAGATAGATTGAATAACCCCGCGACCGCAATACCGATCAATGCGGCGATGGCGGTGGTTGCCAATAAAACGGTGATGGAAACACCAGAGATTTTTCCTAGTGAACCATCTTTTTCTAAGTTCACCACCGCAGCAAGCATAGATACCAGCACCAAAGGCATAATGATCATCTTAAGTAAGTTGACATAGCCTTGGCCGATTATATTTATCCATTCTAGTGTGGCATGAGTGATTTGGTTGTGGTCACTAAAAACAAACTGAAGCCCTAAACCGTATAAGCTTCCCAACACTAATCCAATGAGTACTAATCGAGAAAGGCGGTGTTGTTTGCTTTGCTGGTGAAATACCACACCTAGCAAAACGGCGAAAATGCTCAATGAAGCTAATACAGCAAATGACATGTGACGACCCTGTAATTTCAACTATTTTATATCCTGTCACTTTTCCCACTTTGCTTAATAGTTGAGTTTGGAAGTGATCAGGATAGGCAGTGGCCAGAAAATAGGAGATCTGGCTCACATTAATTTTAGGAGAGGCACATTAGTAATTTGTTCAAAGGAACAGAAATAAGAAAATGAAATTAAATAGATGTTTTAGTTATTAATTACGATGAACGGTGTATAAATCGACATTATCATGCTGGTGAGACGTAATTACTGATACTTTTTGAGCAAATTTCTCATATCAACACTATCAAATATTTGCAGTGTCTCGGCATTAGAGTCAAAAGAGGCATAAAGCATTGCCGTTGCTACCATGTCAGCCGGGATAGGTATTAAGCGTGCTAATGGCCCTAACATTAATGGACGGACAATTTTAAGGATCGCTTGAACGATAACTTCGTCTTTTCGAGGAATGATGCGTTGGCCCGATAACGGACCGGGGCGCATAAAAGTGATGTGTTCGAATTGCATTTTTTCTAACGCAGATTCCATACGCCCTTTGCAGCGAAGATAATGAGAGCGAGAACGAGCGTTGGCGCCGTAACTAGAAACAACACAGAGATGTTTAACGCCGAGCAGTTTCATGCTGTTGGCCACTTCGCACACAAGTTGAAAGTCGATGTCTTCTAAGGCTTGATTTGATCCAGCCTGTTTTTTGGTGGTGCCTAAACAGATGTAACCTTTCGTAGGTTTAGGCTTTTGTGCGTTCCATTCAAGCACGCGCAGGCGAGGGTCAAGTATGGTTTCAAGCTTTAGGGACTCGAAATTTAGTGGAGAGCGAGAAAGGGCGTATATTTTATCGATGGCTCTTTCATTTAGCATTTGCTGAATCAGTTGGTTGCCAATAAGCCCGGTAGCACCTGCGACGATAACGACTTGTTCTTCCACCCTCTATTCTCCAGTCGATGTACTCATGATCCCCGTGGGTACGTGAGTATAGAAACATCATTAAGATCAATATAATTGAAATATTTCCAGGACGAAAGGCTGAACTGCGAGGTGTCACTAGAAATCTAGCTTGAACTAAGGTTACTATCGCGCGACGATTTAGATTAATAGATTTTGCTTGGTTTGAACGCTGTTTCAGCCATCGACAAGGACGTTTATGCATATTGATATTAGTACACTTGCTCCTTCCCAAGTGTACCATCTTCTTACTCAAACTATTATTCCGAGGCCTATTGCTTGGGTGTTAACGGACTCAGGTGAAAGTAATTACAACTTGGCGCCATTTTCGTATTTCACTGCGATTTCAAGTCAACCACCATTGCTGATGTTTTCTGCGGGAAACAAACCCGATGGGGAACTAAAAGATACGGTAAGGAATGTGTTAGAAACTGGTAAAATGGTGATTCACATTGCCAGTGTTGATTTGGCAGAAAAGGTAACGCAAACCTCAGCTACGCTTGCGCACGGCATCTCTGAGACTGAATTAGCTCAGCTTGAGTTAATTGATGTGGAAGGTATGGATTTACCACGCCTTGCTGCCTGTCCAATAGCGTTTCATTGTTCATTATATGAAGTGAAAGAGATTGGTGATGCGCCACAACACTTAGTGTTTGCAGAAATTGACCGTGTTTATATCGATCCTAAGGTCATCTTACCTCGGGAAGAGCGTCTCCAAATCAATGCACTAGATATCAATCCATTATGCCGCTTAGGCGGCTCAGAATATGCAATATTAGATAAAACCTTTTCTGTAGTAAGGCCGAAGTAACCCGCTATGTTAGACAAAAAATACTCAGATGTAATTTGGCATCGTATCAATCAAAAAACCAAACCGTTAGGTGCTCTGGGCAAACTTGAATATGTAGCGCACAAATTGGCATTGATTCAGAGTCAAAATAAGAGTGACGCTGTCACTAAAATTGAAATCAAAAAACCAATGGTCATCGTATTTGCTGGTGACCATGGTATTGCTCGAGAGGGCGTAAGTATTGCACCGCAAGAAGTTACCCAGCAAATGGTACATAACTTCCTTGCTGGAGGTGCCGCGATTAACTGTTTTTGCCGCGTAAACAATGTTGATATTAAAGTGGTCGATGCGGGTATCTTGCAACCAATAAAAAGTGATTCAAAGCAGCTGGTTGTGCAGCGCTTGGGTACTTCGACAGAGAACTTCGCTCACAAAGCAGCGATGACAAATGAGCAACTAGAACAAGGCTTGCAATATGGTGAACAAGTTGTTGAGCAGAGCATAAAGGCAGGTGTCGATTTATTGATGTTCGGTGAAATGGGCATTGGTAACACCAGCAGTGCGTCGGCGATCCTAGCCGCGATTTCTCGTCGTAGTGTCGAAAAATGCGTCGGATTAGGCACAGGGATTAATGATTTGCAATTACGCAAAAAACGCCAACTGGTTCAACTTGGTGTGAATCGTTGTCGCGGACTCAATGCCAAAGAAATACTGCGCCAAGTCGGTGGCTTTGAGATTACACAAATGGTCGGTGCTTTTCTCGCTGCCGCAAAATATAATACGCCAGTAATCGTGGATGGCTTTATCGCAACGGCAGCTGCATACGTTGCAGTGGCGATAGAACCAAGTTGTCGTGAGTATATGATTTTTGCACATCAATCTCACGAGTCTGGGCACAAATTCATGTTACAAGAACTCGCGGCAACGCCGCTTTTTGATCTTTCTTTGCGTTTGGGTGAAGGGACTGGCGCAGTGCTGGCCGTTCCATTTATTCACGCATCCATTGAGTTTTACAATAATATGGCAAGTTTTGAAGCCGCAGGAGTGGATATGTAATGCGTAAGTCTGCGCACTATCAACTCGAACTGTTTTTTTTAGCTTTAGGTTTTTTTTCTCGATTACCGATCCCACAAAATACGCCATACAGTGAAGAACGAATGAACCAAGCCGGACGATATTTCGGCTTGGTAGGTGTCGTTCTGGGTTCTCTCTGTGCGTTGGTATTGACCGGATTGACGTTGGTTTTACCGGCGAATATTGCCGTATTCCTAATGATGGTTTTTAGCTTGTTGCTTACCGGTGCGTTCCATGAAGATGGCTTAACGGATATGGCGGACGGTATTGGTGGCGGTATGACCTTAGAGCGCCGGCTCACTATCATGAAAGACAGCCGTATCGGTACCTATGGTGCAGCTACGTTAATCATGGCTTTACTTGGTAAGTTTTTATTACTTAATGAGTTAGCGTCTTCAACGATGATCATATCGATGCTGGTGGTTGCCTACACATTAAGTCGGTCGGTAGCCGCAACGCTTATTTATGACATGCCTTATGTCAGCGATCTTGACTCAAGTAAGAGCAAACCATTAGCAAATCGTCAGTCCAGCCTGGATTTATCGGTGTTAATTGCAACGGCGGTATTAGTCACCTTATTGTTGCCACTCGGGTTAGCGGTGAGCTTGCTGTTGACGGCTGTGGCGTTTCGCATGATGTTTAAGTCTTGGCTTCTTAAGCGCCTTGGCGGTTTTACCGGGGATTGCTTAGGGGCTGCGCAGCAATTAGTTGAACTAATAAGCTATGTCATTATGTTAATTTGGATTACCCATTCTTTATGAGCCTTCATTTAATTCTTGGCGGCGCTCGTTCTGGTAAATCCAGTTTTGCTGAATCGTTAGTGTTGAGTAGTCCTTTGTCATCACGTCATTATGTTGCGACAGCGACGAAGAGCGACCAAGAGATGCAAAGACGTATTGAGCACCATCAAGCTAGGCGCGACGATAGCTGGCGTCTGCACGAGTGCCCATTAGATATCGATATCTTGCTATCGAATTTTACCGATCAAGACATAGTATTAATTGACTGCTTAACACTTTGGATGAGTAATGTCATTTTCGAAAATGGCCAAACAGCAACTGAAGAGGCGATCAATCAGCGTGTTGAGCGCCTAATTGAAGCGCTATCGCTGAGCCAATCGGACGTTATTTTGGTTTCCAATGAAGTTGGGTTGGGCGTGGTGCCAATGGGGGAAGTGAGTCGGTTATTTGTTGATCACGCGGGTTGGATGAATCAAGCAATCGCGAAAATTGCTGACAAGGTGACGTTTGTCGCCGCTGGCTTACCGATGCAACTCAAAGGATAGGGTATGCAAACTTTTAATATCTATCTGCTGCGTCATGGAAAAGTGCAAGGCCGACCCGCGCTATATGGACATACTGATGTGTCGGTAGATGCCCAATTACAGCAGCTTATCTATGCCAGCTTAATGGCAAGCGATATCGATTTTGGTCAAGTGGTGACATCGCCATTAAAGCGGTGCGCTGATCTCGCATTACTATTAGAGCAAAGTGTTGAGTGCTATCCAGTATCCATCAATAATGAATTTAAAGAGATGAATTTTGGCGTGTATGATGGTGTTGCTTTTGACCAGTTAACTGAGCAGTGGCCTTTGTTGGAAAAGTTCTGGCATCATCCACAACAAAACCCGTTGCCACAAGCAGAGCCGTTAGATGAGTTTTACCAACGAGTGATTCAAGGGTGGCGATCTTTGGTTGAATTCACTCAGCATGACACGCTTGTGATTTGTCATGGCGGCACGATTCGAATGATATTAGCGCATCTACTTGGATTAGATTGGTCTAATCCCGCGCTATTTTCAGTGATGCAAATTGCGAATCAGTCACTCACACATATCAAAATGACAGTTTCAGACCAGCGTTATTTGCAAGTGTGCAGCATCGGGTCACCATTAAAGCTCGTATAGATTAAGCGTGCACAAAAAAAGCAAAGAGTAAGTATTGAAAGGAAGAATTATGACGACACCAAGTTGGGATTTATCCATTGCATATCAAAGCCTCACAGACAACAAAATCGAGCAAGATGTTGCATTGATTCAGCAATGTATCACGGTGTTAAATCAACACGTTGATCGTCGCGAGATGGTTGGGGTGATGCAAAATGCGATTCAAACTAAAGAAGCAGCAGGTAAGCTGTTGGCAACAATCAATACCTTTGCACAGTGTCATGCCTCAATCGATGCAGCTAATGCCGAAGCGAAAACCTTGATTGGGCGACTCGCAAAGCTGAGTTCTCAACTGATGCAAGCCTACACCCCATATCAAGATTCGCTCGCTTTTGCGCCAATTGAGTTTATTCAACAAGTACTCGAGCACGAAAGTGGTGACGTGTACGGCCAAGCATTTTCGATCGCATGTGAGCGACGTGTCGCGGATACCAAATTAAGTATTGCTGAAGAACAACTGTTGGCGGCAATGCAAGTTGATGGTCGTGATGCTTGGGGGCGAATGTATGACAACATTACCGGTGCATTGCAAATCGACATCGGTGAAGGTGAAACACTGGGCTTTTCACAAGCGGCTAGCTTGCTTTATGGCTCTGAGTTTGAAAAGCAAGAGCGCGTGTGGCGCGGCATTCAATCTGCAATGGCAACACATCAAGAGAGCTTTGCTGCAATCTTGAATGCTCTGTCAGGCTGGCGTCATACTGAGTATCAAAAGCGCTCTTACCAGAGACAGGTTCATTTTCTTGATGCGAGCTTGCATGCGAGCCATATTCTGCCGACCACACTCGATACCATGATTGAAACGACGAAGCTTAATCGACACATCGGGCAAAAGGCCGGTCGATTAATGGCGCAAGTTCATGGTCTATCAGAAATGAAACCGTGGAATCATCTAGCAGGTATGCCGAGTCTCAATGATCAAGGCAGTAGCGAAATCAGTTTTGAACAGGCGATTGAATTGATTAAAACTGCGTTTGCGGGTGTTGACCAAGAGATGGCGGATTTTGTCGATATGATGATGGAAAACGGTTGGATCGATGCGAAGCCAACTGAGAATCGTCGTCTGGGTGCATACTGCACTAAATTTGCTGCGACACGCTCACCGTTGGTGTTTATGACTTGGGGTGGCAGTCGTTCTGATTTATTAACGTTAGCGCATGAACTTGGCCACGCGTTCCATAACTGGGTGATGCGCGATATGCCGCTTTGTCAAACCCGCTACCCAATGACATTGGCTGAAACAGCGTCGATATTTGCTGAAAATATCGTGCGTGATTACTTATTGTCAAAAGCCAATACGCCAGAAGAAAAACTCGAAATGTTATGGGAGGAGTTGTCTTCCGCTTATGCATTGATGATTAATATTCCAGTTCGTTACGAGTTTGAAAAAGCCTTCTACGAACGTCGCCAACAAGGTGAATTATCGGCACAGCAACTCTGTGAATTAATGAGCCAAACCTGGCAAGAGTGGTATGGAGATTCAATGACGGAAGCTGATCCTTACTTCTGGGCCAGCAAGTTGCATTTCTCAATTTCTGAAATCAGTTTCTACAACTACCCATATTTGTTTGGATACTTGTTTAGCATTGGTGTTTATGCACAAAGAGAGTCGAAGGGGGAAAACTTCTATCGCGATTATGTCAATTTGCTCAGAGATACTGGCTCTATGATGGCGGAAGATGTAGTGGAACGCCATTTGGGTATGGATTTGTCTCAAGCTGACTTTTGGCAGCAAAGCATTAATATGATTGATGAAAAACTTTCACAATTTGAGCTGTTGCTCTCGCAGAACCGTTAAGTTGTGCTCGGTTGGCGTGTAAGATCAAAATATTATTAATCTGTGTTGTGATATTATCGCATCTTCGAGATGTTCTTGGTAAAAATTGCACAGATTTCGCTTTCTTTACTCCGAATGCCTAACGGGTTCGGAGTGTGACAAAATTTGTTTATTTGAAGAAGCACGTAAAACTTACCCTTAAGTGCGATCATAGTGACAAAATTGTCGTCAACATTCTGTTAACATAAGGCTGTGCAATAAAGGAGTAGTGCATGAAGAAATTATTTCGCCAATCTTTTCTTTTGGACAGCTTAGATCTGGCGTGTGAGATGCGAGAAGGGCAAGCTGTTGTCGCTTCGGGTACGCGCTTTAGGCTGCACCAAAGAGGTGTGCTTGAAGTGATTCCTGCGGATTTAGATGATAACAGTAAGCATATCGTGATTTCATGTGGTATTCATGGCGATGAAACTGCGCCAATGGAGTTGATTGAAAAAATCGTCGAGGACATCGAAACGGGTTTTCAACCTGTCCGCGAACGACTTCTGTTCATTGTTGCTCATCCCGAAGCGACTAACGCTCATCAACGTTTTATCGAGACCAATCTTAATCGTTTGTTTGATACCAAACGCCATCCAGAGAGCAAAGAATTAGCGATTGCAGAAACGCTAAAACAGCACGTTGAAGATTTTTTCGTTGGCACTGAGCCCTCTCAACGTTGGCATTTCGATCTGCATACTGCGATCCGTGAATCTCGATACAATAGTTTCGCGGTAAGTCCTAAGTCTCGACATCCTGTGCGTAGTAAAGCGGTGATGGATTTTGTACAAAGCGCGCATCTTGAAGCCATTCTCTTTCTAATGCACCATCAAGCACGTTTAGTTGGTACTCTGCAGAGACGTTTTCTGCTCAAGCGCTAACAGTGGAATTGGGTCGAGTTGCCCGTTTTGGTGACAATGATTTGAACAAATTGGTGGCATTTGACTTGGCACTACGTGATTTAATCGCCAATGCAGAGTCAGAGCATTTACCGCGTAAGCCAAAGATGTACCGTGTGAGTCGTACTATTGTTCGTATTCATGAAGATTTTGACTTCTTGTTTTCGGACGATATCGAGAACTTTACCACCTTTAAACATGGTGAAGTGTTCGGCCATGACGGTGACAAACCATTGATGGCAAAGAACGAAGAAGAAGCAATTGTGTTTGCCAACCGATATGTTGATGTTGGTCAGCGCGCTGCGTTGATGATTTGCCCTGTGCAGATCCGCTATGAGAATGGTCAAATCGTTTACGATTGATGTAAAACTCTTTGTATTTTTACGGCTTAACGTTATCGTTAAGCCTTTATTTTATATCTCCTATTTAATTATGCATTTCTCCCAACTTCTTAGCCGGAAAAGCTTGCGCTGGCAGCGAACGATAGCTTGGATATTGCTGGCGCTACTGGTGGTCAGCGTTTTATCGCTGATGGTAGGGGAGATTTTTATCAATCCTTTCTCTCACTTCACTGCTTTAGAAGAACAGTTGGTAATGCAACTGCGTTTTCCTCGCTTATTGGCAGCTATTGTTATTGGTGCTTCTCTGGCCGTGTCGGGTGCAGTTTTGCAAGTCTTACTCGGGAACGTATTAGCTGAACCCGGTGTACTCGGTATTTCCGGTGGTGCCAGTGTGATGATGGTGTGCTTGCTGTTTTTCTTACCAGCGCTAGCAACGCCACTTGGTTTTATGTTAGCCGCGGTGTTAGGTGCAATGTTGTTTACTCTATTGCTGGTCTCGCTAACGAAAGTGTTGCGTTTAAGTACAACAAGATTGCTCTTGATTGGTGTTGCTTTGGGTATTTTATCTGGCTCAATCGTTACTTGGGCATTTTACTTTAGCGATGACATGAGTCTGCGAATTTTGATGTATTGGTTAATGGGCAGCATCAGTAGTACCAGTTGGTATCAGCATACATTGTCTATCGTCGCGATTCCGGTACTCATTTGGTTGTGCTGCCAAGGCAAGGTGTTAGATAAATTGATGATGGGTGAGACTCATGCTCAACAACTTGGCCTTGATGTCGCAGCCTTTCGTTGGAAACTGATTTTAGCCGCTTCCATGCTGGTGGGTATTTCGGTGGCACTAGGTGGCGTGATCAGTTTTGTTGGCCTTGTCGTTCCGCATTTATTGAGGCTGGCTCTTGGCAGTGAGAATAGATACCTTATCCCAATCTCGGCCTTAGCTGGTGCCTGCTTGTTGGTGCTGGCTGATATTATTGCTCGCACGGCGCTAAGTTCTGCGGAGCTGCCACTCGGTGTCGTTACCACCACGATCGGTGCACCTATCTTTGTTTGGATGTTGGTAAAAAATCATGATGCACGTTAATTCTCTTGGCGTAGGCTCACGTCTTCTACCTTTGTCCTTTAATGCGAAATCAGGGGAAATTATTCACGTTATTGGTCCAAACGGGAGTGGCAAGAGCACCTTATTAACGGCCATCGCGGGCATGTTAGATTATCAAGGCGATATAGTTCTAGAGCAAACAGAGTTGCGTCACTATTCGATTGCACAATTAGCTGAGCGCCGCGCATTTTTGTCTCAAGCGGATCGACCTGCGTTTAACTTGGAAGTAGCGCATTATCTTTCTTTGTCATTGCCACAAAATGCCAAACATAATCTCGACGAAGTAGAGAAGGTGGTGAGTGAATTAGCGACTATGTTGCTGATTGACGACAAACTTCACCGTGGTATCCATCAACTGTCTGGTGGTGAATGGCAGCGAGTGAGATTATGCGCAATTTGCTTACAGATCTGGCCGAGTTTAAACCCATATTCTCAACTATTGATCCTTGATGAACCTGCGGCACCGCTCGATATTGGTCAAGAGGCATTGCTGTATAAGCTCATTGATAAAGTGGCCGCGCAAGGTTTAACCGTTATTATGTCAAATCACGATTTGAACCGAACATTAAAACATGCGGATCGCGCG
Source organism: Vibrio taketomensis (assembly GCF_009938165.1). Lineage (NCBI taxonomy): Bacteria > Pseudomonadati > Pseudomonadota > Gammaproteobacteria > Vibrionales > Vibrionaceae > Vibrio > Vibrio taketomensis. Next base: position 1,383,155 of record NZ_AP019649.1, read on the forward strand.
ATTTTGCTTGATAAAGGTGTGATGAGGGCATGCGGAATAGTCGATGAGGTACTGAATCCAGCTTTGATGAGCGAAGTATTTAAGACTGCGGTAGAACGACACGTTATTAACGGTTCGCCAATATTGTTATTTGATTGAGATGTTCGAGAGACAAAAAAGCCGCCTAAGGGCGGCTTTTTGATGTTATCGCGTAAGCGATGCTAAATCCGCAGGACGGTAGTATACCGATTTTAGTACTTTACCTTGGCGAATGGTTTTCGCTTCTGATACAAAATCTTCAGCACATTTTGCTATAACGTAACCACCTTTTTCTACAGCCATCAGTTTGATGCCTTGTTCCGCGTAGAAAACTTCAGTGTCAGCATATTCTTGGTGATTGCGACATACTTTGCTCATGTTGCTTGAGTGTACTTCGTCCCAGCACGGAATAAAGTCGATGCCACGGTTAACGGCAACGTTTAGTAGCAGGTCGATAAGGTAGCTAATTGCAATGTTGTCTTCCACTTTAGTGTGACCAAGGTGCACCAAACGACCCATCAATACGTAAACGCTGTCTACAATAGCATCTGCTTGTTCTGTTTTATTATCCGCTTCAGCTAGCTCAGTCAGTTCTTCGATTGCTAGTGATGTATGAAGCGTATCTGCTTTATCATCCAAGCTTTCAGGAGAGGCTACCGGTAGATCGAACGTGCTACGGAATTCGTTGATATCGCGGTATAGGTGATCGAAGATTTCTTGAGTTAGTTTTGATAGGTACATGTATTTTGTCCACCAATGAAAATATCGCGCAATACTAGCAAAGCCAAGCGTTACTCGCTATCTGTATGGGTGAAAAACATCAACTCTTCGAGTAAGAAATCACAAATCGCTCACGATGAGTGAGCGATTGAAATGCAGGGGAAGATCGCAGCGATTAAGAGAACAAGTAAGGAAACAGCTTTACTAACTCTTGCTGAGTGAGCGCATTTACTCGTGCAATATTGGTTTCAGGAATGGATTCTGGATCTGGGTAGTGTTTTAACACTTTCTCCATACTCTCTTCGCGAATCAAATGGAAAATCGGGTAGGGAGCACGGTTAGTCAGATTCGAAGGATCCTCTGGCTCGCTACCAGCAAAGCAGTAGTCAGGATGGAAGGTCGCGACTTGGAACGTACCAGCCCAACCTTGCTGATCGATCAATCCTTCGACCCAATCAATAAATAGGTTGTAATCCCAAAAGTCGTCGAGCATGTATGGCGCAACCACCAACGTCGTCTCTAACTCTTGTACTGGCGTGCCTTCGAGATGAAGAAATTGGCTAAAATATCTTCAAGTAATGCTTCATCGGTGTTGGCTGAGCTAACGAAAATATCAATTTGTTTATTACGTTGTGGTTTTGCAGCAAACGGGCATAGATTTAAGCCAATCACTACATCGTTCAGCCATTGGTTAACGTTGGCTTTGATCTGGCTGTTGGCTTGATTTGAATTCTGACTATTCATAGAGAGCGTATATCTTATTGTTTATTTATTGTGATGAATAATAACAGAGTTTGTGGCTTGGAGTTTGTTTTTAGTGAGCAGTTGAAAGCATAGCCAATAGCATACCGCGTACAAAATACTACCGCCCATAATGACGGCTTGCCAACCACCGTGTTGCCAACAGTAAATTAAGAAGAACCCACCAAGACTGCCGCCGATATAGTAATGCACCAAGTAAAGTGCGGTGGCGGTTGCCTTCGCCCGCTTTGCTTTTTGGCTGACCCACGCATAGGCCAAGGTGTGAGTGAAAAAGGCACCAAAACTTATCAGCAATAATCCGAGCGTCATCCATACCAAATGATCAAAATAGGCGACTAGCATGCCAAGTAAACTGATCGTAATACCAACTAGCATGCCGGAGACCGGATCTTTATGTTCACTCCAAACCGAAGTGAGTGTCGAGCTGAATGTGCCAGCGAGATAACACAAGAATATTAATGAAGCGAGGCCAATCGGCAGTTGATGGGGTGGGGCAACGAGACGAAAACCCATGACCGAATAGAGATTAACAAACAGAGTAAAGTTAACCCCACCGATCAACATTGCTAGCCAAATAGTGCGGTTTTTAAGGTGTGAAACGAGTGCTTTATTGTGATAACGCAGCAAACCTTTTTGCGGTTTAAAATGCTGTTGTTTGGGTAGTAACCAGAAAACCACGATGGCGCCGACAGCGGTAAAACACGCCATTATCAAAACTGCTTGTTGCCAACCTAAAACATCGGTAAGTGTGCCCCCTGCAATTCGACCACTTATCCCACCCAGTGAATTTGCGGCGATATACGTACCAATCGCATGACTAAATGCTTTGCTGCTTAACTCCTCGACCATATAGGCGACAGCAACAGAAGCAAAAGCGGCCAATGCGATGCCCATTAACGCCCGCAGTAATACTAAACCGAGCAAAGAGTCGCTCATCAGCATCAAAAGACCAATGATCGGCATTGCAAGCAACCCGGTAAGCATAACGAGTCGTCGTCCGATGGTCTCTGAACCTACTGCCCAAGGTACTAGAGCGACAGACAGTGCTAGGGTTGAAGCGGCAAATACCCAGTTAACCTGTGTTTCGGATACCGAGAAGTAACCCGCCATAAAGGGCAACATAGGTTGAAATAGATAAAGATTACAAAACACTAAGAATGAGCCAAGTGCCAAACTCAGTGTGACGCGTTTGTATTGAGGCGTGCCAAATTCAATCATAGTTAAGACGATGCTGATTGCGAATGTGATCAAATTATCAGTACATTGAGGATTAATAAAATATATTAAAAATATCACCACAATATATTTTGTTTATCATGGACTCCAAACATCTGAAGTATTTCGTTACCGTTGCTGAATTTGGTCATTTTACTCAGGCAGCAAAAGCCTTACATATCGCACAGCCTGCGTTGAGTATTGCGATCAAAAAGTTTGAGCAACAATTGGGCATGACCCTGTTTCGCCGTAGTGAAAGGCAAGTGGAACTCACTGATGAAGGTCGGGTGTTGCTTAAACATGCCAAACGCGTGTTGCAGCAAATTGATGATGCGAAGTTGGCGATGGATGAGCTCAAAGGATTGGAAAAAGGGGAGGTACGACTTGGCGCACCAAGTATGATGGGTTCCTACTTTTTTCCTCAAGTATTTATGGCATTCAAAAGCCGATATCCCAAGCTCAAATTAACCTTAGTCGATGCAGGCACCAGTTCGATTCGCCGTATGCTACTCGATGGTGAGCTTGATATTGGTGTGATCAATCTTGATGAACGAGTGCCGGATGATCTTGAAACAGACCATCTACTTCATTCTGAAATGGTGGCGGTGGTGAGTGAAGACCATCCTTTTGCCAGCAGGGAATCATTGCGATTTGAAGAGTTCTTTGAACAAGATTTAGTGATGTTCAAACATGGCTATTTTCATCGCGATTATATAGAAGCTAAAGCGAAGCAGCATAATATTGAGTTTGACTGCGCATTTGAAACCAATTTGTTACCGCTGATTTTGAGCATTGTGCGCAAAGAGTTTGCCATCACTGCATTGTTAGAGTTGGTCACGCAACATGAGCCAAATATTGTTGGTGTACCGTTTGAAGAGCCAGTAAAACTCGATCTTGCATTAGCTTGGCGCAAAAATGGTTACTTATCGATTGCTGAGCGTACCTTTATCGATTTTGTTAAAACTTTAATTAATCGTAGATAAAAAGAGCCGCATTTGGCGGCTCTAATGAGATCGGGTGGCTAGTGTTTAGCCGATAAACTTGGCAATAAAGTTGCTGATGTTGGTAACACTTGATGCCGCCATTACCACAACAATGACCACGCCAATTACAGTCAGATAAATCGGGTGTTTGTAGTCACCGATAATGTCTTTACGGCGAGTTGCAGCCAATACCATACCAAGTACAATCGGTAGAATAATACTGTTTACAAGACCAGCCAGCATCAGTAGTAGGATTGGCATGTTCATCGTTACCGTGCCAAGGCTTGTCACTAGGATAAAGCCAACACACCATGCTTTTTCGTTGCGCGCAACTACCGGGAATAGAGTCTTAATCAGCGAGATAGCCATGTATGAGTTGCCGACTACTGAAGTGATAGAAGCAACGAACAGAACCAAACCAAAGATGAAGTAACCTGGTTCACCTGCGCCTTGACGGAATGCATCAGCCGCAGGGTTTTTCGCATCCAGTGTCGCGCCAGCTGCGATAACACCAAATACCGCCAAGAACAGAAGAATACGAATGACAACCGCGATTGAAATACCAGCCCATGCCGCTGTTTTGATTGATGGTACGTTTTCTTTACCTTGTAGACCGATATCGACTAAGCGTTGTGCGCCAGTGTAGTATCCGCCAACCGCGCCACCAACGATAGTCAAAGTTGGAAGTAGTAGGCTGCCGAAGTCGCTTGGCATTACGGCTGCTGTTAGTGTTTCGCCCATTGGTGGTAGGCTCGTCATTGCTACGTAAGCAATCAGGATAATCATGAACAAGCCTAGGTAGCGAGCCATTTGATCCATGCGTTTTGATGCGTTATGCACAATAAACAGTAGGCTACCAATAAGACCAGTGAATAGCGCGCCCCACGTCGTGTCGATGCCTGTGAGTACGTTAATACCCAGTGCCGAGCCACTCACGTTACCAAAGTTAAATGCGACTGCACCTAGAGCCAATAGAACACCCACCACATAACCCATACCTGGTGCTACTCGGTTAGCGATGTCTTGAATGCGCAGGCCAGATACACCAACGATGCGCCATAAGTTCATCACAATACCAAAGGTAATGAACATAGATGCAAATACAGGGAAAGCCATATCGACTTTGTAGATATTTGTGAAAACGGCAGTTTGCGTTAAAAAGCCTGGGCCAACAGACGTGGTTGCCATTAGGAATGCAACGCTAAGAATCGCCTTTTTGCCAAGAAGTTTCGTTTGAATTGGCGCCGAATTAACGGTCGCAGAAGAGTTTGCTGTGTTCATGCCGAATCTCAAAAATGTTGTGTCTCTATCTTTAAAAAAATAGAAAGACAACTGACAAAGATCAGCTGAACTTGTGCGGTTAATATATTGTAAAACAAGTATTTTTGGTTGCCCTTACTTGCTGGGGCGAATTCTAAAACAATGTGATGCTTGTCAATAATAAAATCGCAAAATACGCAATCGTTTAAGTGCTGATTAATAATGCGTCATTAGTCGCTAAGTACAACTTCAGTGCTGGTTGTTTTTTGCACATGGATATATCAAGAAAGATCACCCTTTATGGTCGTAATCATACAAGTAGGAGAGCGTATGACTAAATCCTTTGATCTTATCGGAGCCCCATTTAACTTACTTGGTTGTCATACTACGGCGGATAACACCGTTGATGCGCTACGACGATTAGATGAAGAATCATGGCAAGGGTTAAGTCATTGGATGGAAGTTCGTAATGCCCGATGGAATGCGGATATTCGTGATAAAGGGGACGTCGAGATTAACACTCAAGAGCGCAATCTGATTGAGCTTAAAGAGAAGGAGCAAGGTCTAGCACTTTATGCAGGTCGATTAAAACAGCAATTGCTCAATAGCTACCAACAAAAACGCATTCCTATTACTATCGGTGGTGATCACTCTATTGCGATTGGTAGTGTGCAAGCGGCCTTAGAGTACTATCAAAAACAGCAAAAGCAGCGTGTCGCAGTGGTATGGATTGATGCGCATGCAGACTGTAATGATGCTTTAGCAAGCAACCTTCACGGTAAACCCGTTGCTATGCTGATGGACAAATATTCGCACAATGGCTGGCAAGTTGACGCTTCATTAGTACTTAATCCACAGGACGTTTATTACGTTGCCGTGCGAGATTTAATGCCGAATGAACATCAACTGATGACAGAAAATCAGATGGTGAACTTTGATCATCATTATATTGAGCGTCATGGTATTGCGGCAGTGGTTGAGAGCATCAAACGCATCGTCGATCAACACTACGATTGTTTGTACGTTTCATTCGATTATGACGCTTTAGATGGAGCTTTATATCGAGCCTGTGCGACACCAAATCAAGGCGGCTTAAGCGCACGGGAAGCTATGTATTTGATCTACGAATTAGCTCAGCACGATAAGTTTATTGGTATTGATTTTGTGGAATATTTACCAGAGTTGGACACCGATGGTTTATCCAAAGAGTTAATGATCAAACTGATCGATGCTGTGTGGGGGTATCGAGCGTAATCGATGAATAGCAAAAGGGTGAACCATGTTCACCCTCTAGATTTTCTAACGGATCACGCTTTGCGTGCTTAGCTATTCTTATACATTTTTTCGAAGTTGGCAGCATTCCAGCCAATCATATAGCGGTCACCAATCTTCAGTACAGGGAGTGAGCGAGCGCCAATCGCATCGAGTTCCTTACGGCCACGTTGCATTTTTGCGTTGGTTAGACGGTATGGATAACCTTTTGAATCAAGGTAGCGCTGGGCATCTTTACAGTGCGGGCACTTATCTTTTACGTATAAAACTAGTCGTCTCATGCTCGTTCTCGGCTCATTGGAACTAAAAAGTGGGTGGAGTATAGGCGAATAGTGTGACGTGAACAACGATTCCCGTGAAGCGTCGTCATGATTAGGGTAGACTTAGCCAGTATTTTTCCATTATTGGCGTGTTATGAATCCCTTACTGCGTTATATCCAAGGTTATCCTGAGCATATTTTGACTCCTGTTTCACAAATGTTGGAGTCTGGCCGCTTTGCCGCTTGGTTTGAAAAGCGTTATCCGCATCGTCATGAAATTCAAAGCGAAAAAGCGCTCTATGAATACACGATGGCGCTAAAAAACCAATACATGAAGAAAACCTCACCGCTGAGTAAAGTGATTTATGACAGTAAAATACACTTGATCAATAACGCGCTGGGTCTGCACACCTACGCCGCCAAAGTGCATGGTAATAAGATAAAATCGAAAAATGAAATCCGGATCGCCAGTGTATTTAAACAAGCACCAGAACCATTACTGCGAATGCTGGTGGTGCACGAATTAGCGCACTTAAAAGAGAAAGAGCATAACAAAGCCTTTTATCAACTGTGTTGCCATATGGAACCGGACTACCATCAATTAGAGCTGGATGCTCGTTTGTTTATGATTTATCAAGAATTGAAGTAAGCGACCCATGAGTAGTAATCAAACTCCACGCTCAAAGCGTAAGCCAAATGGCAATAAAGCCGCTCACAAAAACCAATCAGCGCCAGTTGCTAGCACAATGCAAGTGACAAAAGTGGCGAGCAAAGCAGGTTTGCACAAACGAAATTTGCATCAAGGTCGTTATGATTTTGTAAAACTGGTGAAAGCGCTGCCAGAGTTAGCGAAACATGTGGTCCTTAACCCTGTTGGTGAGCAAACCATTCGCTTTGATGATCCTCAAGCGGTGAAGCTGTTGAACAAAGCACTGCTTGCACAGCATTACAGTGTCACGCAATGGGATATTCCTGACGGTTATTTGTGCCCGCCGATCCCTGGCCGTGCAGATTACATTCATCGCTTAGCCGATTTGTTGAACAATGAAGCGCCACAATTGAATCACCGTTTAGTTAAAGCGTTGGATATTGGCGTGGGTGCCAACTGTATTTATCCAATTGTTGGGGTTACGCAATACGGTTGGCATTATACCGGTAGCGATGTAGATAGTGTCTCGGTGGATAACTCTAATCAGATTGCAAACCATAACTTGCCACTTAAAGGTAAGGTCGAGTGTCGATTACAAACCGATAGTCGTCATTATTTTAAAGGCATTATTGAGCCTAACGAATTCTACGACGTGACCACCTGTAATCCGCCGTTTCATGCCTCTTTGGCTGAAGCGCAGCAGGGAACGGAGCGTAAACTTGCCAATCTTAATGCACATAAAGGAAAACGTGGTCACGTTAAGCCTGAGCATAAAGCTAACCAAGGCACTGTTCAGCAAGCTAAAGGCAACAAGCCAACGCTGAATTTTGGTGGTCAAAAGGCAGAGTTATGGTGTCCGGGTGGTGAGGCTGCATTTGTTAAAAATATGGCGTTTGAAAGCCGTGATTTTGCCCATCAGGTGCTTTGGTTCACGACACTGATTTCTAAAAAAGACAACGTCCGCTGGCTGCGCAAGCAATTAGAAAAAGCGGGTGCAAAACAGATGACCGTGGTTGAAATGAGCCAAGGGCAGAAGGTGAGCCGCTTTGTTGCTTGGAGCTTTAAAGATAAAGCAGAGCGACAAGCTTGGCTAAAACTGAAAAGCCATTGATAAACAAAAGCCTGCAATTATGCGGGCTTTTAATACGATGATTTGCTTGGCGAATGATTTAGCTTAGCTTGTCGAGTTTAGCTTGGTATTGTTCTGCTAATTCAGGGTTACCCGCACGGGTTTCAAGTTCGATCATCAGTTGCAGCGCTTCTTTGCGTGGACCATAGCTTTGACTAAAGCGCATTAAACGAAGACGCGCATCCATTAGCATGTCGCTTTCAATCTCTAGTTTGGCAAGGTTGAGATTCGAACGAAAACGCATTGGTTCATAATCAAGCGCACGCTTAAAGTAAGCCATTGCTTGTTCTTGTTTTCCTGATTTTAATGCGCAAAATGCGGCGTTTTCATAGCTACCAGCAACTTGGTAGTAGTAGGGCTGTTCTATAGCGCGATTAAAGAATTTATCGGCTTTTTCGTATTCACCTTGTTTGCACAAAAATGTACCAAAGTTGTTGAGTACGTTCCCGTTTTCTGGGTTTTGCGATAACGACTTTTCATACATTGAACGTGCTTTCTTGTCTTCACCAACTTTTTCATAGTAGTGAGCAAGGCTTAGCTGCGAACGGTAATACTTTGGTGCGTGTTCATATGCGAGTTCCAAGTTTTCGCGCGCTTTAATCATGTTTCCTTGATCGAGATATCCCATACCTAGTGCGATACGAGCTTCAGCCTTTTCTTTCGGTGGCGTTTTAATTTCTGGTTCTTGGTTCACCTCAACTGTCACACAGGCTGACATGAAAAGTGCGACTGACATGCTTAAGATGGCTTTTTTCATTGTATTTCCCCTTCGAGAGACTGCTCAGTATAGGCGTGAATGTGTGCAAATTGAGAGTGTTACGTGGGATTGATGCGAGGAAATTGGCATATTCAATGAAAATATTGAGCGATGGATCCAAGTAGCGTGATGCCACTTGGATCAAAGAGAAAGGATTGCTAGTCGTCTTTCGTGAAGTTCGCTTCGCTAAAGTGTTCCAAATCAAATGGCGTTTGTTGGTAAACGCAGTAATTGAGCCAGTTTGAGAACAGCAAATGTCCGTGACTACGCCAACTGGCTCTGGGTGCGATCTCTGGGTTGTTATCAGGGTAGTAGTTGATTGGTAACGCAGGTTCCATCCCTTCACCTAGATCGCGAATGTATTCATTGTGCAGAGTGTGCGAGTCATATTCAGGGTGACCAGTGACGAATACGTTTCGTTTGTCTTTTGTTGCGGCGAGATAAACGCCGGCAACATCCGATGTCGCCAAAATATCGAGATCAGTATGTTCTGAAAGATATTGAGCAGAGAAATCAGCATAGCGAGAATGGGGCGCTAAAAATTCATCGTCAAAACCACGCAGCAGTGGGTGGGTGTTATTCAATGTTTGATGTTGATAAACCCCGGAGAGCTTTTCTTTACGAGTACGCTTGGGTAAGTCGTACAGCAATTTCAACCCAGCTTGTGCTGCCCAGCATACGTATAGCGTTGAGGTTACGTGTTCTTTCGCCCAATTCATGATGTTTTGCAGATGCTCCCAGTAGATAACATCTTCAAATTGAACTAAACCGAGCGGGGCTCCGGTGATAATCATGCCATCAAAATTACGTTGTTTGACCATTTCAAACTGACGATAAAAGGTGTCTAAATGCTGAGTCGGTGTATTTTTGCTTGGGCGATTATCGATACGTAACAGCTCAATATCTACCTGCAGTGGACTGTTTGATAGTAAGCGCAAGAACTGAGTTTCCGTCTCAATTTTTTTAGGCATAAGATTAAGGATCAGCACTTTCAGCGGACGAATATTCTGCGTTGATGCGCGCGTTTCTGACATTACGAAGATATTCTCTTGGCGTAAAATGTCTGAGGCTGGCAGTTGATCTGGGATCTTAATTGGCACGGCTTTCTCCCTAAAGCTGTATATCTGGACGTCTATACATCCAAACTTACAACAATCATATTGGATTGTCGACCTACAATTTCAGTATACTGATACTAATTTCCGCACCATGTTTATCAAATGGCAAAACTTACTCTCATTCGAGGTTTACCCGGTTCTGGTAAATCGACACTCGCAAAAACCTTGGCTGCACAGCATTTTGAAGCTGATATGTACTTTATTAATCAAAGTGGTGAGTATGTGTTTGATCCTAGCCACTTAGAGCAAGCGCATAATTGGTGTCGCCACCAAACAGAACAGGCATTGCGCAATCATCAAGATGTGGTTGTTGCTAACACGTTTGTCCGCCGTTGGGAAATCATGCCATATTTTCTGATGGCAAGACGTTACAAGGCTGATTTCGAGGTGATTGAATGTACGGGTGAATACACCAACGTGCACGGTGTCTCGATCCAAGTGATCGATAACATGCGCACACGTTGGCAAAAGTGGCATCAGCGTTGAGAATTTTGTACTCGGTTCAATGTAAGTGCGGCGAGCACTAACCAAACCAAGGTTTGCAACCACAGTTGGGTGTAATGGGGGGCGATAGTTTGCCACGAAGCGCCCATTTGATTTAGACCTAAGAATGCTTGAATCCCCGGAGTACTAGGGAAGGCGTTAGCTAACCATACGATCGCTTGTGGAATGGATTGAGTCGGCCAAATAAATCCTGCACTAAAGACCAACGGCATTGAGCTGACTAACACAACTAAAGTGACTAATTCTCGCCTTGGCAAAATGGCACCAAGCACCATTCCGATCGCACAAGAACATAAAAGAAATGGCAACAATAGAGTGAGTAAGTTAATAGGATCAGCAAGTTGGCTGATGCCATGCATGCTGTAACTTGCGCCAAAGTAGTAAAGGCTCAATAGATAGTATATTGAAACGAGTACCAAGCAGCGCACTCCAATCAGTTTTATCACTGATACCTGATCCCAATAGCCTCTTTGACCTTTTTGAGTCCCCCCTAGAACGCCAGAAGCAATCGCCAGTGTTTGCTGCAAAATCAACACAAAAACCGCCGGTACAACATAATCGACATAACCCATGCGAGCATTAAAGGTGGGTTTCATGTTGAGTTGTGATGGTGCGTATTGGTGCACGGCTTGCTCAATTGGTGTGCCATCGATGACTAATTTATTCACGGTCGTTTTTGCTGCAAGCGTGCCGCCAGCTTGAGCCAAACCTTCTACGATAGTACCGTAAACGAGAAAGTATGAGGCATCACCGGCATAGGCCAGCGTTGGGCTTTTTCCGAGTAATAAGTCTTTGTAGAAATGCTCTGGTATCACCAAAATTCCGCTAATTTCCCGATTGAGAAATGCTTGTTTGGCGGCTGCGATAGAGTTATCTCTTTGTACTACTCGAACTTGCGGCGTTGCATCGACCATACGTTCAAGTTGGTAGCTTGTCTGGCTTTTATCTAAATTCACCACGCTAATGGGTTGTTCACGTGGCGTTTGATGGCTGTACGGCAATGGATACAGAAATGAGTAAAACACGACACCACCAAAGACGGTTAGCATCACAACAGGGTTGGAGAGCAGCGCATTCAGTTCGCATTTAAGCAGTTTTAACAGGTTCATTGCCACGCTCCTGTTTGAGATGTTTATTAATTAGCATCAAGGTGACGAGAAGAGGTAACAAATACCAAATAAATGGCAGTAATGATGGCAAAGAGTCTATCCAACTTAACCCATAGTTCATCTGCTCAACTTGCACTTCAATATAGTGACTAATAGGAAGCAAACTTCGCCAAAATTGCGCCAAGCTGTTCATATCAGACACTGGAAAGGTAATCCCCATAAAGGCAAAGCTAGGGGCTGTGAGAGCACCGGCAAAGCTCATGGCGCGTGCTGGGTCGAGAGAAAGGAAATAGAACATTGTCCCCATGACCATGCAGGCGATAGCAGTAAGAATTTGGGCCAATATGATGAGCGCAAAGCTTCCATGCATCGGCCATTTCAAACCAAATTGAAACCAAGTTAAAAACGCGACACCTTGCAGGACAAAAACAATCAAATAGGGTGACAATGTCACGATTAGAGTTTTGGCAGGAGATTGATTAAGCCAGTTCTTGAGCCCCTGATGTTGTAAATTGGCAGCCAAAACTAGGATGGTGCAGGCTACCACCACGATTTGCCAAAGAGCAGGAACAATCGCTGAAACGAGAAATTGCGCGTAGTTACTGTTTTTATTAAACAACGGTGTGATTTGGGTGCGAACGGGCAACGCTTGCCCTAAAGCAGAGGCAAAGGTTTGGTTGCCATGACTTAGGTTGGCGACCGTGGCGACTTGAGCATTAAAAGTCGCTTGCGCTTGTACAAATGCCGAGTTAATAAGCTTACCAATCAATATGGTTTGACTGTTGTAAAAGACCGAAACTTGAGGCATTAGACCTTTGATCACGTCTTGTTCAAAGTTGGCTGGGATGGCCGCATAAGCAAAAATATCACCCGCAATCATGGCTTGCTCTGCTTGATAGGCACTTTGCATTTCTGCAACCACCGCCATGGATGATGTTGCATCGTAATAGCGCGTCAGAGTACGTGACATTTCACTGTGAGAAAGATCGACCACTGCGATTGGAATATTGCGCGCAATACCTTGAGAGAAAACACCCCAAAGAATCACAACAAGGGCGACGGGCATCCAGGTTAAGCAAGACAACAACCATTTGTCATGCTTAACAATTTGCCATTGTGTACGCCAAGCCGAGTACATAGCCATTAAATCTCAACCACCAAACTCATTCCCATACGCAATTCTTCAGTGTGGTGAACGGGTCTCGCTTCCACTTCAAAGGTACGTAAATCAAAACCTTGTGCGGCATCGGTAGAGCGCCAAGTCGCAAAATCACCCATAACAGCAACATGAGTCACTTCAAACTGAATGGTTTGATTCAAAGCGGGTAGGTAAGCGTTAAAGGTTGAACCTTTGTTGAAGTGACTAAGTAGATCTTCACGAACATTGAGTACTGCCCATGAATCTGTTGTATCCACAACAGTGACAACAGGGAAGCCTTGCGGAGCAAGTTCACCACTTTGCAGTAATACTTGAGAAACCTCGCCATTGAACCAGCTTTTTACCTGTGTATCTGCGGCAAACGCTTCGACTTCTGCTACTGCGCCTGCGGCCATGCGAGCTTTTTCAGCGGCCGCAAGTTTTGTTTCTGAGCGTGCGCCTTCTTTTGCCATTTGGTACATCTGGTAAGCCGCACTTTCAGTATATTGAGCGGCCTGCCATTGCGTTTTTGCCTCGTCACGTTTTTGCTCTGCGACAACGCCATCGTTATATAGGTTGTTGACGCGTTGATAGGTTTTTTCCATCAAATTGGCGGCAGCTTTGGCTTTTTGCCATGAATCTTTAGCGGCTTGAATTTGCTGTACGCGAGCACCTTGCTCTGCTTCTTGTGCGAGTGCCCCTGCGGCTTTTTCTCCGGCTCGTGCTTGTTCAAGCTTGGCTTCAATCTCAGGACTATGGATGGTAAAAATTAACTCACCTTGCTTGACCATATCACCTTTGCGAACCAGCACTTGATCAATACGACCTGCGACTTTTGACGAGACACTGTATTGTTGTGATTCAATTTGCCCTTGCAGCTTCATCGGCTGGGGTTGGTAGGCCGTATAAAAGCTGTAGCCAATCCACGAAGCTAAAGCCACCGTTGCAGCAGAGAGTATAAAATAGTTACGTTTAGACATGGAATTTCCTTACAGACTGCTGGTAGTGATGGCTTGTTGTTGATATTGGTTAAAGTCATTCATTTGCCCTGACAATGCCAGTAGTTTGGCTAAAGAAATCAGGTAATTAAAGCTCGCGGCGGCTTGTTGAGTGTGAATGCTTGCAAGATAAAGCTGTGCGTCGACCACGTCTGTCGAGGTAGAGATACCTTGCGTAAAAGCCTTTTCTCGAAGACGTAAGTTTTCTTTGGCTAGGGCAACGCTAGAATTAAGGCCCGAAACTTCTTCATGTGATTGTTGAGCTTCTAAATAGGTCTTTTTCACCAGTACTGAGAGATCTTGCTGAGCTTGTGCACGCAAATATTTGATTTGGTTGACGGCACTTTGTGCTGCTTTGACATTTTCGCTACGACCACTGTTATCGATGAGCGGGACACTCACACCAACACCAACCAACCAGTCAGGTTTCATTTGACTCGCAAGGGAGTCATCTTCATGTAGGCTGTAATCACCATATAGATAGACCTCTGGATAGTATTTACCTTTCTCGGCTTTGATTAAGCTAGAGGCCTGTTTTTCTTTTGCATTTAATAGGTCAAGGCCAGGGTAGGTGGCGAGCGTTTGCTCGACAAACGCATCAAGTGGAGGCAATGACGAGTTCGTAAATAGGTGGCTACGAGGTTCAACCATTTCAGTCTGATTAAGAATCTCACTTAATGCGGTTTGAGCGATCTCTAAGCTTTTTTGTGCCTTTTTACGTTCGACCATCGCTTTATCTAATGCCGCTTCAGCTTGCAAGCGCTCGACACGAGGTATTTGTCCTTGTTGCTCGAGTTTTAGGGCATTATCGCGGTGAGTTGTTAAACCTTGTTCCACCAATTTTCTTGTTTGTACGACTTCTTTTGCTAGCACAACGCTGAAGTAAAACTTACTGAGATCTTCATAGCGTGCTTGTGTCTCCATCGCTAACTGGCTCTTCGCTTCGTCAGTTTTTCCTTCTGCTGCACTTTGCGCCGCAGAGATGCGACCACCAGTAAATATTGGCCAAATAGCTCGAATCGAGGAGGTAAAAATATCTTGTTCAGTAATGGTTGAGGTAACGGAACCTAAACTGGATAAGATTGGCGCAAGTGCGGGACCTAAGGCTGGTGGAATGGCAGGTACGGTATTGCCCGCACTGTCCAGAAGCTGCTTGCCGGATACCGTAACATCACTATCTAGGTGAGTATAATTGGCACCAATGGTGACTTTCGGCAAGTTAAGATCATCGGTACCTGCTTGCAGGTATTGATAGCGAGTGACGTTTGCTCTTTGTGCGGCGAGCGAATTGTTTTCCTGTTGCAGTACCTGCCAAGCTTCATCAAAACTGATGGCGGCAGCATAGCTAGGGGAGACGTTGCAAATTGGAGAGATAGCCATCCAACCAAGGAGTAAAGATAAAGGGCGCAGTTTCATGGCGATGCTCATAATAAAATAATTTTAGTATATACTCTAATTTATTGCTGTTCAATTGGTTGCAATGTAACGCCGATATATTTCGATGCATAAGTTGGGGTAAGTTGCTTTTTAATTAAACTTTTGTGCAATTAAATGAATAGTGGTTTAGTATTATTTCGCTGTGAGAATTTTGTTATAAAACAAAGAAACAGAGTGATAAAACAAAGTAATAAAGACGTCGCCGTTTGAGGTTTGAAACGTAAACCTCCCGTACTATCGCCAATGGAGGGCAGTATTACGATGAAACCGTCTTCACTATCGAGGAAAAAATTTTCTATTCGCTTCACTGTAGGGACTATGTTTACGGTCGCGACGGTGTTAACTGCCGTTGTTGCGATTAGCTTGCAATACTATTTTGGTCGACAAATGGCACAGGAGCATGCGTTAACCAAATTGACGATGGCCAGTGCCGATATCAGTGAATATATCCAACAAGTTGAGTCCAATGCCACCAGCAGTGCGCAAATATTGCGTAGTGTTTCTAATGCGACAGGAGACCAATTTAGTGAAAGTGAGATTCGCGATATTTTTATTCAGGTGCTGCGTGATAATCCTTTATTTTACAGCCTCTATTACGCGAACCATCAGGAAGACTTTTACC
This sequence comes from Vibrio taketomensis, assembly GCF_009938165.1. Classification (NCBI taxonomy): domain Bacteria; kingdom Pseudomonadati; phylum Pseudomonadota; class Gammaproteobacteria; order Vibrionales; family Vibrionaceae; genus Vibrio; species Vibrio taketomensis. The sequence continues at coordinate 1,399,106 of NZ_AP019649.1, forward strand.
AAATCATTAATCTAAACTCATCACCCATTGTACGTGAGCGCATAAACGCGAATGAAAAAGATCGTTGGGTGGTGATTAAAATATTTGGATTGGGTACTCAGCGCATACGCACCACAGAGTATTACGACTCTCAATTGACTCGAACACGCATTGAAGCGGAACGTAGTAATTATTTCCCAACACAACGCCCTTGGTATCATTCCGCAGCTGCTGACTCAGTATATAAAACTGAACCTTACTTGTTTAAGCACCTGAAAATTACCGGCCAAACGTATTCTACGCGCAGTGATAATTCTGTTATTGGGGTAGATATTGTTTTGTCTGCCGTCAGTTCTAAGATTAGTGCGCAAGCATTAGGAGTCAGATCTGACAGCAGTGTACAGGCGTTTATCTTCAATCAACGAGGTGAGGTATTAGCGTCTAATTTGCCACAACGGACTGAGATTCGTATTCCACAATCTCGCCCAATAGCGATGACTAACGAGCAAGCGCAACTAGTGAAGTCGGCGCCAACACTGGTCGTCTCAAATCAAAACGACTGGGCACCATATGACTATTCAAATGCTGGGGAACCACAGGGATATGCGGTTGACACATTTAAACTAATGTCGCAAATCACGGGCTTGAAATTTGAGTTTGTTAACGGGTTTAGTTCGAATCAGCTGATTGAAAAATTCAATCAAGGTAAGTTGGATGTACTGCATTCTGTTGCGGCTGTTGATGATCTTGATAGCCGAGTTCCCAGTATGCAACTTTATACATCTCCGATGGGCATTGCAGGACTACAAAATAAAGACTTACCTACTCATCTTGCCCAATTGCAATCAAGCAAGATTGCGGTGGTTGAGGGACGAGGCTTTGCACAACGATTGAAAGGTAAATTCCCAGGCCTGAACATTCAAGTAGTCGCCGACTTTGCGAAGGCACATCAGTTGTTGGTCAATGGCGACGTGAACTACCTTATCGATGGTTATTTTGTATTACACGAAATGACGAGTCTTACCCAAAATGATCAGGTTCGCGTAGAACCTATTGCGAAACGGGAGAACTTACCCCTAAACCTATATCTGACACCTAAGTATGAGGAGTTATTACCCATACTCCAACAAGCACATCAATCGATTACTAAAGAGCAACACTTGGCTCTCACTCAAAAGTGGCTTAATCCTGAAGTATCTCGCGGAGGACTGGTTCCAAATAAGGAGTTATTCCAGTTATCTCAAGACTCGAGTCAGAGTCGCAAAATGATTGAGACTCAGGACGGGCAGAGTTATTTGTACGTCACATCGGTGTCGCAAGGCGAGATAAAAGAATATTTCGCGGTGGTGATCCCTAAGCAAGTAATTATGGGGCAAGTGTATTCTCGATTGATCACCTCAACAGTCATTACCGCGATAGCATTGATGATTATTTTGCCTTTAGCCTGGTTGTTTGGTGTGCCGATTGTGGTTCCTATTACGCAGTTGAGAAAGGAAACCAAACTGATTCAGCAACGCCAATTTGATCAAGTCAGTTTGATTGATAGCCGAATCAAAGAAGTGTATGAACTGTCTCAATCGATGTTAGAGATGGGACAAGAGATTGAGCGCTACCATAAAGAGCGTGAAGCATTTATGGATGCGTTTATCTATGTTATTGCCCAGGCAATCGATGATAAATCACCTTACACCGCAGGGCATTGTAACCGTGTGCCCGAATTAGGGATATTGCTTGCGCAAATTGTCGAAGAGACAAACCACGGTAAGTTTAAAGGTTTTTGCTTTAAAAATGATGATGAAAGGCGTGAGTTTAAGATTGCCGCTTGGCTACATGATTGTGGCAAGATCACCACCCCAGAACACATCGTTGATAAAGGCACAAAATTAGAAGCAAACTATAACCGAATTCATGAAATACGTACTCGTTTTGAAGTGCTCTGGCGTGATGCTGAAATTGAATATCTCAATGCGATACTCAATCAAGAGGTCACTAAAGAGCAAGCGTTTGAAACGCTGCACAGTCGTCATTCACAATTGCAAAAGGATTTTGAGTTCATTGCGAAGGCGAATGTCGGTGGTGAGTTTATGAGTGAGGATAAGATTGCTCGGATTAAAGAAATCAGCAAGCAAACATGGTTGCGCCATTTTGATAACCGACTTGGTCTATCTCCGTTTGAAGAGTTGAGCAATATGCCAAACAAGCAGCCTTTGCCTGCGGTAGAACCGCTACTCGCGGATAAACCAGAGCATATTATTGAACGAGTGAGGCCGCTTGATTTTGATCCGACACTTCAGTTTAAAATCGATATTCCGAAATATCAGTCCAATTTAGGCGAAGTTTATAACTTGTCGATTTCACGCGGTACTCTTACGACCGAAGACCGTTTCAGAATCAATGAACATATGACGAACGGGATAAAAATGCTGGAAGCGTTGCCATTCCCGCCAGAATTGGCAAGAGTTCCTCGCTATGCATCGACACATCATGAGACGCTCGATGGCAGGGGTTATCCAAGAAAACTTGATGCCAGTCAGCTATCAATTCCTGAGCGGGTATTGGCTATCGCGGACATATTTGAAGCATTAACCGCAGCAGATAGGCCATATAAAAAAGCCAAGCCATATAGCGTGGCGATCGATATCATGCATAGTATGGCTAAAAATAAGCATATTGATTACGATCTCTTTATGCTGTTTTTAACTTCCGGTGGTTTTGAGCAATACGCTCGGCTATATTTACCGGCCAGCCAAATTGATGACGTTGATGTTAATCAGTATTTGGCGGAACATAGCGAAAGTTAACTATATTCAGGAGCTCAAGGCTCCTGATTTGTTTTTATACTCAAGTAACTTGGGTATCATCTAATATTTAGGGTGATGTCCGCTTGAGGATTTCATTAACGTGTTGAATCAAAATAAAGTTCAACGCACACTACGTTCCTTCTCATAAACACTCTAGAATCGAGTGTTCGCAAGTTACGAACTTGACTTGTGTCATTTTGAGTTTATTTGAGTATTTTCTCAACTTCACTGGGGTCATTGGTGGCGCTGATTGTTACTTTCCCACTTATATGAGGTATTTTGTGTTTTCTATTCGCGCGGCGCAAACAGCCGACCTTGAACAATTGAATGATCTGATGCATGACCTTCATCATGAACATCATATTCAAGCGCCTGATAGCTTTAAAACAGCCGATGAAATTGACCAAGAAAAGAGCATCGCTCGTTATTTAGATGATCCTGAATGTATGGTCTTAGTGGCGCTTGAGCAGGAAAGCATTGTTGGCTTTGTTACGGGGCATTTCTGTGAGTTAATTTCTACCGTCAGCCAGCCAGTGCAAATGGGAAGTATTGATGAGCTTTATGTTATCCCTGAATTTCGTCGCAACAATGTAGCGCAAATGCTGTATGAAAATATTGAACAGCGCTTTGAGGACTACGGTGTTAAGCAAGTGTTTGTAGAAGTTTGGAACTTCAATAGCGTCGCTTGTAAGTTTTACGCTGAGGTAGGGTTTGAGCACCATATCCATTGGCTAAGGAAAGTTATTCGTAAATGACAATCAAATATATTCAACGCATTGGTATTTTGTTTGGTTTTATCGCCTGAGCGTCGCCTCTTCATTGGCGCATGCAAACTGAAAGGTGCCGTCTGTGTGATTAAGGCAGACAATCAAATTGTGTTGGTCAAAGAGATTTTAACCGGTAAATGGTCTTTACCAGGAGGACTCATTGATGGTGACGAAGAGCCTGCGTTGACCGCACAAAGGGAAGCTTGGGAAGAAGCGGGTTTAATTGTTACCGCAGGCAAAGAGCTGTATCGAAACGACAAAGCAATCTATTTTGATTGTGTTTCTGATTCGGAGATTATTGCATTTGGTCAACAAGATTCAGCTGGTGGTTATCAGATACCTATTTGGTTTGCTCCTCACTTTGCCATCGAGGTAGAACAAGCACGATTGTTGACGCCAAGTGACTTGCATGCTGAAGATTACCGATACCCAGATCTTTGGTCATTAGTATCTTCGCTCTTACCAAATGCCACATCCCAATCAGTAGCGTTTGTTGATAATTTAATTGAATCAGCGCCAAGTTTTCAGCAGTCGGAATTGGCGTGGATGGCGCAATTGCATGCGATGGTGAATGGTTTAAGTGCAGGTGCTAAAACTGCGGTCGATGTGTTTTTCAGCCAAGGAATGATGTTCACTTCGGGTTTGTGGTTACTGCTTCTGCCACTTTGTTATGCACAATTTGGTCGAGACATTACGGTTAAGTTGTCCTTTACATTGTTATTTGGGTATTTGCTCGTGAGTGTCGCGCAATTTAGCTTTGAACTACCACGTCCCAATGTTTACCTGCCATTGATGGAAAGTGTGCCGCAAGCGGGCTTTGGCATGCCAAATCTACCGATTGCACTTTGGGCAATTGCAATGAGTATTGTGCTGCCAAACATAGAATCGGCATGGCGCGCAAAGACAGCGATTATCGGCGCGTGTATATTGCTCTGGTTGGTCGTAAGTGCGTTCTATACGGGAAGTGCGTTTCTTATCGACAGCCTACTTGCACTTGTGCTGGGTTGGTTATGTGGTTGGCATATCAATCGATTAGACAAAACGATAGGGGCACAAAGCCGAAAACTATTTGTTGAGAAAGGTATTTGGGCGACGATGGCGGTTGCAGCCGGCGTTTTAGCCGTAATTTGGCACACTGAAGCCATTATTAGCGCGATGCTCGCGGCTATCGCTATGTTGTTGGTTGTTACGATGCGAGCGTTGCCTGCGTCCATAACGTATAAACAAGCACTCGTTTGGGGAGCGATTGCGCTATTGCTGATCGCTGTATTTAGCGCCGTCACACCTTTAGTCAATACCAGCAGTTTGCATTCATTGCTTTTGAACGTTGCTATATTGCCAGTACTTATTGTGGCGAGCGGGGTGTTTCTTCGCTTTAAAAGCCAGCAGTGATATGTGTAAAAAAAAGACCTAGCAATGCTAGGTCTTTTTTATTGGCGTTAATTAACACTTGAATTGAGAGACTAAACGATCCAATTCGTCACATTGTTGATTTAGCACATTCACACGCTGTTCGGCGAACTCAGCGCTGCTTACGACTTGATTGCTGTTATTCGCAATATGGTGGATATTGTTGGATATCTGTTCGCTAGAGATGTTTTGTTGCCCTGCAGCTGAGGCGATTTCGGTATTGATCGCACTGATGCGCGCAATCGCTTCCAATATTACCTGTAGAGATTTATTGGCATGACCAGCAGTTTCAATGGTGGTTTCACTGCTAACTTTGCTGCGATTCATGACTTCTACTGCTTGTTCTGCGCCAGTTTGCAATTTCTCAATCATCGATTGAATTTCGCCAGTACTTTGTTGCGTGCGACTCGCAAGTGAACGCACCTCATCCGCGACGACGGCAAAGCCTCTGCCTTGTTCACCGGCTCGTGCTGCCTCTATTGCTGCATTTAGCGCGAGTAGGTTAGTTTGCTCTGCGATACCTTTAATGACATCTAAAACCGAGGCGATGTTGCTAACATCTTCAGACAGATGGTTGACCACTTGACCTGCTTGATCGACTTCAGAAGCTAATGTGCGAATCGAGGCAACGGTTTGTTCGAGTACGATTGCGCTGGATTTCACTTCCTCATCGGCACTTTGGCTTGCTTGCGCGGCATCGTGAGCGTTTTCACTTACATTCTGGCTAGTCGCTTGCATCTCTTGAATAGCAGCTGACACGTGTTCGCTTTCGATTCGTTGTTGGTTAGTTTGTTCACTGATCCCTTGAGACGCATCGACTAGGCCCGCCAATTCCGTTTTCACGGCTTGGTTAGTTGCGATCACTTGCAAAATGGTATTGCGAATTTTTCCAACAAATAAGTTAAAACTCGTCGCTAATCTACCTAACTCATCACTAGAGTTGGATTGAATTGTTTGGTTTAAGTCACCATCACCGGAGGCAATTTCAGCCATCGCTTTTTGAATATTCTCAATCGGTTTGACGATAGTGCGAATAAGGCTCCCGTAGGCTCCGATGGCCAAAATTATGACAAGAAGGATACCGATGAGTAGTGAACGTTCAGCAAAGGTCGAGGCTGCCGAGATCGCTTCCTGTAACGTGCCTTTTTTTGCTTCTAATGCATCTTTAACCACATTGAGCTCGTCTCGCACTGTGGCAAACTGCTGATCATATGAACCTTTCTGCTGTTGATATAGGTCGATCCAGTCAGATTGAGGTGCTGCAAGCAATGCTTCGTAACTGTTGAGCCATTTTTCAGTTGAGGCAACCATTTGGTTGATCGCTGGTGTTAGCTCTTCAGGCATGACACCTGTCTCGACAACCGTGTATACTTTTTTCATTCGAGGAATGGTTTTGTACGCGTTGTCTTTATATTCGAATAAGTTGTAATCAATAGAGTCTTGTTGACCCTCGGATAACGCGATGCCTTGGACCGCAGATGTGGCTTGATAGAAGTCTCGGTATGCATCTTCGATGTTAAACAACACAGGTATAATGACGTTGTTTAGCTCTTCCGTTAACCGAGTTTGTTGTCTAGAGCTAAAGACATTGACCATAGATGTGACGAGAAAAACGGCAATAATGCTCAGTATGGGAAGAGAGATTTTGTATTTTACTGACAGAGAATGCAGCATTTTATGTCCTTGTTTTTGTCCTGTTTAGTGTATAAAAATGCGGGTTATCATTAAGTCGAGATAATCGTACGCTTAAAGCTCAGCCAAGAGCAGAACTGAGTTTTGTCATGGTACAGTACCTCATTGGTTAAAGTTTTGATTAATTTCTCAATTTATTAACGCGTAAGTGGCTGATTATTCGATGCATTCTACATATTTCGGATTAAGGCAGTTTGGAGTGAAGGGCGGTTTTATCCACGCAAGTAGAATCAATAAATTTCAAGGAAGTAAGTATGGTGGGAGAGAAGTTGTACAAGTTAAATGAAATGTTTGAAACCATCCAAGGTGAAGGGGTGTACACTGGTGTTCCATCTGTTTTTATTCGTTTGCAGAAGTGCTCAGTAGGGTGTGCATGGTGTGATACGAAACAAACTTGGTACGTTAATCCTGAAGATGAGCAACCGATCGAGAAAATATTGGTAAAATCGGTCGATGAACCAACATGGTGCAGTGTGACAGCTCAGCAGTTAGTCTCTCTATATCTTGAACGTTATAGTGCCAAGCATATCGTGATTACGGGCGGTGAACCTTGTGAATATGATTTATTGCCGTTAACCCAAGCATTTGAAGAGATTGGGTGTCAGTGTCAAATTGAGACTAGCGGGACATCCGAAATCAAAGTCACAGATGCGACTTGGGTGACGGTGTCACCTAAAATCAATATGAAAGGCAAGTTGCCTATCTTGCCTAGTGCTCTTCAGCGTGCGAATGAAATTAAGCATCCAGTTGGTTCGAACAAAGATATTGAGCAACTAGAGGCGCTTCTATCAGGACAAACAACAAAGTCGGACGTCGTGGTTTCTTTGCAGCCAATCAGCCAAAAAGCACGAGCTACTCAACTTTGTATTAAAACTTGCATTAAACGTAATTGGCGTTTATCGATTCAAACTCATAAATATCTCGATATCGCTTAAATAGGAACATGATAATGAAAAAAGCAGTTGTTGTTTTTAGTGGTGGTCAAGATTCCACTACGTGCTTGGTTGAAGCGCTAAACAATTACGATGAGGTTCATGCCATCACCTTCGATTATGGTCAAAGACACAAATTGGAAATCGAGGTAGCAAAAAGTCTCGCGACTGAACTTGGTGTAAAAACGCATAAAGTGATGGATGTGGGCTTACTTAATGAGTTGGCGATCAGTTCTTTAACGCGTGACGATATTGAAGTATCACATGAGTTGCAAGCCAATGGCCTGCCGAATTCATTCGTGCCAGGACGCAATATCCTTTTTCTTACGTTAGCTGGCATATACGCATATCAAGTGGGTGCGGAGACTGTGATCACTGGTGTGTGTGAAACCGATTTTTCAGGTTACCCAGATTGTCGTGATGTATTTGTGAAGGCAATGAATTCAGCATTGGTTCACGGCATGGATAAGCAGTTGACCATCAAAACACCGTTAATGTGGTTAAACAAAGCTGAAACTTGGGCACTTGCTGATATGTTGGGCGCGTTGGACCTAGTACGTAATAAAACTCTCACTTGTTACAATGGCATTATCGGAGATGGCTGTGGCCATTGCCCATCATGCGAATTGCGCAGCAATGGGCTGAATGAGTATTTGAACGCATCTAAAGAAGTGATGGCATCTCTTGTGGGTAAACTTCAGTAGGTGAGTCGTCAGTCGTTGGGTAAATAGGCGCGTTAAACGCGTCTATGATCTGATTATTTCCTTTGCGCTTAATTTGGCAAAGCGCTTGATCTAAGATGGCATACAACTCATTAAAATCACTTAACGCTTTAGACGTGGCAAGATATGAACAACTGGCTGACAGTGAAACAGGTTGGAAGTTGTTTGTCTGAGGAGCACTGTGTGCGATGGCACTGTGAAGTTGTTGTACACGGAACTCAACATCGATTTCATCAACTTCTTTTAGTAGTACCAGCAATTCTTCTCCACCTAATCGACCGATAAAATCACCGGACTTAAGATGTTTCGCAATGTTTGTTACCGCGTCTCTTAAAAGCTGGTCGCCCAGATGATGTCCAAATTATTGTTAACCGCTTTAAAATTATCCAACCTAATAAAATCAGTACATTTTTAGTGCTCTAAGTGAGGCGCTTTCTGTGCTTTCACTTTTTCAATACAGCTGCTTCGATTTAGAGCCTTACCAATCGCGTCCCATGAGAGTTGGGCGTATTTACGGTTGTAGTAAAACATCAAAGCAATAACAATGAATGCCAATGTAAATACCGAGAGCAGTGCCAACATTAACTGTTTACCTAGCAATGCATTTTCGGCAATCAGTTTTGAATTCTGGTGTTCAAGTCTCTCGACCTTTGATTTGCTTTCATTGTCTCTGCGAGTCGACTCTAGGGCGATAAATGCATTAGCGTTGTCTTTATCTCGTTTTTGCAATTCGGATTTTGCGTACTCTCGGTAGTATCCGAGTGCTTTGTCATAGTTTTTTTGATGTTCAGATATCTCCGCTAGCAGTGCAAGTGCTTGAGCCGAGAGTCTCTCGCTGGCCACATTTTTACCTAAGCTGTGGGCATGTTCAGCAAAGTCATGGGCGGCAATATACTTGTTTTGCTCTTTGTGGGTGCGCGCGAGAGCGAGATAAATTTCACCGCGAATTTGTGCATTATCTTGTTTGGTAGCATTGTCTAACGCTGCAAGCAGATGTGATGTTCCCACCTCAAAATTCCCGGTGCCAATATAGGCTTCTCCCAAACCTAGATCAGCAAACGTTACGCCGTAAGGGTAGTTTAGTCGTTGCGATAGATGTTTTGACTGGCTGAAATGCGTAATCGCTGATGAGTATTCTGACTGTTTTAGTTTTACTTTCCCCATACTGTGATGCGTTTGAGCGAGCTTGAGAGGTTGAGATAACTGTTCTCGAATCTTCAGGGCTTTATTTATGTACTCTTCAGCTTGTGTGAAGCTGCCTAAATTCGCGAGTAGTAAACCTGCGTCGTTATAAATTCCCGACGCATCTTCATAGTCGGGAATAATGGAGAGAAGCTGTTGGTATGTATCTAACGCGAGTGGATAGTGACCCAAAAACTCTTGGTTGTTAGCGATAACGCGAAGTGCAAGGTATTTGGGTAATATAGGCTGGTCAACATCTTGAATATGCGTATTGAGTGAAGAGCAATAGATATCCGCTTGATGGTAAAGAGCTTGGCGGTTTAACACTCGACATAGATGGTACTCAAAGAGGATCTTGCCATTGATTGAATTACTTAACTCAACATCTTCTAATAGCGACAGGTAGCCCTCTCTAGCAGAGATAAAATTAAGTTGTTCTTCACTGTTAAGGGCATTAATAAAGAGCTTTTCTTGAGTGGCGAACTTACCGTCAATAGCGTTAGCGTTGTTGTTACCAAAGTAGGGTTGCCCATGCAGCAGCATAAATCCATGTAGCTTACTACTGATATAGAGTTTTTCAACGCCGGCAGGTAATGCGTCGTAGCGGTCTTGAAGTAAGGAAAGTGCACGTTTGTCATTTTTCGCGACGGCATCCGCGTAGGCCGACTCCCAGGTTAAATGTGCTGGGTTTGCATGAGTGACTAGCGCTGCGAACAGGGCACTAAAGGAGAAAAAACTGGCTACGTTGATTTTCATACTACCGTGGAAAACAAATAATATTTTTATAATTAGCGGTTTATCATGGTGACTAGTTGCAAATGAACAATTTAGTCGTGCGAAAAGAGCGTAATTGTGAAAGTACTCTCGATTTTCTTTGTCGATAGAGAGAGTTATGCACTATCCCGACAAATAATGAATTATCGTTTAGAGATATTTAGGGTATAAAAAAACGCCTAAGAGTTTAGGCGTTTTATGCAAGATAATGGGCTACCGATTACAGGTACATTTTAGCCAGTTCAGAAGGCTCGACTTCTTTACCTTCAAGATTGCCATTCCAGTTAGTACCAACTAGAACGCCATCTTCATCTAATGTTAGTAGCCAATCTTCAACAAAGATGTCTAGAGGAATCTCAAGCACCTCAAAATCTGCCCATTCTTCAACGTTGTGTGTTTCTGCGTCTTCTTTTGATGACCAGAAAGGCATCACTTCGCTCTCTTCGAATTCAGTTGAGTCACACGATAGCCAACCTTCTTCATTACGTAGACCCCAAACTAATTGGTTAGCTTTGGTTTCTTCAATGAATAGCGCTAGGTTTGCATCGATATCAGCAGTTAATTTGCTCATGGTAATTCTCTTATGAAAACAATTTTCGTAAGGTTAGCACTGCGCTAGCAACTTACCAAACAAAAAAGGAGCTTTCGCTCCTTTTGTTGATGATTTACCTACGCAATTGACGCTAGGTCGTTGCGTTAGACCGCAATTTGGTCATGTTGCTAAACGTTTATTTATCCAGTCGTGTAAAAATTGTCCATTCCTTAACAACTTCGCCTTTGTGACCAGCCACATTGGCAACTACTTTGCGATTGCGAGCGTGACTGAGTTCATCATCACCATCGTTTTCAAGTTTGTTTTCACCATAACCGATGATAGAAACACGTTGAGGTGAAATGCCATAAGACTCAAGCTCTAGCTCAACGTTTTTTGCTCGACGTTTAGAAAGGGCAAGGTTGTAGTCTTCATCGCCAACTTTACTGGCAAAACCCTGAATTTCGATCGAGGTTTCAGGGTACTGCTTGAGGAAATCGGCCATTTGAGCGATTTGTTGTTTGAAAATCGGCAGTATCTCACTAGAGTCATTCTCAAATAGAATATGAAGACCAAGCGAGTCAGACGTTTCGACGAGTCGGCCACAGCCTTCGTTGTTGATTTCTGCGCCTTGCGGCGTTAATTCACATAGGTCTCGCGCGTTGATCACGCCATCGCTGTCATCGTCTACTAGGTCAGCGATTTGAATTGGCTTAGGTGTGGGAATATAGTCATATTCACTATCACTGCTCACACAACCGGCTGTTGTTAAAATGATAGACGAAAGGGCAAATGCAACTTTTTTCATTTTAATACTCCACTGCTTCGTGCCATTCACTTGGCGTGTCGACTCTTAGAGCATCTAGCAGAACACCCGTGGCGTTAAAAACGCGATACTTCGCAAACTGCTCATCATACTTAGCGTCGATATAACCTTTGCGAGCTTCAAATAGCTCATTTTCAGTGTTGAGAACATCAAGCAATGTGCGTTTACCTATCTTGTATTGTTTTTCATAAGCGATGACCGTTTCCGATGCGGCATCGACATGGTCTTGTAAAAATTCTTTTTGCTGTACCGTTAAGTCTAAAGCGCTCCAAGAGAGTCTCAACCCTTCTTCAACCGAGCGGAAAGTACGGTCGCGGAAGTCTTTTGCTTTGTTGAGTTGATAGGCGGCGCTATCTGCAATGTCTTTATCGCTACCACCGTTATACAAGTTGTATTTTAGGCGCAGCATCGCTGATAGTTCATCACTGCTGCCTTCAATGCCACCAGCATCATCTCGCCAAGTCTGTGCAGCTTCAAGGGACACGGTTGGGTAATAATTGCCTTTACGTTGTTGGAATTGAAAGCGAGCGGAGTCAACGTCGACTTGAGAAACTTTGATGACAGGATTATTTTCAAACGCTTGCTCTAAGCCTGCTTGAAGGGTTGGCGGAAGTGCATTGATGTCCGCTCGTGGAAAAATGAGGCCTTGAGGTGATTGACCAACCAAACGTTGAAATTGAGTGTGCGTATCAAAGAGGTTATTTTGCGCGGCGATCAAATTACCGTGTGCTTTAGCTAGGCGCGCTTCAACTTGAGACAAGTCAGCAGTTGAGCCGATACCTGATTCTACACGGCGTTTAATGTCACGGTGTATCTGTTTATGGATTGCTAAATTTGCTTCGGACAGTTTTAGGATTTCGTAAGCTTTTGTGGCATCTAAATAAACACGCGCCACTTGAAGTGCCATATCAGAGGCGTCAGCGAGCAATTGATAGCGCACTGACTCGGCGTCTGCAGCGGTGCGAGACATGTCGTTAATGGTTGCGTTTCCGTCCCAAAGTAATTGAGTGAGGCTCAATGATGCGTCTTTTCTCGTTAAGTCATTTTCGATCCCGGATGCGAGATCGACGGATTCATAACCAATGCCTGCGTCTAAATCTAAAGAAGGCAAATATGCACCTTCAGATGCTTCCGCTTCATAGTATTTACTCTTGAACTCGTTAAATGCGGCTTTAATTTCAGGGTTATTTGTAATAGTCAGTGAGACGGCTTGTTCTAAAGTTTGGCTTGAAGCGTTAAAACTAACCCCACAAATTAGAGCTAGTGTGCTGAGCTTTATTATTTTCACTGTTCTTCTCCTAGAAGTACTTTTGCTCGGAATACTACTCAAAAATGTTCTTAATAGTGAGAAGCAAAGAGCAAAAGCCGGGGATACAATTTGTTTATCCCTAGTAATGCACTTGTTTTGCACAATTGTTTTTGTGTTGCGGCGTAATGTATCAAAAATAAGAAAGTAATCCAACTGAATGTTTTGTTTTGATATTGAGTGTTACTGTGTGTTTATTATATGTTTTACAGAAAGGTTTTCATGAATACATATGTTGCTTAGTCTCAAACTTGGAAAACTTGGTATTTACCGTGCTGTTTGAGCATCTCATTGCTATTTGAAGTGTAAAATTTCGTCACATTAAAATGTTAATTGAAAGGCGTAATTTCGTTAATTAACACAAAAATAGTTTGAGGCTAGGCTATGGGAATAGGCAATTTATTTACATTAGTTAATGCGGTTATCGGGCAGTCAATTGTCATTGGAATTGATGGTGAAGTTCGAATACTCAAATTAGGTGAACCGGTTTTGCCTGGTGAGTTGATTATCGATGTTCCAGGGCAGGAAATAGCTGATGGCCAACCATATATTCAGCAAGTCACTCAAAGTGGTGACATAGAAGATGTGACACAGCAAGTGAGCGACATTATTGCGGCGATCGAAGAAGGCGCTGACCCAACACTGGCAGATCCTGATTTAGCGCCTGCAGCTGGTGGTTTACAAGGTTCAAGTCTTGGTTTGTCTGGTACGGTCGATCGCGATGGTAGTGAGTCACAGCCTGAAACGCAATTTGTTACGTCCGCTACAAATCAACTCAATTTGTCTTCTACTCAGAGCCTGACCTTACTTGAAAGTTATCGTTTCTTATTTTCTGAACCTTCTTTGCCCGTTGGCCCGGAACTTGGGTTACCTCCGATAGCGCAAAACGACCCGGTTGGTTTTAGTCTGACTCTTGGGGATATGTCATTGGGTGCCGATGTCGGTGCCGGTTGGGACATAGAAGGGGCAACGATTTCTGCAAGTTTCAAAGGAAACGAAGCGGATTGGCAAGAGAACTACGAAGGCTTACTGGGAGTAGTTAATACTGGTGCTATTGGAGGTGCAGATCGTCAAATTGAATATGATAGGACGACTCAAACTTCTGAGAAACTGAGCATTAAGTTTGACCAAGCAGCAACAGAAGGTCGGTTTGTTGTTAGTAATTTATATGCAGCGGAAGGCAAGGTTATCGATTCAAACAATCAAAGCAACGAAGTTGGCGTTTGGGTTGCGTATTTGAATGGCGTTGTTGCAGCTAGTGGTTCGTTTGAGTCCTCTACCGCGTATTCGGGCGAGAAATTCGTGGTTGAAATTGATACTAATGGTAATGCGTTTGATGAAATCGTCTTTATGGCGAATGAATACAGTTTGGGCCTACAAGGTGATAGCGGTGCAGACTCTTCTGACTATTTTATTGCCGGTATCGAGGTTTCTTCTCCAGGGTTTTATGCGGGAAATCAAGGTGAAGTGCTTCGAATCCCAATCAGTGAAATATTGAATAATGACTCTGACCCGGAAGGAAGTATCTTGACTTTGTCTGAATTACTGGGCACTGCTAGCCAGGGTAGCGCGGTGATTAATGGTGGCTTTATTGAGTTTACGCCTAATGCAGATTTTTCGGGTACGACTCAACTGCAATATCAGATTACAGATGAAGATGGGCAAACGGATACGGCGGTCATCAATATCATTATTAATGAGTTGCCAGCAGACGCGAAAGCAACGAGCGTCACTATGTTAGATAGCGATGTCTTAGAGGGTGACGACCTTATTTATACTGTCAATTTAGATACGCCAACTTTAACCGAAACACGTTATGACTTTTCTTTTGATTTTCTAAATGGGGCTAATGATAACGATGTTGATCTCGAGGGAATAACATTCACAAACGGTGTGTCGATTCAAAACGGCCAACTCGTCGTACCGGAGGGCGTTGGAAAGTTTGATGTTATGTTACCAACACGCATTGATCTTGAAAGTGACAGCGGTGAGCAAGTTTTATTGACAGTAAGCAATCTAGATGACTCAGGACAATTGCTCTCATCAGTCAGTGCGACAGGAACGATATTAGATTACTCCACAGCACTTATTGACGTAAGTTATTCACTAGAGCAAGGCGATATGTCGCAAGCTGGTAGCGGAAATCAAGGCTGGGATAAAGTTGATCTAGAAGGTCAATTTTTGGATGCAGAAGTTCCTATTTATCATAATACTGAGACTGGATTAATAGGGGTTGATAACGGGCCAGAGGGTGGTGGGCCACTAAAGCAAATTCAATATGATCGAGAAAGTGGACAATCAGAAAAGTTGGTGATCAAATTTGATACACCAGCAACGAGGGGCATTTTCGCTGTATCGAACCTTTACAAAAATGAAGGTGAAGGCGAAAACAACCATGAGTCTGGTTCTTGGATTGCCAAACTTAACGGCGTAGCGGTAGCAAGTGGAGAGTTTAACGCTGGCGACAATGATATAACGAGCCATCAAGGTCAATTTGAAATTGATACCAATGGATTGGCATTTGATGAAATCGTCTTTTCAGCAAATGAGTACACGCAAGGGCTAAATGGTGATAATGAGAGAGATTCATCGGACTATTTTATTGAAGGCATTCAAGTTGAAGCGTCCAACCAGTTCTCGATACTAAGCACTACTGATGCACAGTCTCCATCAGTATTGGCAATCTCTGAGTCTCATATCTTCAAAGATTTGGATACGAGTAATCGCTATCAGTTATCTGAAGCGATGCTAGTGAATCAAAAAGCAGGTAGCGTGACAATAGAAAATGGACAACTCGTGTTCAAAGCGGAGTCTGGTTTCATAGGCGAAACTAGCATCGAGTTTAAAGTGGTTGATCAAAATGCCAATATTTATGTTGGCGTGATTGCTGTCACGGTTGTGGAGTCTCCTCCAGAATCAATAGTTGAGAGTATTACTGCTAACGAAATCGCCGTTGCAGAAAGCGAAGCTATGTCTTTTTCTATTTTGCTGGATAAAGTGACTCTATCGGAGACTCAATACGATTTTGTTTTACGTTCGTCATCAGACACATTGGACCAAGATGTTGATATTTCATCAATTAGTTTTACCAATGGTGTGATGCATTCCATTAATTCCTCTAGAACAGGAGTATTCACAGTACCAGAAGGAGTCAGTTCATTTGATGTTTATATACCAACCAAAAATGATTTTTCAGATGATCCGCTACGCCTTATTGATATTTCGATAGAAGGTGTACATGCAAGCAGTTATTTATCAGAGGATATTACTATCCTGGAAAATAATAATGTTAGTAATAACAATGAGGTTGTCTTTGCTGTAACGGGTAATGAAACGCATGCACTGGGTGGCAATGACATTCTAATCTCTAGCTTAGGTGATGATATTTTATTCGGCGGTGACGGTGAGGATATATTTAAATGGCTAGATGACAAGACAGTCAATGATCAGCGAGATACCATTTTTGACTTCGTATTAGGTGAAGATAAAATTGATATCGCAGATTTATTGTCCGAGGATACAGGTTTGGAGGCGCTTTTGGCCTCTATCGATACAGTGAAAGTTGACGATAGTGAGGTCCATCTAAGCCTAGTTAGTAAAGATTCTGCAAATGTCGACATTATTCTCACCAATGAAGATAGCCCTCAATTTGGAAGCGTGTTAATCGGTTCAGAGAGCGCACTTTTAAAGATATTCTGATAGTATTCCTGAATAATTCGACTAAAAACAAAAGGCTGAAAGGCCCTTTTATCTTAATATATTTTTCTCTGTCTTAATATAGAGACTCTATTTTCGTTATTATTGTGGTGTTTGTTAATTATGCTTTGGATTTATGCGCGCCATATGCAAATTAGTCCATTTAATAGTTAGCAAAAATCAACGCCATCTAATTAACTCTCTTACCAATAACGTATTTTAATACGATATATGGACGTGTCTTTTAGTAAGAGAGCGTTACTTAATACATCACAATTAAGGATAATAAAGTGAATAGTCAAGCTGCCAACATTTCACAAACGACAGACGAATTAATACAAAAAATCGTCAATCACGCCCCCGTTGCCGTTAATGATCCAGTGGCTTATCGAGTTGTCCAAGGAAATATGTCACTGGACGCCGAAAATAATGGGGTCGGATGGCATGAAGTTTCTTTAAGTGCCACATATGATGGTAGCAATCCTTATATCTATATCGATGGTAATGACCGCGTAACCGTTAAGAAAGGTGCACCGGAAGCAGGGCCATCAAGCCAGTTACAATATGATCGAGAGTCAGGACAAACGGAAAAACTGAGTTTGAAGTTCGAACGCCCGATGACGAGCGGCAAGTTTGCGATCTCTAACTTGTATGCCGATGAAGGTGATGGAGATAACAACGATGAGGCCGGCACCTGGGTAGCGTATCTTGACGGTGTACCGGTCGTCAGTGGTAGTTTTTCTGGTACCGCTGGTGGTGAGAAAGCGATATTTAGTATCGATACCGGTGGTAAAGCGTTTAATGAAATTGTTTTCTTTGCCTCAGAATATTCACAAGGTATTCAGGGAGATACTGATCTGGATTCTTCCGATTATTTTTTGGCGGGTATAGAGGTGGGTTCTGAAGGGGCATATGCGGTCAACCAAGGTGATGTCTTACGCGTAAAGATCAGTGAGCTACTCGCGAATGACATTGATCTGGACCTCGATACACTAACAATTACAGCAGTCGATGGATTACAGCATGGTGTGGCACGAATCAGTGGTGACTATGTCGAGTTTGACCTAAATGATGATTTTGTTGGCCAAACCAAATTCAGCTACCAATTGTCAGATGGTAATGGTGGCTTTGATACCGGTTTGGTGAACGTAATAGTGAACCCGCTCCCTGTTAACTCGGTGGTTGATAGCATTGAGTTACAACAGAGTCTTGTTACTGAAGGAGAGACGATAGTCTACTCAGTAACGCTTGATAAAGTGACGCTCTCTGAAACCGTATTTAATCTTTCGCTCACTCCAGAAAATGGCGCTGGTTTTGAGGATATAAAATTCGAACAATTGTCATTTACGAACGGCGTTCGTTTTAATGAACACGGCAAACTTGTCGTACCGGAGGGCGTCTTGTTTTTTGACGTTCACTTGCCCACCAAAGATGATGTTGAGGTTGAGAGCACTGAAGGTTTTCGTTTATCCATTGATAATGAATCCGCATTGGCTGACATTCTAGATAACGATTTTAGAGACTTTGATGTCGTCTCTACGGGGGATCTTGTTGACACGGTTCATCATATGCAAGGCCATAACAAATACGTGTGGTCGGGCTCTGCAGCACAAATAGGTCAAACTCCGGTTTATCAATTGGGTGAGTACGATAGTGCTGGTCTTAACGTAATGGTTGGTGATGCCGGTGACGATGTCTTCTTGGGGGCTGGTGACGACTATATCGACCTTGGTGAGAGCCATGCCAAGCTTGATGAAAATGCCTATACCCAAGCAAATCAGGACCGAGCTTCTAACAGCGTGGATCAATTTATGACAGGCTCGGATGATGACCAACTGATGGCTGCCGCATGGGGCGAAGATAGTGCGCTAAATACATCGGCAATCAGTAACGCCTATATTGATATTGCCCACGCTGGTGGGGGTGCTGACATTATTTTTGGGCGCGGCGGAGCAGATGCGATGTTTGGTGGTTCAGGTGATGACATACTCTTCGGTGGTGATGGTAAAGATGGTTTGCGTGGCGGAACGGGCAATGATGAATTGAATGGCGGAGCAGGCACGGACATTCTTATCGGCGGCTTGGGCAATGATATGTTAACTGGTGGTCTGGACGGTGATATCTTTAAGTGGGTCGAACAAGCTGGGTCTTATCGCAGTGAGCATGATACGGTAACGGACTTTGTGGTCGGGGAGGATAAGCTAGACCTTTCAGATTTGCTCGGTAGTGATATATCGATGCAAGAATTACTCGACAATATCGCGGTAGAGCAAACTTCAGACAATGACGTAACCTTGACCATTGATGATGGAAATGGCGTCGACTTGAGTATTACGCTGCAAAATGTAGCGAGTGATCTGGATGGGCTACAGAGCGGTGCTATTGCTGGTGATGCTGAGCGAGAGATTGTGAATTCGCTATTCACTCAATTACCAGAACAATACTAGGCATTAATAACGGGATAATGAAAAAGGACCTTTCGGTCCTTTTATCATTTTATAGCACTTTACATGCAAAGCCTTTGAGGTAGAAACCTTCTGGGTATGCCGTATCGGTAGGGTGATCGGCAGCTTGCTCAAAGCGTTCCACAAACTTCACTTGACGGTTTGCGTCAACAGCGGCATCGGCAATGATCTTTTGGAACAAAACTTGGTCCATCAAACCAGAGCAAGAGTAGGTTAGCAGTGTACCGCCCGGTTTAAGGATCTGCATTGCTAGCATGTTGATGTCTTTATATCCGCGACACGCGCCGTTTAGTTGTGCCTTACTTTCTGCAAACTTTGGCGGATCCATGACTACAACGTCAAATTGAGTTCCTTGGTCACGGTATTCACGTAGGAGTTTGAACACATCAGCGTTTAAGAATACGGCACGCTTTTTCGAGATATCGAATTCATTCAGCTCTGCGTTGTATTTTGCCGTGTCCAACGCTGGTTGAGATACGTCTGCGTTGATAACGCGCTTCGCACCGCCTTTCAGAGCGTATAAACCAAAGCCACCAGTGTAAGAGAAACAGTTGAGAACTTCTTTGTCTTTCACATACTTCATTGATTGCTGACGGCTGTCACGTTGGTCAAGGTAGAAACCTGTTTTGTGGCCACCGACGATGTCGACACTGATTTTTACGCCGTTCTCTTCAATAACTACTGATTTTGGTGGTAATTCACCATGCAAAACACCAGTGGTTTGTTCGAGGCCTTCTTTTTTGCGTACGGCTACATCTGAACGCTCGTAAATATTTGCGTTAGGGAAAACTTCCAACAGTGCTTCGACTAAGGTTTGTTTTTGGAATTCTGCACCAGCGCTCAGTAGTTGACACACCAAAAAGTCTTGGTATTTATCAATGGTGATTCCTGGTAGACCATCAGATTCCGCGGCGATGAGACGGTAACCTGTTAGTCCATCGCGTGCGATAACATCTTCACGCAATAACTGGGCGTCTTGGATGCGTTTAACGAAGAAATCGCGGTTGATTTCTTGCTTTTCAAAACTCCAAACACGCGCGCGAATTTGTGAATTTGGTGAATACGCCGCTTTTGCCAGCCATTTGCCATCGTTGGTATAAACGTCAACGGTTTCACCTAGTTGCGGTTCACCTTCAACGCGGTCAATACCACGAGAGAAAATCCAAGGGTGCTTGCGTCGAAGTGATTTGTCTCGACCTTTAGCTAGGTAAATTGCTGCTGTCATTGCGATACTCAAATGATTGTCTTTTAGAGGAGGGGTATTGTGGGTGAAGCGTTAAGGAAAATCAAACAAAAGAGCCGCGTAAACGCGGCTCATACAAGGCGATAGACGGGTTTAGGCTTTAATTCCGGTCAGCATCTCTTCCATACTGCTACTTTGTGAACGAAGTTGGTCAACATGTCCGTGGGTTTCGTCCAGCATGGCACACACAACACTCGATTGATGGCGGATCTCCTCAACGCTTTCCGCGATGCTATCAGCCACAGTGCCTTGTTGTTCTGCAGCGGTTGCGATTTGAGTTGAGCTATCAGAAATATGTTGGTTCTTATTGGCCAGTTGGCCAATTTCGCTATCAACTTCAGCCATTAAAGTATGGCCATCATTTGCACTGGTTACGGTCGTCTCCATTAATCGGGTTAACGACTGGCTATTGCGTTGCAAAGATTCAATCATTGATTGAATTTCTACGGTTGCTTGTTGAGTTCTACCTGCCAAAGCACGTACCTCGTCGGCAACTACGGCAAAGCCACGTCCTTGTTCTCCCGCGCGAGCGGCTTCAATAGCGGCATTTAATGCCAGTAGATTCGTTTGTTCAGAAATGCCATTAATAGCGGTAACCACTTGGTCAATTTGGGCTGCATTTGCATCTAGTTCAGCAACTGCATGCGAAGCAGACTGCACTTCGGTAGATAGATGTGAAATCGAACCAAGCGTGTGTGCCACTTTTGTTTGACCTGCTTCTGCAATGTTAAGTGCTTCGACGGTCTGCATACTTGAATCATGAGCCAAACTCGCGACTTCACGAATGGTTGAAGCCATTTCTTCGGTTGCGCTGGCTAGAGAGCTTAGGTGCTCTTGTTGGGTGGCTGAAACTCGCACACTTTCTTGTGTGGTTTGATTTAATTCTGAGCTGATTTGCTGCATAAGTGCGATCGACTCTTGAATTGATTTCACCATATTTTGTTCACGCTCAGCGACCTTATCGATCGTAATTGCAATCTCACTGAACTCGTCTCGAACTTTGAAAAAGTTCATACGAGCGGTGAGATCGCCATCTGCCAATGTGTTTAATGCCTTGTTCATGGTAAACATTGCACCACCGATAAAGGTCATAATGTAGTACACACAAAGAGCGATAACACTTAACGTCGCAACAATTATGCTGAGCTGAGTGGTAGAAAGTGCCGACCATAAGTTCTTGGAGTGGTTGTTGACTAAACTAAATTGGCCGTCATTGACTGATACAGAACTTAAGCCATAGCCTATATCAATACTTTGTGATGCCTGCAGCGCATTGGCGACGTCACTTTGTGAAAGTTTTCCAGCTTCGATTAAGCTCTTCATGACTAACATATTGTTTTGGTAGGCATCGTTAATCATGCTATTCGACGCGCTATTTAGTACTAAAGTTAACGTAATCAAGGCGACAACAGGCAGTAGGAATAAGAGATAAAATTTTTCTTGAATCTTAAGGTGGATAAGATATTTATCGATCCAACGGAATGGGATTTCTTTCATTATTTTTGTTCCTTAAATACAACGCACTGATTTTTCAGTGTAAGAAGCGCTTGCAATATATCACTGCGCTATCAATAGGGGTACAGACATGAATCATCAATGTGAAAAGTTTACTGTCAACGGACGAGTACAGGGTGTGGGTTTTCGTTACCACACAGCACACTTTGGATTAAAAATTGGCGTTACAGGTTATGCTAAGAATCTGTTGGACGGAGATGTCGAAGTATGGGTTTGCGGTAGTGCAGAGCAAATTGAAAAAATGCATCAGTATTTAAAGGAAGGACCAAAGACCGCAAGAGTGGATGGTTTACGCCGAGAGCCTGTCGAATTTAAGCACTATAAAGGGTTTGATATTCTGTAGCCAAATTAGCTACAGAATAAAAGTTAGAGGCATTTAGCCGGTTTTGGCAGGCCAGCGAGTTTCGTCGCTTGCTTAGCTGGACCTTCTTTAAATAATTTAAATAGATATTTGCTGTTGCCTTTCTCTGGTCCGTGGGCTTTTTCCATTGCTTTCACCAGCATACGGACTGCTGGGGAAGTGTTGAATTCATCATAGAATTCGCGCACAAAATGCACCACTTCAAGGTGCGCATCCGTTAGCTCAATGCCTTCTTGTTGAGCGAGAATCTCAATCATTCCTTCTTCCCATTGCGTATGGTCTAGAAGATAGCCTTGTGCGTCTGTTTCGATTTGTTTGCCGTTATATTCAAACATCATGATTGTCCAATCGGTTAGATTACGATTAGGTTAGCGCAGCTAAAGACGACTCTCAATAAAAAAGCCCGAAGGAGGGTATCCTTCGGGCTTTTTTTAATCACAATGACGATTAATCGTCGTTCATGATACCTAGGATGCTTAACAAGCTAGTGAACAGGTTAAGGATGTTTAGGTACATAGAAATTGTTGCACTGATGTAGTTAGTCTCTTCACCGCGCACGATGCGGCTAGTATCGAATAGGATAAAGCCAGAGAAAACAAGTGCTGACATGCTGCTAATTGCAAGTTGACCCATCGTTGAACCAACAAAGATATTGATGATTGCCGCTACGATTACGATGATTAGACCGGCAAACAGGAAGTTACGCATAAAAGAGAAATCTTTTTTGCTTGCTACTGTATATGCAGATAGACCAAGGAATACCATACCTGTCAAGCCAAGTGCTTGAGCGATGATAGATGGGCCGTTAGCGATTGATGCGTAGTAAGTCAGCATTGGACCTAAAGCGCCACCCATTAGCGTTGTAAACACGAATGTCCACACAATACCCATTGAAGAGTTGATACTTCTTGGCAGAGCGAAGAAAAGAATACCAATCGCAGCGATTTGCATCACAAGCGCCATGATAGGAGAAATACCGATTGCCATGGTCGCCACTGCAGCGATAGCACTGGTCACTAGCGTCATTGAAAGTAAGAAATAGGTATTTTTCAGAGTGTTGTTAATCTCAAGCGTGCGATTAACACTGGTTGAGCGGGTAAACATAGGACTGTTCATTGTCTTCCTCGTTTGAGTTTATGCTTATCTAACTACATTTATGCGGTTGTTAAAGCAAAAGATCAAGCTTTAAGATGCAGTAATTATGATAATAATCGAAATCGCGTTGCGCGTAAGCTTGAAGATGTAACACAATTTATCCCCAAGTGCATGCATCGCTGCTGCCATTCTATATAGAGTGTGACGAAATGCACGTGCAATTGTCGGTATATCATGAGGTTACTTGAGTATCTATTAAAAAGGGCACCGAAGTGCCCTTGTAAACAAATGTGCATTAGTGATGCAGAATTTGTGCGAGGAAGTTTTGCGTGCGGTCTGATTGTGGGTTTTCGAAGAAATCAACAGGGTTGTTTTCTTCGATGATTTCGCCAGCATCCATGAATATAACTCGGTCAGCGACCTCTTTAGCAAACCCCATTTCGTGAGTTACACAGAGCATAGTCATGCCTTCGTCAGCGAGTTCAACCATGACATCGAGTACCTCTCTTACCATTTCGGGATCCAGCGCTGAGGTCGGTTCATCAAACAGCATGACTTGTGGGTTCATGCATAACGAGCGAGCAATAGCGACGCGTTGTTGTTGACCCCCAGATAGCTGACCAGGATATTTATCGGCTTGATCTGGAATTTTTACCCGCTCTAAATATTGCATCGCGATTTTTTCCGCTTCTTCCTTGGGCATCTTTTTCACCCAAATAGGCGCGAGTGTGCAGTTCTCTAACACGGTTAGGTGAGGGAAAAGGTTAAAGTGTTGAAAACACATACCCACTTCTCTGCGCACCGCTTCGATATTTTTTAGATCTTCGGTCAATTCAGTGCCTGAGACATAAATATGCCCACGTTGATGCTCCTCAAGACGGTTGATACAGCGAATCATCGTCGATTTACCTGAACCTGATGGCCCACATATCACGATTTTCTCACCTTTTTTGACCTTCAGATTGATATTTTTCAATACGTGGAACTCGCCGTACCACTTATTCATGTCGTCAATTTCGATCATGTAATCTTGTTGTTGCGTCATAATACGTCCTTGAATACTAAATTATCGTTTGTGGCCGGTATGGAGTTTGTTCTCTAGCCATATCGAATAACGCGACATGCCAAAACAAAATACCCAGAACACTAACGCGACAAATACGTAGCTTTCCGTCGCAAAACCAAGCCATTCTGGGTCGGTGTTTGCTGCTTGACCAATTCCTAGTACGTCAAACATACCGATGATCAGTACTAAACTGGTGTCTTTAAACAAGCCAATGAAGGTATTCACAATGGATGGAATGGTGATCTTTAGCGCTTGGGGCAGCACAATTAGCCCCATCTTTTTCCAATAGGTTAGTCCAAGCGCATCTGCTGCCTCATATTGTCCTTTCGGAATAGCTTGTAAACCACCTCGCACCACCTCAGCCATGTAGGCAGAAGCGAACATCACGACACCAATTAAGGCTCGGATCAGTTTGTTGGTTTCTGTTCCTTCTGACATAAAGAGTGGCAGCATTACTGAAGCCATAAACAGAACAGTAATCAGTGGTACACCACGCCAAATCTCGATGTAAACCGTACAGATACTGCGAATAATGGGCATTTCTGAACGGCGTCCAAGAGCCAGTGCAACACCGATTGGTAGCGACACGACAATACCAACTAATGCGATTATCAGTGTTACTAACAAACCACCCCATTTATGGGTTTCTACGACTTCTAGCCCGAATACGCCACCATATAGGAGCGCCGCAGCGAAGAAAGGATAGATGTTGACAAACACTAGCCATATCCACGTGCGTTTTGGTGTTTTTTCGTAAGCCAGCAAAGCGGTGAATATTGCTAGCGTCGCGTAGAATAGGCGAGGACGCCACAATTCAGCTTGTGGGTAGAAGCCAAACATAAACTGTTCCCAACGCACACTGATAAATACCCAGCATGCACCTTCACGAGAGCAGTCATTACGCGTAGTTCCAACCCAGTCAGCGTTGATCAAGGCCCATTCCGCAATTGACCAAAGCCCTACGACCGCAAAGTATCCGAGAATTAGAGTGATAATTGAGTTGAGTGGTCCATTAAATAAGTTACGACGTAACCATCCAATGACTCCCACCGTGTTTGAAGGTGGTGGGAGATCGGGCTGAAATTGATGTATTTTCATGTTATCTCTCCACCAACGCGACTTTACGGTTGTATAAATTCATCAACGCAGAAGTTAGCAAACTTAATGTTAGATAAACTCCCATGGTCATTGCGATAATTTCAATGGCTTGTCCGGTTTGGTTGAGTGTCGTCCCTGCGAATACAGACACGAGATCAGGATAACCAATCGCCATCGCAAGCGATGAGTTTTTGGTTAAATTGAGGTATTGACTCGTCAGTGGGGGAATAATGATGCGTAAAGCTTGAGGGATCACGACAAGTTTCAATGTTTTTGAACGTGGTAATCCCAGAGACATCGCTGCTTCAGTTTGACCGTGGCTGACGGCGTTTATTCCTGAACGGACGATTTCAGCAATAAACGAGGCTGTATAAATACTGAGTGCTAAAAGCAGTGCCGCTAGTTCCGGTATGATGCTGATCCCACCGCGGAAGTTGAAGCCTTTTAACTCAGGGTATTGGGCCGAAATAGGTGAACCCATCAAGAAATAAACAATAACAGGTAGCACAATAATCAAACCAGCGGCAATGCGGAACATCGGCGTTTGCTTACCAGTGAGTTTTTGACGATTTTTAGCCCAGACGTTGATGCCAATGGTAGCGACAATGCCAAGAATAAAAGCTGCAATCACCACACCAGAACCGGCTTCAAAAACCGGGGCAGGAAAATACAGGCCGCGTACGTTAACAAAAATAGCTTCGCCAAGGCTGATACTTTGTCTCGGTGAAGGTAACGCCTGTAATACGGCAAAATACCAAAAGAATATTTGCAACAGCAGCGGAATATTACGAAATACTTCGATATAAACCGCGGCAAAACGGCTGACCAACCAATTTGAAGAGAGGCGGGCGATGCCGATGGCAAAACCCAACACGGTCGCAACAATAATCCCTAAAAAAGAGACGAGTGCGGTATTGATTAAGCCAACCCAAAAGGTTCGCCCATAAGAGAAGGTTTCATCGTATTCAATCAGAGATAGGCCAATCCCAAAGCCTGCTTCTTGATCGAGAAAACCAAAACCAGTGGCGATACCACGAGAATCTAAGTTGGTAAGTGCATTGTTGACAATGGTGTAGATAAAGAACGCCAGCGCTCCAACAGCAATAATCTGAAAAGCAACTGATCGAAAGGTAGGATTGTAAAAGAGACTGGTACGAGACGATGGTGCATTGACAGTCTCACTCGTAGTAGGTTTCATACTGCAGTAACCTCTATCCGTCGATTTTATTAAAAGGGCGGATTGCTCCGCCCATTTTGACTACTTATCAATCTATCGTTATCGAATTGGTGGTGCGTACATAAAGCCGCCTTCATTCCATAGTGCGTTTACGCCACGAGAAATTTCAAGAGGAGAGCCTTCACCGACAGTGCGCTCAAAGCTTTCGCCATAGTTACCAACTTGCTTCACGATCTGATAGCCCCAATCATCAGCGATACCCAGGCTCTTACCTTTAGGGCCGTCAACACCAAGAATGCGTTTAACGTTTGGATCTGAAGATTTCACCATCTCATCAACGTTTTTCGAATCGATGCCATATTCTTCAGCATTGATCATGGTAAACAGCGTCCATTTCGCGATATTGAACCACTTGTCATCCCCCTGACGAACGACAGGACCTAAAGGCTCTTTGGAAATAATTTCTGGCAGTACAACCGCTGAACTAGGATCTGCTAGGTTTAGGCGCAATGCATACAAGCCAGATTGGTCGGTGGTCAGTACGTCACAACGACCGGCATCAAAACCGCTCGAAGTTTGTGCTGCTGTATCAAATACGACAGGCTTATATTCCATGTCATTGTTACGGAAGTAGTCAGCTAGATTAAGTTCTGTTGTCGTACCAGACTGAACACATACGGCCGCACCGTCGAGATCTTTGGCACTTTCTACACCCAAATCTTTTTTAACCATGAAACCTTGGCCGTCGTAGTAGTTAACGCCAACGAAGTTGAGACCAAGAGCCGTATCGCGGTGAAGCGTCCATGTGGTGTTGCGAGATAAGACATCAATCTCACCAGATTGAAGGGCAGTGAAACGCTCTTTAGCGGTTAGAGGTACGTACTTCACTTTGGTTTTATCACCTAGGACTGCGGCGGCAAGAGCTTGGCAGTACTCAACATCAATACCTTCCCATTCACCTTTTGAATTTGGGTTTGAAAAGCCAGGTAGGCCAGTACTTACGCCACATGTCAGAACCCCTTTCTTAAGTACTTTGTCTAAAGTACCATCGGCAGCTGACGCTGAAGTAGACATTAATGCGGTTGATGCAACGATGACTGACGCAAGGAGCGATAGTTTATTTTTCATGTGTATCCTTCCTGTAGAATCCATGTTAAACCAGGTGACACCTGATACAACTTTTAAACAAATATTATGTTTATAGGTTATGTTGACCTTGCATATTTGTGAGAATTTGCGCTCACCACAAATCAACTAGTTATAAGCCTAGGAAAGGATCTGCATATACACAAATGTATAATTTAAAATGATTTTTGATTAGAATCACATTCCTGAGCTGAATATTAGAATGATTAAGTGTTAAACAAATGTAAATACACCTATGGTCTCATTTCAGTAAATGCAGTTTGTGATGTTGCTGATAACTCATATTGTTAGAATTAACGTTTAGTAGATTACTTTTAGTTCAAAGTTTTATATCTAGATACCACTAAAATTCAGAGGCACATGCTGCCTAAGTGATAGCAAGGGAGTGAAATGAAGTACTTTCCAATCTATTTAGACCTCAAAGATAAAGCGGTTTTAGTTATTGGCGGTGGCGAAGTAGCTTGTCGTAAAGTGGAGAGTCTCGTCCGAGCGGGGGCGCTCGTCACCATCGTCTCTCCAGTTGTTGATGACTATTTACTTGAGCTAGCGAAGCAGGGAGAGTGTGTCTGGATTCAGAACTTTTATTCTCAAGAAATGATCGATCGTCGATACTTGCAAGTTTGGGCGACGACAGATAATCCAGAATTGAATCACCAAATATACACAGATGCTAAACAACATGGCATTTTAGTGAATGTGGTGGATGATCAACCTTATTGTGATTTTATTACGCCATCTATGGTCAACCGTGGCCGCATTCAAATAGCGATATCTAGCGGTGGTGCGTCACCAGTTCTCGTGCGCAATATTCGTCAGCAACTCGAATACGTGCTTCCACAAAACCTCGCGTTGTTAGCTGAATTTGGTGCTTCGAAACGCAGTGATATTAAACAAGCGTTACCAAACGTCGAATCTAGACGAAAGTTTTGGGAGCGTTTTTTCGCTGATTCAAGAGTCGAGCATGCTCAGCATAGGCAAGACCTAGAAACCGCTTATCAGAGTCTAATTGGTGACGATGTCACTGATAAAGGGCAGATTACTTGGATTGAATTTGGATCTGACGTTGAAATGTTGTCTCTCAAAGCACTGCGTTTAATGCAACAAGCAGACTTAGTGTTGTATCCAAATGATTGTCCATTTGTATTCCTGGATAGTGTTCGTCGTGATGCAGAACGCAAATCATTTTCCAATGAAGCCGAGCTTATTGAGCATTTGAAGGGCGCTGAGATTGAACAGCAGCGAGTGGTGATATTCATTGCTGAGGAGAGTTCGAAATACAATCTTCTGATAGGACAAAATTTAAGGTTATCACCGGCCAGATAAAGAAAACCCGCAAAAAATGCGGGTTTTTTACTTTAAGATTTGCAGCGAGCAAGTTTAGTCGCGGAAATTTTCGTATTGGAATGGTTGACCTAATTCCGCTTCGCGAATTAATGCGATAGCTGCTTGTAGATCATCACGCTTTTTCCCTGTTACACGCACTTTCTCACCTTGGATAGATGCTTGCACTTTCATTTTTGCATCTTTCAGCGCCTTAACGATTTTCTTCGCCGTCGCGGTATCAATACCTTGTTTGAAAACAGCGACTTGGTGCCAATTTTTACCCGTCGCTTCAGGCTCTTTAGTTTCCATTGAGTTTGCATCAACACCACGTTTAGCTAAGTGGCCACGTAGAATGTCGCGCATTTGTTTTAGCTGGAAGTCACCTTCCGCACTGAGTTTTACAGATTCATCTTTTTGTAGCTCGAATTCAGCTGCAACATTTCTAAAATCGAAACGAGTAGACAATTCGCGTTGCGCGTTTTCAACCGCGTTACGTAGTTCAACACTGTCGATTTCAGAAACAATATCAAAAGATGGCATGTAAATTTCCTCTAAATTATGGGCGTGCTTTAACAGCGTTCGCCAAAAGTTCCAACATGGTCGCCGTGTCTTCCCAACTTAGGCATGGGTCAGTAATTGACTTGCCGTAGGTGAGGGAAGAAATATCGTCCATTGGTTGATTGCCTTCAACAATAAAGCTCTCAGCCATGATACCTGCGATATATGTACTACCAGATTTAATCTGTTCGCAAATGTCTTTTGCGACATCGATTTGTTTTCTGTGTTGTTTTTGGCAGTTAGCGTGGCTGAAATCTACCACAAGTCGTTGTGGTAGGTCGAACTCTGCAAGCTGTTTGCAAGCGACTTCGATTGATTGTGCATCAAAGTTGGGCCCTTGATCACCACCGCGCAGAATCACGTGACCAAATGGGTTACCACTTGTACGATAAACCGTCATACGGCCGTGCTTATCAGGCGAGTAGAAGTAGTGTGATGCTTGTGCGGCACGAATTGCATCAATGGCGATTTTTACATTGCCGTTAGTGCCATTTTTAAAGCCTACAGGGCAAGAAAGAGCAGAAGCCATCTCACGGTGGATCTGTGATTCTGTAGTACGGGCACCAATTGCACCCCAAGTGATTAGATCAGCAATATACTGGCCAGTGATCATATCAAGAAACTCGGTCGCGGTAGCGAGGCCAAGTTTATTGATATCAAGCAATAGCTGTCTCGCTTTGTTTAGACCTGTCTCTAGTGCGTAAGAGCCGTCAAGGTTAGGGTCGGTGATTAAACCTTTCCAGCCAACAACGGTACGAGGTTTTTCGAAATAGGTACGCATCACAATAAACAGTTCATCTTTGTACTGTTCTTGAATGGCAGCTAAGCGAGAGGCGTAGTCAAGAGCGGCATCAGTGTCATGGACTGAACATGGACCAACAATCACGAGTAGGCGATCATTTTTTCCAACCAGAATATCTTCGATTTGACGGCGTGAGTGTGCAATGCGATCTGCAACTTCGTCCGTTATCGGATAAGTCGTACTCAGTTCTGCTGGGGTTGGCATAGGACCCAAAGGTTGGGTTCTTAGTTCGTCGGTTTTAAGTGGCATACTGCGGCCTATTCTTTAATTACGAAGCGCTAAAGATAACGGAAACACAAAAAGGAATAAACTACTTATACAAAATCTTAAGCTTTAACTTATAACTTAGTAAAGAAAGTAACCTTCATTTAGTGACAATGTAACTGATAACGCTGCGCAATTCTCAAAAATGTTAATACTATGTTGACATTGTATCAGAACAATATACAAATAGATTATCGATAACTCATTAGACCAGTTGATATGGATATCACTATGTTGTCATCAATTCGCAAAGCGAACTTCTATTTGTCTTCATTTGGCTTTCTTAAAGTGCCTTTGATCTGGCTATGCCGACCCAAAATTATTAGTCTCGATGATGATAAAGTTGAAGTGGTGATTCCGTTGCGTCGTCGTACTAAAAACCACCTAAATAGTATGTACTTTGGCGTGTTAGCCGTTGGGGCTGATGTGGCCGGAGGCTATATGGCAATGAATAAAGCTCAACAACGCGGGGAAAGAATTTCTTTAGCGTTTAAATCGGTGAAAGCTGATTTTCTTAAACGCCCCGAAGCGGATGTTTTGTTTACTTGTGAAGATGGGCGTTTAATTGATGATATGCTTGATAAAGCGATTGCGAGCGGTGAGCGTATCAATGAACCAGTAAAAATTGTCGCCACATGCCCATCTTTGAATCAAGATGAGCCTATGGCGGTTTTTGAGTTAACGCTCTCGATCAAATGCAGTAAGCGTTAAGGTAGCGGGGCATTTGAATCGACTTCGACTGGCTCAATCGCAACGATTTTGTTTCGGTTAAGTATGATCTTCCAACGATAATATTTAGGATGCCCATCAAGGCGATCTTCTTTCGCAATCAAGTTAATTAAATGACGTTTTTCTACCGACTCTCGGCTAACTTGCCCATTGTTGAGTAGATAAACACGATTTGACCCTTTGTCCATCAATCGTGTAATGGCACGCATACTGACATACATCGACTCTTTGGTTTCTTCGTAACCACTCATAAAGCGTGAAGTCGCCATTTCTGTTTCTGAGCGATAATGCAGAATTTGTTCTTCACGTTGTGCGGTGCGCTTCTTACGTACAAACATAATACGATCGGGTAGCTTGTTTATGTTCATATAGTCAAGCCACTCAGTTTTTTGTCCAACGATTTTGTTAGTGGTTGGATCGCTATAGCGTTTGCGCCAACGTGGTTTTCCTTTTCGTAACCAGCGCCATAAAACATCGCGTAAATCGTCTTTAAATATTTCACGTAGGGCGTATACAAAAGACATCGCGATGATGAAAGACGCGGTGATCTCTCCCCAGTAGTCACGAGCCATGATCGCCACCGCAGTAACAAATACCATGACAAAGCCTGTCGCAAGACCTTTAACTATTCGCTGCATGTTTTTACCCAGCGAGGTGGTTTGCTCTTTGAGAACTATTGGGTGTTCGATTAAGCGGCGCAATAGGCGCATTTTATTACTCATCCGCGTTACGTCGTCACGTGTTGCAGGTGAGTTGTAATTATTGAGTTTGCGATGCGCTTTTTCTTTTTCGACGATAATTATTAGTCGGTCTTTTAGCGTTTTATAGTCGCCTTCGCGCGGCATGTGAGCGACCAATGATAAGAATTTCTGCTCAGTGTACCAAGACAAGTAATTATCAATATTGGCGTAATAGCGCTTAAGGTTTTCTTCATACGGCGCACCGCGACGTAATTTTTTCAAGATGTCCATCGACATTTCGATTACGGCATCGATTTCTTCATCCGTGACGATATCTGTTTCGTAGCGGTTGAGTTGGCTGACTGCTTTATCAAGTGCGATAACATATTGATAAGCGAACAAGCTCAAACTTACGCGGTATTGCGTAGTAGAGAGTCGACCGCGTTTGGCTAAACGGCTGTGTACCAGTGGCAGGAGGATTTTGTCACTGTAGTAAGCACGTTTTTGTACAATCGACTCATAGTAAAACTCGGTTTCTTTGAGCACGTCAGGGCTTAGGCCTAACTCTCCGGGAACAAAGAAATAAAGGTCAAGGTTGGCCTTCTTGCTGGATGCCATGGAATGGGAAATCTTGAGCGTGATGCCGTCCAACTTATCAACGGTAATCAAGAGTAAGCTCCGAATGGAAAAAAGATCGAATTATCTGGCGCAAGCATATCAGAGTTTCGCTATAATCGCCTGCAATTAAGTGTTACAGAGAAAAAATACAATGATTAATGTAGGTCAGGTAAACCACCTAGAAGTCGTAAAGTGTGCAGAATTTGGCGTGTTCCTAGATGCCGGTGAATTTGGCACCGCTCTTCTTCCGAAGCGTTACGTTCCAGAAGGCGTGGAAGTGGGTCAGTTTATTGATGCCTTTTTGTATTTTGATTCAGATAATCAACTGGTTGCCACAACCGAAACGCCAATCGCTCAAGTTGGTGAATGGGGTTTGATGAAAGTCGAAGGTGTTAACACGACCGGCGCTTTTGTGAGTTGGGGCATTAAAGAGAAAGATCTGTTAGTACCATACAGCGAGCAGCGTGGCCGCTTGACTGCGGGTCAAACTATTTTGGTCTACGTATACACTGACCGTGCTTCAGGTCGTATTGTCGGTACTACCAAATTTAACAAACTGCTAGATAAAACACCGGCGAACTATACCCGCAACCAACAAGTAGAGTTGTTGATTGCAGAACGCAGTGACCTTGGTTACAAGGCGATTGTTAACGGCGAGCACTGGGGCATGATTTTTAGCTCAGATGTGTTCGGTAAGTTATTTATCGGTAAACGAATGAAAGGCTACATCAAAGCCATTCGTGAAGATGGTAAGATCGATCTGTCACTACAGAAGGTTGGCGTAGCTAAAATGGATGATCTGAGTAGCAAAGTTGTTGAGCTGCTAGAAAAGAAAGGCGGGTTCTTGCCATTAAATGATAAATCTACGCCTGAAGAAATTTTCGCTGCGTTCCGTACCAGCAAAGGTACGTTTAAAAAGACGATTGGTGGTCTATACAAGCAGGGCACAATTGTGATTGAAAAAGACGGAATCCGTCTTAAATAGTCATTTCAAAAAAGATGGCCCAGATCTCTCCTGATCCGGGCCGAGGGGAATGGCTCAATTGTATGAGCCTGCGCTAACTTCGCTTTAATATATTCAATTGCTTTTACGTTTAATTGTAGATTAATATTCGGTTTGCGCGAGCTCATATTGGAAGTTACGACTATATCATACGCATTAAAATAAGTTCTTATCTCTCACCAACTCTCTTGGTAAGCCATTTTTCACACGGTTTCCAACCCATTTACCTAGACCAATCACATCGTTATCGAATTTAACGAGTACCTCGCCTTGGCCACTTTGTCCTTCTGGGCGTACGTCTCGACCCATAAACCACTCTCGGGCGTCTTCAATCGAAAGTACTACGCTATTTTTCTCATGGCCCGTCGCGAGTGCGGTTGCCACTTGGTGTTGCCAGCGATAACCCTTTTTATGTGTTTCCGCAATCTTGATTCCCATGCGAGAGAACTTAAATTCGCTTAACATTGGTTCTAGCGCGGTAGGGAACAACCAAACATCGTTATCACGCAACCAAACTTGGCTATCATATGGTAAGTCGATGTCTAAAGTTGCTTTAAGTTGCTTAGCAATATCTTGCTCAATTTTGCTTGCCGCTTTTGTGAAAGGGAATTTCCCTAAGCGTTTTTTAACTTCTGGCGCAACTACTGAACCGATTTTACGAATGCGGGCAACGAAGAAGCCCTCACAATCGTACACTTGAGGAAAGATGTGCAGAAAACCTTCTTCGGTGAGTGCTTGTTGCGCATTTGGAAACAAATCAGCAAGTGATTCAAACTCAACTAAGTCGCCAAATGTTTCTTTAAGATGTAGACAAACTTTTTGGTTTTCTTCTCTGCTCAACGTACAAGTTGAGTACACCATGATGCCGCCTGGTTTTAGCGCATGGAACGCACTTTCAATCAGATCTTTTTGCGTGTCAGCGATAGAAATAACCGATTCTTTGCTCCAATTTTTCATCGCGTCAGCATCTTTACGCACGGTACCTTCGCCAGAACATGGTGCATCGATCAGCACGGCTTCAAAATGCTCAGGCAACCAACCGCCAAATACACGACCATCGTAGTTACTTAATGCCGCATTGCGAACGCCACAACGTTCGATGTTGGCATGTAAAACTTTTACACGGCTGGCAGAAAATTCATTGGCTACCAAGATCCCTTGGTTTTCCATACGTGCAGCAATTTGTGTTGTTTTTGAGCCAGGCGCGGCTGCCATATCAAGAACGCTTTGATATTCGTCTTTTTGATTAAATAGGGCAGCCACGGGCATCATTGAGCTCGCTTCTTGGATGTAGAACAAACCTGACATATGCTCTGCAGTATTACCAAGTGGGACAATAGACTCATCAGCCTCAATCCAAAAGCCTTCTTCACACCATGGCACGGCTTCAAGCTCCCAGCCTTTCTCCTTGGCGCGTAGTTGAAAATCAGCGATGGAAATTTTAAAGTATTTACACGAATACTCTTACGCAATGGTCTTTGGCAGGCTGCGATAAAGTCTTCCATATTAAGTGTTGCTGGAAGAATTTTTGCCATCTCGGAAAGGAATGCTTCAGGTAGATATACGTTTGCGTGCAAAATGAATACTCGAGTGTAGAAATTTATGCGCGATTATACTCAAAATTGGCACTTAATCGAGTCTCGCTCTTCATCGTGCAATAAGAACCAAAAGAAAACGCAGCCGAAGCTGCGTTTGTATAGATTAAGGTTTTGGTATGGCAGTTCGCCATTCTTTCCATGAATTCTCAGGAACTGGATTGAGTAGGAATGAATGTCCAGCTTCTGCTTTAGGTTGGAGTTGATCACCTTCTGGTGTAGAGAAGGTAATCCCGCCCCTCAATAAACTGTCAACCGTGCCAGCTTTGATATCTGCACCAGTGATACCTATAGAGACATTAACGCCTGAGCTATTCCAGAACACGCTGTTGTTTCTTACTAGGTACGCATAGTCTGGGCGAATACTAATTTCAGTGATCACTCGGTCTGCAAATTCACCAAGTTGTAAGCTCACTACTTCACCTACTTCGATTTCACGATAGAGTACCGGCGTTCCGACTTGTACAGAGCCACGGGACTCACTCTGAAGAATAAAGTGAGTGCCAGCGGGTTGGAATGCTTGCGAATGTAATGTGAACTGATTGTTTGCACTACCAGAACCAGGTACTACGTTGATTGCACCATTAAGTAAATTTTCAATGTTTTTAACCCCACTGAGATCCACTTTAGTCTGCGGTAACCAAAAGTAGGAGTCACTGCGCGCAATATGCTCCGCGTATTCGGGTAGGATACGCGCTTTTATCGTCACTTGATTAGTATTGAAGTCTGGAAATACCGCGCTTACTTCACCTACCGTGACGCGGTTATATTGAATCTTTGCACCTACAGAGATTTTACTTTTCCCATCTCCGGTAAGTGTAATTTCATAACCTGATTTTCGCGCGTGTTTGAAGTCTTCGTAGAGCTTCCAATAACTACCTTGTTTGTTTTCAATTCCGGGCAATGTATCAAAGGCGATGCCGCCTTCAATCAGTGTTTTTATCGGTGCAGCCTTGATGCTAACGCCCGCTAACGAGGCATCAACTTCGACGCCAGAGCGATTCCAAAATACGGTTTGATCATTGAGCAAGTGTTTATACTGATTCTCGATACTGATCGTTACCAAAACGCTATCGCTAACCAATTTGTAGTCAGCAACACTACCCACTTTTAGGTTGCGATAGAGGAGTGGGCTGCCTTTTGAA
Source organism: Vibrio taketomensis (assembly GCF_009938165.1). Lineage (NCBI taxonomy): Bacteria > Pseudomonadati > Pseudomonadota > Gammaproteobacteria > Vibrionales > Vibrionaceae > Vibrio > Vibrio taketomensis. The sequence goes on from NZ_AP019649.1 coordinate 1,435,608, forward strand.
ACCGGCGGTAATTCATTCGCTGCGAGTGTCAGTTTTACTGAGCCAGACAAATTATATTTCGCGATTTCGGCTAACGATTTGCTTTGATAGAGTTGGAACTTGCGATTGCTAGACTGATTCCTCGCTCATGAAGCTGATAGAGCCCGTCAGCAATTGTTTGGCTGGTGGTACGGTAACGCTCAAACCTGATTCTGTAAGTTCCGCGGTCGCGCTGCCGGTAACAAAAAATCGACTCTTACTACGAATTAGGTTCTGATATTGTTTGTCGATTAAGATATCAAAGCGAACTTTATCCTGTAACAATACGGTTTTTGTTACCTCACCAACACTGACGCCACGGTAAAGTACTTTTGCATCACTATCGAGCCCAAATGAATTGTCAGCGTACAGCTCCAAAGCTATTGAACGGTCTTGTTGACGATTAAAATCGTTTTTTCTGATTGCGGTAAATGAACGCGCTCTTTTGCCTTCTCCCGGGACTAGGGTTAAGAAATTACCTTTCACGAGGTTGGTTAGGTTTTCCACGCCAGACAAAGACACTTCCGCTTCTTCGAGAATGAAACGGCTACCACTGGTTAACATATCGCTGAACGCGGGTTGAATGGCCGCTGAAGCAATGATGTGATTCCTTTCTTGGTTAAGTTGGAGATCGGTGACTTGGCCAACTTCGATGCCTCGGTACATTATCGGCGCGCCGGAGCTGCTAATTTTATTGTTGTCAGGTAACGCAATTTTGATCGGGATGCCGCGACCCGCCGTTTTTAAATCGGGATAGAGTCTAAACTGGGTATTTTCTGGTACCGCAGAACCGCCATCTGGTGAATCGACGGCGATAGAGCCACCGATTAAGGCTTGCAGGCTCTCAAGGCGAATATCAACACCTGAAAAGCCGACGTTTGCGCCAATGCCACTGACGTTCCAAAAACGACTCTCATCAGTAATGATGTGTTGGTATTCTTCTTTGATTGAGGCAGAGAGAATGACGTATTTACTCTGCTCATCCAATTGATAATGATAGATTTCGCCAATAGGAATTTTTCGATAAAGGATCTGTGAGCCGACAGAGATACCACCTAAGTCGCGCGCTCTAAGTGTAATGTTTAGCCCTTCACGCGCGAGTAAATCGGCAGGAGGCCCATCAAGCGCAATGAAATCTGTTTTCATCTTTCCATCTTCAGTTCCGGGTTGGATTGCGATGTAGTTACCAGAAACTAATGCGTCGAGACCCGAAATGCCGGATAGGGAAGCGGTTGGTTTAACCATCCAAAAACGTGTGGTATCGCTCAGCAATTTCGTGGCTTCGGGATAGATATCCGCTTTAACATAAATTCCTTCCAGATCTTCAGAAAGCTGGATATCGCGCACCATACCGACTTCCAAACCTTGGTAGCGGACCGTAGTTCTGCCCGGAATGACACCTTGAGCATCTGAGAATTGAATCTCAATCCGTTGACCCGCATCGTGAATGGCTTTAAAAACCAGCCATCCCGCTAACACCATGGTCAGGATAGGCAGAATCCAAAGTGGTGAGATGCCACGATTACGCTTTATATCTGGCGAGTAAGAGGTTTGTGAAGACGTTGAATTACTCATTGAAAGACTCTTTTTGATTAGCGGTATTTTTGGCTCGATTACCTTGTTGGTAATTGTCCCAGATAAATCTTGGATCGAAACTCTCGGCAGCCAACATGGTTAACACCACGACAAAGCCAAAAGCAACAGCGCCATAACCTGGCGTAAAATCAAGGATCTGACCTCGGTCAACCAAGGCCATCATAATTGATATAACAAACAAATCCATCATTGACCATTTACCAATCCATTTCACGACAAAGTAAATCATCATGCGTTGGCGATGGAAAATGCCTCGTTTGAATTTTATTGCCAAAAGTATGTAGGCGAGGCCAACAATTTTGGCTACAGGTACGACGATACTCGCGACGAAAATAATTGCGGCAATTCCTGTCATACCATTTTTACTAATGCTGCCACACCAGAAAATGGTATCTTCGAGTCGCTTACCGTTAGTAAGAAGGATAGAGATTGGAATCAAGTTTGCCGGAAAGATGGCGATGGACGCAGCAACTAAATACGCCCATGTTTTTTGAATAGAGTTTTCTGTACGGTGGCTTAATGGTGTTTTGCAACGCACGCATTGAGGCGCCATTGGTTGTGACATATGGCAGCAAGTACAGTGAATGTCTTTGTGCGAAAAGAGGTGACTAGATTCTGTCTGATAAGCTTCCCAATAGCGTCTGGTACTGACTCGGCTAACTAGCAGAACTGTAAATAGTTGCAGCAGAATCAATCCGTATAGGCCAACACCGATGTGGATATCTGAATAGTCTTGAAGTTTAAAGCAGGAGATGGCGACGCTGATCAAGAAAACATCGATCATCACCCAGTGCTTCAGATGATGCACAATCCAAAGCGAATATTTCAGTAAAAGGAAGGTTTTATTTCTTAATGCGATATGAGCACTAATGACCGCGCAACACACCAATAGTGGAGCGATTGAGCTACAAAAGATGACAAGTGCCGCGAGAAAATAAAATCCTTCACCAAATAGCGTCATGACTCCCGAGGGGAGTGTTGCTGGGATCATCTGTCCGAACAGACGAATGCTCAAAAAATTAAAGAAATGAGAAGGAACAAATAGCAGCAAACAGGTGATTGCAATCGCTAAGTTACCAGAGAGAGAAGGTGTACCACCACGGTATAACTGAGTGCCGCAGCGGGGGCAATATGCGCTGCGGCCTTGTTTGATTTCAACCGTATCAATGGGTAGTTCACACCCTTGGCATAATCGAACTTTGCTTGGTGCTGCTTGATGAGCGTTCGATGTCACAACGATTCCTCATTTGGTATCGCTTTGTTTTGCTTAACCGTGGGATTGAATTGTTCCATATAACGTTTGGTAAAGACCTTGTTGTTCAACTAATTCTCCGTGAGTCCCGGTTTGGGTCACTTGCCCATCTTCCAATACATAGATGAGATCGGCTTGTTTCACTGCTGATAAACGGTGAGCAACGATAAGCGTTGTACGCCCATTTAAAAACTGCGTTAATGCGCGATGTAATGCTGCTTCGGTCGCCGTATCCAGTGCTGACGTGGCTTCATCTAAAATGACAAATTTAGGATTGCTTAACACCATTCGTGCAATAGCAAGCCTTTGGCGTTGGCCTCCTGACAAGCGAATACCATTACGACCTATTTGGGTTTCAAGCCCTTGCCCAAGCTGTAAGATGACGTCTTGCATTTGGGCGACTTCAAGCGCCTGCCATAATTGTTCATCATTATAATGGCTGCCAAGGGTGAGATTATGCCTCAAGGTATCGTTAAATAGTATAGGTTGCTGTAAAACAACAGCTATTTGATCACGAATTACATCAAAACTAATGTCATCAGTGGTTTGGTGGTTAAATTTGATCACACCGGAGTCTGGTCGGTAGACCCCAATCAAAAGTTGGATCAGGGTCGATTTACCGCCACCACTGGCGCCCACGAGCGCCACTTTTTTGCCTGCAGGTATATGTAGGCTGAGATGATCGAGAACACGATTGTCTTCATTATATGAGAAGCACACATCTTCAATGCTTACGTCGACTTCTTGGCCATCATGAAACGGGTTTACTTTGCTGATAGGGCGATGTTCCTCTTCCAGTTCAAGCAAAGTATTGATACGCGCTAACGCCGCTTTAGCACTATACCAAGAGAACTGAATCCCCAATAATTCTTGAACTGGTGAAAGCATAAACCAAAGGTAGCCGAAGACCGCAAAAATTTGACCGATGGTTAAGTCGCTAAATAGCACCATCAACATAGCCACGGCACGAAACAGCTCAAAACCGAGTAGGAAGAGTAGAAATGAGACGCGACCAGCAGCCTCCGATTGCCATGCGTATTTGTCTGCGTTAAGACGAACTTCATTGGCATTGAGTTTTAGCTCATTTAAGAACTCGCGTTCACGATTGGCTGCTCGAAGTTGATAGATACCATCTAAGGTTTCGACTAAACGGTTTTGAAAACGCTCAAAGGCTTGGTTTTCACGCTTTTTGAGATGTTTCACTTTACTGCCAAGCAAGCGTGAAAAGTAAATCACGATAGGGTTGACCAGTAAAATAAACAGTCCTAGACGCCAATCGATCCAAAGCAACACGATGGCCGTGCCGAACACGGTCAAAAAGCTGATGATAAATTTGCTTAGAGTAGAACCAATAAATTGATCAATCGTTTCGATGTCAGTGATGAGATGGGCATTGATACCGCCGCTACCACGTGTTTCGTATTGACGAATACTGATCTTACCTAGCTTATCGATCATCTTACTGCGCATTTGATAGGTAATGGTTTTGGAGACGAGGGTAAACTGACGACTTTGCAAAATATTTAGCGCTTGGCTTACGGTACGCATGAGTACGACTAATAAGAGTGCAAAGAAAATGTAGCCACTAGGCGTTTGCAATGAACTCGGCAAGATATCATTCATCAATGACACGCCAGTACTTGGCTGTTTGAGTAATACTTCGTCTACCATCAAAGGTAATAGTAGAGGGATAGGGACGCTAACCAATGTTGCGATGACCGCAATAATATTGGCAATGATTAACTTTCGTTTATGTATTTTACTTGTGAAATCAACCAAGAACGGCTAATAGTATTTTACTTTCAGTCATTTTAATGATATTGATAATGATTGTTATTTATAATTAAGTCATTGTACGTAGAATTACAGTGTAAGTCTCAGATTTTTATTAAAAGTTGCATGCACATTTATAGTGTCGTAGTCGGAATTCATTATGTCTAATCAATTTTATCAACGCTTGACGAAGCAATCCGTGGCTCTTGTAGAGTCAGAAAAAAATTTGGTCGCTAATTTGGCTAATATTAGTGCGCTCCTCAATATGGAGTTGGAAGATATTAACTGGGTAGGTTTCTATTTGATGGACGGAGAAGAGTTGGTATTAGGCCCATTCCAGGGCAAACCCGCTTGCGTGCGCATTCCATTAGGTAAAGGGGTGTGCGGAACAGCCGCCGCAAAGAATCAAGTTCAGCGTGTTTATGATGTGCACGAGTTTGAAGGCCATATCGCTTGTGATGCCGCGAGCAATTCAGAAATTGTGATTCCATTTTCAATCAACGGCAACATGATGGGTGTATTGGATATTGATAGCCCAAATATTGGTCGATTTAGTGAAGAAGACCAGATTGGATTGACGAATTTGATGGTGGAAGTAGAAAAGCTGCTTAATTCACACGCTATCAAGGCATAAATTCGCTCTAGAGTGTGGTTTTTCCTCTACAGGTCACTATAATGGCTGAATTATTTATCTTAATGCTCGCGGAACGTCCGCATTAACCAGGAACCCCCATGGAAAACACTGAAAAGTTAAAAAACAGCAAAGAAGTTATTGCATATGTTGCTGAATGTTTCCCTAAGTGCTTTACTTTAGAAGGTGAAGCTAAGCCACTTAAAATTGGTATTTTTCAAGATCTTGCGGATCGTCTAGCAGATGACCCAAAAGTAAGTAAAACTCAGCTTCGTGCAGCGTTAAGACAATACACTTCATCATGGCGTTACCTACACGGTGTTAAGCCTGGTGCGGTACGTGTAGATTTAGATGGTAACCCGGCAGGCGAACTAGACGAAGAACACGTGGAACATGCTAAAACTGCACTAGCTGAAAGCAAGGCGAAAGTACAAGCTCGTCGCAAAGAACAAGCTAAGAAGACGCGTGAAGAAGGTAAAGCTAAAACGGCTAAACCTGCAGCTAAGAAGCCGCAACAAGCTCGTCGTCCTCAAGCTAAATCTGCGCCGAAAGCAGCTAAACCTGTTGAAACACGTCCACTAAATGCTGACGAAGTAAAAGTTGGTAATGCAGTAAACGTGAACATGGGTAAAGGGAACATGGCTGCAACTATCGTTGAAATCAATAAGGAAGATGTGCGAGTTCAACTGTCTAACGGCCTTCAAATGGTTGTGAAAGCGGAGCACCTACGCGCATAAAGGAGAATCTCCTACGCATGAAATGCCGTTTAAACTTTTCGCTGATTGCTGCTAGCGTTATGCTAGCAGCAACTCCGGTAAAAGCGCTTGAAGCTAATATTCAACTAACAGATTTGCCTGCGCTTGAGCAAGAAGCTCAACATAAAACCGCAAGCAAACGCGTTACTTCCGCTTTACCCGCTCTCATTACAAGCACTTCACTTTAGATGATCAATTTTCGCAAGCGATTTTTGAACGCTACCTTGAACTGCTTGATTTTAATAAAAATATCTTCACTCAAGCTGATATAGACAATTTCTCACAATGGTCTAAATCCATCGATGATCAGTTGAAATCTGGCGACAATCAAATCGCGTTTGATATCTACAATCAATCGATAGAGCGACGCTATGAAAGATTCAAATACGCATTGTCTCTTCTCGATACAGAGATGACATTTGATGCTGATGAATCAATCGAACTCGATCGTAGCGAAGCGAGTTGGCCTAAAAACCGACAAGAGCTCGATGAACTTTGGCGTAAACGCGTTAAGTATGATGCTTTAAATCTAAAACTGACCGGTAAAAACTGGGAAGAGATTAAGGACATACTAGGTAAGCGCTACAACAACGCACTCAAACGTCTTACTCAAACTCATAATGAAGATGCATTTTCTCTTTATATGAATGCGTTTTCTCGTGAAGTTGATCCTCACACTAGTTATCTTTCTCCGCGTAATGCCGATCAGTTCCAACAAGAGATGAATCTTTCGCTTGAGGGTATTGGTGCCGTTTTACAAATGACGGATGACTACACTGTCATTCGTTCATTGGTCGCTGGTGGTCCTGCCGCAAAAAGTAAAAAGCTTGGCGAGGGTGATCGTATCATCAGTGTCGGTCAAGACGGCGAAGATATGGTGGATGTGATTGGCTGGCGACTAGATGATGTTGTTCAACTGATCAAAGGTCCGAAAGGAACAACGGTGAAGTTGGAAGTTTTGCCAGAAGGTAATGACGCCAAGAGTGAAATTGTTTCAATTGTTCGAGATAAAGTTCGATTAGAAGATCGCGCAGTAAAATCTGAAATCATTGAAAAAGATGGTAAGAAGATTGGTGTGCTTGAAGTACCAAGTTTCTACGTTGGTTTATCAAAAGATACCGACAAACTCCTCACTGAGTTAAAGCAGAAAGGAGTCGATGGTGTCATTGTTGATTTACGCAACAATGGTGGTGGTGCACTAACTGAAGCGACTGCGTTATCTGGCTTGTTTATTACTAGTGGACCAGTGGTTCAAGTACGAGACAGCTATGGGCGTATCAACGTCAATGCCGATACCGACAATAAGATCAGTTACGACGGACCGTTAATGGTTCTGACTAACCGTTACAGTGCGTCGGCTTCTGAAATTTTTGCCGCAGCGATGCAGGATTATGGTCGTGGTATCATTGTTGGCGAAAACTCATTTGGTAAAGGTACCGTCCAACAACACCGTTCGTTAAATCATATTTATGATTTATTCGATAAAGAATTGGGTTACGTGCAATACACTATCCAGAAGTTTTATCGAATCGATGGTGGCAGTACTCAAAATAAAGGGGTAGTGCCGGATATCGCGTATCCAACGCCAATTGATCCATCAGAAACGGGTGAAAGCGTAGAAGATAATGCGCTGCCTTGGGACAGTATCGAGAAAGCAGATTACAAAGTGTTACAGCGTAACGAAAAAGAGATCGCCAAGCTCGAGAAACTGCATCAACAACGTATCGCCAAAGATATGGAATTTGGTTTTATTACCGAGGACATTGCACGTTACAAAGCAGAGAAAGAAGATAACTTGCTTTCTTTGAATGAAAAAGAGCGTCAGCGTCTGAGTGATGAAGCGGATCAATTACGTTTAGATCGTATAAATCAGCGTCGTGAAGCGGCGGGTGAAAAACCTTATAAATCGTTAGACGATATTCCAAAAGATTATGAGGCACCAGATGCATATCTTAATGAATCTGTTGCCATAATGGTCGATATGATTAGTTGAAATCGTACTTGGTATGAAAGGCGGACTCCTAGTCCGCTTTTTTGCTAAAACTAATGATCCAGATCAAAAAATTTAGCTTTATCGGATAGTTGTGCCTACGCTTAAAGAAAAGTGAGGGAACGATATATGAGATGGATTGCTTTATTTTTAGCCTGTTTTAGTTTTACAGTTTGGAGTGCAGGCCCTTCAAACAACAAAGAAACAAATGCATTGAGTTATTTTGATCACCCGTTTTTACTTGGTGATTGGTATTTAGTGAATAATGACCCAAACAGCTCGGAAGATAGCTACATCGCCATCAAGCTCACACTGTCTTCTAACTACCACTTTTCTATCGATATACAGAAACGAGACTTCACAGTTGACCATTGGGAAGGGATGTATACGGCCAATGAAGACACCATTATTCTCGGTTTAAATACCGCCGAACCACAAGTGTACGCCTATGCCAGTAATCATAACATGCTGAATCTAAATGGTGTGATGTTTACTAAAGCTTTGTCTAACTCCCTTGCCGGGATTTGGTCTAGCCAACATTTAGCAGGCGATGACTTAGCAGCGAGTGAAGTAAGCCGAATGGATCTGGTATTGCAACCCGACTTTGTTTTCCTGTTTAAAGTAAGTAATCCCGATGGTGATGAAGCTGTGAGAAAAGGTGTTTACTTCACTGAAGGCGAGCATTTAGTTCTTTTGTACGAGAACGGAGAACATAACACACGTTACAAACTCAACAGTGACACACTGACTATTGAGTCGGCGGAAGGCGATATGTTTGCGGTTTTAAATCGAATACGTTAAATGCTGATAAAATGATTAAAACGTAGACGTATTGTTTTTATACCAAACGTTAATTAGTAAAAAAGCGAGGTAATCTATGCGAATACCTCGTTTTTTTATTTGCACAGTTGTAAGCTAGATGTACCCAAACAATCTATAGCTAAGTATTTTCGATTGTGTGAATACTATTGATAGAAGGATTTAGAAATGGCTCAAGCTCACCAAGCCAAATATCGCAAAGATTATCAGTCTCCGTCTCACACTATTACTGATATCGACCTCACATTTGAATTGCAAGATACAGCCACTATCGTGACGGCTGTATCTCAAGTAAAACAGCTAAAAGACAGTACCAGCTTAGAGTTGGATGGCGAAGGGTTAGAACTAAAGCGACTTGAAGTTAACCAGGTCGAATGGAATGAATATGAGTTGGTAGAAGGTAGTATCAAGATCCATCAGTTACCAACTGAGTTTGTATTAACTATCGTGACAGAAATTAATCCTGAAGCGAATACCGCGCTAGAAGGTTTGTATAAATCTGATGGCGCATACTGCACACAGTGCGAAGCGGAAGGTTTCCGTCGCATTACATATTACCTTGATCGCCCAGATGTATTGGCCAAATACACGACGACAGTGATTGCGGATAAAGCGCAGTACCCATTCTTGCTCAGCAACGGTAACCGCATTGAACAAGCCGATCTCAATGATGGTCGTCATATGGTGAAGTGGTCTGATCCACATCCAAAACCATCTTACTTGTTTGCGTTAGTTGCAGGTGACTTTGATGTATTGCGTGACAAATACACCACGAAATCAGGCCGTAACGTTGAACTAGAAATTTTTGTCGACAAAGGCAACTTAAATCGTGCTAACCATGCGATGGTATCTTTGATTAACTCAATGAAATGGGACGAAGAGCGTTTTGGTCTTGAGTACGATCTTGATATCTATATGATTGTGGCCGTTGATTTCTTCAACATGGGCGCAATGGAAAATAAAGGGTTAAACGTATTCAACTCTAAGTTTGTGTTAGCCAATGATCAAACCGCAACAGATACCGATTACTTAGGTATTGAAGCGGTTATTGGTCATGAATACTTCCATAACTGGACCGGTAACCGCGTCACTTGTCGTGACTGGTTCCAATTAAGTTTGAAAGAAGGTTTGACTGTATTCCGTGACCAAGAGTTTTCATCTGATCTGGGTTCTCGTGCGGTAAACCGTATTAATAACGTTCGTATTATCCGTGGTCCTCAGTTTGCTGAAGATGCCAGCCCAATGTCTCATCCAATTCGTCCAGATAAAGTGATTGAGATGAATAACTTCTACACCTTAACTGTGTATGAGAAAGGCAGCGAAGTAATTCGTATGTATCATACTTTGTTGGGTGAAGAGGGCTTCCAAAAAGGTATCAAGCTTTACATCGAAAGACATGATGGCACTGCAGCCACTTGCGAAGATTTCGTAAAAGCAATGGAAGACGCGAACGGTGTCGATCTGACTCAGTTCCGTTTATGGTATAGCCAGTCTGGTACACCAACCGTGAAAGTGGCAAGTCACTATGATGCTCAGCAGCAAACTTATACTTTAACGCTTGAGCAATCAACCGAACCAACTCAAGATCAAAAAGAGAAGCAGGCTCTGCATATTCCATTTGATATCGAACTGTACAATGCCGCAGGTGAGGTGACTGAGTTACGCTGTAACGGTGAAAAAGTTTCAAATGTTTTGAACCTAACTCAAGCAAAACAAAGCTTTGTGTTTGAAGGTGTAACAGAAAAACCAGTTCCTTCTTTGCTACGTGAGTTTTCTGCACCAGTAAAACTTGAATACGACTACAGTGATGAAGAGCTGACCTTCTTAATGGTTCATGCTCGTAATGAATTTGCTCGCTGGGATGCTGGTCAAATGTTGTTGGCGAAATATATTCGTAGCAATGTGGAAACTGTTCAGGCGGGTGATGAAGTCAGCTTACCGGAGCAAGTGGTTGATGCATTCCGTGGTGTGTTACTGAGTAAAGAATTAGAACCAGCCTTTATTGCCGAAGTGATGTCATTACCAAGTCACAATGAAGTATCAGGTTGGTACAAGACGGTTGATGTTGATGCGGTAGCTGCGGTACTAAAAGCTATCAAAGTTCAGTTGGCTCTAGAGTTAGCTGATGAACTTTCGGCGATTTACCATAGCTTGAAACAAAGCGAGTATACGATCGATCATGCTGCAATCGGTGAACGCGCTCTAAGAAATACAGCACTTTCGTACTTGGCATATACCGAACAAGGTAACGCATTAGCACTGCAACAATATCAGCAAGCAAACAATATGACTGATACGATCGCAGCAATGTCTGCGGCGAACCAAGCTCAATTGGATTGTCGTGAAACACTGATGTCGGATTACAGTGATAAGTGGAAGCATGATGGTTTGGTTATGGACAAGTGGTTTACTTTGCAAGGTTGTAACCCATCAACTAACGCATTGGATATGATTAAACAAACCATGCAACACGAAGCGTTTAGCTTAAAAAATCCGAACCGCACCCGTAGTTTGGTTGGTTCATTTTTGAATATGAACCCTGTTAACTTCCATGCTATTGATGGTTCTGGCTATCAATTTGCTGGTGAAATTTTGCGTGAGCTAAATAGTGTTAACCCACAAGTTGCTTCACGTTTGATTGACCCGTTGCTAAAGCTCGGCAAGTACGACCAAACTCGCCAAGCATTGATCAAAGTAGAGCTTGAAAAATTGAAATCAATGGACGATTTAGCAAAAGATTTGTTTGAGAAAGTGACCAAGGCTCTAGAGGCTTAAGCGCAAATATCTTGTGATAATTGTTTAAAACTGAAACGGCGGCCGATATGGTCGCTGTTTTTTATCTGACTCTAACTTAAATCGGCATTGCTGATAGTTCATTGAAGGTAATACCAATAACTGTATACCAGTTATTATGTGTGATGCGTAAAACGGTATTCAAGGTGTTTAATTTGGTTCATTTACTGTTCGATATGGTGGCGATGCGTACGATTTAAGTTGAGGGAATCATTTTGACGGGGTTACGGTTAAAATTAAGTGACTGTATGTATATACAGTAATGCTTTGTTTTAGCATATTTAGTGCGAAGACGTTGAAATTCACCGAGCGGTATTTTCGTCATTTTATGATACTGTTTACTTAACTTAATTTTGGTATTGGCAAAGCAAATGGGTGTGATACAAATTTACTTACTTGCAGTCTGTGCGCTAGTTTCGGCATATAATGTCTTCATCTCAGAAACCATCTAGGAATAGGGTTAGCTTACGTATGAATCAGTACTTTTTTTCGCTTAATATTCCTTATCAAACTTTCCTTTCCCACTACAATGGCGCAGCGAGTGTGTGCTGGTCACAACTGAGACCGGACTGCGTCTTCAACTACCGGCATCGCGCTTTCGTCCTTTTCTTAGTCAGATTGGATTAAAAGGGCGCTTTAGGCTTATAACTGACCAAAACAACAAATTCGTACGGTTGGAAATTCTATAATTATTGGAATTTGCAGTACCTTTAATAAGGCATTAATCACAATCTCAAACATTTCCCTTATCTTGATATAAATACAATTAACCACTCGCTAACATATTCAATACAATAGGGCGGCATTACCAAGAATAAGCGCTATGCTTACAACAACATATGGTGCTTATAAAACATCCCTAAAATATAGAATTCTAATAGTGGAGTGTGTATATGACTGTGCGAGATTCAGTTATGCCTGTTTTGCTTGAAAAAGTGTATCAACTGATCCAAGACAAAATTGAACCTGCTCAACAACCTCTGGTCAACCAACTTGCTCAACATCTTTTTAGTAATATTGCGCGCGAAGACTTAGTCGAACGTAATGAGTCCGATCTCTATGGTGCAGTGATCAGCCTTTGGCACCACCTCAATGAGAAAAAGCCAAATGAATTATCGGTACGAGTGTTTAATCCAAGCGTCAGTAAACAAGGTTGGCAATCAACCCATACTATTGTTGAAATCGTCATAAGTGATAGTCCGTTTTTAGTGGATTCAATCAAGATGGCAATTGTGCGCCTTGGTCTCACTTCCCACCTTATGCTTCATGGCCCAACCCAAATAAAACGCAGCAAAGACAATCAGATTACATCGATAAACCAAGGGGATGGAGAGTTACTCTCTATTTTCCACCTAGAAGTTGACAGGCTTAGTGATAAGAGTGCGATGTCAAATTTACAACAAGGTTTGGTCGATATTCTTAGCGATACACAATTAGTGGTCAATGATTGGCAGCCGATGGTGGATAAGCTGCAACAAGTGACGGATCAAGTGGCGAGCCTTGAAGGCAAAGTGAGGATCGAAAGGGATCATTACGAAGAGACAGTAAAGTTTCTACGTTGGCTTGGGGATCATAACTTTACCTTTATGGGCTACAAAGAGTTCGACCTGTTTAATGATAATGGTGAGTTAGAACTTAAGCCCACCAGCGAAAAAGGGCTGGGACTATTTTCAAATCCAAAACGAGTGCGTAGTGTTAAGCTCTCTGATTTTCCCGATTCCGCCAGACTTGAAGCAGAAAAGCCATTTCTTTTGATTGTCACCAAAGGCAACACGCCTTCGAGAATTCACCGACCAGCTTATACCGACTACATTGGGATTAAGAAATTTGATAAGCACGGACGCGTTGTTGGAGAACACAGGTTTACTGGGCTCTATACCTCCGCGGTCTACAACCAGAGCGTAGGCGACATTCCGCTTATCCGTGAAAAGGTGCAACGGATTCTTGAATCAAGCGCTTATCGCCACGGTTCCTATTCCTATAAAGCGCTTAATAATATTCTTGAGAATTATCCACGTGATGAACTGCTGCAAGCAAGGGAAGAAGAACTGCTTGAAGTGGGTATGGGCGTGGTACAAATGCAAGATAGGGATATGCTGCGTTTGTTTGTACGTAAAGATCCATTTGGACGCTTTTTCAGTTGTATGGTGTACGTGACCAAAGACCGTTATAACACCGAATTGCGTCGCCAAACCCAACGTATATTGCAACAGTATTTTCGCTGCGATAGAGAAGTGGAGTTCACCACCTATTTCTCAGAGAGTCCATTAGCAAGAACTCATTACATTGTGCGGGTAGATAACAATAATATGGATGTGGATGTTAAGACGATTGAACAAAATCTCGTAGAGGCATCATCAACCTGGGATGATCGTTTATCTGATGCGATTGTAGCGAACTTTGGTGAGAGTAAAGGTCTGCCTCTCTCGAAAGAATATCGCCATGCGTTTCCTCGTTCCTATAAGGAAGATGTTTTACCAGCATCGGCTGTTGCCGATATTGAAAGGCTTGAAGCATTAGATGACGATAATAAATTGGGTATGTTGTTCTATCGTCCCCAAGAGTTAGCTTCGGATTCGCAATCTGTGCGATTCAAACTTTACCATCGTGATGAGCCTATTCATCTCTCAGATGTGATGCCCATGCTGGAAAATCTAGGCTTAAGGGTGATTGGCGAATCGCCGTATGAGATCCATAAAGTGAATGGTCATGTCTATTGGATCTTAGATTTTTCTATGTTGCACCATAGTGCTAATCGAGTCGATTTAAGAGATGCACGCGATCGTTTCCAACAGGCGTTTGCGTCGATTTGGCAAGGCGAATTGGAAAGCGATGGCTTTAACCGTTTGGTGCTTGGTGCCGGTTTGACCGGACGAGAAGTGTCGATCTTACGTGCCTACGCACGTTATATGCGCCAAGTCGGTTTCCCATTTAGTCAACAATATATTGAAGATACGCTTAATCATCATCCGCAACTTGCGACTGATCTGGTGATGCTGTTTAAAAAGCGTTTTGATCCAAAACATCGTGGCGCTGACAAAGGACAGCAAGCTTTGGTCGAAACGATCAATCAGCAATTAGAAGCGGTAGAGAGCTTAGATGACGATCGTATTATTCGTCGTTATATGGAGATGATCACCGCAACGCTGCGCACGAACTACTATCAACTTGATGAACAAAAGCAACCTAAGCCATGGCTAGCGTTAAAACTCAAACCTAGTGAGATACCGGAAATTCCTCAACCAGTTCCAGCGTTTGAAATCTTTGTTTATGCGCCCGATATTGAAGGGGTGCATTTACGGGGAGGTAAGGTCGCTCGCGGTGGACTTCGTTGGTCTGATAGACAAGAAGATTTCCGTACCGAAATACTCGGCTTGGTCAAAGCGCAGCAAGTGAAGAATACGGTTATCGTGCCTGTGGGAGCAAAAGGCGGATTTGTTTGTAAACGCCAGGCAAACTTTACCTCAAGAGATGAGATTTTTGCAGAAGGGCAACGTTGCTATAAACGCTTTATTCGCGCTTTGCTCGATGTTTCTGACAATATCATCGAGGGCGAAGTTGTGCCGCCGAAAATGTGGTTCGCCATGACGAAGATGACCCGTATTTGGTGGTAGCAGCTGACAAAGGCACGGCGACGTTTTCTGATTTGGCTAACTCTGTTTCTGCAGAATACAATTTCTGGCTTGGCGATGCTTTTGCGTCTGGTGGTTCAAACGGTTATGACCACAAGGCAATGGGCATTACGGCAAAAGGTGGTTGGGAATCGGTGAAACGTCACTTCCGTGAGATGGGTATTGACTGTCAAACCACAGATTTTACTGCAGTGGGTATCGGCGACATGGCGGGTGACGTGTTTGGTAACGGTATGCTGTTATCAAAACATACTTGTTTAGTTGCTGCGTTTAACCATATGCACATCTTTATCGACCCAACCCCTCATGCTGAAAGAAGTTGGCAAGAACGTTCACGTTTATTTAAGCTGCCACGCTCAAGTTGGGAAGATTACGATCCTAAATTAATTTCTGCTGGTGGCGGTATCTTCTCAAGAAAAGCGAAATCAATAACATTAACGCCAGAAATTCAAAAACTGCTTTCAACCAAGAAAACAGCGTTAGCGCCAAATGATCTGATTAAGATGATCTTATCTATGCCTGTGGATCTGTTATGGAACGGCGGGATTGGGACTTACGTTAAAGCCTCATCAGAAACGCATATTGATGTTGGTGATCGAGCTAATGATGTATTGAGGATTGATGGTAAAGATCTTAAAGCCAGAATTGTAGGAGAAGGCGGTAACTTGGGGATGACGCAGAAAGGGCGGATTGAATACGCTCTTGCTGGTGGCCGAGTGAATACCGATTTCGTCGATAATGTCGGTGGTGTTGATTGTTCGGATAATGAAGTGAACATCAAGATCTTCCTAAATAGCCTAGTCGCCAATGGTGATCTCACGGTTAAACAACGTAATGCGACATTGGAAGCGATGGAGCATGAAGTTAGTGAGATCGTATTAAGTGATGCTTATTGCCAGTCGGAATCAATTTCAGTCACAGATTTCCAAGGCCTTTCGTTAGTGAAAGAGCAGATTCGTTTTATCCATTCGATGGAAAAAGCTGGATATTTGGATCGAGCTTTGGAATACATTCCAGATGATGAAACGCTATTAGAAAGGGAGAAACAAGGTAAGGCATTAACTCGTCCGGAACTCTCTGTGCTGATCGCCTATGGCAAAATGGTACTGAAAGAGCAGTTAGTGCATCCTGATATCGCTGATGATGATTTCCATGCTCAATTGCTTAGCGAATATTTCCCAACGATGTTACGTCGTAACTATTTAGGGCAAATGCAAAATCACCCATTGCGTAGAGAAATAATTGCTACAGTACTTGCTAATCAGATGGTTAATGAGATGGGCTGTAATTTCGTGACTCGTTTGCAAGAAGAGACGGGAGCAAGCGTGGTAGATATTGCTAACGCTTATAGTGTGTCTCGAGAGATTTTTGGCTTGGGCGAGGTGTTACAGAACCTCCGTATGCTGGATAATGTGGCTACAACTGCAGCGCAATATGACATGATGTTTGCCGTACGCCGAACCTTGAGACGAGTGAGTCGTTGGATTTTACGCAATCGAACTGGTAAGCCGTCAGTGTCAGATTTGATTAATCTCTATTTGCCTGATGTTGAAAAAGTGAAAGCATCACTCGATCAGCTATTAGTCCCAAGTGAAGTCGAGGAACATAATCAACAAGCACAACAATGGATCAAGCAGGGCATTAGTGCAGAATTGGCGAATTATGTCTCACGTCTATCGAGTCTATACTCGGTTCTGGATGTGTCTACAGTATCTCAAGAAAAACGAATCAGTGTCGAAAAAACGGCGCAACTCTACTTCAATCTTGGCGATAGACTGTCTTTGCATTGGTTCTTGAACCAAATTAATAACCAACCTGTTGATAATCATTGGCAAGCATTGGCTAGGGCGGCGTTTAGAGAAGATCTTGATTGGCAGCAACGTCTGTTAACAGCTCAAGTTTTAAGCTGTGGTTGCCTCACCGATGATCTTGATGTTGGATTGGCGCTAGAAAACTGGATTGTTACAAATAAAGCGTCTTTGCAACGCTGGGAAAACATTCTTAACGAATTCAAAGTAGGCTCGACCCA
Source organism: Vibrio taketomensis (assembly GCF_009938165.1). NCBI lineage: Bacteria > Pseudomonadati > Pseudomonadota > Gammaproteobacteria > Vibrionales > Vibrionaceae > Vibrio > Vibrio taketomensis. The sequence continues at coordinate 1,452,896 of NZ_AP019649.1, forward strand.
TGAATTTGCAAAATTCTCGGTTGCACTGCGAGAATTGATGCTTTTAAATTTGAATTGTTCTGCAAATGAGTGATAATAACGCCCCGTTTATACGGGGCTTTTTTCTATCGGAGGCAGAATGCTTTACCGTCTAGCCAGGACTGGCTTTTTCCAACTTGATGCCGAGAAGGCACATGATTTAGCAATTCAAAACTTCAAACGCCTTAACGGCACACCTCTTGATCTTTTCTACCGCCAACAACTTCCACATCGTCCAGTTGAATGCATGGGTATTACATTCCGTAACCCAGTAGGTTTAGCTGCAGGTCTGGATAAAAACGGCGAGTGTATCGAAGCCTTTGATGCGATGGGTTTTGGTTTTGTTGAAGTAGGTACGGTTACTCCGCGCCCTCAATCAGGTAACGACAAACCTCGCATTTTCCGTCTACTAGAGGCGGAAGGTATTATCAACCGTATGGGTTTCAACAACCAAGGTGTTGATAATCTAATTGAAAATGTAAAACGCGCAAAATTTGATTGTGTGCTTGGTATCAATATCGGTAAGAACAAAGACACGCCGATTGAAAAGGGTACCGAAGATTACTTGATCTGTATGGAAAAAGTTTATCAGTACGCAGGTTATATTGCAGTTAATATTTCTTCTCCAAATACTCCAGGACTTCGTACGCTTCAATATGGCGAAGCACTTGATGAACTGCTTTCGTCTTTAAAAGAGAAACAAGCCGAACTTCATCAGAAACATGGCAAGTACGTTCCTGTAGCATTGAAAATTGCGCCAGATTTGACGGACGATGAAATTAAGCAAATTTGCCAATCACTGATCCAACACAATATCGATGGTGTGATTGCGACCAATACGACTTTGGATCGTACCATCGTTGAAGGTATGAAACATGCGAATGAAATGGGGGGCTTAAGTGGTCGTCCAGTTCAATTGCGAAGTACCGAAGTTGTTCGTCTACTGCATCAAGAGCTTGGAGATAAATTGCCTATCATCGGTGTTGGCGGTATTGACTCTTATGTTGCTGCTAAAGAGAAAATGATGGCGGGGGCGAAGCTTGTCCAAGTTTACACCGGTTTCATTTATCACGGCCCTGGCTTGGTGAAGGACATCGTCAAAAACATCTAGTGACATGACAGTGTCACTTTAAAAAATCATTCAAATCAGAGTGTTTTGAAGAGGAGATGAGTTTTCATTTCCTCTTTTTTTTTCGATCGCACCGAATACACTTTGCAGTGAGAGAAGGTAATTAAGCGGTTTACCTACATTCATTGACGAGAGAGATCGGATTGATGCTTAAACCCAGCGACAAATGGACTTGGTACTATGATGATGCTGAGCAGCACTTGATGCTAGACTTGGGCAACACCATGCTATTCAAAACAAATCTTTCGCGCAAACATATTGTAGAGTGCGCTGTCGGTATTAATGAGTTTTCAGTGGATGATGCCACTGCATTTCAAACCTACAAAGACCAAATTTCTCACCTTGATTTATCTGAACCTCGCCAGGCTGAACTCGCTTTATATTGCGTAGCCGCAAAGCGTTTTCATAAGCCTGTTCAACCTAAAAGCTGGTTTTTCAATAGCCTTTCTGATGGTTCGCTTACCCCAGAAGAAGGGGACTTTGTTCGTCTAGAAACGAATCATACAAGAGGCGCGTTTATCGTCCTAGAAGTAGGTGAGTGTGCCAGCTTGTGTGCGTCAATAAATTTGGACGACTTTGACCTAAATGGGATTAAATCACTCAAGTTTGGTGAGGCCATAAAAGTTATGCATGACCGTATGCAGAACATTAATCACAGTTTCCTTACTCAGCCCTATGCGTTTAGTAGGCTAAATTCTACGTTTCGTTCCTATTCATTTCATTCTCGTCGGCTTATAAGGCCGACTTTTTTTGTCCAAAATTCACCAATAGCGTTCTTCATCTTCAAAAATAGGTGGATTAACACCGCATATTCTTATCTATTTACCTATTTTGTACAACCTATTGCCTATTTATTTTGGTGATATAGGCACCAAATTCCTCTATTTAGTGAAATATGTAACTAAATTACAGTCAAATAAAGGTATTGGTATATACCAATTTAACTGCGAATAAGTATTCACTATGGCTGGTGGGGTTGATTTGTCGTTGCTGATGGATTTAAGCCAAATAGCTCGAACTGCTGTTTTGATAAGCGAACAACAATTCATTACTAAGAAAATTGAGATTCAATTAACGAAAAGTCGTATAGGTCGGGTATAATGCGGGGTCATTTATCAAGAACATTAGAAGACTATGCACCAATATCTTGCGGTAACTTCAAACGGGTTAGAAAACCTGTTAGCAGATGAACTAACAAAACTAGGCATTACCGATGCTAAGCCAGTACAGGCTGGGGTAAGGTTTAAAGCGACCAATGAACAAATTTATCGCTGCTGTTTATGGAGCCGCTTGGCTTCACGTTTTGTCCGTATCTTGTCTGAATTTACTTGCCAAGATGATATGGATCTTTATCTGGCGGCCTCTTCAGTGAACTGGGTTAATCACTTCCATAGCTCGAAAAAGCTGGTGGTTGATTTCAATGGTACTAACCGTGAGATTCGCAATAGCCAGTATGGTGCGATGAAAGTGAAAGATGCGATTGTTGACTGTTTCACGAAGAAAAACCTACCACGCCCGTCGATCAGTAAAGATCTAGCAGATCTTCGTATTCACGTGCGTCTTCACAAGGATAAAGCTCTGCTTGGTATTGATATGGTCGGCGGTGGTTTGCACCAACGTGGTTACCGCGAACAAGCAGGTAAAGCACCACTACGTGAAACTTTAGCAGCAGCAATTATTCTCCGTAGTGGTTGGGATGAGACTAAGAACTTCCTAGACCCTATGTGTGGTTCAGGCACTCTTGTTATTGAAGCGGCGATGATGGCAGCTAACATGGCGCCTGGCGTAAAACGTAAGAAGTGGGGCTTTGAAGTTCTACAAGATTTTGATGCAGATCTTTGGGCTGAAATTAAATCTGAAGCGAATGTGCAAGCTCGCCGTGGTGTCAAAAAAGTTGACGTTAAATTCTTCGGTTTTGATAACGATGAGCGCGTACTAAAAACGGCGCGTGACAATGCTCGTCGCGCTGGCGTAGAAGAACTCGTTACTTTTGAATTGGGTGATGCAGCATTAGTAAAACGCCCTCAAGGCTTTGATTCTGGCGTTATCGTGTGTAACCCACCTTACGGTGAGCGCTTAGGCACACATCCTGGCCTTATTGCGCTTTATACTGCATTTGGTGCGCAGCTAAAATCTCAGTTCGGTGGTTGTCAAGCGTCGATCTTCTCAAGCTCAGATGAGCTTCTAAGCTGCTTGCGCATGCGTGCTGAGAAGCAGTTTAAACTGAATAATGGTGCGTTACCTTGTCACCAAAAGAACTATCAAATCTCTGATCGAGCGCCAGAGCAAGTTGGTGACAATGTCACGCAGCAATCTGAAATTGCACCGGATTTTGCCAACCGTTTGAAGAAGAACATCGGTAAAATTGGCAAATGGGCACGTAAAGAAGAACTGGATTGTTACCGAATCTACGACGCAGACCTGCCAGAATACAACGTAGCGATTGATGTGTATCTCGATCATCTCGTGATCCAAGAATACGCAGCACCTAAGACAATTGCTGAAGAGAAAGCGAAACGTCGTTTGACCGATATTATTCGTGCCGCAATCCAAGTTACGGGTATTGAAGCAAACAAAGTGGTGCTGAAAACTCGTGAAAAGCAGAAAGGTCGCTCTCAGTACCAAAAACTGTCTCAACAGTCAGAAACGCTGCAAGTAAATGAATACGGCGTTAAGTTGATTGTTAACTTGCACGACTATCTGGATACGGGCTTATTCCTTGATCATAAATTGACTCGTCGCCGCTTAGGTCAAATGTCAGCAGGCAAAGATTTCTTAAATCTGTTTGCTTACACTGGCTCTGCAACGGTACACGCTGCATGTGGGGGCGCTCGTTCAACCACCACGGTGGATATGTCGAACACATACCTTGAGTGGGCAAAAGAGAACATGCAGCTAAACGGTCAAGTTGGCCGTCAGCACCAATATGTTCAAGCAGATTGTTTGCAATGGTTAGAAAAAGCGACGGGTAGTTACGATCTGATCTTTATCGACCCACCAACGTTTTCTAACTCAAAACGTATGGAACAAACATTCGATGTCCAACGTGACCATATTCAGCTAATGCGCAACTTGAAACGCCTATTAAATACTGAAGGTACGATCGTATTCTCAAACAACAAACGTCACTTTAAAATGGATTCAGAAGCCTTGGGTGAACTTGGTTTAGAAGCTAAGAATATCTCTGCGCAAACTTTGCCGCTAGATTTCTCACGCAACAAGCATATCCATAACTGCTGGTTGGTGACGCACAAAGGCTAATAGGATTATCTTTGATTACACTGTATAGCACGGAAGGGTGCCATCTCTGCGAGATGGCACTGGCTTTAACTCAACAATTACACATATCACTCCCAATCGAAGTGGTCGATATCGCTTTTGACGATCAACTGTTTTCTCGTTACGGGGTCACAATTCCCGTATTAGCTTATCAAGAGAGCGAGCTAAATTGGCCATTTGAATTACATCAATTACAAATTTGGTTAGAAGATAATGGCATTACTTACCATAAATAACGGCTACTTAGGCTTTGGTGATCGTCCTTTGCTCGATCACGTCGACTTTGCCCTGCAAGAAAACGAACGTGTTTGTTTGGTTGGCCGCAATGGTGCTGGTAAATCAACACTGATGAAGGTGCTAGCAGGTGAAATTATCATGGATGACGGTAAGCTTACCGTTACTCAAGATGTTGTTATCTCACGCTTAGAACAAGATCCACCGCGTAACCAAGAAGGTACGGTGTTTGACTATGTTTCAGCGGGCCTTGCTGAAATCGGTGAACAGCTTAAGATCTACCAAGATCAGCTCGATCTTGTATCTAAAGACCCTAGTGAAAAGAACATCAATAAATTAGCTCGTGTTCAAGAGCAACTGGAGCATTCAGGCGCTTGGCGCTTCGAAGACCGCATTCAAAACGTTTTGACGGCATTGAAACTCGATGGACACACAAAACTTACCGATTTATCTGGTGGTTGGCAGCGCAAAGCCGCTCTAGCGCGTGCTCTTGTACGTGACCCTGATGTATTGCTGCTAGATGAACCGACCAACCACTTAGATGTGACAACCATTGAGTGGCTTGAAAACTTCCTCAAAGATTTTCGTGGCTCAATCATCTTTATCTCGCACGACCGTGCCTTCATCAAATCAATGGCGACACGTATTGTCGATCTTGACCGCGGCAAACTGGCTTCTTTCCCTGGCAACTATGATCAGTATTTGGTAGACAAAGAAGAGTCATTGCGTGTCGAAGAGATGCAGAACGCTGAGTTTGATAAGAAACTCGCTCAAGAAGAAGTATGGATTCGCCAAGGTATTAAAGCGCGCCGTACTCGTAACGAAGGCCGTGTTCGTGCATTGAAAAAACTGCGTGAAGAGCGTCAAGACCGACGCGAAGTGCAGGGCAAGGCCGTGTTGCAAATCGATGACGCGAATCGCTCAGGTAAGATCATTTTTGAAGCGCAGAACCTTAACTATTCGATTGATGGTCAGCCAATTGTGTCTGATTTTTCATTCAACGTTATGCGTGGTGATCGCATTGCTCTAATTGGTCCAAATGGCTGTGGTAAGAGTACTTTACTTAAGATTTTGCTTGGTAATCTAGAAGCGAACAGTGGTCGATTCCATTGTGGTACTAAGTTAGAAGTGGCGTATTTTGACCAATATCGTGAAGTTCTTGATCCTGAGAAGTCGGTTATTGATAACTTAGCCGATGGTAAGCAAGAAGTGACAGTCAATGGTCGTCAACGCCATGCACTGAGTTATCTGCAAGACTTCTTGTTCCCACCACATCGTTCACGCACGCCAGTTAAGGCGCTATCAGGTGGTGAGAAAAACCGCTTATTGCTTGCAAGAATTTTCCTACGTCCAAATAACTTATTGGTGCTCGATGAACCAACCAACGATTTAGATATCGAAACTTTGGAACTTTTGGAAGATTTGCTTGCCAACTATCAGGGGACACTACTTTTAGTTAGCCACGATCGTCAATTTGTTGATAACACAGTTGCTACCAGCTGGATTTTTGAAGGCAACGGTGTGATTGAGGAGTTTGTCGGTGGTTATCACGATGCCCAGCAGCAACGTGAACAAGTTATGCGTTCTCGAGCGATTGAAAAACCAGCAAAAACACAAGAGGTAGTTGAGCCAACTCTCAAATCAGTGCCAGTAAAAGGAAAGTCTAAGAAGTTATCCTATAAACTACAGCGCGAACTTGAAGAACTGCCAGCGAAGCTTGAGTCTTTAGAATCTGAAATCGAATCGCTGCAAGAATTGGTAAACAGTGCTGACTTTTTCTCTCAGCCTGTTGATAAAACCCAACCGGTATTAGACAAGCTCTCTGAGTTAGAGCAGAATTAGAAGTTGCTTTTGAACGCTGGGAAGAGCTCGAAGCGATGCAACAGGAAAGTTAATATTTTGAATAGTAGTAAAATTTTTAAGTTATCAGTTGTTGCTGCATCCATTGCGGTTTCAGTGAATGCTCAAGCAGCACTATATAAGGTTGTTGAAATCGACCAACCATACGGCAACTCTGAATATTATGGTACAGCAGTACAGCCGAGCGCAGCGGGTGAGTCCTGTTTTAGTTCCGAGTGTACAGATACTCAATATAAGATCAGCGCTGAAACTCGAAATTGGCCTGCAGGGTTAAGTTATCGCGAAGAAGTGCCTTTCGCTTTGGATAATGGCTTTGATTACGCAGCCTATGATGCTGCAGATTTTGAAAACTATTGTGATAACTATTTAGGCTACGCAATCTGTGACACTTGGGCTCAAACTCAGTATTCCGGTTACCGCAATGAATTGGATGGTAACTACAAAACTCAATTGCATTCATTGAGGGAGGCGCGAAGATTTCTGATGACAATGCGGTTATCAATTCACTGACGTCAGGAACCAGTGCCATTGGTAACGAACGTGTTGGCTCGCGCCGAAATACCGCATTTCAAGGAACCACGCAATTAACTGACCCTAGTGGTACCGTTTCGGAAACGCATGCCTTTGCTGCTAATTCTAACTATATCGTAGGTAGTGTTTCTTTCGATAGCAAAGAGACAAGTGAAGGATTCAAGGCTTTTTACTCTAAACCAGTGATTTGGAACAGTTCAGGTGCTGTGGTCGCGCAATTGCCATTTGGGTCGGGCGGTAAGCAAGGAAACCTTTCTGATCACCTAGGCCAAGGGAGTCTGCGCGATTTTTATGTTCTCACAACTCTGATTCCGATGGAAACGAGTTTATTGGTGTGGGTTACAATACCTACACCGATCAGGAAATGAACGCGACCATTTTTGTTGGTGACGTTAATAATCTCACTGCAACTAAAAGCGTTGCAGTCTCAGGCGTAACGGTAGACGATGACTATACGAACTCGGTTATCTCAGCAGTTAACCAAAATGGTATTGCTGTTGGTAGTGCCAAGCGCAATATAAGAGATAGTGGTTCATACAATAACCGCTTGTTCTATGTTTCAGGACTTGAAAATGCCGCAACAACTGCTCCTCGAGCAAATTTCTTTAGTGGAGGAATTTTCTTTAATGGTTCAGGTGGCACAATCGGTTCAATCAACAAATTTAATGAAGTGGTTGGTAAAACCGATTTGACGCAAGATCGTGAAATTAATGGTACGCCACGACCGCAGCGTGGTTTTATTAATCCATTAGCATATACGGGGACTGATAGCACTCGACGTGCTCTGTTCCAAAATAAAGCATGGTTTTTGGATGATTTAACTAATGGTGGTTCTGACTCGAACTTCAATAACCAGTTCCGTATTCTTGATGCGACAGATATTAATGATGCTGGCGTAATTTCGGCGACAGCATATAAATGCCCAGGTGGTTTTGAAAACACCAACATTGATGCCAAATGTCCAGATGCAGATAGTGAAACGGTTGTAGCGGTTAAGTTAATTCCAAATAGTGCAGCAGACGAGCAAGCAATATCTGCTCGAGCATTTTCACCAAATGGTGGTTCTGGTACGATTAAACGTGAGGGTGGGTCGTTAGGCTGGTTAGCTCTTGGTTTACTAGCTGTACTTGGTTTTAGACGTAAGCGCTAAGATATAAAAGATATTGGTAATAAAAACGAGCTCGCTAAAAGAGCTCGTTTTTTTATGAGTAATGAACGGTAAATGTACCTAAGAGTATTGTAAGCAAACACACTGATGCACTATAACTGATTAATTTAGAACAATATTAAACAATACGTCAATTACTTATACTGAATTAAACCACAAAATCATTAGCTCAAGTCTTAGTGTAATAAAGGTCTGCTTTACATAAAAAGTTGCTGTGGCTTCGTATGAAGCGGTTAGATTTTGCGATCAGAATACTCAAAATAATGACGCCTAGAGTAGTTCTTTGGCCTTACTATTATTTGGTCTGTTAACTCTGTTAGGTTTTGGGCGTAAGTAATCAACAAAATTGTAAACTAGGGCACAGGCTCACACTTTTAGTGCCACAACATTTTTTGTGCTTGAGAAAGCCGTCGTTTTGTTCAATTCTTAATGGGTGAGGTAATAAAATTGCCACACAATGTTAATAGTAGTACTTAGACACACCCGTATGAGGACGACACTATGAAGAGACAAAAGCGTGACCGCCTAGAGCGAGCTCAATCTCAAGGATATAAAGCCGGCTTAAACGGTCGCTCAACCGAGGCTTGCCCTTATCAACAGATGGACGCACGTTCGTATTGGCTCGGTGGTTGGCGTGATGCCAGAGAAGATAAAACGTCTGGCTTATATAAATAGTCTTATCTCTTCACCTATAACATGGAAATAAGCCCCGAAAGGGGCTTTATATTGAAGTCTTAACGCACTATAACTAATTTGCTTGAGTAAAATAAAACGACTCCGAAGAGTCGCTATTTAGAAGTCTTTATTAAAACGCTGATGTATCTTGGAAAAGACCAACTTTCAAATCTTTAGCTACGTAGATTTCTTTACCATCAACCAATACACGGCCGTCAGCAAGTCCCATCACCAGTTTACGATTCACAACACGCTTCATGTTAATTTCGTAAGTCACTTTTTTAGCTGTAGGCAAGATTTGGCCAGTAAACTTAACTTCGCCAACGCCTAAAGCACGACCTTTACCTTTGCCACCAACCCAGCCAAGGAAGAAACCAACTAATTGCCACATTGCATCGAGACCTAGACAGCCAGGCATCACTGGATCGCCAGGGAAGTGGCAATCAAAAAACCATAAATCTGGAGTGATATCGAGCTCAGCAATAATCAAGCCTTTACCGAATTCGCCTTCCGTTTCTGACATTTTGCAAATGCGGTCCATCATTAGCATATTTGGTGCAGGAAGCTGTGGGTATCCTTCACCAAATAGTTCACCTTGGCTAGAGGCGATAAGATCGTCGCGATTATATGATTCTCTTTTGTTCTGCATTATCAAGTACTCCAGTTTTTGATAGCTGCATATTAGAGAACACGTGTACGCTAAACAACTCCGATCAGTACTAGTTGAACCAGCTTCTCAGTCTTTCTAGCAGCGATTCTGACTGGTCATCTCTTTCAAACTTTTCAATACGTTGAGCGATTTTGCTGATTACGCTCGTTTCGTCATCGCCTCGAAAAGGTTTACCCATGATGATTGGAATCGCTTGATCAACCGTTTCCACTGACCAAATATGGAATTCATTGTTCTTAATACTTTCTACAACTTCTTTATGTAACGCCAAGTGTTTCAAGTTAGTCTTTGGTAGGATAACCCCCTGATTACCCGTAAAACCTTGGTGTTTACATACGTGATAAAAACCTTCAATTTTCTCGTTCAAGCCACCCACGGCTTGTACTCGACCAAATTGATCGACCGCACCCGTTACGGCAATTTGCTGATTGATTGGGTATTCAGAAAGGGCACTAACAAAGGAACAGAGTTCAGCAAGTGTTGCACTATCACCATCAACTTCACAATATGACTGTTCAAACACCACTGATGCAGAGTAAGGAAGTGGCTCTTCTAAATTCAACGCACTGGCAACAAATGCTTGCATGATCATCATGCCTTTTGCATGAAGATTGCCCCCAAGCTCGGCTTTGCGTTCTACGTCAGAAATGTCACCGTCGCCGAAATGAATCACGCAAGAAATTCGCGCTGGTTCACCGTATGATTGTGGGTGGCCAGAGACATCAATCACGGTTAAACCGTTGACCTGACCAACGCATTCACCTTGAGTTTCAATGATAACTTGACCGTCTAGAATGTCAGAACGAGCGCGTTCTGGAAGGTATGCTTCACGGTAGTACTTTGCATCAATCGCAGCATCGATATCGTTTTCTGTGAACTCTGAGTGATTAGTTAAGGCTGCTGCTTCATGGAAAATGCTTAGATACCACATGATATCAAGTGGCATATAACGCTGATCTTCTGTGTAACGAGCGCCCGCAACCATCAAGCGATGTATCGCTTGTGCAGAAAGATTCGGTAGCTGGTAAGTATCTGTAATCCAATTTAAATGGCCAAGGTAACGTTCCACCGTTTTGCAGTTAACGCCAAGCTCAAGCTCAACTTCACTAAATAGTGCTAAACCAGAATACAAATCAGGTTCCAAGAATTCGAGCTCTGCTATTTGGTCACGGTCACCAACCAATACCAGTTTTACATCAACATCGTAGTTTGGCTCTTCAAGCGCAATTCGCTCTGGATTAACGTTAATAGCCGTTGAATGGCCGCTAAGAAGTGCGGACTTTAATTTGATCCAACCAGTTGGGTTTGCCAATAGCGCATTTACAGGTAAAACGATAAAGCCATGTTTCACTGTTTCTAACAACCCAGGCTTATTTACTAAAATCTGCCCATCTTTTTCCGCACTATAAGCACCAAATAGCATTTTCGCGTCAATTGACTCGGTAGAGACCGTAGGGCGATCAGAAAGTTGTTCTATTGTTTGCTTAATGTGCTCGCGGTAAAGGCATTATCTGGAGCGTTTAAGACTAATAATTTAGAGATGCCGGACAATGAAATGAAAGTTTCAATGCTTTTGGTAAGGCGAGGCTGTGCCGACGAAAAGTTTACCGAGGGAAGGGTGTTAATTTTGTCGATAGCGAAATCATATTCATCGTACTGTGGTGTCACAGCTTGCCATTGTTCCTGGATCATTTCAGACATTCATTTATACAAAAGGAGCAAGATTATAGCGGAAAAGTCCCCATTCATATAGCAGATATCTAGGTTCGCTCATGTTTTTTCTAGATTCATTTACTCGATCTAACTCGACATTTGTGAATCTGAGAATTGTTAAATTTATCGCTTTGGGTTACGCTGTCACCAGGATGATAACGGGTCATATAAAATGAAATATCAACAACTTGAAAACTTAGAATGTGGTTGGAAGTGGAAATACCTCATCAATAAATGGAAAGATGGGGAAAAGATCACGCGTTACATTGATAGTAGCGAAGACAAGACAGCCGTAGAGGCATTACGCCAAATTGAGCACGAACCAACAAAAGTACTCGAGATGGATTGAGCAGCATATGGCGGATGACTTAGATAATAAGTTAAAGCAAGCGATCCGAGCCAAGCGTAAACGCCACTTCAATGCCGAACAAATTCACACTAAGAAGAAATCTATTGATTTGGATTATCGAGTTTGGGAGAAACTTTCCTACCGTGCAAACGAGTTGGGCTGTACTTTGTCTGACGCCATAGAGTATCTGTTGTCAGAAGCTTCTCGTAGTGAGAAAGCATCGAAAACAGTATCAAGTTTGAAAGAGGATTTAAGTAAGCTTTTGCAGGATTAATCCAGTTAAAGCAAGTAAGTCTAGGGCTAAAATATAAGATTAAGGATCACTTATGCTTTATGTCATTCTGATTGCAGCAATCGTTATTTTTTGGTTAGTCGCCGTTGATCGACCAGTGTTAAAGGTTGATTTTCAACATGGGAAAATCGCATCAACAAAAGGGCATTTCCCAGCAAAGTTTCTGCATAATGTGCAAGAAATTGGTGAAAACCAGCCATTTGATGGGCAAATGAAAGTCTACCAATTAAGAACTGGACCTAAATTGGTGTTCTCAAAGCAAGTCCCGAAAAAAATTCAGCAGCGAATTCGTAACGTATTTCCCACCAAGGATTTACCTCTAAATCTGGTAAGAAAGCGGGCTGATAGACTTATCATTTCACTGACGTGTTATCAAACTCTAGGCTCATCGCGACACTTTTCTCTCTACATTAATTCGTTATGTTAAATAGAGAAGGAGGTTCGCGATGAAATTTATCTATCTATTGTTACTTATCATTCCAGCTTTTGTTTTTGCAACTGATGATGCAGAGCGCAATCCAACAGCTAAAAAAATCAAAGCTAAAATTACGTCAAAACTATCCAAATCATCACATCAGAACGGTTATTGTGACGTCTACTTATACATGCGCCACAGCGGTACGAAAGCGTATATCAAATCTATTAAAACCTCAGGTGACTACAAACTGTGTAAGCAAACGCGAAAAGCAGTAACGCTTAAGAAAGGTTTCAAGTACAAACAACCCGAGAAGATAATTAGATTACATATCTCAATGCTTGATGAGTAATTAACCTTACAAAGAGTTTTCGAGCTCGTTAAGTTAAAACTTTTTAGTTGTGACAAGGTAACGCAATACGTTTCCAATGTAATCATTGGCAACGGTAAATGCATTTAAGGAAAAGTATTGATAAATACACAGATGAGAGATTTCAATTGTCGTAAAATTCTTGTCCAATGCGCACACAAAGGAAGTGAGTATTTGCAGAAAAAGTCGTCGGGTAAATTCAAAAATTGTTCGGTATAGTCGAGAGCAAAACAAAATCTGTATTCAAACGTTGAGTTAATGGTAAATCAACGATGCTTTGAAATCGTTTGAAGTTTAAAAGACCAAACCTATATGAAGATCAATGATTTGTGGTGGTAATTTCAATCCCAGTAAAACCATTATCACAGTGCGTATTATGTGACCTTAAGTTAAATAACTGTCGCAAAAGATTTTTCTGAAATTGTACACTTTCTAAGTTTAGAGTGTTAATCATGAAGTATCACGAAATGACCAAAATTACATTTTCGTGAATTTGAATGCCGCCTAAGCAAAAAGAAGCCGCTAAACTTTGTTTTAAAACTGAGAGGACAATCACAGAGTGGGATAAAGGAAAACGATACCAGATGAATGTAAAGACTAATGAGAATGTATCGTAGGCTTGAATTATCTCATAATGAAAGTTGGGTGGGTTTTGAAATGAGGGTGACAAATTAGTCACACCAACTGGACAGTTAGTTACTCCTCAACAAGTAATTACAGGGCTCGCACTGTTAGAAATACAATCAGAGCTAGAGATCAAAACAATGAGCAAGTTACTGCAATATGCGAGGGTTATTGCAAAATCAAATAACGAAAGCCCTCGTGGTTTGTCGTATATCAATACACTTATGATAAAATAATATCAGTTTTGTTAGGCTAGTGATTGATTATGAAAGAAATTTTAGATGCGTTAATGATAAGAATAAAAGTCCATTTTGGGCTAGCTACGATTTTTACATAGAGCAAATGCAAAAATATCATTAAATTTTGTCGTTGATAAGCCAGAAAAGTTAAGGATGATCGACGAATTTCATTTTGATTTTAAAGTAGTGTTGTGGTGTCTATTTTTCGCAATCATTTACGTTATATTATCGGATTGGTTGCAATTGATTATCGACTTTTAGTTAAAAGTCTCGTGAATTGAGAAAATTCAAGCTTATACATCGCAGTCTAAACTTGCTCAAGCTGAATATAAGTCGACGAAAGAATATGCTGGAAAGTTGATCGATCAAGAGTTGGTTGACTGGGAAGGGCAAGGGCAGATCTAATTAAAGAGTTAAACGAGCTCAAACATGACTTTAAGCTGACATTGAATGAATCTAAACAAGAGTTCGAAAGGAAGCTTTGGAATCAAAAGAAGTATGAATCAATATCTATTAATGATGAAACACAAATTCATATCAAACGTTATTAGGTGATCACGATGAACTTCGAAGACAGGTATCATTCTTGATGGCCGAACTAAAAAGTAAGAAGACCAACTAATCGACCAAAGAAGCCTAAGTGCGCAGACTACTAGAATCAATTCGTGAATTTAACGATACAATGAAACAAACAAGCCTTTCGGAGGTTATACTCTTGGCGAAATGAGAGGTGTAGATGAACGACGTAAAAAGTATCAGAGATACTGCAACAAGCTGAGTTCATCAATAACGTACAATCAAATAATAAGCTAGAAATGACGTTCAATTAGAAGACTCTAAGGTCTCGTGATTGAGTGCATATTCAAGCATTTTGAGGTGAAGTTTCACCCCGTATGGATTGAACGGGTGATCTGCTACCACTAAAGAATCTAAAAATGTTCGAAATCTAATTGAATTAGATTCTCAGGGTAGTCGTATCGATAGCCTTTTACTATTGTCCCTTAAGAATTGGCACAACTCTGAGTTACCAGTTGTCGAAACTTTTTCTATGATGGCATATCCATTCTTATGGTTCATTTTGACCATTACGTTACAAAATCCGCCATTACCGTCATACTCCATACCTAATATCGCTGATAAGCCTTTCCTTGATGTAGGCTGCAACTCTATTGCCATCCGCATCATCCGCAGCTAGTTTGAACGGTAAGCTAATAAATGCACATAGCATAATCATACGAAACATAATAAACCCTCACTGCAATAAATGAGCAAATATCATCGGATGCGCCTTATACAGGTACACCGAAAAAGTGACACCAAGCATAAAACCAATTAGAAGCGGGATTACTGGCAAAGATGTGTTGGTGAATTGATTGATTTTTCTATAAGGCTTAGGGTCATAAACGTAATCTTTTCGGCGCTGATTCAATCGCCTAATCTTATTCATAGATTTTGCTCAAATGTTAAATAGACCCAATCTCACAAACAAACAAAAACAAAACAAGCAATAACCAAATTACCGAGCGAGCGCCAATATGTGGAAAACTTTGGATAACAAAAACACGTTATCAAGAGTTTACCACAAATGGCTATCAACCTCACTACACGCAGGTTAGTTTGTGCTCCGCACCTAATAATGTTTTGTTTTTTAAAGAAATGACATGCATACCAAACTTAGAACGCCTCTATTGCATTGGTGGCCATATTAACTAACGACATATCTTACATTGGGTTAGATGGGACTGCATTTGGTTTTCATCTGGCGGAGCTAGCGCGCAAGTCACTTGAATCGTTTTATTATCCTGAGTAGTTAACCAAGCAAGGCAAGGAGGTCGGCGTTACTGTAATTGCGTAGTACGAGTAATCGAAACTACGATGATAGCGGTCGTGTAAGGCGTAATCGTAAGTCAAAGACCCATCATCTTTACGCCAAAGTACATAACCTGAGATATACACACCTTGCAGATAGTCAGGAACGGAAGGGACCAACACCTGTTTGGTGTCTTGAGTCAGTTTGGCTGCTTGAGTTACTACTTCGGTAGCTGGCGTTTCGACAATCACTTCCTCATCTGCAAAGGCACTTTGAAAGAAGTAGACCGCTAGCCGACGAACAGCAAAAAGAAAAGTAACTGAAATTTTGGGAAGGTGGCTTTTCTTTTGGCAACTTATTTCATCTAACTGTATTTTCATTTCAGGTTCCAATTCTTCATCTTCTTCCGTGTTTTCATAATCAGGAAGAACGACATCAGGATAATACTTGTCACGTATCAACTGGTATTTACGCAAGGTTACACCTGGCAACAGAGTGTAGGGCGCACGCATATCATCTCGACCATTGAGATGTTCATACTTAATTGGAATAATTGGTTGGTGTCATATGTGCCGAAGTATTGAGTCGGACGGTACATTTCAGAGCGGTAGTTTTATTACCTTGAGTTTTCTTTCCTCGACGATAACCAGCAGAGTTAATGTGTGGCAGTATTTTGGATTCGGTTTCGGTGCCTTTGGATTTAATTATGTTGTATATGTCATTACAGGTCTGAAAAGATGCCAAGACGAAAATGATCCTCGAGTACAACAAATGAATTCTTCACCAAGACCTTTAAGAATCTGTTTATCAACAGACTCAGGGTCTTGAGTTGCCAAATAAATATCCCATCCTTTTTACGAATTAAGCGTAGATAAGCAATCCATTTAGGACGGTCTTTGTCGTTCCAATCACGAGTTAAGAAGATGGATGTTTCATCTAAGAACAAACCACCAAGCTTTTTCTTTTCGCCATAAGGAGCACCACGACCAAGAGCAATAATATCCTCCAGTCGTGGAATATCTGGAAGTCGAGTAATAGGTGTATTGAAGTTTGGTGATAAACGCTCAGGAAGACTTGAACGTTTGTCGCAACGCGAGATCCACGACGCAGGTAATCCTGCATTTTCTTAGCAAAGAAAATACCTTTACCAGCACCAAGGTTCCATATACCCAATAACACGGCATTACTTAGCACCCAACTTAATAATTTTGGTCTTCATCAAGTAAACCTGAGCAATGACATGAGCAGAACCAATTGCTGACATGCACTGACCTATGTTACCCGGTAACAACGCTAAAACCAGCCACATTACCTGTTGGGTAACCGGAGAGAAACTAACGACGGCAACAATCGACCCCATAAACGCAATGTATAATGCGATATAGAGGAAATCACAGCACCTAAAAAGTAAGTCGACTTGTCACCTCAGCGGTCTTGATACCAATGAAGCCCGCTAACCAACCACCTAAACGTTCAAACAATAAACGCATCATCATGAAGCCCTCACTGTACGATTAAACAGAACGTAGATATAAAGCATCGTTGATAGATATAACGCCCATTCAATTGTAGGGCGGAATATGGATTCCCAAGGCTCACAATGCTTATCAAAACAATGGTTTTGGTTAGTCGACCGATAAATGTTTCACTAAAGCCTAAACAGGCACCACCACCAAATGTAAAGTATCCAAAGGGATTCCATTCCATCGAGGGAACATCAGGTGAGAGGTTCTGTTCAATAAAATCACTGTAAGGCACTAGCAACAGCATCGGTATGCTTTGTTAATGCATCATCTACCGAACCAAGGCCATCAGCAGCATCCTGAAAATTCTTAGTTTGAACCTCCTCAAACTCAGTGCGAGTCATGGGACCGATAACCGGAAGAGGTACAGGAAAGGGTAACTCAGGGTCAGGATTCGGGTCTGGGTCTGGGTCAGGATTTGGGTTCGGGTCAGGATTCGGATTTGGTTTATCACCGGGCAAAACCTCAGTACCCGGTAAAGGCCACTCTTGAAATCCTCCCGGCGTTCCCGGTAACGCACCAGGTAAAGCCAACCTTCAGGCCAAGCACCTGGTAATTCACCCAGCCAATCATCATATTCTGGTTTTGGCGTATCAACAGGGCGCTTATGGGATGCGAATCCGGCAACTCTTTAGGATAAGGGTTGGTCAAAGGCTTTGGTGGCGCAAATGGTTGTGTTAACGGTTCAATATCTGGAAACCATTTCGGGTCAGGGTGTACTGATGGAATGTCACTGACATCAGGCTCAGGAAACCAAACATCAGGACCAAAATCAGGCGGTGATGCCCAAAATTCGTTAGCAAATTGTTCATCAGAAATCTTGACGCCAGCGCGTTGTAGGTCACCGTCATTAATAAACAATACGCCATGATGGCTAGGATTTTTTATCAACAGACACCCATACATGCCAACCGTTATCGTATTCGAGATATTCAGAACCAGAAGCTTGAGCAGCGGATTGCTGAAGTGCAAAACAACCCTCTAAACTATATGCAACACCATAAGAGCCTGAACTTATTATTTCGACACTGAATAAAATTAGTGGACACTTTTTCAGTATTTAAGACACCGACCTCAGTAGCAACATATCCTAATGCTGTAAATACAATCGCCCATTTAGCCGATGATTTAGCATGCTTTAGCCAATTCGATTTCGTCGAACTTGCATTACACGCAAAGACAGGGTCGTTAGCTGCCCAAGGTTTTTACCACATATCGACTTAGAGACAATCTTGTCAGTCGCAACTGAAACGGCGACACCGCAACGATATCGAGAGCAACACCAGCGAACAAAGAAGTGCAGCATTAGCGCGTTGAACTGGAAAATAGAGACAAAGAAGCAAAGTGAATAAACAGCGATTCTTTTAGTAGTAGTTTCATCCCAAACCCACTAGAAAAAGGCGGAAGAACCCGCTTGTAATGAGCTAACGTGAAAACAATTAGCTTGCAGCGGAAGCGATGAAACCTTTGACAAGATTCATGCCTACGGTAACCAAGAACGACAGCGAGAACGGGTGAAACCAGCACCAGCAGCAATGGCCGCATCCGTTAACACCATTCGAGATAGCATCAACAGCCGCTTGGTCAAGTGCCGCATTAGCAGTTGACGAAGCGACAGTCGCAGTCACGGTCATAGCAGTGACAAGAACTTTACGATTTTTCAGAGATGAAGTTTTTGATTGTGTCTTTCATAAAATAATCCTCAATTGGACGTGCAGAAAGGATGATATTGCGTACGTGACGGAATAACATCCCAGTAGTTAAGCCAAAACCAACATACAAGCCTTGCGGAATCACAACGTTGAGAATGAAATTTAACTCATACATTTGAATTGAACCCCATAGCAAAGAGGAGCATATACCCCAAAGCAATATATATTGACTCAGTTGGCAGATTCGCGATTGTTTGGGTTGTTTCTACCATTACCTAAACCTCCAGTAGACACAGAACCCGATTAGGCCGAAAACAACAACGAGGCAAATAATAATGTGAGGAACGGCTGTAATCTTAACTCTATTTAAGTTCTGGAAGGAGAACAGGTGGAAACCAGTCAAAGATACGTGGCGACCTTCATCATTGCCGAAGCTGAACGTTTTGTACTCAACATCGAAATGAGTGCGCTTACCAATAAACTGCTTAAAGTGCTTACCACCTTCGCCGTTATTCCATAGCTCAGGACTGATTTTTACTTCAATAGTGGCAGTGGGATTGGTAGTAATTAGATTTAACTTACCAATTTGAGTTTGCTGACCCGAACCACGGTCAGTTTTGGTCTCTTGGATGATGTCACTATCATCTAGAATCAAACCTTCTAATTTCATCTTTTCGTTTCCTTCTGTTTTCAATTTTAAAGCGGAGTTATTGACACAAGTCCAAGGGCGATTTAGTGAGTCCACTGGACGGGCTAAGCCGTCCAGTGCGCCTCATTAAAGTCGCCAAAGAGCATGAGGCATTCCAACTCTTCGTAATAAGCGCATGCTCATACTCTTCGTAACGTTGCTCGCACATGCGGTGATATTCTTTCTCGCGCTCTAGTGCATCGAAGTAATCAACAACACCCGTCATAATGCGTTTTGAGCGGCTAAAATTTCTCTTTGTTCTCGGTTTCCCAATGACGAAACGAGTGCAAAGAAATACTTTCTAAACATAACGCCAGCAATCTTGCCTTGAGCCGCATCACCGAAGCGAGTGGGCGAATATTCGCCTGACTGCATTAACTTATCGATAGCATCAGGAGCGTCATATTGAACACGGATTGGTTGGTCTTTACGCTTGACGAACACGCCGCCCATTGCGTAACAAAATCCTTCCAATCACCGATATCAGCGGCTTTGCGGATTTTCTCTAATAGAAAATGTTCGGTTTCTGATAGGTCAGATAACACGGTATCGTCCTCTTTGAATTCTTCACGGAATCGGCGCATTTCACGCCAAGCCGTAACGGAAGGGCCACCAATGAATTGAAATTGTTTAACCTGATTAACACGAGACCAAGCAACAACACGCTCAGCAGCATCAATACCATTGAGAGATGAACCTTTGTCTGAATCGATATGTTTACCGTCTATGCTTTTACTTAGATATTTCGCAACATAACCAACCGCGCTACCTTTTGCAGGGTCGATATATTCAGCAGTAAAGCGGTGCTTCTTGGCGCCCAATTCTTTCGGAGAGTCCAAAACGCTAAACGCTTAAACTCACTGACAATGTCACGATGCTCAGGCAGCATGAATAGTAGATAGTGATGATGTGGTGTGCCGTCTTGATGTGGTTCGACAATACGCATGCCATAAACTTTGATATCTTTCTTCGGCAGAATTTTGCCGAGAGATTGCCATGAGATTAGATATTGATGCGCTTCTTTTGTCGGTTTACCAGCGTCAATCCATTTAGATTAACTGACCTTTCGATACGGCATGAAAGCGGCTAGGCTGTCGATGTATAAAACATGGCGCAATAGCCGTTTTCTTTAGCGATTTCCTCAAAACCACGGAGACGCACAAACATTTCACCACGTCGAATATCACGATTTGAAACTGACTTGTCTGAAAGCTCGGCTAACGTAAACCAGTTATCAGCGTTATCAACATCAAATGCGACCGTGTTTTCCAAGGCAATACGATTGAGGAATTACGCACGCTGGCGTAGAACTGAAAAATCAGAGCAATAAACTTGTTTTCGTTGAACAAGCGCCAAGTCTCTCGCGACCTGTTCAACAATGTAGGCGTACTTTTACGAAGTTGACGACGTAAAAGATTTCATCGCAAGCACGGTTAACTAATGAAAAAGTTCGCCATGTAATGCTTTTGATTTCACCAACTCCGGACGGAAACACAGGCCAATAGAATCTAATAATTGCGTAGCAACATGAAAGCGTTTAAATACAGAAGAGCACAACCGCTGGCATCACAAGGAATTGTTCGATTTCACGTTTAAATTGTTTGGACTTGTTATGAGCTAACTGAACTATCTCATCATCGCTCATCGCGGCACTTTTCTGATTAATCAACAAACGCTGATTTGCATCTTCAATAACCTGGAGCGCCTCAAGCGTATGTTTTGTTTCGCACATCTAGAAATGAACGAGTCATGTGACGACTGAAATCTCCGTGTCGATACGTGTTGATATAGAGCGGAGTGCGCCAATCTTCTAAAGTGTTGAACTGAAACAGCCCAACGCTCAGGAAGTTGTAACTTTCCAATGTGCTCACCGAACGCAGATAGGCGAGGTGACAACCGACCAAACGAAACCATACGCTTAGTGATTGGTTTCGGTGCATCACCATAATGGCGAGCCAGTTCAACAGTGGCGTGTATAGGTGCGTTTCGTTTGATGCGAAGTTAATTGAAATCATTGAGCGCCCTCAAGAGAAACTAACAACGCACGTTTGTTTTCATCTTCAGAACAAGATTGGATTTGAGCGTATTCAACGTGGGATATTTCGTTGTTAGACAAGGCATCAGCAATGAGCGGAACACACGAATCGTGACGAGAAATAGCTTTGACCACCTCATAGTCAAGAGGAGAAATGTCAGAATAAAGAGGCTATAAAAACGAGAACTAAAAGCAGTAACGCGAATAACAAGCAAAAGTAAAGTTCTGACAGTGTAAGCATATCAGCAGCCCTCAACGATTTTTGCATTAACCGCGTGAATAAGACGGCGCGTCATTTCACAATCAGCCGTGCACGGTGAGCTTTTAAATCAGAAACATCGATACCTTGTTGACGACAAGCATTAGTGAGATTGCCATCTAAGATTTTCATGATAGTCATCCCATTGACCGTAGAAACCGGCATACCAAACCATTGCACAATGAGACATTGAATAGAGAGCGATTGAGTCTCGAATAAGAACGTGTCTGAGCAGAAACGAAAGAGATTGAAGGATTAAGCGAATATCAAAATCTTCGTTGTAGATAACGAGCTCTTTGTCGCGTAAAAGTGGCTCAACATGACGTTCCCAAATGATTTTAAAGTTTGGAGAATCCTTACATCATCATTGGTGATACCGTGAATACGCGTAGCTTGAGCAGGGATAGGACAAGGTTGCATGAGAGAAGTAAACAAGACGTCACCAGTTAGTGCATTAATCATGATATTTCAACGACTTCGGAATTGTTATCCAAGCCAGTCGTTTCAGTATCAAGAATCACAGCATGGTAAGATCTAGTATTTCCATAGCAACCACCTTGAACAGTTGAAGTGAGCGACCAAGCAGAATGCTTCAAGGGCAACGCCAGCAGTCTAGATTCGATTTATCGAAACTCTAAATGCGATTAATCGGATTTACAAGATGCGAAAAATCGCAATTGAGCTACAATGGAGAAAATACGGAGGTGCTTATGTACGCAAACGAACTATTAGATGCCTATAAAAAGGCTCAAAACTACGTACAAGACAAACAGATTGCCCATGATTTAAATCTTGAAGCGAATAAGATTAGTAAAATGCGCAAAGGGATTCGTTATGTGTCTGATGAGGAAGCAATTTTTCTTGCTGAAGGCGCAGGAATTGAACCAGAGATAGCTTTGTTAGGATGTCACGCTGACCGCAATGATAATCCAGCAATAAAAGCACTGGAAGCATTGCAAAAAGTTTAACGGGCTGGGATTGTCAGGTATTTCAATGATTTGCGGCGGTTTGGCGTTGGTAATTTCAAGCCCTGTAAAGCATTATTACAGTGCGCATTATTATATTATGTTAAATGATATGTAAACAAACCCAAATCATTATCGCTTCATAGCTATCCTTCTCTCCTTGATTGTAGATGTATCTGGCTATTGTACTTAACATAATTGATTTACCATAAATACTTAATAATCATATGGTTATCTAAAGATACCAATATGGTTATTAAGATCTAACTATCTGTATTGTCGTCAAATCTCATTAGTTGTTTTGATTGTCTTTGGCGGTACTCATTTACTTTAGTTACTTTATGAGAGATTAGGCTCGACGGCCCAAATCTCTTGAATGAAAACTACCAATACGTTGGTCTCTATTAGTTAAAAACCAATTCTACGTTATAGCTTTGCTTTGATTGGCGATTAACAAATTCAACGTTTACGATGTTCTTGTATGGTAATTGCCAATGTTGTGGTTGTTTCAATTTCAGACCTTCGCTGACTAAATCCCATCTTTTATTTTCTGTTTTGATCTCGATGTTTCCATCGCTCACTTGAGCGCTAAATACGCTCTCATTCACCTCAAAATTACAAACTTCAGCTGCGTTACAGTTCACGACTGTTTTTGCTTCATAGGTAAACGTACGCCAGAAAAACACTACAATTAGCAGCGTTAACATGATGATTATTTGAGCAAAACGACCTTTGGTGAGTTTTTCTGCGGCCATATCGAACTTCTCTCCGTGCAACAAACTTCAAACTTTTAAAATAAAACGGCTATTCCCGACCTTTAGTAAGGTTACTACTCTGTCATTGAAATGTTAAATGCGGTAGTATTTATTCCTGAAAATGCCACTTTTTATTAAAAATTACCATGATTATTTAACCACTTAAGCTGGTCAAGTATTCGAAGGCAATTTGGGGGGCATTACGACATGTGTCGTGTTGGAAGTAAAGTGTAGTAATTAGCAAATTGGAAGCATATAAATATGAGCCAAGAAAAGCCGCTTGAACAAGACTACAACTATACTGTCGTTCGTCAGTTTACCTTAGTGACTATTCTCTGGGGTATTGTTGGTATGGCAGTTGGTGTCTTGATCGCCGCTCAACTAGTATGGCCACAGTTAAATTTTGATACGCCGTGGTTGACGTATAGCCGTTTACGTCCTCTTCATACTAATGCGGTTATTTTTGCGTTTGGTACCAGTGCATTGTTTGCAACATCCTATTATGTTGTACAGCGTACTTGTCAAACGCGTTTATTTGGAGGCCCTCTCGTACCATTCACATTTTGGGGTTGGCAAGCAATTATACTCGCCGCCGCAATCACTCTACCTCTCGGTTATACCTCTGGTAAAGAGTACGCTGAGTTAGAGTGGCCGATCGATATCGCTATTGCCATCGTCTGGGTTTCTTATGCAATCGTGTTCTTCGGAACTCTCATCAAACGTAATACCTCACACATTTATGTAGCCAACTGGTTCTTCGGTGCGTTTATTATCACCGTTGCAGTCCTACATATCGTAAACAGTATGGCGATACCTGTTGCTCTAGGTAAGTCTTACTCTATTTACGCCGGTGCAGTTGATGCGATGGTTCAGTGGTGGTACGGACACAATGCGGTAGGTTTTCTTTTGACTGCTGGTTTCTTGGGTATGATGTACTATTTTGTTCCTAAGCAAGCTGAGCGCCCGGTTTATTCTTACCGTCTCTCTATCGTTCACTTCTGGGCACTAGTGTCTCTATACATTTGGGCTGGTCCTCACCACCTGCACTACACAGCGCTTCCTGACTGGACCCAGTCACTTGGCATGGTGATGTCATTGGTGCTGTTTGCTCCTTCTTGGGGTGGCATGATTAACGGTATTATGACGCTCTCAGGGGCATGGCATAAGCTGCGTTACGATCCAATCTTACGATTCCTTATTGTTTCACTGTCTTTCTATGGAATGTCGACCTTCGAAGGTCCGATGATGTCTATTAAGACGGTTAACGCTCTATCCCACTATACCGACTGGACAATTGGTCATGTTCACTCAGGTGCTCTAGGTTGGGTTGCAATGGTATCGATTGGTTCGGTATATCACCTAATTCCACGACTATTTAACCAAGAACGTATGTATTCAGTTAGTCTGATTAATGCTCACTTCTGGTTAGCGACGATCGGTACAGTTCTGTATATCGTAGCTATGTGGATCTCTGGTGTAATGCAAGGTCTGATGTGGCGTGCAGTTAACTCTGACGGCACCCTAACCTACAGCTTCGTTGAATCGGTTCAAGCCTCTTACCCATTCTACACGGTGCGTTTCATAGGTGGATTTATCTTCCTATCAGGTATGTTCTTAATGGCATATAACGCATACAAAACTATCACTGCACCATCTCATAGCCTTCGAGCTATTGAGCAACCGGCATAAGGAGATTGAAGAATGAGCTCAAATTCTAATAATCGCCACGAAATTGTCGAACGCAATGTTGGTCTACTCGCGATTCTGATCGTTTTTGCAATCAGTTTGGGCGCTTTGGTAGAAATCACCCCACTGATTTTTCAAAAGCAAACCACAGAGCCAGTAGAAAATCTACGTGCGTATTCTGCTTTGGAAATGGAAGGCCGTGATGTTTACATTCGAGAAGGTTGTAACACCTGTCATAGCCAAATGATTCGCCCATTCCGCTCTGAGACTGAGCGTTACGGCCACTATTCTGTCGCCGGTGAAAGCGTCTGGGAACACCCATTTTTATGGGGTTCTAAACGTACTGGTCCAGATTTGGCTCGTGTTGGCGGACGTTACTCTGATGAATGGCATCGTGTTCACCTGATCGACCCACGCGAGTTGGTTCCTGAGTCAAACATGCCTGGTTTCCCATGGCTTGAAGAGAATTTCCTTGATGGCAAACTCACTCAGAAAAAACTTGAGATTTTCCGCAATCAGTTTGGCGTACCCTACACCGATGAACAGATTGCAAGTGCCGCTTCAGATGTAGAAGGTAAAACTGAGATGGATGCCATCATCGCTTATCTTCAATCTCTCGGTCATGCAATGAAGTAAGGAGGCTAGTATGGATATCGGTACTATTCACAGTATTTGGACCATCGTGCTTTTTGTCAGCTTTTTAGGTGTGGTTTGGTGGGCATATGGTAAAAGCCGTAAAGCTCGCTTTGATGAAGCCGCTAACCTAATTTTCGCGGATGAAAAGCAGGCGCCGAGTAAAGATCAAGGAGTGACCAAGTAATGACGACATTTTGGAGTCTATGGATAATTATTATCACGGTCGGCACTCTGCTTGGCTGTGCTGCCCTACTTTATTGGTGCCTTAAAGATAAAATGGGTGTCGAAGAAGGCGCAGATATGGGACACGAATACGATGGTATTCGTGAGCTCAATAACCCACTACCTAAGTGGTGGAGTTACTTGTTCGTCGGGACATTTATTTTCGCTGCTATTTATTTAGCGTTGTACCCTGGACTTGGCAATTTCAAGGGATTTCTTGGTTGGCAAAGCTCAAACCAAACGGTACGTTCGTTAGATGAGTCGCGAGTTGCGATCAGCGATGCGCAAGAAAACAAACAGCTAGACCAGTACGCAAAAGAACTCGACGATGCTGACGCCTATTTTGGTGAAGCATTCCGTCGTATGGCTTATGTAGACGGAACCGACCAATTAAAACCGATTCCGGATATCGCTCAAGATCCTGAAGCACTTAAGGTTGGTCAACGTTTGTTCTTGCAAAACTGTTCGCAATGTCATGGTTCTGATGCCCGTGGTCAAACAGGTTTTCCTAACCTAACGGATAACGCTTGGTTGTATGGTGGTGAACCAGCAGCGATTGTTAATACCGTGATGAATGGCCGTGTCGGTATGATGGCGGCATGGAAAGATGCACTCGGTGATGACGGTGTCCGTGAAGTGGTGAGTTATACCCTCAGCTTATCTGGTCGCTCAGTTAACGCGAAAGAAGCTGAAGCGGGTAAAGCACGTTTTGTTGTCTGCGCTGCGTGTCATGGTACAGACGGCAAAGGTAACCCAACATTAGGTGCACCTGATTTAACTGACCAATACTGGATTTACGGTGGTTCGCGAGCTGCAGTTACTCAGACCGTTAATTACGGTCGTAACGGTGTCATGCCAGCTTGGAAAGATATTTTAGGTGAAGACAAAGTTCAGCTTGTTTCTGCCTATGTCTGGAGCCTCAGTAATTCAGATAATTAACACCAACCCAGTGGAGTTCTGCGTATCATAGCAAAGAACTTCTTAGATCAGTGACAGCCCCTTTCTTTAGGGGCTGTCATTTCGTTAAAGTCATTTAAGTTTCACTATTATTTGAGAACTTTTTTATGGTAAAGCCTTGGTATAAGCAGTTTTGGCCGTGGTTTTTGATTGCCCTTCCTCTAACTGTTGTGGTTGCAGCATTTGTAACCTTGTCGATTGCTATTAAAAATTCACCGTCTTTAGTCACTGAGGATTACTATAAAAAAGGTAAAGGTATCAACATCGATATCTCAAAACTGACTGTGGCTAAAGATCTAGGCCTTAAAGCCAACATCCAAACAGTAGATAATCAAATCATTATTCAGTTCGATAAGGGACAACTTGATAACTTCCCTGCAATTTCGGCAATGTTTGCCCACCGTACACTGAGCGATCGCGATTTTAGTCGCCTGATTACCTCTGATACATCAGGGAAATATCGCATAGTGCTTGAAAATCCTCTTCAAGGGCCATGGTTTATCGAGTTGAGTCCCCACGATAAATCTTGGTTGATTCAAGGTAGAGTTACCTTCCCATCTAAGTCAGTCACAACGTTAATGGAATAACCTATGAGTAAATCGTGTTATCACTGCGGTGAAGATGTACCAGTCAACACGGACTACAAAGTAGAAATCTTAGGGCAGATTCGCGACATGTGTTGCCCGGGCTGTGAAACCGTCGCGCAAACAATTGTCGATAGCGGATTAGTTTCTTATTACCAATATCGTACCGCAACAGCAGAAAAATCCGACTTGGTGCCAGAACAGTTACAGGCACTGCTGCATTACGATAACCAAGAAGTACAAAGAGAGTTTGTACGTAGTAACGAAAATCTTTCTGAAGTGACATTGTCACTCGACGGAATCTCATGTGCAGCTTGTGCGTGGTTAATTGAAAAACAACTACTGCACTGTGACGGAGTGGTTACGATCCGTGTCAATACCACGACAAATCGAGCTCTGCTTGCATGGGATAACACCAAAACGAGACTCAGCGAATTACTCACAACAGTTCACCGCTTAGGGTATAAAGCCGCACCATTTGAAGCTGACACGCAAGAAGAGGCTTACCATCGAGCAATGAAGCAATATCTCTATCGATTAGGTATAGCTGGTCTTGCGACTATGCAAGTTATGATGCTGGCTGTCGCGCTTTACCTTGAAGTATTTGGTGACCTTGATACCGAGTTTCGTAACTACTTCCGATGGGTCAGCTTGATTTTTGCTACACCAGTCATGTTGTACTCTGCTCTGCCTTTCTATATTAATGCGTGGCGAAGTCTGCGAGGAAGAACGTTGGGGATGGACGTCCCTGTTTCAGTCGCTATGATTTTTGCTTATGTCGCCAGCGTTATCGCAACGATAACAGAACAAGGTGAAGTGTTTTTTGAATCAATCTCGATGTTCGCATTTTTCTTACTCGTCGGACGATTCTTAGAAATGCGTGCTCGCCGCAAAGCCGCCGCCGCGAGCGGTAACCTACTTAAATTAATTCCGGCGATGGCGACAACGCTTGAAGGTGATCAGGTACCGGTTAAATCATTAGTCATCGGCGATAAAGTTCGAGTGTTACCCGGAGAGCATGTTCCCGCTGACGGAAAAATCGCCCAAGGTAGAGTGCATATTGATGAGTCTATGCTCACAGGTGAATCTGTACCGGTAGTTAAAACAGTTGGCGAGCCGGTGTTTGCTGGAACTCTTAACGGTGAAGAAGCATTTGTGCTTGAGGTACAAGCTAGTAAAGCAGAATCAATGATTTCTCACATCGTTAGATTACAGGATGAAGCACAATTATCTAAGCCTAAGATTGCGGAAATCGCGGATATCGTCGCTCGCTATTTTGTTGCAGCTATCCTTATTATCGCAGCCGGCACATGGTTTTATTGGCAACAGCATCAACCAGATGATGCGTTTTGGATTATGTTGGCAGTGTTAGTCGCGACTTGTCCTTGCGCACTATCCCTTGCCACCCCGACAGCATTAACCTGTGCAACATCTCGTATGGGAAATTTTGGCATTCTATTGCGCAAAAGTCATGTGTTTGAAACCTTGTGTAAAGTTAACCACTTGATCGTAGATAAGACAGGGACGCTTACTCGTGGCGAAATTGAAATTAGCCACGTGAATGTGCTGGGTGATATGGCGGAAAACGAAGCGTTGGCACTGGCCGCAGCACTTGAGGCTCACGCAAATCATCCTCTAGCCAAAGCTTTCCGGCCCTACTTTGATACTGATGTAAAACTGCACTCGATTGAAAATGTCATCGGTTCAG